>NZ_BCVX01000001.1 GCF_001591965.1 Lysinibacillus odysseyi 34hs-1 = NBRC 100172
GAGTTTTCATGTTGAGCGCGTTCTTCCTTCACTGCTGTCATTAATTGCGGGAAAGCCTCCACATGTGCATGTGTGTCATTTACATGAAGAATTGATAAATCAAACGCTTCTTCTTCAGGTGTAGTTGTTGGCGGTTGTGTATTTTTTTCAGCCCAATCTAAACCTCGAACAACAAATGATGCAAACTGACCACGTGTTACATTCGAATAAGGACTGTATGTAGTAGCAGATGTACCTTTTGTCAGTCCATTTTCATACAAAGCTACAATTGAGTTATAGTATTCGTGCCCAGTAGAAATATCTTTAAAAGGTACTGTTCCTTCACCAGTTAAATCTAGAATTTTTGTCAGCATTTTAGAGAATTGGCCGCGTGTAATCGCCTGGTTCGGCTTGAATGTACCATCGGAATATCCTTTAATAATCCCTTGGCTTGCCAATGTTTGAATAGCATCATGATATTCATTTGAAGCTGCTACATCAGTAAACGGAGAGCTTGCCGTACCTTTTTCTAATTTAAATGCACCTACAAGCATCTTAGCTGCCTGGCCGCGTGTAACTGCTTGTCCTGGCTTAAAAGTACCATCTGAATATCCTTTAATAATTCCAGCTTCTTGTAAAGCAAGAATATTCTCGTAGTGAGAATTTGTTTCTTTCACATCTGTAAACCCTGTGTTCGCTGATACTCCAGTAACAGCTACTAGGCTGGCTGTCACAGCGCCTGCTGTGATAAATAACTTACGTTTCTTCAATAAAAACCCTCCATTCGAGATAATTACCACGTTTTTATTGTACATAATAAGTCTCAATTATTCTACAACTATTCTTTTCAATTATCCCAATTTACTAAAATTAATAGTTTCCAGCCTTTTATCTACTTGCCTAGAAGAGAAAAACTCCAAAGACTTTATGTCTTTGGAGCTATTTTCCTAAATTTGTGCTTCGGGAGTATTAATATTCGAAGAGAACGATTTGAAGCTGATTAAGAATACAACGAGTGCCAAGATTGACGATACGACCAAGAAGATCAGTAGCACTAAAGCATTAGACGATAGTAAGGTAGTATCCCCAAGTGAAATGATCGCCTTGAACCCTGCATTCGAGTACGTAAGTGGTAAAAACTTACTGATGGCCTGCATATTTTCAGGCAGCATCGGAATTGGTAAATTCGATCCTGTAATCGATAATTGCAGGACGATAAACGCCAATCCAATGAAACGTCCGATATTATTGCCCACTGCAACGAGGAAGAAAATAATCGTCATAAATGTTAAGCTGACAAAAATAGCGAACAGTATAAAGAGCGGAATATTTGTGACTGATAGCTGAAGGACAGTTAATACAAATAGGGATACGAGTAAAGCCTGCAGTACCGCAAATAATGCCAGCTTCAGCCACTTGCTAATATACCAGCTGATAGCTGAAGAAGGACTTGTCGCCGGCTGTTTAAAATCAATGAAGAACGATAAAATCAGCATACTCACAAACAATGCCAGCGATAAAATATATGGAGCTGTAGAATCACGATAATACGTATACGGATTTACATTTTCGCCTACCAGCTTTACAGGGCTTGCAAACATTGCAATATTTGATTCGGACACCTGTACTGCACTTACTTCCTCTGCCCCGCCTGCTAAAGCGGTTGCCAGTTCTTTGCTCCCATCCTGCAGACGAATCGTACCATCATTTAACTGTGTCACACCGTCTGTTAACGTATTCCAGCCGGATGCCACCGTTGCATTCCCATTGCTGATTTGTGCTGTTCCTGCCTTCAGCTCAGCAATACCATTGCGTAATGTCGTCCATGATGACATAAGCTTCGTATTGCCTGCCGCTACTTGGTTGGCACCACTTACAAAAGTCGATGCACCTGCATTTAATTTTGCAGCCCCATCTGCCAGAGAATTTGCTCCCCCGGCTACCTGCTGCTGACCTGCAACAAGCTTATCAACGCCTGCTACCGCCTGCTGCTGACCTGCTACTAACTGATCAATGCCGCCGACAACAGATGTTTGACCGGCTACTAATTGGCCCAGCCCTTGATTTAATGATTGACTTCCCTCAACAGTTGCGCCAACACCTTGGTTCACCTGTGTTGCTACGCCTGCCAATTGTGTCAACCCTCCAGAAAGTGTCTCGACTTGCTTTGGTAATGCCCCGACATTTTCCTTCATTCCTTGAAGATTTGAGCTGATTCCTTCAGCAAGCTTTAATAATTGCTGATACTCCTGCGTTTGTGCGAGCTGGCTGTTCGCTCCAGCGATGGCTTTTGCCAATTGGTTTAACTGGCCTGCTGCAGTCCCCAGTCCATCGATCCCACCTGTTAGTGTTGGGATTGACTTATTCAGCGCCGAAACTTGTGTTGCGATCGAATTCAAATTCGTATCAAGAGCACTCGTACCTTGCTGGACTGTCTGTAAGCCCGTTACTAACTTTTCAGAACCAGCCTGAGCTGACTGGATTCCTTGTAATACTTGCGGAGCACCGCCCTGTAATTGCTGAAGACCGCCAAGCACTTGATTTTGACCGCCTTTTAAATCATTCAAGCCCGTCAGCACCTGATTAGCACCCGCACCAAGCGATTTTGCCCCAGTCGCAAGCTGTGAAGATCCTGTTCCGATCTGACCAGCACCTTTGGCAAGCTGTCCAGAACCGTCTGCTAAACGCTTAATATCGCCTGTGCCACCGTCAACAGCATGTAATAAAGTTGCTGCGCCGGTATCAGCCTGTTTTGCCCCAGTGGCCAATCGTTCAATATCGGGAGCCTTTTCCGTCAAGGAAGTTAAAATTTGATCAGTACCTTCCGACAAAGCGATTGTTCCATCCAGGATTTGCTGAGAACCATCTGCTCCCGCCATAAATCCTTCCGCTATTTCTGGAAATTTGCCGAACACTGTAGAAGCAAATGTTGCCGTAATTTTATCCCCAAGCTGCTCCTTAATGCGCTCGACCGCACTGTTTGTTACTTGCGAAGCCATAAAGTTCATACCCTCATTTTTAATATAGCGGATTTCGGGTATTTGAGGTTCCGCATCCAACACTGTCGTAATTTTCTGTGAGAAATCTTCTGGAATTTCAATTACCATATAGTAGTTATTCTTTTTTAATCCGGCATCCGCTTCTTCTTTTGTGACAAAGTGCCAGCCGAGTGTCGGACTACCCTTTAGCGTATCTACCAGGTCATTTCCCACATGGATTGGATTCCCATCCGATACAGCGCCTTTGTCACTATTAACAATAGCCACCGGAAGATTATCCATGTTGTCATACGGTCCCCATTTCGCAGACAACAATACTGCTACATACACAATCGGAATTAGCAGCACACCAATCAGTGTAAAGAGCAGAGCCTTATTGCCGATCAGCCGTTGAAGCTCTGACCGAAGTAAACTAAATGCCCCCATTCAAAACCCCCCTCAATTTTTTTGAACCGAGATAGTCGCCTATCTCTATATACAATATATTCTATTAATTTCAAATTTTCCATCACTTTTTACTTATTTTTCTGCTTAATGTATACATTTTTGTCGTTTAAATAATATTTTCCTGCATCATTATAATTTTGAAATACCATTTCAATGATTATATATGCCTATATAATTAGGTTTTAGCATCTGATTCATTATTCAATCTGAATATTGTGAAAATTTTAACAAAAGTATTATTTTTCACCAGTTCTTTTCCTTACTGCTTATTTTTTTTATATATACATAAGGAACGTATTTGCTAGCCGTTATAAAATTAATTCTTTGGTATCTTATTGGAAATATTTAGATTATAATTAGGAAATCGTTACTCACCTTTTTCCAGCTGTTTTTCTGACTTCTTTATCAAGTAATCCTTTATTTTCCCTTGCTCCTCTTAAGCTGTTTTCTGATCATTGGCAGATTCAAAGAAGTGAATAATCGAATATATGGAGGCAACATTTTATGCTGTATGATGATAATAGTAAAACGATCACAACCAAAAGACTTCAATTAAGACTTTTCACAAAGGCTGACGCTCCGAATGTTGCCAGGCTGTGTAATAATTACAATATTTACAAAAGTACAATGTATCTCCCCTTTCCGTACAATGTAGAGGATGCCTTGAGTTGGATTGATCGGCATCTGGATAATTTCGAGGAGCAGAGATCCTATGAATTCGCTATAACGGACAAGGAAAACGGCGAATTATACGGTGCCATTGCCCTTAGTCATAACCATCATTATAACAACGGTGAAATCGCTTATTGGATCGGTGAAGAATTTTGGGGGAATGGCTTTGCTACAGAATCAGCGGAAGCGCTAATCTATTTTGCCTTTGAAGTAAAAAGGCTTCATAAAGTATTCGCGCGGTACTTTGCTTCAAATCCAGCCTCAGGAAAAGTAATGGAAAAGCTGGGCATGAAAAAAGAAGGCGTTCTTCTCGATCATATAAGAAAAGACGACCGTTACGAAGATTTACTCCACTATGGTATTCTGAACCTGAATTGATAAACTCTTTACAAAAAGAAAATCTGAATAACGAAAAAATGCTTATCAGCACATAGCTTGATAAGCATTTTCTGTCTTGTTATTCCATTTATACAATCGACATGATTTCTGGTAGTGACTCTATTACATAATGCGCATGCTTTAATTCATTTTCCTGTGAAAAATCAAAGCGAACACCAATCGATATCAAACCACTATCTTTCGCCGCCTTGATATCAGATGCCCGGTCACCAACAACAAAGCCCCGTTTAATCTCATTTTCTGTTTTAACCAGCTGCACAAGCTCCGACTTATTCCCAGAGTCAATACGCTCAATACTATATGTTTTTTCGATAAAGCGCTCTAAATTGTACTTCTCTACAATTGCCTTCAAATATTCTACCTGGCCATTGCTTGCAATGTACAAGTGGTACTTGCCGTGTAGCTGTGCTAGTGTTTCTTCTACCTGATCATAGAGAGCGCCTTTTCCACTCTTTATTAATTGGATCAACTGCTTATGAAAGAGTGCATTACTTTTCTTACGGACTTCTTCTGAATGATTCGGACATAACGCCTGCCAAACTTCCGGTAACGTAGCTCCCATTATGTCGCGGTATTGACCGATCGGCGTATCACCCGTCCATAGGTTTTGACTGCGTAATACTTCAAAAGTCGCCTCAAGCGCCGGCTCCAAAATAAGATTTGTTTGAAATAACGTACCGTCCATGTCGAAAATTACAGCTGATTTCATAACTGCTTGCTCCTTTGTTTTGCAGATTCATTAAAGGCTATTTAATTATTTTTACTATACGATTCATGTACTGATTGAAGAGCAGGACTAACGATTTTTTTCCTTATCAACGTTTTCTACAAGCTCCTCAAATGTGTTTTCCCTTCAATAGAAGGAAAAGGACTGCTGGATAAGGCAGCCTGGAGCTGTGTGTATGTCTCAGTTCCGCTGTTTCTGCAACAAATTTGCCGGCATATATAAGCTGGAACCTAAACAGTCTTCAGCTCTGCCCTTTCAACAATTAGCTAATAATTAATAAAATCTGCATTTGTCATAAAGCCACCGTCATTATCCAGCTTTAAAATACTGCGTAATTCCGCACTAACACTTTCAAGGCTTTCTTCCTCTGGTATATAATACGAAGTCCTATCGATGATTTGATCTGTCCCTTTGATATCTATAGTTTGTATTGATAAATCCTCAGATTTTGAGAATTGCTTTTGCAATGCATAGATTTGCTTGGCTGTTAAATCTGTTTCTATATTATCCCCTAAAATATCAGTGATTTGGCCAATCTTAAATATGGTGCCTGCAGACATTGCCTGATCGATTGTCGCTGTTAAAAACTGCCGCTGTCTTTCCTCACGCGAATAGGCAGCATTGACCGCCAGTTTTCTCATACGCACGAAAGCGAGTGACTCTTCGCCATTCAAATGGGCTGTCCCTTTCTTGAATTCAATTTTGGATCGATCGTAAAAGTTCTCTTCCCAAAAATCCTCTTTTATATCAATTGTCACGCCACCGAGTGCATCCACAATATCACGGAACCCATCAAAATTCACAGCAACAAAATTATCGATCGGAATATTAAGGAATTTCTCAACGGTCTCTACTTGAAGTTTGATTGCTCCATAACCTGTAATTGCTCCGTAGTTATACGCTGCATTCAACTTATGTATCCCTGAATACTCTCCTGCGTTTTCAATATTGACTCTCGTATCTCTTGGTACTGTCACCATATGAATTTCAGATGTTGAAGGATCGATCGTTATAACGATTTGAGTATCGGCCCGGCCGCTCTTATCTCCGCTTGAATAGTTTTCGACACCTAATAATAAAATAGAAAAAGGATCACTAAATGTAATTTCCTCCTCCCTGAGATTGGATTTGCCTCCCTCTCTATTTAAATCGACCTGCGAACGGTCATAAGCATTTTTTGCTTTCACAAATGTGTAAATACCAAAACTTGAAATGACTAGAAACAATAAAATAGCTACTGCTAAAGTAAACTTTAATGTCTTTTTCTTAGAGCGAACTCTCCTGGACATTCTTGATTTCCTCTCCACTGCCAACCCTCTTCTGCGGATAAACACCGCCATTTATTTCCTACAGACAATTTTACATAAAAAATATAAAACTTATACTTAAATTTACATTTAATAATATACCAGACATTTAACTTAATTCCACTTTTTGTTTCTATTTGTTATAAATAGTATTATTATAGGGATATTTGTAGTGAGTTATTTATAATAGATCTAGTAAATTACAAAAATATGTATATTACGAGGATAAAGAGTAAGAGTATAATAGCATGTTAATGGGGGTTTCTATGTTTTCTTTTAAAGTAGATGAAGAGATTGAAATGGAATTGCTGCAGCAGCATCATAAGGAGGAATTATTTGAATTAATTGATCGTAACCGACAGTACTTGCGTCAATGGCTTCTGTGGGTGGATAAGAGAACCTCGGCTGAAGATTTTGAACCGATTATTCCCATTTGGCTAAATAACTACGCTGACAATAACGGGTTCGATGCAGGTATTCGGTATAAAGGAAAGCTGGTAGGTATGATTGCTCTCCACTATATTGATTGGAAAAACAAGGCGACAAGCATTGGGTATTTTCTAGCGGAAGATGCACAGGGAAATGGTATCATTACGAGAAGTGTAAAAGCCTTGATAAACTACCTTTTTGAAATACTGTCTCTTCATCGTATCGAAATACAGTGTGCAAAAAACAATACGAAAAGCATCGCAATTCCCGTGAAGCTGGGCTTTGCCGAAGAAGGCATAAAACGTGACGGACAATGGCTTTACGACCATTTTGAAGATATCGTTACTTACAGTTATTTAAAAAGGGATTGGCTTACAGACGGAGATAAATGATTCATTCCTTCAGTGCAAGAGTAAAGTGTTTTTTCATAAAAAGCGTTTCCGCAATGACCTGTACATTCCGTTGGCCATTCGGAATACGCTTGTTTTAATATGGTACGGCATCAATTTTACTTGGTGTCAGCCGGTTATTCTCCCAGTCTTCCTTTATCGCCCCGTAAAGTACCGTGTCGGAAATTGTACCGTCCGCATTTTCCCAGGCATTCCGCAAGTACCCCTCTTTTACAAAACCGGCTCTAGTAAAGCATTTCCTCATCCCTAGATTGTCCGCTCTTGTATAGCCTTCCACCCGGATTTTTTGCTTTGTCCCAAAAAGATAGTCCTGCAGCCATTTAAGCGCCTGCATGCCATAGCCTTGGCCCCGGTATTTTTCATCCAGCCGTATATCAAACAACGGGATTGTATCGTCAATATCATGAATTAATAAAAGCCCAACTTTCATGCCATTATCGATTATCCAAAACGTTTCGCGGTCCTTATGATAGTATCCTTCGTGAAAGAATTTTCGAATGGATTCTTCCGACACCTGGTTATTTCCGTGATACGGCCAATTGTTTTTTGTATAAAGCTGGACCAGTTCATCTATTTCATTTTCTAATAGTTTATATTCCATAGGGGTTCCTCCAGTCAGAGGTAAATTAGTTTCCTATTCATTTTGGCCAACAATGTTAAAGCACCTTTGTTGAACGAATCGTCCTAACTACAAGAAAACCGATTTCTTTATCTTTTTCCTTCGTATTGTTTACTGTCCACCACAGGGTAACTGAAAATTCAGCTTTGATAGCCTTCTTTTTCTCCTTTATATAAAATATCGGCAATTGGATGTTCATTGTCGTTGATTTGTGAGAAAAAATGATTATCCGAAGGAAGCTCAAGCTCTATAAATGGTATATAGGAAGTCTCCTCTCCACGAAATGCTTCTCACTGCTAACACCAACATTGCAAAAAGCAATCACGCAAACAATAGCTTTTTCACGTACAGTCCCCTATTCCCAAACATCGTCCAAATGCTCGGCATAGAACTCTATTGCTTTTTTATAACTTTGAATTTCCTTGTCAACAGTCTGATCAGCAATAGTTTTAAGCAAAACATTCATTGCCTGGCTATGGTCCTGTAGATTATAAAGTGTCATCGCATAAAATACCTTCATGGCACCGTTTTGCGGAAAATGTGATAATCCGTTCTTCAGCAGTTCTCTCGATTCTTCGTACCGCCCAAGTGTACGATATGTGCTGCCGAGCCCGATAATTGCCCCTTGCAGGTTTTCCTCATCCAGACCTAGCTTGATCGCCTGCTCATAATGAGGAACAGCATTTGCTTCCTCGCCAAGTATATCGAAGCTCCATGCTGTCTGATATTGGATATATGCATCATGTGGATGGAGGTCTGCCAGCTCTACTAAAAGCTGATTGGACTTCTTGACATCACCTTCCTGTCTTAATAGTAATGCTCTTTGCATTGTTTCTTCCATTATTTCTCCTCCTGACCTTTTTGCCTGTCCAACGCCAGTTTGCCAACCATAATATATGTCATTTAAAGGCCCGGCATCTCTACTTTAAAGTTCATTGTATAATACCGGGCGCACTATAAAACTAATAGGAACTGCTCCAACCTGTTTCAATACAAACCTTTGTGTTCAATAGTACCGTATTTACGAAAGACTTGCCTCGGCCACCAATTTCTCCATCAGTTCTTTAACCGGCATAGCCCGGACTCTTTGAAAGCCTTCACCAGCCCACATCGACATCGCCTGGGTATTTTCGCTTGCTAACGCTTTTTTTCTTATTGATTGAGTTAAAAAATGTAGTGTCGGATAAACTGCTGGAGCAACGGCTTCATAACGGTGCATAAAATCATTTTCGAGACCCCGTGCAAGTCTTCCTGTAAAAGTACGTGTTAATTTTGTGCTCGTAAACTGGCGCTCTATTAAAGCACGCTTATATAGTTGGTTGGCCCCGCTTTCTTCACAGCAGATGAACGCCGTACCAAGCTGGACAGCTGCCGCGCCAGCCTGTATAAGTTCAGCTATCTGCCACCCTTCCATTATGCCTCCTGCCGTAATAACAGGAATTTCCACCGTTTTTCTTACTTCCCGAAGAAGATCAATCAGCGGTCTGCTTTCTTGAAGGTCCGAATTTTCAAATGATCCCCGGTGCCCGCCTGCTTCTATGCCTTGCAAACATACTGCATCTGCCCCTGCTTGCTGCGCAAGGCGTGCCTCATTAGCATCAGTTACCGTTATAATGATATATATGCCTTGTTCCTGTAAGTCTTTTATTATTTCTTTATTTGGACAGCCAAATGTAAAGCTTGCTGCGGGTACTTTATAACGCTTCAGTAAGGTAAGTTTTTGCTGCCATTCATCATCAGACCATGCCGGCAGCTCAAGCTCCATGTCCCAATCCTTTTCGAGCAATGTTTTATATGTGCCGACGTCCTGCTCGACAGGTTCTTTCGACGGAACGAATACATTAACACCGTATAAAACGCCTATCTGCTCCATCTCCAATATTTCTTTTTCCAAAGCTCCAGCTGTTTTATAACCTGCAGCCAAAAAACCAAGACCTCCATTTTTGCTGACGGCTGCTGCCAATGCGACCGTGGATATTCCTCCAGCCATTGGTGCCTGGATGATTGGGTATTTACATTTCTCTAGCATACTGATCCTCCGTTCATTTGTTTGTGTATTATTTTGTAGCTCCTTCTTATCGTAACAACTTTCAGATATAATATAAAATTCATTTATTATATACTTGGTATTAATAATATTAATACCTGGAGGATGAGTAGATGGACATCGAGGCATTACGGGCTTTTAAATATGCAGTAGAATCAGGC
This sequence comes from Lysinibacillus odysseyi 34hs-1 = NBRC 100172, assembly GCF_001591965.1. Lineage (GTDB taxonomy): Bacteria > Bacillota > Bacilli > Bacillales_A > Planococcaceae > Lysinibacillus_B > Lysinibacillus_B odysseyi. The sequence goes on from NZ_BCVX01000001.1 coordinate 10,197, forward strand.
AGTATTTCACAGGCTGCCGAAAGATTAAATTATTCACAATCAAATGTTACTACTAAGATACATAAGCTGGAACAACAGTTGAAAACGACGTTACTATACCGTCATAACCGAGGATGTTCTGCAACACCAAAGGGAGAGGAACTGTTTCAATACGCTGTCCAGATCTTTAAAACAATTGATCTCGCTGAATATGCGATGCAGGATGAAGATCACCCAAAAGGTACCTTGAAAATCGGCTCCATGGAAACAACGGCTGCTGTTCGTCTGCCTGAAATTTTGGCTGACTATCACAGACAGTTTCCGCTGGTTGAGCTTTCCTTACAGACATGTCCGACAAAGCAGCTTGTGGAATCCATTTTACAGTTTGACATCGACGCAGCATTTGTCACAGGACCAATCGTTCATACAAGCCTTCTTGCAGAAACCGTGTTTAGGGAAAAAATGCTGCTTATTTATCCGCAAGATAAGCCAGATTTCAATTTGGAATCTGCCACAATTCTAGTTTTCAAAACCGGCTGCTCGTATAGGTTCCAGCTCGAGAAATATTTACGGTGTGAAGGCATTACATCTTACAGGTTGATGGAATTAGGCTCACTGGAAGCAATTGTCGGCTGTGTGGCTGCGGGCCTCGGCATTACCCTGCTCCCCGAAGCAGTTTATGAAACATATGCTAAATACTATGAACTCTCATACAAAGAGCTTCCTCAAGAGTTTGCGGTAATTGATACACAGCTCATTTCCCATAAGGAAAATCCTTCTGTCCCGCTTCAGCGCTTTTTGCAGCTGTTGAGAAAACAGTGTGTCATGTAAAATTCAAGCTGCCATAATAGAAGCTGCTGATTAAACTTAGCTGCTATTGGCAGCTCTTTTTATAGTTTGGAAGCAATTAATAGACAATACCCGATCGATAATAGGCAAAATGAATGCGTTAATAGAAAATTCTCTATGATTAATAGACAATTTTTATATAATAATAGACAATTCCATGCGATTAATAGACAATACCACTTTTTAAAGGGTCATCTCACCGAGGACATTTTTTCAAGCAGGAGAAAATCCTTCGTTTTATTATAGGAAATGTTATTCGCTTCACAAAAAGCTATTAGTTCTTCCATTAATGTATCTGGCATAAAAGAAACAAGGCGCAGCGGAAATCCTCCATTCATTTTAATGGCTGCCGATTTAGTCTTCCATCCTGCACGCTTGAAAATAATTTGTTTGATGCGTATTTTATCAGCACGCTTTACATATAATTTCAACTGAAAAAGATATATGCTAAACGTTATAAAATCTGCTCCAATGATGCATTTATAATTTATAAAAGTGCGAGAATATTGATTATCATGACGACCATAATCGCTGCTCTCATATAGACAGAATCCCATGCCAGCAGTAATAAAGGCATTAACATAAGTGCCAATAAAAAATGTACTCCGCGCTGCGGCCTTGTCTTGTAAATCACGAAGCTTCTCCTGAACAGTCGCTGCATGAAATGTTGACAGCCCTCTTGGCAAGCATTTTATCTAGCTGTCCGACTGGCATTTGCTTGTCCGACGGCTTAACTAACGTAACGGAAAATCGTTCACCATCTTCAACCATTCTTCCACACTTTGAACATATTAGTTCTGCCTCTTTAAAGTGGTCTTTTAATTTCTCCAGCATTGCTTGTCTCCCTTCTAGATAACTCTTTTTTCCTTATTATAAGGGATAAGTAAATACATTGTTAGTTTTCCTATATACTAACCTTCATAATCCCACTATATTTTTAACAACAACCCTATCCATTTCTGAACTCCCAAGAACGCTCCCCAGCAAATCAAACCAACTGTAAAAGCGAAAAGGATATGCACGTTATGTTTAAGGGCTATATAAACACCTGCAAGTAAAGCAATCGTTGCAGGCAGACCGATGATGACGCCTAGCAGGAACTGCTGAAGATGGGCGGATGGCTGCCCCTGTATTTTTAGCCATACCAAGCTCAGTAAACTGACTAAAGGCAAAGCAGCTATTATTCCGCCGTACAATGGATATCTTCTTGCGAGTTCCGTAACTGCCCCTATTAAACAAGCTGAAACAACTATCTTAACGACCGTATACATCTTTTGCTGCCTCACTTAACATATAAAATGCTTCTTCTACTTGCTTCTGCTCTTCGACAGATAAACGGGCAAAAACCAATGCTAGTTTCTCCGCATCAAGCTCCGTATTTTCCTTTACAACTTTCAATCCCTGCTCACTCAATGTCAGGTTGACAACCCGCTGATCATTTTCAGAGCGTTTCTTTACGACCCAGCCTTGCTGCTCAAGCTTTTTAATATGTTCTGAAGCTGTATTATGCGAAATTTGAAACGCATCCGCAACCTTTCTGACAGTAACGTCAGGTTCCTTCTGTATCAACTGTAAAATCCGCACACTTTGATGCGTAATCGTCTGCTGCTGATGTTCCGGATGCAGGTAATAATAAATCGAAGTAAAGTATTCGTTTAGTTTTTTCACTACCTTATTCACTCCTTTTATATCTAATATGACGATTATATCGTATTAAGCGATATAAATACATAAAATAATTACGTCTCAAATAAAAATGACCTCGCACTTGAGGTCCATTTTTTGCTGTCTTATTATATTTGACCGATTAGTATCTCAGCCGTTTCTGACGACGCCTCTTGGTTTAGTTTCACATACTCATTGTTCTTTCTTAGCTCAATAGTCTCACCATCAGGACTTACCCAAAGTTCGTACGGTACTGCTTTTGCCTCAATATTTGGGTTTTTAAACTGAAAGAAAAAGTGGTAATCCGGATGACGCTCCATCTCTACTTTTGCCTTTTCCCAATCAGCACTATGAAGAATTGCACGCACCTTTTCGACTTTCTTTTGCTCTGTCACTTCGTTGAATTCTTCATAATGATTGTCCATTCCAACACGTTTCTCAATTAGTATATACTGTCCACCATCAAATATAGTTTTTGAGCATGCCGCCAATAAAATGAAGCATATCCCTATTAATATAATGGAATAACACAGTTGCTTCATTCTAATTTTCCCTTCTAAACATAAGTCGTTTGAGTATCGGGGAGTTACAACTATCTTATTATAAAATGAATATAGGAATATTCAGCATCAAAGAATTTCCCTGCTAATCTATTTGCTTTATTATCTCTAGGTATTCTCTATGAAAACCAACATGGATCAAATGTGCGCCTTTTTCATAAAAAACAATTTGACCCTCACCGCCTATCCTCTGCCACCCACTCTTTTTCAGCATAATCCGGTAACTGAGCGGGACCTCTGTTCCTGTGGACTTCTTCCATATATAGTGTTTACTATTAGTTCTCTCCATATCCAGAACTGCCTCGCTTGGTACAGGGAAATCATGAAATTCTTCTAAAGCATTATATTGCACATCGACAATTATATAATAGTAAACTCCCGCTGCTGCTAAAAGTACAATTAATACAACCAGTGGCGTCCAACGTTTCATAGTACCTCCCCTTACTATTTAACCGCTCCTTACTAGCTTCTACCTACAAATCCAGCGATAATCTCACCATGTCTACACACTGTATGCCATTTTCAAAAATGGGCTCCTCATAATGCCGTACGAAGAAATCCCGGTCAATATGGGTCATTCGAAAGCCGCATTTTTGGTACAGGGCAAGCTGCGCAATACTAGAATTCCCGGTCCCAAGCTCGACTGTTACGTAACCTTGGCTGCGTGAAGTTTCGATTGCATGTTGAATCAGCATCTTTCCGTAGCCCTTATTCTGCTCGGATTCAGCGACTGCGACATTTACGAGTTCAACCGTACCGGGGCGAGTCGGCAGTAAGCTATAGACGCCGACTATACCCCCTTTTTGTTCCAGCACAAAGCACTGTGCCCTTGCCATATAATCAAGTACTATCTCTTCCGATGGGTCCGCCAGCAACAGTAAATCCATTGGCAGCGGCTCTGTTTTCTCTAGTTTTCTAATCATTGCTTTCACCTCTTGCTATGCTTTGTACCAGGCTGGGATACTTTTCGTGAAGCCTTCGTGATCTCGCATGAAGCGCTCGATATGGCGAAGCATCACTTCTTCGTTACCTTGGATATGTCCCCAAACAGCAGAAGAAAAAACGTTCATGGCCAAATAAAGCGCATACAGCTCCCAAAATAATTGCGGTGGTTTTCCGCTATGGTATCCTTCAATCAAACCAACTGCAAAAGGGACGCTTTTTTCCGTACTGAACATCCCAAGCTTAATGAAATCACATACCGGATCCCCCCAGTCAAAACGCCCGAAATCGATGGCACCAGCATACTTTCCGTTATGGATAATCAGGTTCGATAGGTGGAAATCATCATGCTGCAGTACACTCGGCCGCTCCTTCATCAATGGAATCCGCTCCTCGATAAAGCGAATAACCTGCTCGTCTCCCACTATTTCCATCGGTAATTCCCGGTACCGTTTCACATATTTCTCGTATTTAGCCAGCTGGTAGTCATACCATGTATTTTCCTCCGCCTTGATAGAATGAATTTTCAAAAGGTCCCGACTTACTTCCCAGCCAATGGCATATTGCTCTTCTTCCGTTAGGTTATCGATGGTCTCCTCTGCATCAGTTCCTTCGATAAAAGAAGTTACCATTTTTCCTTCTTCAATACTAATGGCGCGCAACGTATTGGCGCCAAGCCGCTCAAGCATACGTAATATCCGAAATTCCTGCTCCCGGCGTTCCTGATTGCCCTCAAACAACCTTACAATTACTTTTTTACCCCCGTCCTGTACGACAAACTTTTGGTCATTTGAAAATCCCTTTGTAATAGGATGGAGTACTGTATATTCATTCAGCATAATCTCTCCCCTTATTCGTCTAACACTCAGTAATTTCCACTTTCCAACAGATCTTCTGATAAAGAAAAGCCTCTTCCCTTCTCCGCCACCCATTCCTTGAACAGCTTAAAATCTGTATAGACAAGCTTTTTATATGCCATCGCCTGGAGGATCGTGCTTTCTACAAATAGGTCACGATGCAGGTCAATTCGTTTCAAAATCTCATCTTCACTATGATAGGTGAACACGTCTGAGTAATCGATATCTGCTCTTGCATGCACTTTTGCCGCGATTTTCCCCATTATCCCCGCTGTTACGATATAATCCTCGACTGATTTGTAATGCTTTGGCTTAACTTTTTTCTTATAAGGCGAACGTTCCCGAACATAATATTCCTGCCCATCCATTGTTACATAAGCCAAATGCGGATCCTCCAAATGGTGCATCGCTTTTTGTGTTCCTACGACACGGGCTCCCTGATGCTCGAAAGCAGACCAAAACTTCTCTGAATATGAGAGGAAATAAGCCGGGATTGCTGTTCGTACTTCCTTCATTTCCAATACAAGATCCTCTTCCCCAGCCGCGTCTTTCTGCCCTTCAACTAAAATATAATAGCGCTTCAGACCGATGGAGGCTGTCCCGGATCCGTATTTCAGTGCGATGTCCTTGATGATATAGTTTGGGAGCGCTTCTTGTATAGCTGTATAGATTTCTGCCGAAACAGGCTTAACTTCATCACTCCATATAAAGCCCCTTTTGCCATTTTGTATTTCTGTAATATCTTCAAGCAAATGGGAGCGCTGGCAGCTTTCCAGTTTTTTTAATAGTTTTTTTATAGGGCCTTTCGTGTTGTCCTTTGTGAAGCTAAGGGTAAATGCATCATCCTTTTTCTTCTGGAAGCGTGCAAGCTGCTTAACATAGCTGTTTAAAAAGGATTGGATCACAAGCTTCTGTTCGGCTTCATTGATTTGCTGCTCATCCATATATAAGCCAATGCTGATACTCATACGGATAACATCATAAAAATAGGAGCCGACATATCCTTCGTCAAAATCGTTCACATCGTATACGATCTCTCCTTTTTCATTTTGGAATGCGCCAAAATTATCCATGTGCATATCGCCCATAATCCATGTCGGTTTTTCATCTGGCGCATGGAAAAGAGAGGGAGTTGTCGTCATGTCATAGTAAAATAAATAGGCCGAACCACGGAAAAAACGGAACGGGCTTTCCAGCATTTTATTATATTTTTCCATCCGTTGTTCAAGCGTCAGCTGCATGCATTGTGTATCGAACTCTTCGAAAATCATGGCAATCTGCTGTGCCCTTAATGCCAGTCTTGTATTTTGTACGCGTGATAGTAAAGCCTCTTCCAACATAATTCCCCCTGTTTTTATAAACGTTTCTAACCTTCCCATAATCATTTAGCAGCGCTTAATTTGGAAATTTTATCTATCTATAGCATATCATAATTCGTGGCTTGCTGAATGAATATTTAGTCATTTCCCATTATGAAACAGCGAGCAGAAAAACAAAAAGAACGAGAAATCCATGCTCCCGTCCTTCACCTTTTTATTATTTATCGCCATCGTCTTTGTCCGACATTTTACGGCTATTCCGTTCTCGTTCCTCTCTCTTACGTTGCTGATCCAGCAGACGATCCACATACTCCTTTTCTTCCTCAGGTGTTAACAATCTTGTAGCTTTACCGATTGTCCCGTCCTGTGAAGCCCAAATTTCATTATGAACCTCAACGGCATTCGAGAAATCTCCCCTCTTCCAAGCAGTAAGTGTCTCCTCGTAAAAGGAAGCATTTTTGAAGTCATCCTTCTGCTCCTCTAGCTTTTGCATCATTGCATCAATGAGTTCTTCTGTCACAATGACCTCGCCCCATTTATCCGCTGCATATACTTTTTGATGTGTCATCGCATGGATTTCCTGTTTGAAAACCCATTCCGGTGTGTTTTCCTCTACTGTTTCCAGACTGTATTCCATCTGGTCCTTCTTATAAAACTGTTGTCCTACTAGAATACAAACAGCAATAATTCCAACTGCAAGGATGACTATAATACCTTTTTTCATATTACCCCCTATATATTTTTCGTTTTCCATAAATAGTAATATAGTTGACTTCCTTTTTCAAATTATCTCTTAATAGGTAAGGTTATAGTGAATGTTGAACCTTGCTGCAATGCACTCTCCACTGTGATTACACCTTCATGTGCTTTAATCAAACTTTTCACAATCGCCATGCCTAAACCTGTTCCTTCAGATTTTTGTTCCGTAGTTGTCCCGCGATAATAACGGTTAAATAAATTTTGCTGTATTTCTTCTGTCATTCCGACCCCATTGTCCTTGATAAGTATTGTTAGCATATTTTGTTGTACTTCCAGAATGGTTTTAATGATGACAGGCTTTCCGTTGTGAATTATCGCATTCAAATAAATATTTTGCAGTGCCCGTTTTAATAAATGGGGATCAAATTCCATCGTTAAATCATTTAGTTCTGTGTGTAACTCCAGTTGATGCATTTGTGCGCGTACATCATTGCTAATATCAGCTAAAACTTGTTGGACGAACGTTACAATATCTTCTGTTGTTTTACGTATAGGTACAGTTTCGGAACCATCAAAGCGCATTGCTAAATTTAAGTCTTGGACAAGCTGTTCCATATGTGTTCCCTTATCATCAATTTCCTGTATAAAGTCACGCTGTTCTTCCCTTGACCAGTTATAATCAGGGTTTAATAATAATGTAGAGTAGCCTTTAATATAAGTCAGCGGTGTCTTTAAATCATGTGAAATACCCGCAATCCAGTCACGCTTCGCTTTCTCCAGCTGAACTCGTTCACTCTCTGCTTTCTGCAATTGCAGCCACATATCGTCAAGTTGAACAGTCACTTCCTGGTATAAGCGGAAACGCATTTTTAACTTACCTTTGCGGTTATATATTTTTTCACGTTCTTTAAGAGGTGAATAATCTTCATTCGCAAGCTGTGCAATCCATTTCAAAACCAGCAATAACGGGCTGCCAAAGTACCAGCCAAACCATAATATGCATATGACTGTATCTATACCAATGATAATCATGACAATCCATTCATACTGTTCTGCACCGTACCCTAATTTAGGTAAAATCCCCTCCATTATAATTGGTACAGTAATGGCTAAAAGCACTAACCAAACAACAAAACCTAATAATAAGTGCTGAATAAAGCGTTGTTGGATTTTCATGTAATATCCCCTGCTGGTGGAGTAAATTTATAGCCGATGCCCCGCAAGTTTACAATAATAGTTGGTTTTCTCGTATTATCCCCGAGTTTTCTACGTAATTTTGCGATATGAATGGTAACGGTTTTTTCTTCACCGAATACATCTTCGCCCCACACAAGCTCATAGATCTGCGAGGTCGTAAATACACGGTTCGGATTTCTGCAAAAGAAATGCAGAAGTTCTAATTCTTTTGCGGTAGCTTGTATTGCTTCACCATGAACAGTTAACAAAGCTTGGTCCGGTGAGAATGTGAACGTATTATATACATAGTTTTTTTCTTCAGTTTGTATATTTTTATTTCCATATACGTGCTGACGCCTTAATATTGCACGTATTCTCGCTACAACTTCAAGCGGATTGAAAGGCTTTGTAATATAATCGTCGCCTCCTACACTAAGCCCCGTTAATTTATCAAAATCACTGGATCGTGCACTGATAAATAAAATGGGTGCTGTCGTTTGTTGACGGATGGCTGAACATAGTGCAAAGCCATCACCATCCGGCAGCATTACATCCAATAAAATAATATCGAAATCTTTCTCCGCTAGAGCTTCCATTGCTTCCTTTTTCGTAGATGCAGTTGTTATATGTGTAAAATGTTCTTTTTGCAAGGTAAGCTCCAACATTTTTAAAATGCCGATTTCATCATCTACAATTAAAATCTTTTCATTATCTTTCATACGATTGCCTCTTTTTTTATCTCTATCCTACCAAACTTTCTCAACAGGACATACCTATTATGTAAAAATTACGTACACTTTCCTGCCTGTTTACTTTATTTTTACTTTCGTCTTTTACGATGGTATTAATCAAGTATAAACAGGAGGTCTTATCTGTGGGATATATTATTCAAACACAGCAATTAACAAAGCATTTTAAACATGCACCAATTATCAACCATGTAAGTATGAACATTAAAGAAGGCGAAATCTATGGTTTTTTAGGTCCAAATGGGGCCGGTAAAACAACGATTATGAAAATGCTGCTAAATTTAGTTAAACCAAACTCAGGTGTAATTCATATTCAAAACGAACCCATTACAGCGACATCGTATAAATATTTAAAAGATATAGGAAGCCTTATCGAATATCCGATTTTTTATGAGGAACTAACCTCTTACGAAAATTTACAAATCCACTGTGCTTATATAGGGTATGAGGACCAAAGTCATTTAAAGGAGGTACTGAAGATTGTCGGTTTACAGGCCGCCGAGAAGAAAAAGGTAAAGGAATTTTCCCTCGGTATGCGTCAACGGTTGGCGATTGCACGCGCCATTGTTTCCAAGCCCCGTATATTAATTTTGGATGAACCGATTAATGGACTAGATCCAATCGGAATTAAAGAAGTAAGGGAATTGCTTGTTATGCTAAAACAGCAATATGGCATGACAATTTTGATTTCAAGCCATATCGTCTCGGAAATCGAATCTATTGCAGATACGATCGGCATATTAAACAACGGTGAACTGCTTGAGGAAATATCGATGCACTCCTTGCGTGAAAAGCACAGTTCAACGGTTGAAATGGTTGTAAGTGATACGGCAAAAGCAAAAAAATTGTTAGAAGAAGAATTCAATGCTGAGGTACAGGTCATCAATGCCGCAGTTTTGCATATTCAGAAATTAAACGAAAAGCCCTCAATTTTAACAAAACGCTTAGTACTCCATGGAGTGGATGTAGAAAAGGTTGAGACAATACATCAATCGTTGGAAGAATATTTCGTAAATCGGATAAATGGAGGAAGACTACATGATTAATCTAATGAAATTGGAATGGCGCAAGCATCGTTTAGTACATTATTTCAAAGGCTTTTTCTTATGTTTCATAAGCATCTACGGCTTTGTGTTATTGATTTCCTTTGGAACGAAGGAGGAAGCGGAAGATGTAATGAGTTCATTTCAGGAATTTATGACTCCGGTCTATATCTTTTCTAATATTACATTCATTATATTCGGCAGTGTACTTTTATCCCGTCTTGTCATCGCGGAGTTTCGCACAAATACAATGCAGGTATTATTTACCTACCCTATCCATCGAAAAAGAATACTATTTGCGAAGCTGATGCTCACTTTCTTATTTACTACGGGCAGCCTATTTACTAGCATCTGGATCATTCAAATACTCACATATTTTTTACAGCCTTCACTTGGCTTTTTTGAAGGCACAGTCACTATGCAAAATCTATTGGCAACATTGCCACAAACAATCACTAACGCACTCATGATGGGGGCCATCGCCTTAATTCCATTATTTTTCGGCATGCGAAAAAAATCAACCGCTTCTACAATCACGTCTGCCGTTATCATTGCCTTTCTGATTAACTCGACAATCTCAAATGGAAGTGAATCCTTCAGTCTGATGGATGTATTATTTATCCCTCTCATATTGGCACTACTGGGAGTAGGCATTGCCTATTTATCATTCCGCAATATTCATATAAGGGATTTAACATAATGATGAGAAAAATGTTAGTTATGTTATTGCTGCTCGGATTGATTTGCACATTCATAATTTTTTTCTCAAGGCAATCCCCTGAGACAATATCAGTTGGCAGTTTTGAGGCGTTTGCTACTATTGATGTAGACATTGTTGAGTTCAAAACTACGATTATCGACTCTCCTGACAACAAAATACATGTAAAGCTACAGGGACATAAAATAAACAAGGATATGCTAAAGATCAAGGAGGAAAACAACACCTTCTTCATCAAAGAAAAACAAGAGAAGAAAAAATGGAACGATTATATTAGTTTAAGTTCAAAACCGTCTATTACTATACAGCTGCCAAAGACTTATAGTAAAAACCTCATAATTAGCAGTGTGGATGGAGAATTTGATATAAAAGAATTGATGCTGGAAAAAGTTCTACTGGATATATCGTCAGGTGCTGCTACTCTAAAAAATGTGTCTATCCTACATGCGGAACTTTCTACGAAAGACGGCAATATATCAGTCGATAAAAGTACTATTGATAATTTATTTATTTCATCTAATGCAGGGGATGTTCTTCTTAAAGAAGGTGCCGGTTCTAGTTATAAAATAGAGACAATTGATGGACAAATCAAAATGACCGATGCTATTGAACAAGAAAATGTCTCTATAAAAAGTAATTCAGGCGATATTCGTATTCAATATAAAAAAGCACCCGTTTCACTTCTATTAAAAACAGAAACTACTGGTGATACGAAAATTAAACTACCAAATTTCAAGTATGAGACAAACCTAATTGGAAAAGGTGCTAATACGCTTTCTGTTGAATCAAAAAACGGATCTATTTTTATAGAATAGAAAATTGTTATAAAAAAGAGAATGAACTGCTATCAAACACTTAAAAGACAGAACCACTAACAAAATGGTTCTGTCTTTAAATATGTGGCTCACTTCCATGTTAAGCATCTTATTCTTCAATATGCCTGCAACTACATAATTGCGCCTGATTGTGGAATATTTGATCAATTAAAACACTTCATCATTTTAACTAATCCTGAGCTTCCACCGAAATATTTAGCTGTTTTAACAAAAGCTCAATAACCTCTATAGCTTCTTCTCTTTGCTTATAATCGGTAGTACAAAACCTAATCATTTCTAGATCAGTCGCTGCTTTTCTAACAATATTAGCTAGCTCTTTGGGAACATCAATCCAAGATAAGTTACGTTCTAAATCTGCAATATGATATGTCCCTTCTTTAAACTTTCTACACGCTAATTTCACTTCATATAAATTATCTTTAAAAGTTTTCCAATCAGGGTCTCTTTTTTCATGGGAATTAGGTTTTCTAACATTTTCAACAAAACTTTTTTCACAAGCGCCATACCTAATATAATTCATTTGAGCTTCAATTAGAGGTATCTGGTTAGCGCCTGTGGCATACACATCTTCTTTTTGAAAGGGATCATCCTCCCAAAAGCAAATTGTACATATTTCATAGTCACCATCACTATCCAATGTTTGATAACCACAACATATGCAGGTGTTTTTGTTCATAAGACACCTCTCAGTCACCTTTTCTATACTCATAATCATGTTTATAAACGGCTTTATTGAAGTATATACGTTTCCCATGCTTCACCTGTTTCAACATCAATAAAGCTAAATAATTTCATCGCATGCCAGTCAGTTGTATCCACTTCCAGCGCCAGCGTTGCTACGCCTTTTTCCGATAAGCTTTCCAGCTGCTTTTTCAGCAGCCTGCGAAGCAGGGTTGGCTCTGTACTCTCGCTTATTCCAAGCCATCCCACTTCATAGTGCCGGCTATCTACCGGATGCATCATGATGAAGCCATCAATACAATGATAATCATGGCTGATGAGACTGTGCTCTTGATCAGGTGCATCATTTAATAAGATGTCTTCCCACTCTTCCAATGAATAGTTATTGACCGGATTTACCTGATGAGTGGCGGTGTATGTCTCTTTTAACAATGTAAAAAAGCTCTGTTTCATTTCTGTATTATTTAGAAGCTCTTTTAAGGATATATAGTTATCAGCTTTCTCTACATTTTTGAAGTGCTTCTGGATATCATTCATTTGCAGGGTGGGCATGTATGTCTTACGTATCAATCGAAATCCATTCCGAATAAGAAACGTACTCATCGATTCGTCTGATTCCGAGCCAGCCCATATCCATTTATCCTGATGAACAGTCGCAAGCTTTATTTGATGAAAAATCGCATCTGCCATTCTATCAGCATCTTGTGCTCGATCACTGATAAAAATCCGAAAATACATTGCTGTTGGATGAAATTCATTCACCCAACCGACTCCGATTCCTACAACATGATACTCATTTCTTGCAACGAAGAGGTGCTCGTATTTTTGGGTGTGTAGAATATGGGAGATATCCGACATTTTCTCTAGAAGGTCTTGTTCCAGCTGATCTGCTTCCAGCTTATCTATTTTCTTAATTTGCCAATTCATCTTCTCAACCTTCTTTTTTACTGGGTCGTTTGTAGATCAACATAAATACGTACTGGCCGATTAAATACTTCTGCCTCTATATAATTTTGAGTTGGCCGGCCTGTATGATAGGCAACTTCATTAAGCAGGACATTTTTCCGTAAAAATGCTTCATGGTTTTTAAGCAGTTCTGTAGATTCTTCATCTGTAGAAAAGCTGATGGAGATATATTGCTCTACCGGCAGGCCCCATTTCTTTCTTGCATCCTGAACAGCGCGGATCAGTTCTCTCATTTGTCCTTCCTGAAGCAATTCATCTGTCAAATTAGTATCGAGCAAAACGCGGCATGACCCTTCTTCTGCGAGAGCGAAATGGTTTTCTACAACTGATTCTTTTACGACATGCTCAGTAAGCAGGAGAAATTCTTCCTCCCCACTCGTTACTTTCAACGACCCTTCAAGCTGCAGCATTTTCTTTTCCGCTTCGCTCATTTGCGTAACATACGCCTTTACACTGTTGACATGTCTTCCGAAAGCCGCACCCGCTGTTTTGAAATTCAATTTATATTGAACCTTTTCATATGCGGAAAAGTCCTTCAGCCATTCGACCTTTTTTACATTTAGCTCTTCGCGGATGATTTCGTTATATTGCTCATGCGCCACTTCAGGCCCATCGATAGTTATAAGCATTTTAGCAAGCGGCTGCTTGATTTTAAGTGCCTGCTCATTTCGGATACTCCGGCCGAGCTCCACCACTGTTAGTACCTGCTGCATCTCTTTTTCAAGTTCTGTGTTCATCACATCTTTTTGCGCTTTCGGATAATTCTCCAAGTGGACGCTTCGGTTATGAAGCTGCCGGTAAATATCTTCTGCTATAAACGGCGTAAACGGTGCTAGCAGCAGGCTGATATTTGTTAAGACCTCATGCAGTGTGCTGAATGCGCCGCGTTTATCTAAAGACATCCCTTTTGCCCAAAACCGCGTACGCGAACGGCGAATATACCAGTTACTTAGTTCCTCCACTAATGCAGCAAGTTCCCTTACCGCCTGTGTAAACTGGTACTGCTCCATATGATCTGTTACGGCCTGCATCGTATGGTGGAGTCTTGATAAAATCCAGCGGTCCATTGTTGAACGTTCACCTGCATTGTTTGGGTCATAAGTGAAACCATCGATTTGGGCATACAGCTGATAAAATTTGAATGTATTATCCAATGTATCAACGAGCTTGGATTTTGCCTCTTGGACGTTCCGGGTAGAAAATCGTTTTGGATTCCACGGAGAACTGTCTACTAACAATGACCACCTTAGCGCATCCGCCCCGAATTGGTTCATTAATTCAACAGGGTCAAGTGCATTGCCTTTACTTTTCGACATTTTCTGTCCGTTTTCATCCAGTACATGCCCTAACGACAGTACCCTTTTATATGGTGCATTTCCTGTAAACAATGTCGATACAGCCATCAAACTATAGAAAAATCCTCGCGTCTGGTCAATTCCTTCGATAACGACATCCGCCGGAAACTGCTCCTGGAATTTCTCTTTATTTTCAAATGGATAATGGTGCTGGGCAAATGGCATGGACCCGCTGTCAAACCACACATCGATCACTTCCGGTGTGCGCTTCATATCACCGCCGCACTTTTCGCATACACAGATGACTTCATCGATATACGGCTTATGCAGCTCAAGCTCCTCACCAACCGGGGTTTTTGCCATAGCATGTAGTGCCGCTCTTCCCTGCGGTGCTTCTTCATGCCCGCAGTCTCCGCAGATCCACACATTGAGCGGCGTTCCCCAATAACGGTTCCGGCTGATATTCCAGTCAACCGCGTTTTCCAGGAAGTTGCCGAAGCGGCCTTGTTTGATATGGTCCGGATACCATGTTACCTGTTCGTTATTTTCAAGCATCTGTTCCCTTTGTGAAGACATATCGATGAACCAGCTGTCCGTCGCATAGTAAAGAAGTGGTGAATCACAGCGCCAGCAATGTGGATAGCTATGCTCATACTTTTCTTTTGAAAATAGCAGCTGGCGATCCGCAAGCAGCCTGATGATATCCACATCGCAATCTTTTACAAAGCGTCCGGCTAAATCCGTTACTTCCGCTGTATAGCAGCCTTTTGCATCTACAACATTCACAAAGGATAGCCCGTTTTGCTTCACTGTTTTATAATCGTCTTCCCCGTATGCTGGCGCGATATGAACAATGCCCGTTCCGCTATGCTCTGTCACATAATCGGCCAGAACGACTACATGCCCTTTATCCAACGTTACATAATCAAATGGTGGGAGATAAGCTTCTCCTTCAAATTCCTTACCGCTGTGTTCGCTCAATATATCGACCGGTTGCCTAAATACTTTTTCGACTAACGATTTCGCCAAGATATAGATGTCGTTTTCGTGTTTTACTCGGGCATATGTTAATGCAGGATTCACCGCAAGCGCTACATTTGCCGGTAATGTCCAAGGCGTTGTCGTCCAGCCGAGGAAGTACTCGGCGTGATCTTTCCTTTTAAATTTTACAGTTGCTGATAGATCCTTTACATCCTTATAGCCCTGTGCAACTTCATGCGAGCTCAGTGACGTCTGGCAGCTCGGGCAATACGGGGAAACACGATGCCCTTTATACAGAAGCTTGTTTTTATGGACATGGCTTAAAATGTTCCAGACTGACTCGATATAGTCATTGCTTAATGTTACATACGGATCATCCATATCCACCCAGTAGCCAAGCTCTTCGGTAAAAGAGCGCCATTTCTTTTCATACGTAAAGACACTCTCCCGGCATTTTTGGATGAACGCCTCTACCCCGTAATGCTCGATTGCCTGTTTACCCGAGATACCGAGTTCTTTCTCGACACCTAATTCTACTGGCAGTCCGTGGGTATCCCAGCCTGCTTTCCGTTCTACCCGGAATCCCTGCATCGTTTGATAACGGGCCACTACATCCTTGATTGTCCTGCCCAGTGCATGCCCTACATGCGGCAGCCCATTGGCAGTCGGGGGTCCCTCGTAAAAGACAAAAGCTTTTTGATCTTTGCGGCTTTCCACTGTCGCTTCAAACGTTCGTTCTTTTTCCCACAGTTTCCTGATTTTCATTTCACGTTCTACTGTTGTTTCTTTCTTTGATTCAGCTTGCATGTCGTGTTCCTCCTATACAAAATTGTATAAAAGGCATACAAAAAACCCCGTCCCAAGCAAGGGACGGGGTTAACCCGCGATACCACCCTAATTCTATTGAAAACGTTCCAATAGCACTCAGCGACGTACAATCATACGCGTTCCTTTTAACGGTAGACACCCGGATTGACCTACTCACACGTTCGGTCAATCTTCTCGGAGAGGATTTTCATGTAACATCTGCACACCGGCTTCCACCAAAATACCGGCTCTCTGTAGAACAAAATGAAACACTACTCTTTCTCGTCAACGAATTTTGTATGCTTTTTATTGGAAATTATCTTAACAAACGAAAAAACATATGTCAATAAGGAGAATGCCTATGTTTTTAGAGGGGAGGATACAATGTCATAGCAAGCTTTACACTTTCATTCTTATCGAATTTCAATCTGGATTGCTTTCATATGTCTTACCCAGTCCATTGCTTTTCTCACCAGTTCATCCGTATACTGCTGTTTGGCCTGCTGATATTTATGATGGTCTTCGAAAAAACGCTCAGCCAATTGCAGCTTATGTTCACCATACTTTCTCGCTTCGTCAGGATGCTGCTTTAAATATGCTTTAAAATTTAAATGGATATCGATATGTTCATTTTCTACCTGGAAGACATGCAAATGATGGGTTCTGTTATCTCCACCCTTTGTAAAATAACGCCTGCCGGAAATGTCATTCTCTCCTTTTGCGTAATAGCCAAGAACCGACATCTCTTCGTTATATAAATCTATTTTGTCTATATTCCTTACAACCATCAATATATCAATAATTGGCTTTGCATAGCCGATTGCCTGAATCGAGGTGCTGCCGATATGAAATAAATCAATCAGCTCCTCTTCGAAAATAGTTTCCAGCAGTAGCTTTTCCTTGTAGTAATCTTCATTCCATTGCGCAGTCCATTTCGTGATATTTGTTTTTCTCACCAAAGTACTCCTTCTTACTATAGAGTCCGTTTATTTCTTATTTCTACACCCCTACTTTTCTATATCATTCCATTATATAGAAAATAAAAATAAGATGGTATGGAAATAGGTTCTTCTACTATATTGCTTCTTGTTCTCTAATTGTCTTAAATTCGCTGAATATAATGAGAAAACTGCATCTGACTTCTGGACCACTCCTGAAGGCAGTTTCGTTTGCCTTCAATTTGGTTTCCCGATAAAATAAAACCGTTCAGACATTATAGTAAAAGAGAAATATATGAACGTATAACACGGAAATATAATATGGTTCCCCTTGGATTCATCAATAAATTGATTGCTATAGGTGAATTAGATTTATAGACGATTGCTTTCGCAGCAAAAACGGTGAATAACAGGAAAGGGACTGCTCTACTATTTTCAGACAAAGGAGGGATAGTAGATGGGTTTTTTATGGCTGGCAATAGCAATTATAGCCGAAGTATTTGGCAGTTCCATGCTAAAGCTGACAGAAGGTTTTAAGCGGCTCTTTCCCTCAATTGGTGTAATTGCAGGATATGCGGTTGCCTTTTACGGGCTTTCGCTTGCCCTCAAAGAACTTCCGCTGGGGGTAGCTTATGCGATATGGGCTGGGGTTGGTACAGCCTTAACCGCACTTGTCGGGATTGTTTTTTATAAAGAAGCACTTCATTTAAAAAAGGCGATTGGGATATTGTTGATCATCGGCGGGGTTGCCTTGTTAAATAGCGGGGTCTAGGAGGGTAATATGCGAGGTTATGTATATTTAAGTATATCCATACTTTCTGAAATAGTTGGGACTTTTTCCTTGAAGTTTTCCGAGGGATTTACCGTATTCGCCCCTTCCATCATTGTAGTGCTAGGATACGGATTGGCTTTTTATATGCTTGGTAAATCACTCGCCTATTTGCCCTTAAGCCTTGCCTATGCAATCTGGTCAGGGATTGGCACAGCTCTCACTGCTGTTTTGGGCATTGTCTTCTTGGATGATCCACTAAGCATAGGCGGAGTTTTAGGGGTTATTTTCATTATAGGCGGCGTTGTATTAATGAATAGTTCGTCAAGTGACACTGACAGCGGTTCTTTAGAGCAGGAGGCATAAATAAAATAAGAACTCGCCTCATTGAAATAGAAAAGGAGTACTCCTTTTCTATTTCTCATAATAAATAAAATAAAAACCCCTTGTTTCAGACCATTCTCCGTAATAGACAACACCCGGATCCGCTACCCCTTCCTTATTTAATTGTGCTAACAGCCACTCTTTCGTTTTTCCAGCCCTTATTACCTCTTTTTCTTTTATTTCTCCTTCATCCACGAATAAATATGTCGGCTCATTTTCCGGCGGATTAAGGTCTAACATCTCGGCAGTAACAGCTGTTTCTTTTACTTTCGGCAGTACGCTGAGCGCTCCATTTGTCTCTAACGTAGCATGTTCTATCTCAGACACAGAGAAATACCCTTGATTTCGAAGCAGAATTCGCAGCTGTTCCATTTCTATTTTATTTTTCTCTAAGGCTTTTATATTTACTTTTCCGTTCCTTATTAAATCCGTACATTCTCCTTTCAGCAGCTTTCTAAACCATTCAGATTTCAATGTTATTTTTTCGATAATATAAATTAATAGTCCCCATAGGAAAATCGTATAGGCTATGTGGAATATCGTCACATTTTTGTCATACATCCCTTCTTCCAAAAAGCCGCCCAGGACAAGTAAATAAACTATATCAAATGGTGTAACTTGCGAGATTTCTTTTTTACCGAGCAGGCGTATTACAATAAGTAAACTGATCAAACCGCCTATGGCTTTAATTGTAATCTCTGTAAACATATTAGGTCCCCCCCTTATTCAACACAAGCTAGCTAGCTTACTATCTTCATTCCCTTTTCTTCTTTTATGAACCTTCCAGTTAATGCTTATCAATGAATAAGTATTATCACTTCCCAAAATTTCATCGCCATATATTGGGAAGGTAAAGAACTTTGCTATCTACGGCTAGTTTGTTTTTGTGCTAGAAAGGCATTGGGAGAATGGGAGGAATACAAAAAAACCCTTGGTACCAATCGTTGGACCAAGGGACACTTTTCAATATTCAAGAACTTTGACTAGCATTTTTCTTTATGCCTCAATCAATAGACTGAGCGTTTTTTAGGCTCATTATCACTTACGTATGAATTTAAATCTTAAAATTATTCACTAACCCTTGTAAATCTATAGCCTGGCCGCTTAAATCGTTTGCAACTGCCGTAACTTCCTGTAATGTGGAAAGCTGCTGTTGGGAAGAAGCTTGTGAGCTTGCTGCCTGTTCTGCAGTCGCTTCTGATGATACGGCAATTTCTGTTACGGATTGCGATACATGCTTTGCAGAAGCTGATATTTCCTCCGTTACAGCAGAAATCTCCTCAATTTGCAGTTTCATATTATCAATTTCATTTACGATTTTTTGGAACGAAGCACCCGCATTGTTAATAACGTTTACACCAGTTTCAACTGTACGAAGACTTTCTTGTACAGCACGCTCCACATTTCTTGTATCTGCCTGAATTTCGTTTGTCAGCGTCACGATTTGCCCTGCTGATTGGCCTGACTCCTCAGCTAGCTTCCGTACTTCATCTGCAACAACTGCAAAACCTTTCCCTGCTTCCCCTGCCCGCGCTGCTTCAATGGCGGCATTTAAAGCTAATAGATTTGTTTGGGCGGTAATACTCGTAATGACCTTTGAAATATTTTCAATATCCTCCGACTGTTTGCTTAATCTTTGAATAAGGTCAGTTGTTAACTTTGTTGACTCATAAATGGCATCCATTTGCTGCCCGGCCGACTGAATGTCTACTGCCCCTTGATTGGCCACGGAAAGAGTACCGGCAGCACTATCCTGCAAAGTCGTGGAAGAATCTGCAATACGTTCTACTGCAGCAGCGGTTTCTTCCATAGCGACAGCATTTTCACGCGCGAACTTAGCCGAATTCATTGTATTATGAGATGTTTCTTCGGCATGGACGGCCAATTCAGTAGAAGATGCTGTAACTTCTTCCGTAGAGGCGCTTAATTGTTCTGCAGAGGCACTTAAATGCCTTGCATTATCCATCAGTTGGGATAAAAGCCCCTTTAATGTATTTTTCATTGTATTAAACGAAGCAGCCAGCTGCCCCAATTCATCTTTCGAACGAATTTGAAGATCATCACTCGTTAAATCGCCTGCTGCAATTGTCATGACAGCATTTTGCAACACACGGAGAGGTTTTGCAATCATATTATTCATTTTATAGGCAATAGCAGAACCGACTAAAATCGATAAGACAATTACACCAATGGCAATGAGAAATGCTTGCTTTGATCTCTTATCTGCCTCCTGCTGGGCTTGGTCAAAAAACACCTTAATTTCTTCTGATAATTCATTCGAAGCTGCTATAACCTCATCTCTTACTGGAAGTAAACTCCCTGTATAATAGGCAGCAGCTGCAAAAACATCTTTATTTTGATTGAGGTCTACCACGTGATCTATTTCCTTTTGGAAAGCTTTTACTTTTTCCTCCGTATTAGCAAGCGCTTTCTTCGACTTCTCTGTATTATATTGACTTGCTATGGACTGGAGCGTTTTGTTAATATTCCCCTCTGTTTCACGCATATGGTCCAAAGACTCTACATCTCCCAATAGATAGGTCTGGAGCTGTGAACCCTCTAAAACTATATATCGATCAAGATCACTTGTATCATAGATTTGGGGAAGCCCCTCTGATAAGGCTTTGTCATACTGCTGATCAATGTTTATTACTTGAAGATATATTCCTATCCCCGATAATACAGTAATTACCATCATCGTGATAAATCCCAATAATAACTTTTTAGTGATAGACATCTAATTTTACTCCTTTTTACATCCTTTAGAATTTTTTGCCTTTTTGAGTATAACTTCTTTAAGCCCTTTTGACTAGAGGGATTATTGGTAATTAGCATTATTTATTTTTTACAAGTATAAATAATTAGTATAGAAGGAAAATCTTACCCGTTATTTTTTTAAAAAAGGTGTGCTATTATCCCTATTATAGAAATTGGGTTTTGAATTATAGAAGTAACGGTAACGGTGACTTTTTCATATTTTCATTGTGGGTGAAATGATATTTTCGATGCAGCATTAAAAAGAAAGCGCACTGGTTTTTGTACTTTTGTATGAAACGAATTCAATCTATACATTATTTGGTGGAGGTTTTTTAATGAAAGCTATATCTTCTGTGGAAAAATTAGAGGACGCATTATCGGTTTTGGATCAGATAGAAGGAGTGAAATCAATTGATTCTATCCTTGATACGTTACAAGACCGGGATATATTCCCAGAAATAACTGTCCTAGTACTGAATTCACGTTTTGAGCTCCTATATCTTGTAGAGGAACAAAAAGTACTATTTTTAACACTTGAAAAGGCAATAACTTTAGATGTTGCATCTATTGATGAAATCAATCTTATATCTCAACATACACCTGCAATTGAAAATGCGCTAAATGAAATAGTTGAAGCTGGTGCTCTACGAACTCATATGTAATATTTCCGTGCCACACAACAAAAAGCCATTTTCAACAATGCCAATCGTTTAGATGAATGAGGGCATATAAGCAAGGGATCACGTAAGCGCTTTCTTCTCCAGCAGAAATGCAAACGTGACCCTTTCTAGAATTTTTAATGGTACATTCCCAGATTTTCCTTGCCGGTAATGTTCTCAATATCTACTTCAAATAATTCGATTTTCGGTAAAATGGGATACCCTTTTTTCTCAAACTCCCAATTTGGGTCACCGTACTTTTCGAGCAGCCTGTCAAAAAACCATTCTTTCATTGAATCATCCGTTATATGTTTGACTTGGCCAAATAACACAACACTTGTATAGACGAGTGCTGATTGACATGCATATTTCTTACCCGGATGTAAATCACCCATTTCACTTACTTCAATGCTTACTTTAGGGTTACTTTTAATGTTGGACCAGAAATGACTCTCACGAATATTTCCTATATGAAGATATAATTTTTTACCCCCGTCATGTATATACACAAACGGAATGACATATGGATAGCCGTCTTCGTCAACCGTTGCAACATGTGCTACTTTCCCGGCTTGTAAAAGCTGTAGTGCTTCTTCCTTTGGCAGTTCTACTCGTTTGTTTTCAATTAACCCTCTCATTCTCATGCACCCCTTCGAATTAATTTACAAAAAAAGAAATACTACTCAGTTAAACATATATTTATAATACATCTTTGATTACTCATTGGGAAGATTATTTGGAAAGTTTTGTTACAAAAAACACTTGCTATTAAACTATATTTGAATACTCTTTTAGCATTGTTTAAAAAGAAAAAAGAGCAAAATGCCCTTTAAATGAGCTGCTCTTTTAAACGTTTTATGGAGGAATGGACCGTTAACCGGTGGTAGCTAATAAGTTTGTTTTTAAAAATTACTCCATATACCCCGTACGGAGTTGGAGCGTATTCTAGTAACTGCTCCCGGGATTTTAAATCAATAATTTCCGGCAAGATGCCAAGCTTATTTGCCGCTTCTATCATATTTTGTGTGGCGATATCCAAATAAGGACATTGCTGTGTACGTATAATGGTTATATCTTCATAGCAAAGCCGCTCCTCCCAGTTACGCGGGAAATGCGGAAGCACTCCCTTTTGAAACGTATGGACGAGAAGCTCGAATCCATATGGTGCCTTGTCAATTTCCACGAAGTGATTTTTTATAAAGATGTCCTTGCTCGGCGTCCACGATGTTTCGGCATTTGTCAGGACGACAACGCCGTCTTTATTCTGCTGTTTTGCATCCTCGATACAGTGCTGGATTAGTGCTGTAGCATATCCCTTCCCTGCAATTCCTACCCATAGGCAGTGAATGACAAGGTAATTTTCACCGTAAATAACGCGGGAAGAATGCTCAATCGGTACATATTCTATGAATCCGGCCTGTTTCCCGTTCTCCAGCAATTTTACATATTTCAGCCCTTTATCAAAAGTATTTTGCAGCCATTCATTCTTTCCAAGATAGCCCGGGGACTGTGGCTTGCTCCGAAGGCAGTAACAGCCTTCGGAAGATACATTTTCTTCTGTCAACTCGATTATTTGCTTCAACTTCTATTTCCCCCGCTCTTATTTTCTAACCTTATTACCAAAGAGAATGGTTCCGATAATCATAACTAAAAGCAATGCAATACCCATTGGCAAAAAGATGTTTCTCTTTCCTTCTTTATACTCGTATATCCCGTCACTGTAAGCTTTTTTATACGTATGATCCTTCTGTTGAACGGCAATAGCTTTCCCCCATTCTACGCCTTTAATTGCATAATATTTTGTACCTTTTGGATAAGCGTTTGAAAAATTGCCGCCCTTTGGTTTCAAATCGGAGTAGCTGGTTACTTGTCCGATTTCCTCTCCTACCTCTGTCACATATTCCTCGCTCATTATATAAATGGTATCATTCCAGACAACAAAACGATATGCCCAATCCGTTGCTTTGCTTTGCTGCGGAAACTGTGTTGCAGAGATTGTACTGATTAACAGGGCCAAGAAAACAAACCTGACCTTTGCCATGTTTCTCCCCCTTTACAGCGCAATAAAATATGGGCCGCATTGTTCCTCGTGCGTCATAACAAATGTCCATTTCTGCTTCTCATCCATTACATACAGATCGTTTCGGTCCATATTAAATGAGTCGTATGGTAAATCAGTCAACGCTAAATTCTTTGCATTCCCTACCGAGTATGCTTTATCTATAAATTGATAGAAAATGATACATCTGTCTTTGTCTTGCTGCATGAAAAGTGCGACGGCCTCTTCTCCCGTTGCACACGCTGTAACACCCCAACTGCATGCATGCCATAAAAATTGATCTAAAAAGATTTGTTCCTTTTCTTTTTTCGATAAATGCCCAGCAAATACTTCTTCCCAGGCTTTACGAAAAACTGCCCCTGATTCAGGGCTTTCTGTTACTTGTAGTTCCTGGCTGAAAGGCATATACTTTATTCTCCTTGCTGCTAATAACGCTATATTTTGTTTTTTTCACATCTCAAAAACCATTATACATTATCAGGAAAATTTGGTACTGGTATTTTCAAATCGAACTGCCCGTTTTCTGATCAATTATTTTTGATAAATGAAGTATTTCTCCGGGGAATTTAAGCCTATTTTTAGCACCCGCTTTTCGTGCTACAATAAATCAGCAGCATCCAGCTGACTCCTTTTTTCGAAAGGGGGTGTACTGTTGTGCCTTTTCCATCACGCATGCAGAAGGCTAAAGCTGAAATGAAAAAGAAGCGTGAAGAAAGATTAGCCGTCTTTCGCTACGCTACGGATTTATTCCGTTTTGTTGATACGCTGTATCGTCTTTTTCGGATTATGCTGTAAAAAACCTTGCGTTTCACCGTCTGGTCCAGCCAACCAGGCGGTGTTTTTAACATGGAGATTGTAGCCCTAAAAAGGAGGACCGTTAATGGACTATCAAATTGAAATCGATTTACATCCAAATAAGGAATTTGCTGATTTTTTAAGTAAGATGATTAGGGAGTTCAATAATGAGCATTCGATTTATCATCTGGAAGCTAGAAAGAAAGGCGGAGTTCAGCCGATTAATCTCATTGTTTCCGATAGCAATAACGTCTGGGTTGGCGGCATAAACGCCGATGTGTATTGGGGATGGGTAGAAATCCATAATTTTTGGTTTCAGAACAGCTACCGCAACAAGGGAGTAGGAAGCCGTCTCCTCAAGCAATTGGAATTGATAGCAAAAGAGAAAGGCGCAACAAAAGCACTGCTGACGACTTTTGAATTTCAGGCACGCTCCTATTATGAAAAACATGGCTATCAAGTCGTTGGAGAAATAAAAGATTATCCTCCCGGGAGCAGTTACTATACGATGGTAAAGCAATTCTAGCAGGTTAGTTATTTCCCAAATAATCGCTCAAATAAAAGCGGAAGTTCTCTCAAAAGTTTATGTCTAACAAAATTCAAAGTATAACGCCTGATCTATCCTCAAAGTAATTCAATTTAGTTCGTTTTTGTTATTATATAATTGTCTTTTATCAGCAGAGGCTATTTATGAAAAAATTAGGTTTGCATCATATCGTTAAGTCAAATATCTATAACAAACAATTTTATATCGCAAAGGACGGATTTGAATTGACCAAAAAGTTTGGGCTAAGATTAGCCTTTGCCATAATCGTTGTTTTTCTTATTTTCATAAGCTATTCAGCTATTAGTATTTGGTCTTTTGGTAACAAAAATCAATTAGTTAAAACTGATGCGGCTGTAGTACTTGGTGCTGCTGCCTGGGGTGATAAACCCTCTCCTGTTTTGCGTGAGAGGATAAATCATTCTATCTGGCTTTATGAGAACGATTATGTAGAAAAAATTATCTTTACTGGTGGCAAGGGCAAGGATGATGACTATGCAGAATCCGAGGTAGCAAGAGATTATGCTATTAAAAACAATGTTCATTCAGAAGATATTCTTATTGAGACTAAATCAAAAATTACAGAAGAAAATCTAAAATACGCTTATGAAATTGCGAATGAGCAAAACTTGAATACTTTTACTATTGTAAGTGACCCATTGCATATGAAAAGAACAATCTTATTAGCAAAAAATATTGGAATGGAGGCATATTCGTCACCTACTCAAAGTTCAGTTTATAAGACATTGAATAGTAAAGTGCCATTCTTCTTCCGAGAGTTGTTCTTTTATATTGGTTATATCTTCAGTTTGCCATTTAGATAATTGTTGCCTGAAAAGGACTACTAGGTGCTTTTTCTTTCGGCATAATATCAACACTCTTATTTAACAGAGCCTTTTAATAAAAAGTATGGAGCATGTTTAATCATAACAACAGGTCATGCCTTGAAAAGAAAAAACGACCGGGAGCCACCCGGTCGCTGTGTACTGCTGTTCGATCCATCACGCATGAATCTTGCTACCTTCATTGTATGGTTGGTTTCCAATCATGTCAATGAATTGCTATTATTTTATGCAGTTATTATACAAAAAACCGCATTTTTTCATTTTATAATGGCTTTGTAAAGCAGATAATCCGATTCGCCTCTTGAAATCCAAGCTTTATATGCATTTGCAGACTCTCGTCATTATCCAGCTCACAGTCGCTGGCAAACTCCCTGCAGCCTTTTTCTTTTGCCCACTTCTCGCATTCTCCTGTCAGTTTTTTCGCTACCCCCAGCCTACGGTATTCTTCCTTTACATACAGCCCTTCCAAATATCCAACAGGGCTGGTGCTGGTGCCTTCCACATAATCATGCCGCAGCTGGCATTGGGCAAAGCCGATTACTTCATTTTTTTCATACGCTAACATGATGACTGCTTCCGGTTGGACAATCAGCTCTGACATTTCCTCGATGAATGTCTCTAAATCATTATCCGGCCAAAGCGTCAGTGCCAGCTCAGCGGCATCTTTTGCCTGTTGTGCTGTTGCTTTTTGTATCATATGATTTCCCCCCTTCTTTCAAGTGTTTAGTCATCAAGCTGGTTCTAATCTTCCCAATAAAAAACGGCGTCCCATACTAAATACTCCCGTGGCTTTCTAAAAATGGTTGGGATACTTGCCTTAAATGGTAAAGGTTTTTCCATCTCTTCTTTAAATAGTACCGTAAATTGGTATTTCATCACTACTCTCACTAATTGCTCATACAGTTCTTTAAACCTTGCCGGTATAACAAGTTCCTCGGGGAGCTGGAGCATAGATTTTGCGCCGCTTAGCCAGCGTCCGCCCTCCACTGCGTATGTATCATTGTTAATACCTGTTCCAATAATAACAACCGGCGCTAACGTGCTAATATTTAACCAAAGTCCTTCTCTTTCTACATCACGCGTGTATCGGTTTTCTGATATGCGGACATCCTGCTCTTTATAAAAGAACCAAGCTGCATATGAGGCATACCCGCTGCCAAAGTGCTCAGGCTCTGGTTTACATAGTATACGATACTTAGCAAATTCCGCCTGCATGCGTTTTATATGGGCTCTTACCTGTTTTTCATCTCCGGTATTATAAGGATAACTTTCGCCGATCATTCCCCCGTCTACTAGTTGTTTTAACTGTCCCTCTGTAAACAACTCTACCGCTCCCCTTTTTCATTAATAAGCCTTAAAAGACCTAAAGCCTTCTGTTTTACATGGCAGAAGGCTTTTGTTCATATGTTTTTAATCAGTGCCTACTTCACCCTAATAAGCCCTATTGCTTTTAAATATGCCCCTGGCGGATTTCTTCGATCAGTTCTTCAAGCCACTCAATCGTATGCTCACCTTTTGTCTTCATATATTTACCGATCAGATCTACAAGCGGCTCATTTTCTTTATCGATAGGAGCCTGCCTGCGAATTTCTTCTACCCGTTCTCTTCGGGCAATACGGCTTTCCAATTTCTGCTTCAGGATTTCTACAACCTTCTCCCTGTCTACATATTTTAAGTTTGCCAGGCCAAGCACCATATCCGTAATATTTTTGGCACCATCTAATAGCCTATAGATTCTTTTCGGGAGCTCTTCTCGTCCTTTTTCAGTTATCGCAAATACTTGACGTTCCGAGCTGTTTTCCTCTATCATAACTCCCGCCGGTTCAATCAATCCCTGCTTTACAAGTGATTCAAAATGGTAGGAAAGCTTGCTTTCCGTCAATCCTGCAAACGTATTCAGTGGAACAGGATTTGACAGCTGTTTTTCAAGTTCATAAGGGTAACTATTTCCCTTCATTAATTTGCTCAATATAAAAATTTGAATAGACATTCCCTTTACTCCTTCATGAAGACATACCTTCATTTTAGCAAAAGGATTTTAGTATTTCAGCAATATTCCTCTCTCATTTACATGTTATCCGCGAATGGCACGACAGAAGGATAGGTAGCTAGTCAACAAGTGTATTCCATGTAATGATATCAACTCCCTCTATATCCACTTGCCCAAGGCTGAGTAGATGCGGGATGAAATGGAACATACCAAACGGCTTCCCAGTATCCTTTTCCAATGAAAAGTATTCCACTGTGTCCGAAGGCATCTGCGTCATTTCCTGATATTCCTCTATGCTGACGAGCCTTATTTCCTCTTCCCGCAAATCTGCAGCCGGACCGCTGTAATGTTCCTTTGCATAAAGGTATAGAGCATTCTGATTATGCCGTAAACGTTCTATCGGAATTTTATAAAATGGTAGATTTGTTTTTGCATTTATACCTAAACTTTTTAATGCGTTATAGACGTGATACGGATGAAGCGGTAAAAAATGAAGCACATCATTCCATAAGCAATTCAGCTTCGGGACTTGTTTTGTCAAAAGCTTCGACCTTTCGGGATGATCAAAGTATTTTTTTGTATATTGTTCGTATAAACGAGGATGAACTTCCTTAAAAGCATTCAGCGGGATTAACTTCTCTCCGATCATTTCTGCTGGCACCATATGATAAACAAACTGCTGCATAACTGACACCCCTTATCTTCTTTTTAAAGATTACGTCTATCTATTGTTCAGGCAGACTGACTCTTTTTTATTGGAGAAAGCTGCGGATGGTAGCCGGCTGTCTCGTTTTCTTTGTAAAAATAATAATAGAGGGCTAGTTAAGTAAATAATAGACTGATATTTCCGTTTTTTGTATGTTATACTATTACTAAAGAAAAATATGTAATCGCCTGTTTCAAATAGAATCGAAACAAGCTTTTGTTAGTGAAATCTTCTATACACGATTAAGCTTACCGAACGAAAAATAGAAAAAGGCGGGTTTTGAGAAATTATTCTTCAAAACCCGCCTCTTTTAACATTAGATAAGCTTACATATCTAAATTTGTGAAAGCATGTGGTAATAAATCTTTTAATGTCAGTTCTAATATTTCTTTTTTCTCATTTGTTAAGTAGACTAGCATGTCAGGTGAACAAAATTCTACCAGTACTTGTCTGCAAATACTGCATGGAGGGAGAAAATCTGCTGTATCGCCTGCAACCGCAATTGCTGTGAAATCACCTTTTTTGTAACCGTTTGCTACAGCGGTGAAGATTGCTGTTCTTTCAGCACAGTTTGTAGCGCCAAATGAAACGTTTTCAACATTTACGCCATTAATAACCGTACCATCGTTTAGCAGCAATGCTGCTCCAACCGGAAATTTCGAGTACGGAACATAGGCATTTCCCTTACTATTCCGTGCGCTTTCCATCAATTGCTCTTTATTCATATGATCCATCCCTTTCAACGAAGAATGAACTTTTCAAGTTCCCTTAGCGCCAACCTGTCGATTGGCAGGATTTCCATCATATAATTTTTCGGAATATTTGTCAATAACCGGTTTCCCCTTTTGTTGTCTAGAAGAAATAGGCTGCTCGTCCCTAACATGCCCTTTGCTTTTCAGATGTCCTACAGCGCGGAGATAACTATCCGCCATAAAAAAACCCCATGCTTTCCTAATACAGAGGAAAACATGAGGCCGGGTTATTCTGCCTCCCGATAGCGCCCTTCCATAATCATTTCCTCCAATGGGCGACGGTCAGACGGCAGTTCGCGCTGCTGGAAATCTTCCGCTAGTGCTTCTTTTTCCCCAAGATAACCGATTGCAATAATAATCCGCGGCTCGAATGTACCCGGAATACCCAGCACCTCAGACGCCTTTTCCTTGTCAAATCCTCCTATTGCATGGGTAATCAAGCCTTCACGTGCTGCCTGCAGCGCCAGGAAGCCCCAAGCCGTTCCACTATCAAATGGGCTTACTGGAAATTCCGTATCGGAAATGAGCATAGCAAGCACGGGTGCCTTCTCACACCATAGCCGATTCCTCTCATTAATAAATGTGTGAAATCTATCACGGTCTTCGGATGTACGTGCAATTATAAAACGCCAAGGTTGACGGTTATTAGCCGACGGTGCCCAACGTGCTGCCTCAAAAATACGCATCAGCACATCCTCCGGCACCTCCTTATCCATATAAGAACGCGGGGACCAGCGCTGAAGATAAATAGGATCAATATCGTGCTCTGTGCGGCGTGTGTGGAACTCCTTCATGTTATAACCACCTTTCTTTGTATCCTCTGTATTGGTATCTCCGTTAATCATACCTAGATTTCAGGCTCTCTATTCTTTTGCAGCCTTCATTTCACTACTTTCCCTATTATAAAAAGCGTTAAAACATAGTCATTTATAGAACCATTTATAATTCCATTTTCTTTTGGCAAACATAGATCATTTCATAATGTTCCGAAGTCAGCGGTGTTTCCATCCAATCCCCATAAACTTCAATGATTTCAAAGCCATGCTTCTCAAGAAGGCGTTCCATTTCTTTCGGGAATACATATCTCAATTTAATATGTGTCCGCTGTTCATCTATTACATTTTCTTCTCTATCTTTATATTTACGGATTGTTGTATAGTGCTGAATTTGCTGTAGTGCATCATAGTGACTGATCGTATATAGGTCTACTTTTGTATCCCTGTCCTGGTAGCTTCTCCAGAATTCTTCAATAGGCGGCTGCAGCAGCTCCTCAGCGCTCGGAAATCTAGTACCGAATATGAAAACGCCGCCCTTTTCCAAATGTCGGCTTACTGAAGAAAGCAGTCCATCCTGATCTTCATTTGTTAAGAAATGCTGAAACGAATTCCCTACACTGAACATCAATTGTGCCCTCACATCTAATTGCAAGCTCCGGCCATCCTGTTCGAACCATTGGATAGATAAAGTTCCGGCTTTTTCTTTTGCTCTTTGAAGCATATGTGGATGGATATCCACCCCTATACAGTCAAATCCATGTCTTGCTAAAGGGATGGTCATACGTCCCGTTCCACAAGCAAGATCAATTATCTTTCCAGGATTTTTTGCAGCCCATTTGAGCAATAATGCCATTTCCGGCTGATACTCTTCATTCTCCTTATCATAGAGAAGCGGCTGCTCATATTCTTCAGCATTCTCCAGCCTTTTCCTACATACAAATAGTCCCCCACAATGAGACATCGGATAAAAGTTGATATAACAGAATTCTTCTACTAACGGTTTAAGCTCATCATGTACAAAGTAGTATTCATCATCGTCCCAATAGCGAATGCTTTCTTCCCTGCACCCCTCTAACTCAGCTGCTGTTGAAAAAGCAACATCTCCAATATAAAGCTTCCCGCCAGGCGTTAAAAGGTTTAGCAGCTTCTGAATCAACAGCACTTTTTCCCCATCGCGGAAATGATGGAGTGTATACGTACTGATGATTGTATCAAATCGCTGCTGCTCTATTTCCGGAGGGAGACCGTCTTGTAAATCCCACTCATATAATGCTGCCTGCGGAAGCTTCTGCTTTGCAGTCTCCAGCATAGCCTTTGAAAAATCCAGCCCTGTTATATGATGTCCATGGGCAGCCAACTGCACTGCCAGCACCCCGGTTCCGATCCCGATATCCAGCACATTCTTTTTACCGCCCTGCATCACTTCATTGAAAATAGATCCTAAAATGGCCTTATATCCTGCAAACGGATATTGTCCACTTTCTTCACTTACCTTCACTGATTTGTCATAATCATTTGCCCATAGATTAAACCCTTGTTTTGATAACAATTTATTTGCTCCTTTTCATTAGAAGCAAAACCGCATTCATGCTATTTTGCTTCACCTTTTTTAAAATGAAGTACCGCCATGATTTTTTTCATATGTATCACACCTTTCGATTGAGTATCCAAATTATAGCATAAAAAATATTTGAATAGTGACAACCTTCGGATTCCTCCGATTCTTTAACGTCTCGGCCTACCCGTCCATCTGCAAAAACAGCAGACTATCTCTTCTTTCGGTAACTGAATTTCCTATCTTTTGTAATAGACAAACACCTTCCTAAAAATCTCATAAGATGAGTTGGAGTTTCTATACAGTATTTACTTTCCTTTTATGAAACACTTCATTATTCTTATATCTAGGGAGGGAAATATATGCAGCTATCCATTTATACAAAAACACCGGACGCGCGAGCAGTATCTTATTTACTGGCGAAAAACCCTAACAATGTGTATGAGCGCTATTCGAAAAATCATGCGGTGCGCTTTGTCTATCATACGATGACCGATGATGAACTATATGCCACAATATTTGTTACGCCTGATGCCCTTTCGCTTGTTAACGATGAACAAGCTTACGATATCACTCATTACATTAATGACAGAGAGTTTGCGGTCAGTACAATCTTTTTATCGCTTATCCGCTCTGCGTTAGGTACCGCTCTAAACGGAAAACCAAAGGAAGAATACGAAAAATATGTATCACAACACTTCCCATTCACCTTCGAGGTGGGACCTGTTGCTACTTCGATGTCTGATGAAGACATTCGCCTACTATGGGAACCTCTTGGCTATGAGGTTGCGATTCAGGGAATTTCCGAACATAAGCGTGCACGCTTTTTGACGCTGACAAACTCCATTACTCTACAGCGGGCCCTGCAGCAGCTTTTCATTTTAATTCCGGTAATGGATGATTATAAGCATTACTTTATTGATGAAAAAGAACAGGAACGGCTGCAGCGCTATGGTGAAGGCTGGCTGGAGGGGCATCCGCTTCGCGATATGATTTACAAAAAAGCGCTGCGCTTCCGCCATTTACTAGACGAAGCACCGAAAGAAAAGCGTGTATCACTAAATACACAGCGCTATGAAGCTATCGTGAAACAGGTAGAAAAGCTTCCGCACCGCTTCGTAGTTGATATGGGGGCAGGAGAAGGAAAGCTGACAGAGCAATTAGCCCAGCTCAAGACAATTGATGCGTTATACGCGATTGATCCGAGTAATACGGCCCTTCTGAAGATGAAAAAGCGTTTTAGCGAAACGGACTTCGCTGTAGCACCTACCATTCAGTGGGGCTCTCTATATTATGAGGATGCTGATTTACGGGATGCCGATGTGTTCATTTTATGCGAGGTTATTGAACATATTAATGAAGACCGGCTTATGCCCATCATGACATTGATCACAGACAATTACACGCCGAAGAATATAATTATTACGACGCCAAATGCAGAATACAACACGGTGTATGAGCTGGAAGAAATGCGGCATGATGACCATCGTTTTGAATGGACGCGGGAGCAGTTCCAGGCATGGTGTAAAGCCGCTGCTCCGGGGTACGATCTTCACTTTGAAGGAATTGGTGAGAAACATGCAGTTTTCGGAACCCCAACACAGATGTGCGTGATGACAAGGAGGGATTAATGTGCAGCTTAAACTGCCGCAAGGAGCAATCGTTTTATGTATCGGGCCTTCCAACAGCGGAAAATCTACACTGCTCGAAAAGCTGATTGCCGAACAGCTGCTGCTACGATCTGAAGTAGTCAGCTCTGATACATACCGTGAGCTTGTATCAGATATTCAATATATCGATTTTTCAACCGTATCGCCCGAAGATCAGGATGTGCTTTATGAAGACTATCAGCAGCTTTCTATGGAAGCATTTCACGTATTGCATGAGGTGGTTGCGTCCCGTGCAAAACTGAATAAAGTGACATTTGTCGATGCAACACATTTACGGCAGGCTGAACGGGCCAAATATATGGAAATGGCGAAAAAGCACCACGTACCGCTTATCGCCCTCGTATTTGATATACCAAAGGAGGACATTTTCAAGCGGGATGAACAGCGTTTAGAGCCACGTGGGAAAAAACGGCTGGAGCAGCAAATACGGACGTTCCAGAATGAGCTTCGCCACATAAAAAAAGAGCCTTTTGCTAAACTTTATATATGGCGGGGCGAGGACCTCACGATTGCAAGACAAGCATCCCCTCACCTGCTGGATATCGGATCCGGCATTGATGTAATTGGTGATATTCATGGCTGTTTCGATGAAATGATGGCGCTGATCCAAAAACTTGGCTACGAAAAAAAAGGCGAACTGTATACCCACCCCCAGGGCCGCCGTTTACTATCAGCTGGAGATATTATGAGCCGCGGACCAAAATCGCTTGAGACAATGCTGTTTTGGCTGCGCCAGATCGAAGCGGGTGAAAGCTTTATGATCGATAGTAATCACGGCTGGAAAATAGCTCGCTGGCTTCAGGGACAAAAAGTCACGCTGCAGCACGGGGATGAACTTGTAGCACAGGAATTCGAACAATATGAAAAGGAATATGGCATGGAAGAGGCCGAAGCATTGAAAAAGCGTTTCGCGGACATGTTGCTTGCTGCCCCTTCTCACTATATCCTCGCAAGAAACAATATACGGAAGGCCGTTGTCGCACATGCCGGCATTTTGGACCGCTATATTGGCAAGGAGTCCAAGCGCATACGGGATTTTTGCCGCTACGGCGACGTGCAAGGGACTGACGAACGTGGTAAACCGATACGCGGTGATTGGTTTATGGATCATAAAACAAGCGAGCTGATTATTTGGGGACATGAGCCAAAGCTAAAACCGTTTAAGGCGAACCGTACCATTAATATTGACCAAGGTGTTGTATTCGGCGGACAGCTGACAGCCTTCCGTTATCCGGAAGAAAGCTTCGTTGCTGTAGATGCACAGCACAATTATGCTGGGGATGCTAGCAATCCATTACTAGAAGCGAAAAACAAACGTTTTGCCCCGCCGCAAGTAAAGCATTTCATCAACGGCTTCACAGTGCATACGGCAGCCGGTGAGGAATTTGCTATTCCGAAAGAAAAGGCACTTGCTGCGATGGACGCATTCTCCCACCATACATTGCCGCTGGAGCAGGTATTATATATACCCCCGACAATGAGTCCAACACCGCAAACATCTGCGTTAGCCGATTATTTAGAGCACCCTGCCGAGGCGTTTGCCTATTATAAAAAGCACGGCGTTACGCAAATGATCGCAGAGAAAAAGCATATGGGCAGCCGAGCGGTCATCTTTATTGCAAAAGATGAACAGGTGACAAAGCAGCTGCTGAATACTGAAGCGCTTGGCATCATTACAACCCGGACAGGACGCGCCTTCTTTGAGGAAGAGCTGCAGCGGGAAGTTTTACAAGCCATCCACCAGGAGCTCCTGGCGAAAAACTATTTTGATCGGTTCCAAACAGATTATGTGCTTATGGATGCCGAGATTCTGCCATGGAACCTAAAAGCACACGGCCTGATTGATAGGCAATATGCCAACGTTGCAGAGCAGGCATTAATGGATAGAAAGTTCCTGTTAAATAAGCTGCAGACAACAACGAATATCGATGTGTCAAATTGGGCGGAGGAATATGCCCATAAGCTGAAAAACGCTGCACGTTTTGATGCCGTGTATCAAAATTACTGCTGGCCGACAAACGAGCTTCAAGGTATCCAAATTGCACCGTTTCATATTTTAGCTCATAGCCAAACAACGCATTTTGACAAACCGCATACATGGCATATGGAAATGAATGCGCTGTTAGCTGAAGATAGTTCCCTGTTTCTCGCAACCGAATATCGTTTGATTGAGACAGAGCAGCAGGAACAAGAAGCGATTACTTGGTGGGAGGACATGACAGAGCTTGGACATGAAGGGATTGTTATAAAGCCTTTGCACTTTATCGAAAAAAGAAAAGGAAAACTCTTGCAGCCAGCGATCAAAGTACGAGGCCGTGAGTATTTACGCATCATTTATGGGATGGATTATACCGACGAAGCGCAGCTGAAGGCGCTCAAAAAACGCAATCCTTCCCGCAAAATGCGCAATGCCCTGCAGGAATTCAGCCTCGGTGTAGAAGGTATTGAACGTTTTGTACAGCAGGAAAGCAGTGCACGTGTCCATGAATGTACACTTGCTGCTCTGGCGCTTGAAAGTGAACCGATTGATCCACGGCTATAAAAGCGCAAGAAAAAGCCCAGCTCCATTCAAATGAAATGGCTGCTGGGCTTCTGTTGTTCCAGGCAGATAAAAGGCAGGAAAAGGTTAAATCTCTGTTTTAGTATACGTTTTCAGTATATACACCAGCCGCTTCTCCTCTTATACTTCTCATGACAACATTGCCAAACCCTCTTACATCCTCCAAGTAATCATACCCCGGAGGCGAACCGAAGCTGTTAAACGCCCGGACAGCGACCACCTCATATTGCGGGATAACGAGAATCGTCACGCCTGTATAGCCTAATAGCTGAAAAGCACCTGCCGGAATGTCCGGACTTATTTCCATACGCTTAGCCAGTATGCCTTGTTCCTTTTGCACAAACCAAAGATAGCCGTTTTGCGGATAATCAGCCGTGAGTGCCGGAGGAGTTTGCAAAGCTGTTGCCAAACGAATGATTTCTTCCTTTACCACTTGCCGGCCGTTCCATTTTCCTTTATCCAAATGGAGCTGTCCCCAGGCTGCCAGATCTCTGATTGAGACGTACATGTTCATTTCCGAACCGTCTGTATTTTCACTTGTCTGCCAGGCTGGATCGCTAGGAGAATGGATGACTTGTACAAAATTATCATGGTTGATACCATACCAGCCGGTCTCTTGTAATTGTAAAGGTTGGAATACGTATTCCTTTAAAATTGCGGCAATTTCCTTTCCGGTAGCTCGTTTGATAATATCCGTAAGCAGTGCTACTCCTATTCCCCGATACGCCCAATTCGTTCCCGGTTCAAACTCCCGGACAATTTCATTATGTATACTTCGCAGTCCGTGTGTATGTGTAAGTAAATGACGTATCGTCACATTTTCGTAGATTGCTTCCGTGCACTCGGGTAAGTATGCTGAAATCGGCTCATCAATCGAGGAAATCATTCCATGCTGCACAGCAAAGGCAGCGGCAAAGCCTATATATGATTTGCGGACAGAGGCAATATGAAATTGTGTATCTGCCTGAACAAGTCTGGCATTTGCTTCCTTCGACTGGGTACCCCAATACTGCTCTAACACCGTATTCCCCTTATGCATAACCATTACACCGGCACCTGTACAGTCAAGCTGGTTAGCCGATTCTCTTACATTCCGTAAAACAATATCAAATCCTTTTTGTTGATGCATTCGTACACCACCTTATGTATTCTTATTAGCATACTTTAATGAGGTGACTGTATTTCTTTCTGCACAGCCATTGGACACCATTATATTTCTCATCGGTACATTATTTATCTCTGTTGAACCTAAGTAAGTTTTCGCCTTCCATTCTTTTTGCAATCGGTGCAGCCCTATAAGATGCAGATTTTTACCAAGCCCTTTTCCGATAAAATCCGGATGCATGCCAATCCAAAACATACGCCCTTCCCTATCCGTATCAGGCTCTAGATGAGGCAATACTACACCGGCCGGTTTATCCTCTACATAATAAACAGTAAACATGTAATCCGCCTGCGACGGCAGCTCCTCTTTCATACTTTGTAAAAAGGCCATCGCCTCCTGTTCGCTTCTCCCCATTGTTTCAGATAAAAAGGAGATTGACTTTTTTTCAGAAACCGGCCATATGTCAAAAGAAGCGGCAGGATTATCTATGGTCTCTTTCAAAGATCTAGTATAGTTAACTCTCTGCCCTTCCACTATCATCCTAGTCTGCACCGTGTCCATTTTCTGCAGCAGATGTGCGGGACACTGGAAGATTACTGTTTTCTGCGTGCCTTCATTTATCGTATTTAGAAGACTATCAATAAGCCGGTCTATTTCTTCAGCATGCTGCACCTTAGTCTCCATAATTTCTAACATAACAGCAGTATTACTCTTTATACTATGTACACCTATTTGATGTAATTGCCTAAGTAAAGCATCCATTTATTTTCACCCCTTTGAAGCATAATCCGTTTAACAGTATTAAATAGAACATTTCATTCTTCTTTTCTCTTAAGAAAATTGAATGAATAAATGTAGATTCGAAACCTCTTGAGAGTTTGGCATTATCCATAATTCTTTTGTATATTTGTCATAAGCAAACATATCCCCATGATTCCCTGCCGCTTCGGTGGAAAATCTCATTCGCTTTGAAGCTATCGTTTTAAAATTTCTATCGATCGCTGCTTTACGAATTTTTAGGTTATGATTCTCCCCATTCTCTTCTTTTTTATAGACACTCGGATTATATTCCGGTGTAGCAAAAATAAGAAGATGCAAAGGCTTATCCGATTGGTTGTGGTAGCCATGAATATAATTGTTCCACCCGAAGACAATATCGTTTTCAACTGCTTCTATTTGACGGTCAAAGGAAATATCATATGTCAGCTCGCCACTAAGGACAATTGCGTGGTCTTCGCCATAAGGATGAAAATGCGCCGGGATCCCTTCCTCTTCCTTGTCCAGTTGAAAGTACAGTATACGATGATGTAAATTTTCGCTCTCCCAAACTTTTAAATATTTTTCTTTTGAATTTACCATCTTTCTGATATTTAGTTTTTCCATCCCATCACCCCTTTTCATCTTAGCAGAAGGAAATAATTGTTAGAATGCACCTTTCGACTGATATAGCAGTTTATTGATTCCATTTTTCTAAGCGTAAAAAAGGCAAGATCCATATTGGATCTTGCCTTTATTAGTTTACGAATTAAGCTTCTTGAGCTTTGTTACGTAATACCATTTGTAGGATACCACCGTGACGGTAGTAGTCTACTTCTACTTCTGAATCGAAACGAGCAAGAGCTTTGAACTCTTTAACAGTTCCATCTTCAGCTTTAGCAGTTACAGTTAGGATGTCACGTGGTTTTACATCGTCAGTAATGTTTACTGAGATTTCTTCACGGCCAGTTAAGCCTAAAGTATCAGCAGATTCGCCTTGCATGAATTGAAGTGGTAATACACCCATCATTACAAGGTTAGAACGGTGGATACGCTCGTAAGATTGTGCGATTACAGTTTTCACGCCTAATAGGAATGTACCTTTCGCAGCCCAGTCACGAGATGAACCCATACCATAGTCGTTACCAGCTAATACTACTAAGCCAGTACCTTGTTCTTGGTATTTCATACATGCATCATAGATGTACATTACTTCGTTTGTTGGCCAGTAAGTAGTGAATCCACCCTCTGTACCTGGTGCAACTTGGTTGCGGATACGGATGTTCGCGAATGTACCGCGCATCATTACTTCGTGGTTACCACGACGAGAACCGTAAGAGTTGAAGTCACGGATTGCTACGCCGTTTTCTTGTAGATATTTACCTGCTGGAGTATCTTTACCGATTGAACCAGCTGGAGAAATATGGTCAGTTGTGATTGAGTCACCGAACTTCGCCATTACGCGTAAGCCATCTAAACCTTTGATTGCTTCTGGCTCTTTAGAAAGACCAGTGAAGAATGGTGGGTTTTGGATGTAAGTTGACTTGTCATCGAATGTGTATAGAGATTCAGTTGAAGTCTCGATTGCATTCCATTTTTCGTTAGCAGTAAATACTGTTTCGTATTCTTTTTGGAATAGTTCACGAGTTACTACTTTGTTTAATACTTCGTTTACTTCTTCAGTTGATGGCCAGATATCAGCAAAGAATACTTCTTTACCTTCTGGAGTTACTGCGATAGCGTCTTTTTGTAAGTCGATATCTACAGTACCAGCTAAAGCGTAAGCAACAACTAGTGGTGGTGAAGCTAAGAAGTTAGCTTTTACTAGTGGGTGTACACGACCTTCGAAGTTACGGTTACCAGAAAGTACTGAAGTTACGAATAAGTCGTTAGATTTGATTGCATCTTCGATTTCAGGAAGTAATGGACCTGAGTTACCGATACATGTTGTACAGCCGTAACCAACTGTGTTGAAGCCGATTGCATCGAAGTATTCTTGTAAACCAGAATCTTCTAGGTAACCAGTTACAACTTTAGAACCTGGTGCTAAAGAAGTTTTTACCCATTTAGCAGGTTTGATGCCTAACTCAACAGCTTTTTTAGCAACTAAACCAGCAGCTAAAAGAACGTATGGGTTAGATGTGTTTGTACAAGAAGTGATCGCAGCGATCGCTACTGCACCTGCAGGGATTTCTACATCACCTTCTGCAAATTTAGCAGTAGATGTTTTTGTGAATTCCTCTTCAGTTAAACCGAAACCTTGAGTACCTTGTGGAGCTACTACTGATTCACGGTAAACTTTTTTCATTTCAGTTAATGGAATTAAATCTTGTGGACGTTTTGGACCAGAAAGGTTCGCTTCGATTTCAGCAAGGTCTAATTCAATAACATCAGTGTAAACTGGTTCTAATGATGGGTCGAACCACATGTTGTTTGCTTTTAAGTAGTTTTCTACTACAGCAATGTGCTCTTCGTCGCGACCAGTTAAACGCATGTAGTTTAATGACTCGTCGTCGATTGCGAAGAAACCACAAGTAGCACCATATTCTGGAGCCATGTTAGAGATAGTTGCACGGTCAGCAAGTGGTAATTTAGATACACCAGGACCGAAGAACTCTACGAATTTACCTACTACGCCGCGTTGACGTAATACTTGAGTTACTTTAAGTGCTAAGTCAGTAGCTGTTGTTCCGTTTGGAAGTTCGCCTACTAATTTTACACCGATAACTTCTGGAATTGGGAAGTATGAAGGTTGGCCAAGCATACCTGCTTCTGCCTCGATACCACCTACACCCCATCCAAGAACGCCGATACCGTTGATCATTGTTGTATGAGAGTCAGTACCTACTACTGAATCTGGGAACGTTTCGAAAGTGCCGTCAGCAGTTTCTTTAACGTGTACGATTGGAGCTAAATACTCTAAGTTAACTTGGTGAACGATACCAGTTGCTGGTGGTACAGCACGGAAGTTATCATAAGCAGTTTGAGCCCATTTTAAGAAGTTATAACGCTCAGCGTTACGTTCGAACTCAAGGTCCATGTTCGCTTGAAGCGCAGCTTCGTTACCGTATTTGTCAACTTGTACTGAGTGGTCAATTACAAGGTCAACAGGGATTGCCGGGTTGATTTTCGCTGGGTCTCCACCCATTTCTTTCATAGCTGAACGTAAAGATGCTAAGTCTACTACTACTGGTACCCCAGTGAAGTCTTGTAATACTACACGTGAAGGTTTGAATGGTACTTCAGCTTCTGTGTTAGCATCTTTGCCCCATTTAGCTAATTCGTTAACGTGGTCTTCTTTGATTACGTAGCCATCATATTGACGTAATACAGATTCTAATAATACTTTGATTGAATAAGGAAGGCGTGATACGTTTGCAATACCAGCTTCTTCGATTGCAGCAAGACGGTAGTAGTTATATGTTTTACCGTTTACTTCGAAAGACGCGCGGCTATTGTGTAAATTCTCTTGTGCCATTTAATGTGTCCCCCTAGATTTCTTTATTGAAAAGGCTGTGTAAAGCTTCTTTTCTCCATCACTTATCATAGCGCACTTTCAAACATAAGTAAATTACATTAATATTATCTTTTGCGATAAGTTTTCTTTATGACCCTTTAAGAATATGTCTTTTTTCTGCATGAACGAGCAGAATTTGTCGTTGCCGAATTATCCCTGCAAAACTTTACCCGTTTTCTCCGAAACGATTATATATTTTTGCGACGGTTTGGCTATACAAAGCGAAGAAATCGCTTGATCCCATTTGTTTGCTGTCATCCAGAGTGATAAGCAAATCATCCACTTGCAATTCAAATGGCAGCTCTTCTATTATAGTATAAATTAATCTGTTATACCAAGCTTCCACCGCCTCTTCCCCTGCATGAGGATATCTCGTCACGATCATCAGCGTATTTTCATGAAGCTGCGCAAAAATATATTGATCCTTTACTTGATGAACAATCGCTTCTTCAAGCTTGTCCTTAAAGGCCGTCATAAAATGAAGCCACTCAACCTGATTTACTTCTTCCCTCTTTCTCACTTGAATATGCGTACAGCAGAGAAATTCCCCATCTTTTGAGCGATCAAAAAATTCCTGCCCTTCCCGAAGAAAATGCTGGAGCGGATAAGCGCTTTTCTCTGCAGCGGAGTGTTCATAGGCCCCGGCTTTTTGATACGCCCATTGATAGCGCAAAACAGAATTTTTTAAATGTGCTTTTACTTCATTCACGGAATGCTTGTACAGTTCGTCCGTAATATAGTGAAGCTGTGTCTCGATATGCTCGCTTAAATATGTCGCATAAAGCAATGTTGCAGGCTGTTCGAATAACGTTAGCATTTCCCGATAAACACGCAGTCCCTGCTCCACTTCCCCTTCCTGGATTGTAAGCGTCGCTTCTATTATTGATAAAAGTATCTTTTCGCCTGCAGATTGACAATATTCACGCCGCCATTTATAACACTCGACATAGCTTTTAGCCTCTGCTGTATAACGCCCATCCAGCAAGCTAATGACAAGCTGCAGCTGAGCGTTGTAAAGGGAA
The DNA here is from genome assembly GCF_001591965.1 of Lysinibacillus odysseyi 34hs-1 = NBRC 100172. Classification (GTDB taxonomy): domain Bacteria; phylum Bacillota; class Bacilli; order Bacillales_A; family Planococcaceae; genus Lysinibacillus_B; species Lysinibacillus_B odysseyi. Next base: position 52,478 of record NZ_BCVX01000001.1, read on the forward strand.
TAATTATCCTTAAGCTCCTTATCCTCTACAAAAAAACAAGCCATTGTCGCATAGTCGATGGCACGCTGGTACTTCTTTTCTTTTGCATATAGATAGCTCAGTATTTGATAGTACACACCAAGGAGTTCATCTTCATCATTCATTTTGGCGATCGGTATATCACGTTCAATCCGGCTTTTGGTTTCTTCTATTTTATAGTTGAAGGTTACAGCCATTCCTAAAGCTTTTGCGAGAGGTAGCTTATATGTTGCTAACTGCTGCTGATCCATCAGCTGCTCGGCATGATGCAGGATTGTCATTGCCTGTATGAATTTCCTATCGTTAAAATAGCAATGAAATTGTTCGATATAACATCCGAGCAGGGCAGGTAAATTATTTGATTGAAAAAAGCAGCGCTCCTGTTGCTTCAACTGCACGATATTAGCAGCGTTATTTGAATAGTCACTGAGGCGATTCATCTTTTTTATACACCTCCCGGCAGCTTAAAAAATGGTAGATTTTCTTCGCATCAAAAATCGCGTCTTCGATAAGCCGATTTATTACTGCACGATTTTTTTCTGTCGCTTCCATTAAGACCCTGAGCTTGCGCGCCTGCATACTGGCAAACTCTTTCGGATACCCTTCCGTTGTCTTTTTCTGTTCAACAAACAGCATGTAAAAATCAGAGGCCAAAAAATGCTCCATGTCGTCCACTTCCAACAGCTGCGGTGTGCACTCCCTGTGATACCAATAAAACAGTGCATTCGTTACATATATACTAGCTATAAATAATAGAGTGCGGTCTTTTCCGTAATTATGCTTAAAGTTGGCAACGGTATTGATATTTTGTACAGTAGCAAGCAAAAAAGCCGTGGAAGGGTAAATCATGCGCTGTTCAATATCGACGATTAACAGGCTGTCGTCATTCGATAGATATTGCCAAATATTAAATGCGACACGTCTAGTCATTAAAATATCTGACCCTTCCAGCAAAAGAAGATCTCGTATATGCTTATGCTCATCTGCAAGCCGGATGAATTCACCCAATTGTTCCTCGTTATCCAAAATAAATATAGAATGATGTTTTCTTATTAGGTCTTGCATAGTAAGACCCCCTATCATTAGATGCAATTTTCTTAATTTTCTCATATATAAGGGGAATAAACAATGGCAACTTGGGAAATATCATCTATGAAATTCCTCCAAATGCCATTTTTTTGTTACAAAAATCAACTTAAGAGAGCTTCATCCAGCGTTGAATAAAGATAGATGTGATACTGCGCAGCTTTTCATAACGGCTGGAAAACTTCAGTGTAAAGTAGAGTGTTTGCATGAAGTGAAGGATGTTGGTCCGCGCTCTGAACCATTCCTGTGTAAAGCCAAGCTCATAGCTGTATATCTCCAGCTTATCGAATACTTGCTCGACCCATTCTACAAGGATGTCTTCTTCAAAGCCTTTTTGAATCAATCCTTCTATAATTTTGACGAAGCGGTCCTCTTCATCATCTGTATATACCCGTCCCTTCCAGAATGCCTCTTTGACCTCCTGCAAAATATAAGGGCTGTTTTTCATATCAAAATGGCAGTGCTGGATAAGTGCAGCCAACAGGTCACTTACGTGGGCGATAGAATGCGCCCATCCCTTTTCGTCATTGACGAAGCTTCGCAAATCCCGTTCGCGCGCAAGGAGTGTTAGGGCACCCTTTGTCACAGCCGCTACTAATTCTTCATCAAGCAGTTCCAGCTGGCGGTCGGCATGTAAAATAGCCGTCAGCCATAACGCCGAGAACGATCTTGTAAATACTAAATCCCCCTCTTCTTCGCCAATTCCGGCTAGTAAATATGCTTTGCCGCTTAAGGAATGCGCAAAGCTTTTCAGCACCTCATGAGGAATCTGATCAGCCGATAATAGTTCCACGAACAACCGGTAATTGTACAAATCTCTTGTCTCACCATTAGGATGGCCAATATTTTGGAGCATCTCCTGTAGGAAATGGGGGTGCTGCTGTATGTATTCGCCCCGCTCTTCGTATGATAATGCAAGCACCTGCTCATAATTTGTTATCAAAAAAATTCCTCCTAAAACAATCGTTATTGTCATTGTAGAAGACAATGTGCGATTTTTCTAGGAGAAAGAACTAGGGTCTATTAATGTAGAGTAAATACCTCTTCTGCTTCAAACAATTCATTAACTTCAATTACCTTATCTGAAAAACTATTAACAAGCTCCATATCTACCGTGTTGATCAAGTTTGTCAGTACAATGGATGTACATTCAAACTTCCGTTTCTTTTTCGCTATGTTAAAGTCTTCTATAAATCTGCTCGATAAGAAGCTGGAGCCATCCGTCACAAATAGAATATCCGCCTCATTGAAATCACTCTTTCCTAAAATCTCAAGTGAAGCACGTAACGGTTTTTCATAATTCGTACCACCGCCGAGAAAGTGATTGCTGAATGTAATAATATCCTTTGACGAAGAGCGCCCTTTCGGAAAAATAAGAATTTCCCCAATATCACTGGCAAATGGAATAATGGCAAAATCCCGCTTTTGTCTTCGGGCAATCATTAAAAGGGCCAAACAGAATGCTTTGCTTTCTTCCATAATAGAAGTCATCGAGCTGCTTTCATCCATACAAATAATAATGGGTCCCCGCCCTTTTCTATTTTTCCCCTTTGTATCAAAAACAAAGGTTTGCTGCTCGGCGTATCTTCTTAAAAAATCCAGCTTGGAATCCGGCATGATGAAGTTAGCTACCTCGGTTGGCAGAAGTCTTGCTACCTCCTGTCCAAGCGTAACATCCTTACGTTCCATCGTCACCTCGTGCTTGACCTTCATGCGTTTTTTGGCAATCCGTTTGAACTTCCCTGTCATTTCGGCAATTTTCTTTAATGTATCATGCTTTTGAATATGTTCTACTAGCTGAAACTGCTCGCTCATCGGTAATTGGTCTGATTTCTTCCCATCGATTGTGCCGATTTCAAACAGTGCCTGCTTCGTTTTTTTAGTCTCTTGCTTAGTCTCCGCCAATATTTGCTGAAGCTGCTGACCTGTGATATTTTGGAATGCCTCTTGAATCGCTCGTTCTGCCTGAATTTTATCTTGCATGGCATAGGATAATTGCTTTTGGACAAATTCCCTTTGCAGCTCCGTTCGTTTTTCTTCCTGGCTGCCTGCTGCCGCAAGGTTATTCATATGACCTAACCGTGCCTTCGCCCTTTCTTCACTTCGCAGGGCACGTTGCTTCTTCAGCAGGGCTTCCTGTACTTCGGTATTATAGGAAAGCAACTCCTTCAAGCGCTCTCCCACTGCCACAGCTGTCAGGACAGCCAGTAAATCATCTGAAGCAGTGAGCGTATGCCAGCGTGCAAATTCTTCTGTCTGCAGCAGCTTCGACAGCAGTCCATACTGGGTCGGATAGCGTTCTTTTTTTCCTTGGTCAAGCTGGGGAGCGGAAGTGTAAAATGCATACCAGATATCACCGATTATATTTGTGTATCCATTGAAAATTCTTTCCCCGTCCTGACACACCTCCTGCAAAACCTGGGCAAGTTGGGCCAGCTCATTAAACCGTTCAAATTGCCGGCTTGTTTCGATCAATACTGTCTCTTCATACATCTTTCTGTCTAGTTGTTTATTCATTCTCTCACCTACAAAAAGAAGCGCTGAAAAAGGCGCTTCCGTTTTATGATTTTTCCCTTTCTCTTGGCGAACTGCTTTCGGAAGCTAAAAGCCAATGACTTCGCTCGTCATTTTCAGTAACCGCTGGTGCATCTCGTTCTTTAACGAGACAAGCTCTTGGCGGTTCGGCATTTGCTTATTCATTTCCTGTACTTCCATAAATAATGTCTTTCCTTGCATCAGCAGTTCACTAAGCCTTGCACGTGCTCCCGGTGTCCGATTACTCAAAGTACTTTGAGCATGTAATACAATTACTTCAAACTCGGGAACGACCCGGTTAATAAATGTTTCCACTGTATCATGAACAATCTCATACAGAATTTCCTTTGTTTTTTCCTTTTGATCAATAGACTCCCACAGGGCATGCTCCAAAATGGCCAAATCGGTACGGTTTACTTCAAAACGCCCATCAAGATAAGCCTTTGCACGGAGTAAGGACAGCGTTTGTTTAAAGCGGCGGTCAGAAGGGCGTATTCCTTCATCCCGCAGTTTACTGCGGATTTTAGCTAATGTTTTAAAAATAATGTCAGGAATTTGGACGGATTTCACTCGTTCCTGATGTTGAAGAAGCTCCGACAATGTCAGCTTCGGTACAATCACTTCTTTGTCATCCTTCAGCATGGAAATAAATACGTCCTCTTGCCGGATGTACTCAACCTCATATCTTAGTAAAAATCGGTCAAATAATGCTTCTAACCCTTCCCCTTCTTCAATATATTCATTAGAAGAACCTACTAGGGTCATAAGCGGTGTCGGAATTGGGATGCCGTTATTGTAATAAACGCGTTCATTGATCAGTGTGAGAAGCGAGTTCAAGATAGCCGAATTTGCCTTAAAAATTTCATCGATAAAAGAAAAATGGGCTTCTGGCAGCATCCCTTCCGTATTTCTTTTGTAAATCCCCTGCTCTAAATCCTTCAGTGATAGGACGCCAAATAGCTCTTCAGGGGTACTGAAAGGGGTAAGCAGGTGCTGGAAGTAGTAGGTTCCTTCCACAATTTCACCCAGCATACTTGAAAGCGCGCTTTTTCCAGTACCCGCCGGACCGATAAATAAAATATGCTGCCGGGAAAGAAGAGCTGTCATGAGCGCTTCTATCTCGGTCTCCCGGTCATAGAATTTACTGTTCAAAGCCTGTTTTATTTTTTGCAACCGCATATATGACATGTTCCACTCTCCCTTCTCTTATATGTATGTACTTGTATCATCCGTTACGCCTTCGTATAATTACCGCTGTTTAATGAAACACTCAGCAGCTGACCCGCTGTACAACTCTCTTTGCCCATATTTCTGCTGCTTAGCAGGAAAACAGCGAGATGAAAAGGTGGAAATATTCTGATTTTATTTCGTACTATAACTTTTCACTTAGAGAGCGCTTTTTAAACCTTCATCCGCTTATCTGCTGGAATTATTCTCCTCTATTTTCCCACCTGGCAGGACCACTTTGTATCGCTTTTCATAGTTGTCTTCATTTTGTCATTCTGTCACCTTTTTTATCAATATTTTTTATTAGTAGGTTAACAATTTGGTTTTTTGTGAAAATAAAGGTTAATATCACTTTCGACAAAGGAGGGCTTTTATGGCAATCATTAAAGTGTCTACCTCTATCTTTTCAGCAATCAAGACAATTGAGCGTGCAATGACAAAGGCAAAACGGGGCGATGAAATTCATTTAGCGTCCGGTCAATATAAAGAGTCCATTCAGTTCCATGAAACGGTTGCGATGAAGGGGAAAAATAATAGAGATACAATAATAGAAGGGCTTTTTATCGTTCCAGAGCATACAACTATAACATTCGAGCAGCTGACGATTATCCCGACTGCCCAGTTTTTTATTGAAGGAAGGGCTGTTTTTAAAAACTGTCTTTTTCAAGGTGCCCAAACAAACGTAATTCTCTCCGTAAGCAATGGAGAAGTCGAGCTTGAAGACTGTACCATTGAGCAGGCAAAGGATGTCGGCTTGGCGTTATTTAATAAAAGTGAGGCAACGATTACAAACTGTTTGTTTAACGGAAACGGGAAATCCCATCTCTTGCTAGAAAATTCACATTTGACGATAGAGAACAGCGAACTGACAGATGCTGTACACAGTATGTGGCTGAAGGATGAGGCGACGATAAAAAGTGTCGGAAATCACATTCATCATCACAGCGGAACGCAAATTGTCGTACAGGAACGTTCAGCATGGATAGATTCTTCCAGCACCCTTTCCCATGGCAAAGGCAACGGCGTTTACGCAACAGGGGAATCGACCGTAACATTGCTTGGCTCATACATGCACCACCAGCAGCTGCCACAGATCTGGATGCAGGAAAGTGAGTTACATGCCAAAAATTGCACGATTGAAGATGGTGAGGAGTCGGCTATTATGCTGCGGGAGCATGCTTCTGCTGAAATTGTCAAATGCACCATTGGCAATCACAAAATTGCGAATGTGCAGGCAACGAAGGAATCTCGCCTGAATATTGAATCCTCACAGCTGCATAGCTGCGAAGGAGTCGGTGTGCAGCTGAGGGAAAAATCGATCGCGAATTTCTTGGATACAACTTTTAAAGACCATGTACTGTCACAGCTTTTTATTACAGAACAATCGATCGCCTCTATTAAGGGGTGTAAATTCACGGATGGAAAGCAAGTAGGTATCCTGATGGAAAAAGGCAGCAGCTGCACAATTGCAGATAGCTCCCTTGCCGGTCATCAGAATACGGCGATCACGGTAATGGAGGGAGAGCTGACAGCGCTGGATTGCGAGCTGGCGTATAATGACGGGAACGGTATATTAGCTGTTACAAATGCAAAGGTACAGGTAGAGGGCTGCCGGATGTATGAAAATGAGATGCCGCATATTGCAGGTAAAGCGAATGCTTCGATCACTATCCATCAAACGGAATTCTATAAAGGAAAAAGTCTGTATATAATTGACCAGTCCACCCTTACTGCCTCCGATTGCAAAATACACCAAAGTGACGGAGTGCAGATAGAGATCAGTGATCAGACAGAGGCAAACTTAACACGATGTGCCATTTCAAATGGTAAGACAAATGGCTTCAAAGTGTTACGCAATTCACATTTAGAGCTAAATGACTGTCAAATTTCAAACCACGCCTTACCGCAAATTGTATTAAATGATAGTTCCCTTACGATGAAAAACAGCGAGCTATTAAATGGCGAGCGCAATGGATTGATTGTCGAAAATAACAGCGAAGCATATATCCAGGATTCTTTCATTACAAAGCATATTTTCCCTCAAATATGGATTGATCTTGCATCCTCGGTTGAACTAAAAGATACCCAGCTTACTGAAGGCGCTGAATCAGATATATACGTCCAGAATAAATCATCCCTTCATGCATCTAACTGCATTATCCGGAACGACCGGTTCCAGTACAATGTGCAGGCAGTGAATTATTCAAACATTACATTAGAAGATACACTTGTAGAAAACTCTTTCGGAAAAATATTTTACAGTGAAAATAATAGTGTCATCACCCACTCTTTAGATGAGGTGAACGACTAGTTGGTGAACGGATTTAGGACTGCCTGTAAAAGGAACAGTTTGCTAAATCCGTTTTTCTAATTTTGCGACTAATGGAAAGCTATAGTCGCCCACATAAATTTATGAGAAAATAGATTGTATGAAAGGAAGATTACAATGATAACAATGCCTCAAATCACTCCAAGTTATGATCCGTGGGAAGCTTATTTAGATGTAGAAAAGCACGGTGGACTAACTTTATCCAATATTGAATTTACAACAACAACACTCTGTAATATGCGCTGCGCCCATTGTGCAGTCGGCTATACACTACAAACAAAGGACCCCGATGCCTTACCGATCGAACTGATGTTAAAACGATTGGACGAAATACCAAACTTGAAAACCCTCTCTATTACAGGGGGTGAGCCGATGATGTCGAAGAAATCGGTGCGCGGCTATGTGCTGCCTATTTTGAAATACGCGCACGAACGCGGCGTACGGACACAAATCAATTCAAACCTGACAATCGATGGGGACCGTTATATGGAAATTGCCCCGTATTTAGATGTTTTACATATTTCACATAACTGGGGAACAATCGAGGAATTCGTTGAAACTGGCTTTGCGATGATGGAACGTAAACCGACGTTCGAACAGCGTGCTGCCCTCTTTCAGCGCATGATCGATAATTCCCGGATGCTTGCGGAAAATGGTGTCATGGTATCGGCCGAGACGATGCTGAATAAAAAAACGCTGCCGTATTTGGAACATATCCATCATCAAATCGTACATGAAATGAAATGTGCACGGCACGAGATTCACCCTATGTACCCATCAGATTTTGCCAGTGCGCTTACTTCACTTTCACTACAGGAAACACGTGAGGCAATCCATCATCTGCTCGATATTCGACACAAGGATACTTGGATGCTGTTTGGTACATTACCATTTTACCCTTGCAGTATGAATGAAGAGGATCAGCAACTTTTAAAACGTCTCCGTGAAACGGAAAAGGTGACATTACGTAATGATCCGGACGGCCGCTCCCGACTAAATATTAATATTTTCTCCGGGGAAGTGATCGTTACGGATTTTGGCGATGCACCGCCTCTTGGCAATATTCAAACAGATACCCTGCCTGATGTGTTCGATCGATGGCTTGAGAGCGATCTGGCGAAAAGCTTGAACTGCCACTGCCCTGCCGTGAAATGCCTCGGCCCAAATGTACTCGTGAAAGACATGTATTATAAGGACGAGAAATTTATTAGCGGTTCTGTAAAATAATTTGAAACTTTTTCCTATGCCCTCCGTATCTATAAGTAATTAGATAAGGAGGGCATATAATATGTCTATTTTTAACAAAGTACTTGCAAGCGTCGGGATCGGGGCTGCAACCGTTGATACAAAACTGGATAGTTCACGCTACACGGCAGGTGATGTGATCCGTGGAAATGTGGAAATCATGGGTGGCAATGTTGAGCAAAACATCGACGCGATTTACCTGACACTTTACACTACCTATATCCGGGAAGCGGATGATAAAAAATATACTGACCATGCAGCCATTACGAAATTTAAGGTAAATGAGCCTTTTGTAATCGGTGCAGGTGAACGAAAATCCATTCCATTTTCCTTTAACCTTCCGTATACGACACCCGTTACATCCGGAAAAACACGCGTCTGGGTACAAACAGGTCTTGATATAAAAATGGCAGTCGACCCATCGGATAAAGACTATATTGAAGTAAAGGCAGCACCACTTGCTAACGAAGTATTACGTGCTGTGGAGGCACTTGGCTTCCGCCTGAAAAAGGTAGATTGCGAGACAGCACCAAAACGCTTCCACACACCGCACGTATTTATCCAGGAGTTTGAATTCGCAGCGACAAACCCGGCATATAGAAGCCGCCTCGATGAATTGGAAGTCACATTCCTGAACCAATCATCCGGCAGCGTCGAAGTCCTGCTTCAAATCGACCGCCGTGCACGCGGGCTGGCAAGCTTCCTGTCAGAGGCACTTGAAATGGATGAAAGCTTTGTCCGCCTTACATTTACAGACCGGGACATTCCGATGATGCAATCGACAATCAAACAGGCGATTGAGCGGAATATATAATATTTGAAAAGCAGCTTCTAACTTGCATCATCTTTTCATCAAAAACATAACAAGCCTTCTACTGCTTATACGAAGCGGCAGAAGGCTTTAATTTCATGGATTGTGCAGCATTGAATTTCCCAACTTTCTATTTATGTCTGTTAACCTCTCACTTTTTCGTTGACGATGGAAAACAAGATGATTACTTACCTATTGCGGAGGTATTGATATGTCAAAACTATTCGGTAATCCATGAAAAAATACGATAACATTTAGCGAGGTGCTGATCTATGAAGAAAATATATCTATATCTTCCCCTCTTTTTCACGCTGGCCGCCTGCGGGGAAGAAAATGCTAATCCGCCAAAGACATTTTTATCCTCATTCTTTACGCCTTCTGAACAGGATGTTGTAAATAAACATGGGAAGATTACAAATTTAACACGCTTCGAGGAATTCTTCGAAAATGTGCAGTACTCGAGGAAGGATGCTGTCCGAATCGTCGCTTATACAATTGAAGGGGATGCTATTATTACAGAACTCCAATTTGACGGCAGCACAATAGAATATATCCTTGATACAACACGGGATGCATATGGTCAACAGGAAGTAATCACAACGAATTGTACGTCTATCGAAAAGCTTGAGACCGAAGAAACAATCGAATATCAAATAGCCGGCTGTGAAAATGAAACAGATGGAACTCTGCTAATTGTGGATCAATAACTTGCATTAAAGGATATAAAAAAGGAGGCGCAGCTTTACTAGACATTCCCTCCACTTAATTTTCCCCTCTTTTTTCCATTTTTCGATTGCTTTTTCATAGCCTGTAGGTTTCTTGTCACGATGGAAAAATACTATGGGCTAGTTTCAATGGAGATTGTTTATTCAGGTAATAGTCTTCAGCAACCCAATATCTCTCTTCATATTTTTTCACTCTCTCTGGTATATTTCCTATATACGTATCCCTCTGAAGCACACGGTCGTATCTAATCTCCTTCGGGCAATCTAAAAAAATAATATAATCATAATAATTTTTCCATTCCTCTCTCAATAGAAAAACCCCTTCGATTATTACGATCTGATCAGGGCGTAGATGAATTGTTTTATTCACACAAGTATCTAGATCTTTTCTATAGAACGGTAAACGTAACTGCCGTTCATTTTCATGAATCCTCTTGTAAAGGTGTTCTTCCAAAAAAATAGTATCCCACTGTAACTGATAATATTCATACCATTGGGCATGCCCTGTACCATACCGCTTTTGACGCTCAACAATATGATCGTCTATATGTATAACCACTATATTCTCCAGCTTATCCTTTAATTGATTGACAAAAGTCGTTTTACCCGCCCCGCTTAAGCCATCAATCGCAATGATGAAAGGCCTGTTTACATAATGTTTATTATGTAAAGTTAATATGTGCTGTTTTATATGCTCAAGATCGTGTTGTTCCACTTTGCTATGTCCTCCTTTCATTTAATAGAGTGATGCCTCGTTACTCAGCAGTTCTTGCAGCATTTCAGCATCTTCCGGATAAAGAAGCTCTATAGTATGAAGTTGTTCTTTACTTTTCCAGTCTACTTCCTCAATCAAACCGTCTGGATCATGATACCGTATCGTCCCGCCTATATATGTACACATAAAATAATAGGTCGTCACATCATAATTTTCTTTTACTGCCTTTTTAACAAATAATGAACTTTCTACTTTTACACGATAGCCGGTTTCTTCCCATACTTCCCGACAACACGCAGCCTTTGCGGTTTCGTTATCTTCTATGCCGCCGGAAGGAATCGACCAGGCAGAGCTGCCCTTTGCTCTCACCATCAGCAACCTTCCCTCTTTTATGACAACGGCTGCCGATCCATCCCATTTTTTCAAAGTGGTCTCCCCTTTTCTTTTCTATCTTGTTTTTACTCTTCCAATTACCGAATAACAATATTCCCAACATATTGGGCGCTTCCATTATGATTTGTATCAATGTCAACCACTAGTATATATTCACCTTTTTCTTTCGGTAAGTAGAAGTCCTGGCTGCTTTTTTGGTATTCTAAATCAATCTTTTTTTCTCCTTGCCAAAGGGAAACATGTATCCCATCCGGGTGATAATCTCCATCCTCAAAGTTTATAGCAACCAGCTCTCCTGCATTAAAATATATAACGTTTTGTTTTATTGCTAATGACTGAATATCCTTCGTTTCTTTATTGTATTTTTCATCATAACTCCAATCGATGTTTGCTTCTGTTAAAGTTTCGTCGTTGTTAGTACCGTTTGGAGTAAAGACGGTAACAGTAGGTGGAGAAAAATCATAATCTTCTCCTATACATCCGGTTAATAAAAAGACGAATAGTAACGCTATACACCGCTTAAAAAATGTGTCCATATCTCTTCGCTCCTTCACATATGCTGTTTCATTAATTTTGATGCTTCAAGCACGCTTGTTCTGCCAAAGCCCGGGTAATAGTTCTTTCTAAAATATTTAATGGGCTCTTTGAAGCGGGCTGCTTTTATAATCATTATAAACTTTTATAAGGAGAAAATAGGTAAAAATGTTAGTTAAGTAGCCGGCCGGAAAGCGGTTTTTCCCTAAAGGAACGGATATGATTGGGATGGATTACTGCAGAGGGTTTAATAACTTAATGTTAAAGGATTGATAATAAATAAACAAAGCCCGATTTTCTCGGTTTAGCAAGGGAGAAATCAGGCTTCTTCATTTAAATGGCAGGCGTTGTTTGGTATATTCTATCATTGGTTACAGTCTAATTTTCACCTCGGTACCGTCCTTCGCCTTTACATCTACGAGCACGATTCCTTTATAATTTTTCAGTTCCTTGACGATTGGCTTAAGCATTTTTTTATCTATGTGCGGAAAGGCAAAATCGATATTATTTTTTTCGAAGTGTTCCTTTGTCCATTTGTTTGCATTTTGCTGTATAAATTTTGATGTCAAAATGGAGATTGCAATATTTAAAATAGCGTATGGAATAGGGATTGTAAAACGAACATCTTTCGCTTTCACTTTTACATTCATCATAGGCAGATCACTACTCAATGAAGACTGAAACGATATCGCCGTTTGCCGATTTAATATCAACAATTTGGCCGTCTAATTCGTTTTCAATGGCTTCCATAATAAGGCTGATGTCTATATCCTTTACGTACTTTTCGGATTGGGGAATACTCGCTGCGATGCTGTGGCCCGCCATTAAGACTACCTTAACAAGCTTTATCGGCAAATTCACCGTAACGTTATCGTTTTCGGCGGAGATGACCCGGATTTTCAATGTCTTATCCAAATATTTAACAGGTTTTTCTAAAAACTTATTACTTGTTTCTTCTTTATCCTTTAAAATTTGAATCAACTCTGAACCTTTATCTGCATCAATTTTCCCTTCCTGCACCATCGTCAAGACTTTTGTGATTTCCTCTTTCATAAATAAACTCCTCCCTATTCCTCTTTTAAAAGCTTAATCGCTTCTTCGGGCGTAATTTCACCATTCTCCAGCATCGTCACAACTTTTTTCTCATCTACTTCATTTTTCTTCTTCTCTTCATATCCTAACGATGAAATGATGTCTGCCAGCTTGCCTCGCACCGTTGGATACGAAATACCAAGCTCCTTTTCAACATCTTTAATATTCCCTCTGCAAAGTAAAAATACCTCCACGAAATGAAGCTGTTCTTGAGATAAGGAGGCCAGCTTAGAAAATTCAAACTCATTTTCAATCGTAGTGTGGCAATGGGAGCAATGCAGCTTTGTAATTTTTAATTTATCATTGCAGACAGGACAATTTGTGATTACTTTATAGGCCATATTGAAATTCCTTTCTTTAGGTTAACTTAATTATACAATAAACAATTTTAAAAAGTAAATAACAAAAATTAATTTTATTTAAATTAAAAATTAATTATTTTAATTATACGTTTGTTATTATTAATTTAATCATCTAATCGTTCATTACCTGGGCCAACCTTCTTTCGAAAAGTACATACTTACATAATGGATACCACCCTTGACACTTTAGACGACTGATTATTTTTACGTTGCTTCACGGACATACTCTTTTATAGACCGAAGTAAACAGCCATATGTTTTAACCCCGCTCTAAATGCAGAGCGGGGTTATGTCTGTTTTACGTATGAAATTTAATTACTTGATCGTTTACGTTGCCCGGTCATTTTCAAGCTGAATTCTCGTGGCTTTCATTGCTTCCTGACTTTTAGAAATATGGTATACGGCAACAATATCTAATAAAATTCATCATACTCTGAGCAGAACCTTTCTATCTTCCTATCGGATAGCTTAAAGAACGTATTGTGGGCTACCTCTAAAACTAAGGATTGTTCTTTTGGTAAACCTAGATATACTCCTCTAATTATTCTACCTGTTAGTCCATGTGACATCACAATTACTTTTTCCTTATGGCGTATAGAATGCAGCCATTCTGATACCCTTTTTACAACTGAATCATAGCTTTCTCCATCAGGAGATTGAAAATACCAATTGTAGCCATTCGCGTTTTTCATAAGTTCCGGCCAAGATTTTTCGATTTCTTTTATAGTCAAACCTGCCCATTTACCGACAGAAACTTCCTTTAATCGATCATCCGTTATTACGTTGCCTTTATCAAAACCGTTCACCTGGCACATTATCTCAGTGCTTTGCTGCGCTCTTCCTAATGGGCTTGAAAATAACTCCCACTCTCCGGGTTTGTCTATAAGCATTTTCAGCAATCTTGCATTATGTTCTACCTGTTCAATACCATTAGCCGTTAATGGTGAATCAAGCTCTCCTTGATACCGGTCCTCTGTATTAAATTCAGTTTCTCCATGTCTAAGTAAATAAATGGTTTGTTTCAAATCCATAGCCTCCAATAGGGGTTCGTCTTGCGTATTCACATTCCCGTCAAATACGAAGTGATTACGTAGTACCATGAACGTTAATACCGAAAAATCATACTACGCTAAACTCATCTGGCACTTTTTCTTTCTTTGACAATCTATTTTTTCAACACCTGCTCAATTATTATATGTATCTGCTGACATATTTATATAATACTGAAAACGCTCTAGCTTTATCTGATATCCGCCCTTTACGTTTCTCTATTCAATACGTACTCTTTTCGATTATTTTCTTCATCCCACACTACTTACTATAGCACGTTATTTTCCCGTTTTTTTCTATTCAATTTCACTAAACTTTGCTTTTCTGAGTAAAAAGAAATTCATGAGTACCGCTAATGCGGAGATGATGAAAATAAATGGCACAGGCCATACTTCCGCCCACATACCGCCGATCATCAAGCCGAGTGGAATAACTAATTTCATAAGCATGGAGGAGGTACCGGCTACTCTTCCAAGTAAATGATTCGGCGTCGTTTCCTGTCTGATTGCTAAATAGATGATGTTTGTCATCACGCTTATACATGTTCTGAGTGCAAGCAGGATACCGAGCAGCCACCAGCTGTGAGCGAAGAAGAATACGGTAAGCACGATTGCTTCGATAAGAACTAGAGAACAGTAAATCTGTCCGCGCCTGAAGCGGTTGCGCAGCGGTTTCATCAGCTTGGCCCCGAATATGCCTCCGATAGCTGCAATTGTATACATCAGGCCGAGCTGTTCCTTTGTATTTCCTAAAATATCAATCACATAAAATGTCATCACACCAATAATTAAGCTGGATGCAAAATTACTGATGAGAATCGTGATTGTCGGTGTGAACAACTGCTTGTTACCGACAAGCTCCGTTACTCCTTCTTTTATATCTGCCCATATCGATTGCTGCTGCGGGTGTACGGGGGTCTCTGTCTTTTCAATCCTACAGGCAATCAGCCAGCTGCCTCCCATACAAATGACATACAGCCATAAAAAAGCATCATAGTTGAACCAGACTAGCAGCATTCCGGCAATGGAAGGGCCGACAATGGAGCTGATCGTAAATATAAGCGAGAATTTCGCTTGAATATCTGTCATCAATGACTTTTCAAATAACTGCGGGGTAATGGCGTTTGAAGCATTCCCTACTGTATAGCCGAGCGTCGAAAGCAAAAAGCCGAGAACATATAAATGCCAGACTGTCGTTTGTTCAGCAGAAATTGAAAGAAGTAAGCATATCGAAAGAACAAATCGAATGAAGCCCCCGTAGATAAGCATAATATTACGGTTTAACCTGTCGACGATGACTCCTACAATCATCCCCAATAAGACATTTGGCAAAAATTCCATCATTCGCATCGTACTCATTGCTAGGGCTGATTTCGTCAGATCATATAGCACGAGTGGAATGATGAATGTATAAATCGTGGAGCTTACAGCTGCGAGTATATTCATGCTGTATAGCTGGCGGAATGTCTTATTTGTGTAAAAATTCATCTTGAATCACCTCTTTTTCAAGGGTACAGTAGAAAAAAGAGAACAAAAAGTGTTCACTTCTAAATATTGTGTTCACCTTTTTAGAAAAGGAGCCCGCTATGCATTATGAATTAGCGCTTTATTCACATTTTCCTGAACAGCAGCCAACGTATACCTCCATCGAGGAACTTGCTGCTATTTGGTCCTGTTCGACCCGTTATGCAAAAACCATTATCCAGCGTCTGGCCAATGAAAAGGCCGTATCATGGGAGGCTTTCCGCGGCAGAGGAAAAAAACCGATTCTAACGTTGAAACGGACAAAGCTTGAGGCTATTCACCATGTGTTTGATTCTCTTTGGCAACAGGAGCATTTTCACGAGGCTTATACATTATTGATGTCCCAGCAGCTATTACATCACCCCGTTGCTGAAAAATGGCTAATGGATCGGTATGGTGTCCAGCAGCTTCCGACAAACGAGCATATTTTCCGGCAGCCCTTTTACAAAGTTGATGTGAATTTTGATCCATTAAACGGACTGTCGCGTCATGACCGACACTTTGCAAAGCAGCTGCATGAAACGCTTTTTTCCTACAATCCAGCATCGAAAACGGCAGAGGCCAACCTTTTATTTCATTATGAAACAGAAGATAACCGGACTTGGCGGTTCATCGTAAGGAAGGGTGTCTATTTCCACAACAATCAGCAGCTTACAGCACATGATATCAAATGGTCCCTTGAAAGAGCAGCCTCCTTTACGGATTCCTTTTTTACATATGAGCAGATAGACGTCCTGCATGATTATGAGTGTATTATCACCCTTACGAAAGCTTTTCCATTGTTGCCGAGATGTCTGGCCAGCTACCGGACGGCTATTCTCCCGCGCTTTCAGGAGCAAGGGAAAATCGGCTGCGGTCCTTTTAAGTTTGTAACGGAGACAGATGAGAAACTGCGGCTGAACGTCTTTCCAAACTATTTTAAGCAGCGTCCATGGATTGACGGAATTGAAATTCTCTACACTGATTCAGATGCCGGGTTTGGTATTTCGTTTACACCTTTTCACGAAGCAACACCATCAACTGAACTCGTTTTTAACGAAGACGGAGCTGACTTCATTTCCCTCAATATGAGAACAGGTCCTCTAGCCGATCCACTGTATCGTGAAACGATTTACGCCCTTATTGACGAGCATGAATATCTTATTAAAGAACGGCGGGAAATTCCTGCCTATAGTTGGGAATACGGAAAAATTCTAAAAACAAAGGCAGCAAAGGTACGTATCCCCGCCGAACAGTTCCCTCCATTAAAAATCGGCTTCCAGCAAATTCGTGACGGTGTCAATCATGAACGGGAAGCGCGAATTTTTCAAAAGGTACTTGAAAACTATGGCATTGAAAGCACATTGGAGCTTGTCGATCTCAGACTGCCTTTAACCGATGTATCTTTCTGCTATGATGTATTCGTTGGGGGCTATGCGCTCGGTCCAGATGTTTTGCTAGCGTTAATCGCCCTTTATACAGGTTCATCTACAACCATACTTGATATGGCAACAGATGAACTGCAGGAAATGATAACAGAGCTCAGCGAGAAAGTAGCACATCAGGACGAGACTAACGAAATGATGGACAGCATCTGTTCTATTGAAGCAGAACTGCGAAATGCGTATTGCCTGAAATTATTGAATCACCGTTCACACCGCCAATACATTCGTCGGAACCTTCATTACGAGAATATCCAATTTGACTCCCATGGGCGGATTGATTACAAGCGAATCTGGATGTAGCAGGTTTTTCGATAAAAGAAGACTATCTTAATGAGTTTATAAAATTTATGTATAAAAGATAATTACCGAACTAGAAGCAATAATTATCCAAATTTATTTGAAACTTTATATATTTCCACTCGTAAGTAATAATAAACAATCCACTTTAGGAGGTTTTTGGTAATGAATAAACTTAAGAAAAATTCAATGTATTTATTGTTTCTCAGTTTGATTCTTTTATTAGCAGCATGCACCAGCAAACCTACACCTGAAAATGAAGCCTATATCGCTAAAGCTAGTGATTTTGAAGACAACGTTTTTACCAGCAGCCAAAACCAAAGCATAGGGTTATTTGGTAATGACTTGAGGATTACAGGTATCTATGATAAAGAAGCTAAAAGAAAATCCAGCCTTGATAGTATCATTTCCTCGATAAGCGGCGGAACCGGTAAACAGATTGAAAAAATTTTCACTAATGCAAAAGTAAAAACAGAAGGCGCTAAATATTATATTACGGCTGATGAAGGAGTTTCACTTACTTTCACAAAAGTCGGAGAACGAATAATTAAAGATGAAGAAGGAATTGAATATAGTACCCCTGTTCACTCTAAATAACTACTAAAAACGACTCAGATATCTGAGTCGTTTTTACGTTTCATTGAGAATGTTAGATGCCTTTTAGCTCTTCTATTTTTCATATTCCATTGCCAACTTTGCCGTCTCCTCTTCAATCAACTGGACATCCAAACGTTCATAAAGGGGATATACAGCGTTCAACCGCTGAGGAAGCTGTTCCTGAATGACCCAAGAGTATTCATTTACTTGAAGCATTTGCTTTACATTCCCTACAGCAAAAGGAAGAAATGGCTGCAACAGCTGTGCGAGGTTACAGATAATAAATGTACATGCAGCCATTGTCTGCTCGCAGCCTTTACTGTCTTCCTTTATTTGAATCCACGGCTGGCGTTCGTCGAAATAGCGGTTGGCAGCCCTCACATATTCAAAGATAGATTCCAACGCCTGCTTGAAATGCCCTTTTTCAATGAAGTCCCCCGCTGTTTGATACAGAGCGCGGGTACTATGCAATATGTTTTCATCAATGTCTGCCTGGGGTACTGTACTGTTGAAAGATTTTTCGATAAACTTCAATGTACGGTTTACAAAGTTGCCAAACGCCCCAAGAAGCTCGCTATTATGGCTGTAGATGAATTCCCGCCAGGAAAAATCGGTATCCCGGTTTTCCGGAGCGTTCATAATAAGAAAATAACGAACCGTATCCGGATTGTAGCGTTCCAGCAGTTCAGGTACCCAAACCGCCCAGTTTCTGCTCGTCGAAATTTTTTTCTTTTCCAATGTCATATATTCATTGGAAATAATACGGGACGGTAGGGCTGGAGTACCAATGCCCATTAAAATGGCCGGCCAGATAACCGTATGGAACGGGATATTATCCTTTCCGTGTACATAATAGGAAGCGGCGTCTTTTCCCCACCACTGTTTGATATCTTCCCCGTGCTGTCTTGCCCATTCTACGCTCGCTGTATAATAACCGGCGACTGCCTCAATCCACACATAGATTTTCTTTCCTTCAAAGCCCGGCACCGGAACATCTACTCCGTTTGGCAAGTCTCTTGTGACGGCCCTGTCCGGGATGCCTTCTGCCAAATAGCGCTTCGTAAGCAGCAAGGCATTTTCCCGCCATCGTTTTTCCGATTCTGCTTTTGCTACATATTGCTCAAGCCTTTTCTGGAACGCACTAAAGGAGAAATAAAAATGCTCTGTCTCCCGGATTTCCGGTGTACTTCCACAGATTTTACAACGCTTGTCTAGCAAATCAAGCGGATCGAGGATTTTTGAGCATTGATCACACTGGTCTCCCCTCGCTGTTGCCCCGCAGTTCGGGCAGATTCCTTCGACAAAACGGTCCGGTAAAAACTGCTGATCATTCGGACAATACGCCTGTTCTATCTTTTTCTTGTAGAGATAGCCCTGTTCTAAAAGTATTAAAAACATTTCCTGTACCGTTTTGTGATGATGGGTTTCATCGGTCCTTGTATACAGGTCATAGGTGAACCCTAACTTCTCAAACGTTTCGGTGAATTCCCGGTGGTATTTATCAGCAATTGCCTTCACTGTCGTATGCTCCTCATTTGCCCGAATCGATATCGGCGTCCCATTACAGTCACTGCCCGAAACATACAGAACCTGCTCCCCTTTCTGCCGGTAATACCTTGCTAAAATATCGCCCGGCAATAACGCCGCAATATGGCCGATATGTAATGATCCATTCGCATATGGCCATGCTCCTCCAATAAAAATACTCATAGTTTCCCCCCCTAAAAATAAAAAACGCCCTAACCGTATCATTACGATTAGGACGAATAGTTTCGTGTTACCACCTAAATTCACAAATAGCTCACACTATTTGCCTCTGTCAGTACGTGTTCATACTGCCGCTGTTGTAACGAGTGCCTTTCTCGTCGCAGCCTACACCAATTGGTTCGGTACGCAGCTCCAAGGTCATTTTCGGTAAGGTTCATCTGCTTCATTTCCACCATCAGAAGCTCTCTATCAAACTACCTCTTACGTACTTTCCTTTTCAACGCCTTTAGAATGTATTGGGTATAACTTTATCACTTTTTTTATTAGCTGACAATTATGTATTCACAAAATATTACAGAAAATTCGGTAGCGATCAGAGACTTTGATTGTTTTACTGGGATCTTGTTCGGTTCTTTCATTGGTCGGTATGAGGCATTCAGCCCTTTTAATCTATCCGATATTGAAAAAAATATATTTTCACTATAGGAATTTATAATTTTATAATAAGTCTGAAAAGTTGAAACCTTCTAAGATGATCCTACGTAACAGTATAATAGGAAGGGAGCGTTATACGATGAAATACGTGGCTGCCATATTTATATTTCTGTTATGTACAGCTGTGGGACTATTCATCTGGCAAATCAACAAGTCGAATCCCGCTTTAATTTATGAACATGTTAAAAAACAGGAAGAGAGCGGCCAGGCCGCTTTGGTCATAAAACGAAATGGTGAAGTAATCGTTGAAGTAAATCCAACAAAAACCTTACCGCTCGCTAGTACAGTTAAATTTATCGTAGCGATTGCCTATGCGGAAGCAGTCGCTGATGGATTACTGGATGCAGGGGAAAGCGTGCCCATTGCCAAACTACAGAATTTTTATATTCCCAAAACAGATGGCGGGGCACATCAAGCCTGGCTGGACAGCCTAGGTAAAGTCAACAGTATTCCGTTAAAAGAAGTTGCTAACGGCATGATGCTGTATAGCTCAAATGCCAATACGGATTATTTGATTTATAAAATCGGTTTGGAGAATATAAACAATCTTATAAAAAAACTTGGCCTTTCGCAGCATGAGGAACTTTACCCTCTTGTCAGCGCCCTTTATATTCCGGTACAGCTCATACAAGAACGCGGTATAGAAAAAAAGCAGCTGGCAGCAGCACTGGAGAAGATGGACATGGAAGAATACAGGAAACGTGCTATGGACATTCATACAAATTGGCTTACCCAGTCTCCAAGCAAGGAGGATATTAAGCACATCCAGCAATACTTAACAGCTGACGTACAAAAGGTATGGTCGGATCGTTTACCCCGTGCGACAGCTGCAGAGTATGCTTCTTTAATGGCCAAATTAAATAGCAAAGATTATTTCCCTCCGAAAGTACATGCCAATTTAGACCCGATTACCGAACAGCTTATGCAAAATCCGCAAAACCAATCATGGCTTCGACACGCCGGTCAAAAGGGTGGTTCCACCAAGTTTGTTTTGACGAAGGCAATGTATGCGACAGACAAGCAGGAAAATCAAACAGAGATCGTTTTATTACTGAATGAATTATCTTTCTTTGAGCAAATTATACTGTCCCGTAATCTGAACGCATTTCAGCTAAAGGTGCTAAGTGATCCGGCATTTATCAAGAAAATGAAGAAGACTATTGAAAACCGCCCTCCTTCAGACTGAGGGCGGTTTTTTAATCCGGCATTATTCTCCAGCAGTACGGCTAACGAGCATCGCCAACCATATTCCTATACCTAAAAGAACGATACTTCCCATAAGAACAACAGGTCTTAGTCCAACTTGTTCAGCTGCTGCCCCGAATACCAGTACGAGCAAAAGAGCACCTACTGATTCTAAAAAACTAAAGCTACTCGTAAACCTTCCAAGAAGCGCCGTCGGTACTGCCCGCTGGATATATGTTAAAAAACCGATATTTACATAACAATGGGCAAATGTGAGGATGAAAAAACCAATGGCTGCAGTAGAAAATTGCCGTGATCCTGCGTACGTCAAATAACCTATTGCTATGAAGATCGCCCCATATTTCATTGACAAACGCGGACTACACGTCCATTTCGCATTGATAAGAGAACCTACTATAAACCCAACACCAGCCATACTTACTAACAGCCCATATTTTGGCTCCGTCAAGCCTACTTCTGTTTGAGCAAATGCTGCTTCAATGGAATCTAAGGCAGTCATACACACAATCATAAGGCTGACTAAACTATAAATACTGCCAACAAACCAGTTCGCTTTAGTGTAATGAAATACACTCTTCCAATCTTGGAAGATTACCTGTATCGTAACCTTCTCGTATATGGCATGCTCCCCTTTTCCTTTTGGCAGGCGACATAGCACCACCGCTGATATAATTAGAGCTATTGCATTCACTACGATTGCCAGCTGAGGAATGCCGGTTAAAAATAATAGACCTGCTATACTAGGGCCGAGGATAAATCCCGAGGATTGAACAAAATTTTTCCAAGCATTAAAACGCTGCTGCTCGGAAGGTGGAATTAAGTGCGTCATGTATACAAAAGAAGCAGTTGTAAAAAAGGCGTTTTGCATTTGCAGAATAAATGAAATCCCGTAAATCAGCGGTAGATTTGCAGTAGTAGATAAAAGGAGAACAAAAATAGCCCTGCTTATATTGAGAAAAACCAATATTTTTTTTGTATCAATCCTGTCAATAAGTGTACCAGCCCAGCTGTTGGTCATCAGAGCCGCCATTGGTGTAAGCATGTATAAAATACTGACGGCAAACGGCGAATCGGTAAGGCGCAGGACAATCATATTCAGGGCAATAAAGTAAACCCATTCACCAACATTGGATATCCACATACTTAATAGCAGCAATATTTTTACACGTGTCATCATTCAAGCCCCTTTCTTAATTTGAGCAATAAAAAATCCACCCCCAAGATTCTCATCTTAGGGACGGATTCGAATAATCGACACGTGTTGCCACCCTATTTCACCAGGATATTACTATCCATAGCCTCAATCAGTACGGCCGTTACGGGCTTATACTGCTTCTCTATAACGGGAGAGCCCGTCGCATGATCACTCTTTCGAAATCCCATGCGCTACTCCAAGACTTGCTTCACACTGGTCCGCCCTGCCCGCTTTCACCTAACCGGGCTCTCTGCAAGAACATTACAATGCTACTCTTCTCTTCCTTGTATTTATTCGATTCTATAATAACAAGGAATTTTTTACAATAAAATGTATGTTCTTTCATCACTTTTTTTACTGGTATGAAGACTATAGCTGCCTATTATTTTATTTAATATCATCAGCTCTATTTATTGAGCAGATCATCAATTGCCTGAACAGCCCGTTCCAATGATTTTATTCTTCTTTCTAGAAGTGTTCTTTGAGGACTGCCTGCCTTTGATTTAGCATAAATGTTCTGAATTGACGGGAATAAACCAGTAAGAATCTTGCGGGCCTCTGCAATCTCTTCTCGTGAATATTGGTGAGGTTTTTCGTTCCAAATGTTTTCCAGCAATGCCAAGCCTATATAAAGGGCATTGAGCCGTTTTGTTAACAGCGTAGTATTGGCTCCTTTTTGAGTCATCTGAGCTAAGGCATTTTCGCATTTCCGTATTGTTGAATCGAGGGATGTTATTGATTCTGCTTTTTCTGCATTTGATATGTGATCCATTATGGGGCTGTCCTTTCTTTGTTTATGAATTATTGGCTTGATTATCCGTAACACCATTAAATCTCTCATTATTTTATCATAGAACACCAGCTTTCACTGCAGGAGCATAAGCATTTCAATCCTGCATCGAATCCCATACTGAACTATGTACAATAATTAACCTCTCCAAACACAAAAACGGCACAAACCACGTTTAGGGTTTGCACCGTTTTCTTATACGTGCAGTGGTACTGGCGGTTCCGGAATATCTGATACGACATCCGCCTCTGTTAAACTTAATGGGTATACCGTAATGCCAGCATCGAATTCCTCGGAAAGCGTTAAATCTTCTGCTTGACCAGGCGGTAGCTTGACTTCTTCCTGTGATAGATCGACTGCTAGAATTTTATCCACCATATGTTCAATCATTACTTCCTGCTTTCCAGACAGGCCAAGCGTCCCATTCAGTAAATAGGGCTTGATTGCTTCAGCGATAAAGCGCTGAGCATCCTCCAAACAACTGAATTCCAACACCTTTTCAATTGAGGATCTTATTTCTTTCTTTTCACGCTTGCGCTGTCCGTTCAAATCCTCCACTTGGCGGAGAATACCGGAAAGCCTTTTTTGTGCGAGCTCAACTAAATGGTTTTGAGTACTGTATAAATTCTCCAGCACAATTGCCTCATGCCTTTTTATTGTGTTATAAAGCGCCGCGCACTTTGTTTGCAGCTCATCTAGCAGGCGTTTCTCCCGCATCACCGAAATATTGTCGCTATACTGGGCGGGGCTCCCCTTTTCAATGCCTTTGCCGAATGCTTTCCGGTGCTGTGTGTCAAGCACTCCATATGCCTGCATATACTCCACATGAAGCTTTCGGTATTCACGGACGGACTGCTGATAGTGGAGCGCATAATATTCGAATTCTTCAATCTTCTCATCGCGCAAATAAAGTTCGCTCGTCAGCTTTTGCAACAGCTGATAGAGCGTTTCGACAGATTTAAATACATTGCACACCTGCTGGCATTCCTGCTTATAGGCGCTTAATAAAGCAATATCGCGCTGCTGCCGGGTATATTCAAATTCTTCGTCGCCAGCATACTGCTTTAAGCTGGCTATAGCGGACTGGAATGGCTCTCTTTCTTTGATGCATTCGATTTCCTTATAAAAATACCCGAGCCAATTAATGAACCGGTCGATTATATGCTCTATCTTTTTCCCTTTATTTTCTGATAAAGCTGCAATCAATTCCATGAGCTCCAAATAGCCTGACTCCTCAAGCAGCTTTGAATCCTGCGTCAGTCCGGCCAGCAATGCCCTTTTCGCAGAAACAGGATACATATAACCTGCTTGATCACCATAGCGGATCTTTTCAGATGCAACAAAATCATCCGCATCCCCGTTATCGATTGCATTAATAATGAAATGAGGCTTTATCTGGCGCTGGTTGTATTTTTCTAACAGCGCGAGCTCTGCATAGGTAGCCTCCTCCCCATTCCGAATGACCCAAAAGATTTCATCTGTCCGTTCAACAAGGGTCTCCGAAAAATAAGCGGAATGCTCAGTTGGCATTTCTAAAGGAACGGAATCTATAAACGTGACATTTTTTAAAAATTCATGATCAATATAAACCTCGACATAATCAATATATTCACGGATTATTTGGGCAACTTCTGCATCCGAAGTAGTTAATAACTCCATTCTATCAATATCAAACGTAGCTACCATGCCATCGAGAAATACCGCTTTGATACATTCTTCCTTTCCGTATCTGATAAACGTATTTGCACTTGTAGACAGCTCATTATGTACGGATAGAACTTCCCGGCCTAATAGCCCGTTAATTATCGTAGATTTTCCTGCCCTCTCTTTTCCGATCACTAGGAACGTAGTAGGAGTGTTTGCATCATCAATAATTCTTTTTAAGCGTTGTGATGTATCTTTAATATACGTATTTTGGCTTATGAGGCCATGTAACGATTTGATTCTTTCAATTAATTGCTGCAAGGGAATAGATGAAGTGATTGATTCGGCTTCTACCTCTTTAATTTGTCCTATCATGCAATCAACTCCTTTCCTCATTCTATTTCTATTATAAGGCAAGCGTTTTCCTCCATAAATATGGAAATGGCTGAAACGACAAATTCGGTTCTTGTTGCTTATAAAAATTATCCAAAATTAGGCATAAGAACACAGGACTTAAGAACGCCTCTCTTCAAATCCTCCACTTTTGGACTACATACAGATCAATAAATTAACAGTTTACATGGAAGAGAAGCATGACATAAAAAGTGGCACCTCCCCGAAGACATGGCTGAATCTCGGGCTAATCGTTTTTTGTCACAAAATATAATAAACCTCTTTTTAGTTATCCAATGAGGCGCATATACGAAAATTATTTGCTTCCGGTAATCGTCTGCGCAATTTATATACACTTGTAAGGATTTTTACTATATCGCCTGCCTTTGCCGATAATGTTTTTCCCCCCGCTGAACATCCAAAAAGAAATAAAACCGGAATTTTCATGCTTATAATCGAATATGTATGTTGTATTGTAGAGAGTCCAGACAAGCTGTGCGGTGCATCCGTACTCCTAAACACAATACAACAAAGGGGATCGGTATGAAATTTTGTACAAACTGTGGTACCGGCTTGAAACATACAGTCCGCTACTGTTTAACTTGCGGAATTGAAATTATGGACGAACAGCCTAAACAGCCGCAACCATCGTCTGCCTGGCAAAAATTGCGGACAAAGCAAGGTTATATGCTGTTGAGCCTTGTAGTACTCTGTGCTGTCATCGGGCATCTTGTTCTCTCCACTTTGGCAGATCCCGAAAAGAAGATTCGGTCATTTGAGCAGGTGCTGCAAAAAAAGGATGCAGATGCATTATATGAACTGCTCGTAAAAGAGCCGGATATACAAGGTTCGCCCGAACAGCTGCTCCGATTTCTTAGCTCTGAGGATATCCCGGCATCCATCGATGATCTGTTAAACACTGCAGAACGTGTCGCTAAAACAAAAACTGATGAGCTTTGGGGCAGCAGTCAGTTTGCATCAGGCGATTTATTGGTACTTAAGCATACGAAGCTGCTGTTCTATAACTCGGTTGACATCGCTCCGCTGCTAGTGGAAACTGAGATCTCCCTGCCTAAAGATGCGGCTATTACGGTGGCTGGCAAAGAATACTCAGCATCTAAAGAACAGCTTGTGAAAGTGGGTACCTTCATTCCCGGCGACTATCCTATTTCATATGATGCACAATTTACCATTCTGCCTGTACAAGGTGAAGGAACTTTCACTGTCCCTTCTTCAATGGGAAAAAAACAGTCGGTGAAATTAGAAGAAATTATACAAGGTGAAACAGTAAAACTCCGATCAGATTACGATGGACTGCTTTATATTAACGGAAAATCAACAAATCAGTATATTTCGCAGATTGAGTCGTTATCCCCGGTGTCATTTAATGAAAAGCTGAAGCTGAAAATTGTAGCGAAAGATGAAAACGGTAATGAACTGCATTCAAACGAACTCCCACTAACGAGCAATGAGCTTGTATTTGAATTTCCTGGGGTTAAAGAGCGTAAAAAAGGTCAATGGAATATACACACGTTAAAGGATCAGGTAGATGCTGTATGGAGTCAATTACAGGAAGATTATCAAAAGGTTCTAAAGACCATCGATTTCTTTATTCCTTAAATCCGCTCCTGCCAGTGCTCTATGAAAAAATGTAGAAAGAGGTTGAAAGAATGCAAAATTGCCAGGCTTGCGGCTATGAACAGCAGCAAGGTAACTTTTGTGGAGGCTGCGGCACCGCTTTACTTGTCGGCATTGACCAGAATATGAACTCTTCTCCGGTTCCTGCTACAGAATCAGCCACAAGATATCAGCCGAAAAGACGGTCCAGCAGGCAGCAGATTGACTCACAGCCAAACAGATTCCAAGTGGAGGTGCAGGACTATATCGCATATTTCAAGACAACATTAAAAAATCCGACAGAATCACTTGCCGCACCACCTGCTACGAAAACTTTTATCATTACACTCATTCTTTTGCTGCTTTCTGCTGTCCTTGCTGCCTATGCCATTACCGAAGATGTACTTGGGGTATTGGTGAATAAAGGAACCTTCCTCCTTTCGATGAGTCTGCTTTACAGCTTGTTTATCGTCATGAGCTTCGCTGCTGCTTTTTTAGTTATGTATTTCTTTTCCGAAACGAAAGGAATTCTAGGAACATGTAAAACGATATCAGGCTTTTATCCTGCTGTTGTGATGCTGAATGTAACATCCTTACTGTTAGGAATTGTCGGTGCTACAAAATTGGCTATTTTCTTCTTTGGTATGGCTGTTATGCTTGTCTGCCTATTGATCGGCGCCTTTGTAATAGTCGATGCAGTGCGGCAATTTTCCCGATCCGTCAACGGCTTTTACGCCTACATAGTCTACTTCATACTTTCATTTATGATGCTATTCTATGTTTCCTCCACACTTGCACGCTCTATTCTAGATCACTTCCTCACAAGTGTTGCCTTTTGGTAATAGAACGGAATTAACTCAATAGATAATTTGCCAGCCTTTTGCGGGAGGCTGGCTTTCCCGTATTTTCACTTCAATAGGCAAAGCATGATTTTGCACTAAAATTGAAATACAGCTCTGAGGATTCCTTATAATAGCGAAAGTAAAATAGCTCGATTTTTCCTGTTCTGTTATTAGGAATGCTTTTCCAGCTATTCGTAAAATACAATCTCTTCTATATCGGAAAGCCATTCCGTTGCCTCTGTACCATCCGAATTGGCCTTCCAAAGATTTCTCTTCGTCTCAATGAATGAGGAACCCCTTAGCCAAACGAGCTTCTGAATGGTTGAGACAAACTGTGGGGCATAATCCCCATACCCTTTTGGAGGATTGGTTATTTTTGTTTGTTTATTCGTGTCAATATCAATGGAATATAACACGGGAAGCGGATGCTTACTGAAGTCGTTTGTCCAATCCTGTTCTTTTATTCTCGAGGCTACGAGTAATTTATCAGTAATCCAATTAAAATCAAGATCTGCGAAATTGTCAGGCGTATATGTCCCTGAAACAGGCATCTCCTTTACCTTTAAGTCCTTGTTTTTAAAACCAAAAACAATTCTTCCGCCCCCAGCGATATACGCCAGCGTATCAGTTGACGGTGCCCACTTAGGCTGGCCTACCTGTAAAATCATCTCGTCTAATACTTCGAAATTTTCCCCTTCCTTATCAATGATGCAAACCATATCGCTATCCATAGACCATGAGGCAGTTGGGGTCACTACAAAGGAAATCCAATTGCCGCTCGGGGAGTAGTTTAGCTGCTCGGCATATACGGCAATTAGTTTGTTCTTTTCGGTTGTCCCGATTTCCCTTGGCAATGTAAAGAAAGGTTCCACTCCGCCAAAAAGAACAATGTCTTCATAATTATCGCCGACTTTTTTTGTGAACAAAGCAGCGCTTGACCATCCATCGGGGCGAAGAGTGCCGGATGAAGAAAGGAGAAAACCGCTACCGTCCGGAAGCCACGTAAAATCATTGACTCCGGTTGCGATATTATAGAAGCGCTTGAAATCTGATATATCCAATATCCCTCGGTCATTATAAGCGATGACGTTTTTATGGGGTGCCCATTTTGGCGAAGAGCCATCATAAAAAATTTTCTTCTTCTCCCCCGTTTTCATATTGTAGGTCCATAATTCGGACTGTGATTCACCCTTATAAATTATAGAAGGTGCTTCAACTTGATACACCAGCAGGTTTCCATCTTTCGACCATTGCGGTTTGGCGAACACCTTACCCGAATCTGTCACCTGTTTTTCTTGATTACCTATTAAGGTCCACAAATTCCCCTCCCTAATAAAGGCAGCTTTTACCTGTTTTTCCAGATCCGCTGATGGGACTGAAGGAAATAGAATAACAAGAAGTATTATGAAAAGAAAAGTCCGTTTCATGTCCCTTTCTCCTTTCATGGATTGTGTTCTTATTATCTTTCCAAACAGCTTTTTTATGTGAACAAGGCCGCCTTTACTAATGAAGAGTAAGAAAGAAATTCATTATTGCACCCCTAACGAAAAGACGCACTGTTCGGGCGTTTTACATAGCCAATCTGCATTTCTCTCTTGCGATGACAGCCCTCATTGTTTTTTGAAGTAATATTGTTTCTATACAAAAACTGTACTTCTTAGAAAGAGATGTTTAATTTTTTTAGAGCAAAATAAAGGAGAGGCTACTAAAAATGCGGCCTCTCCTTTCATTGTTATTGAAAACTATTTATTTCGTAAAGAGCTATTTACTGTTCTGACTCATCTATTTGTGTAACCAGTAAGGAGATCATCTACATAAAAGCGATTGCTTCATACTTTTAATGATTCCCATATGCAGGTTTTCATGGTTCATATGAAAAATGACCATATCCCCTAATGTTCTCATACCTAAAAAAGATGCTGTAAGTGGTTCATCAAGGTGTCCCCTGCACGCCTGCTCAATAAGGGCAGGCTGTTCTTCCAGCTTCTTTATTAGTTCCTTCATCGATGGCGGCTGCTCTGACCAATCTCCTGGTTTACTCCCACTGGGAAATAGTAAATGGTAGGAAAGAGGCAATTGTCTTTCCATATTAACAGCCCGGAACATCGTATTATCCCACCCTACCAAGATATGACCAGTGTTCCAGCGGATGCTGTTTTGGTGACCAGGCGGAATTTCATCTGCTAACTCCACGGGTATAGTGCGAAGAAATTCCACAGTCCATTTACGCCACATTTTCATTTGTTCAAATAATTGTTCTTCCCTCATCCTCATCCCCCTATTTCCCTAATTTTTTGTATAAAACCATTTAATACCGTCACAATATTCTTGTGTAAAGCGATCCATCTATAGCAATAGAAATCAGCTTACCAGGTGATTTAACTAATGATAAAAGAGTAATCAAGATGACCTACAAAGAATTTTGCCCCTTTATTAGCATCATACCAAAATCAGCGTATAGATCAATGGCGGAAAGTCTATTCTATCATCAAGGAAGGAGCTAGGACTGTACATGTTTGGAAAGAAAAAACAGAATGATCACATACCGTCCGATGATGACAAAGGATTAGATATAAATGGTACCTTTTCTCCGATAAAACAGGAATTTATTGATGAAATAAAGAAAATTACCCATTCTCCTGCTGATTTAATTATTAAAGAAGTGACAGAAAGTATTGTGATTGCTTTTATAGAAAATTTAGTGGACAAAAGGATATTGGAGGAACACCTCATTACGGTAGTAGAACATACAGAGCCTATTACGCCTACAGAGCTGCAACGAATTTTGCCCATTCCAAGGCTTAAGCTGACAGAGCAAAAAAAAGAGATTATATATGATATGCTAGCCGGCACTGTCATCATTTATATAGACGGATATTGTGAAGTTGGACTGGCAAATATCGCCAGCATCCAAAATCGTTCATTATCTGCACCGGAAAATGAGTCACAGGTAATTGGTTCCCAAGTAGGGTTTAACGAAAGTCTGGGCACGAATGTATCACTTGTCCGTAGCTTTATCCGAAACCCCAATCTTTGTATAGAAGAGTTTTCGGTAGGGAAGCAGACAAATACGGTATTTTCGATGATTTATGTAAATTCCATTGCCTCAGAGCAAAATATCCGAATTGTACGTGAAAGAATAAACAACCTTAATATTAATGATTTAATCGATAGTGCTATGCTGGCTGAATTAATTGAGGATAATTCCTACTCTATTTTCCCTCAAATGCTTTTAACAGAACGGCCCGACCGTTTTTGCGACGGCCTGCTGAACGGAAAAATCGGGATTATTGTAAATGGGAGTTCGATGGCTATTCTATGCCCTACCTCCTTTTTAGAATTTTTCCATAGTAGAGAAGAGCAAAACCTTCGGTGGCAGCTGGCTACGTTTATCCGGTTATTGAGATTTAACGCGGTTTTTTTATCGATCTATTTAACGCCTTTATATGTCGCGTCATTAACATTTCACTATGAAATCATACCTCAGCCCCTTCTAGTACCGTTAAGTGAATCAAGAGCCATTGTTCCCTTTCCGCCGATTATCGAGGCTCTTATTTTGGAATTGATTATTGAGCTGCTAAGGGAAGCAGGAGCAAGGTTACCGACAAAGGTAGGTCAAACAATCGGGATTGTAGGCGGGATTGTAATCGGCACAGCAGCAGTTCAGGCGGGGATTACGAGTAACATCCTCATCATTATTATTGCGCTTTGTGCTTTAGCATCGTTTACAACACCAAATTACATGATGGGTAATGTCATTAGGCTCTTAAGATTTCCGATCATTTTTTTAGCAGGCTTCTGGGGATATTACGGGATTATGTTATCTCTTTGCTTGTTGATCATTCACCTATTAAGACAATCCAGCTTAGGTGCGCCTTATTTATCACCTTTATATCCACCGCGGATTCTTGATTGGGGAACGGCAATTATCCGATTGCCAATCGGATTATTAAAAACAAGAGCTACGAGCAATGGAACATTTAACCGAGAAGTGATGCAAGAAAAAGACAAGCCACAAAGAGATGATGTGATGAAAGAATGAAAAGTAAAGCCTCTATTAGTCCGCCCCAACAAATCAATGCCTTTTTGATTGTAGCTGTCATTTGTTCCAATCAGGTTGGTGTGGGTGTCATGGGATTCCAGCAGCAACTATACCTCCATGCAAAGCAGGATGCCTGGATTTCGGTGCTCGTTAGCTTTATACTTGCACATTTATCGGCCATTATTATGATCAAAACTCTGGAGCTATACCAAACTAAAGATCTTTATGAAATCAATCAAGATGTATTCGGAAAATTGATCGGCAATTTCCTTACTATATTATACATTTCCTATAGTGGTTCTATATTTTTTCTTATATTGAAAATGTACATTGAAGTAATCAATACATGGGTTTTCTATAATTTAAGCCCTTGGTTTTTAGCAGCTACGTTACTGTTGCTTCTTGTATATGCCTTTTTAGGGGATTTTAGAGTAATTGTCGGTGTTAGCTTTTTTAGCTTTGTGCTGACATTTTTCTGGCTGTTCTCGCTCATCCCCCCGCTTAAATATGCTAATATCGATTATTTACTGCCTGTTTTTCAAAGCGATATTTTAAGCATATTGAAAGGCACTTACTCCATGACATTTACAATTGTGGGGTTTGAGATCATTAATATCATTTACCCTTTTATAAAAGATAAAAAGAACGTAAAACGCTATACCCATTTAAGTTTATTCGCCACATTGCTCATTTATTTTCCAATTTTACTCGTGTCATTAGTCTATTTCAGCGGGGAGCAACTTTCAAAAACACTCTGGGCTACGCTGACAATGCTGAGTGTAGTACGTTTACCGTTTGTTGAGCGTATAGATATCTTTATGATCTGTTTTGGCGTGATCATTATCTTACCAAATCTTTGCTTATATGCATGGGCTGTCTACCGGGGAATAAACAGTATTGTTAAAATACGTTTGGCTACATTCATTTGGCCTTTTAGCGGGTTAATGTTTATCCTTTCATTCTTTGCCAAAACAGTTACGCAGTTAGATGAAGTTAACAGAATTTTTATGCATGTCGGCTTTATTGCGGTCTTTATCTATCCTATTCTTTTATATTTCCTCGCCCTGCTCAGAAGGAAATTTAGGAAAACACAGGTGATCCAATAATGAAAAAGAGAAAAAGTTGGCTTCTCATTTTAAGCTTTCTCGTCATATTAGCAGGATGTGCAGAGCAAAAGATTCTTGAAAGATTAAGCTTAACAACACTTATTGGCTATGATTTTGGAGATGATGATGAGGTTAATTCTACTGTTATCGTTAGGCAGATCAACCCTGAATTCCAAAGTAATGTAGTAACGATTTCAGCACACGCGAAAACGAGTAAAGGAACACGAGAAGAAATCGGTTTGCAGGCCTCAAAAAAAGTAGCTTCAGGACAGTTAAGGGTCGTCCTCTTCGGAGAAGAATTAGCAGAAGCCGGTATTGGACAATATCTCTATAATTTATTGATGAATCCGGAGATCAGTAATGGCGCTTATTTAAGCATTGTCGAAGAGAAAGCAAAAGACTTTCTTGAATATCAATATCAAAACATCCCGGATATAAGCCAGCACGTTTTCAATTTACTGAAGCATAATATTGAACAGGAAAAATCAACATCCTCCACTCTTCACGAGACAGCACGGGATTATTATTCACCCAACCATGAGCTTGTGCTGCCAATCATTAAAAGAAAAGAGGAAGTAATAGAAATGTCAGGCATTGCTTTTTTTAAAAAGGATGTCATGGTTGGACGCCTTCCGGCTGAGGATATTTTTTATGTAAAAATGATTAGAGATGATTACGATAAAGGTACCTTTGAACTTGCGTTGGACGGGGAAAATCTAACTTCTGTCTCTAAGGGGGATTTACCAGAAGAAGTACCAATCGCGCTTGATGCGATAAATTCTAAACATAAAATTTCATTAGCTGATAAAACTACACCTGAATTTGATTTAACTATTAAATTAAATGTTCGCTTGACTGAGATTGATCAGGCTGTTCAAATTGAGAAAAAAGAAGCATTACAATTGCTTGAAAAAGAAATAAGCAAAAAAATAGAGAAAGAACTTTCCCGTATTATTTCATATACCCAAGATATAAATTCAGATATTTTCGGGTTTAGGGAGTATTATGATAATCATGTTAGAAATGCTGCTACTGATGGTGAAGATCGAGAAACAATGTATCCTAGTGTAAAAGTGAATGTTCATGTCACGAGCAAAATCATCCGCGATGGTGTATTTGGGCAATAATGGATTTTCTAAAGAATAATGCTGATTCATCCCTTAATTCTACGAGATGAATCAGCATTTTGCTGTCGTTACACTTCGGACATCTTCAATTAAAGCAATGCTTATAAAAACTGTTTTACCCTATGGCCGAAATTTTGTTTCAGTGCATTCGTATCGTTCTCATACAGAGAGAATGCTGCTGCCGAAATAGTACTATATTCTTTTTTAGCCCACATCGAAGCCTCCTTTTCCACTTCTTTTTCAAATACAAGACGTGACAGGTTATTTAGTATCCGGTATGACGCAAAAGGATGAGGAAACTGCGGATCATTTTTTGCCTCCAGCAAAAATTTATTCAGCACTTGATGATCGGCGGAATAAATAAGTTCCACTAACTTAGCGCGGTATTCAAGATCTGCCGGCGTTAGATGGGGAAAATGTAAAAAGTCATCCATATGCTGAGCTTCATGCTTTAAATAGGAAATTTGAAATTCCGCCGCCTGCAAATCCTTATAGCATATGGCGTTGCAGAACAATGCATTATCCTTTGCCCAGCCGCCGACATGTTTGTTTTCACACGTTGCAAAACCGATCCAGCTTTCAAGCAGGAAATCAGACATCATATGTACAGTAACGGACCGTTTAGCAAAAGGTAATTCCACTTCAAATTCCAGTACTCTTTCCTCCCGCCAAATATAAGGGCCCCTGAAAGGAGGAGTAACCCCTCCCAGAAAATGATAGCCTCTTTCTTTAAACGCAGCTGCAAGTGCTTCTTCTAATGAATCGATTGTCGCAGATGAAGGAGCATGCAGAATCCGGCTGATTTTATTAACCAGTTCCATTTCAGCTTCTTCTGCTGTTGTCTGATTAGTTAATACCGCTCGAAAATAATCGTGATAACAATAAATAACATTTCTAACAAAATCATCGCTAGCTGAAATTTCCACGTGAGGCGGTGAGAAAAACCGACTAGCAAAACGGGCTTCTAACGCTTCCATTTCTTCAGTTTTTGATGGAACAGAGCGCAAAAAAGCAACCGCACTATTGACATCTCCTTGAAGGCATAACGAATAAAATTGTGCTAATTCTTTACTCATCCCTGCATTCCCTCTCTACTTAACAAGTTTTTCTACAACTTCTAACGGTACAACTGGATGATTGCCAAGCTCAGGTATGTGAACCCATACAAGCTCATACGTCCCCTCACCTGTTGTAAATTCTTCAGCTGTCCCCGTTCCGAGCACTCCGCCTGTAATGGAGGCAAGATAATAAAATTGCCTTACACCATTAAAATCAAGCTCAAAAAAGCAAGTCTCGAGCTCGACCTGTACACCGAGCTCTTCATATGCCTCACGTATTGCGGTCATCTCGGGCGTTTCTCCTGCTTCTGCTTTGCCGCCAGGGAATACATAATAAACTTGTTCCTTTTTTGTCCGTTTGATCAGTAAAACATGGTCGTTTTCAAGTATGATGACTCTCCCTGAATGTTTCATTTCTTTCCTCCTACTTATCTAAAAGCCGCTCATCCACCTTAATGGACGGATTTCTTTCGGTAAGCACCCGGACAAACATCTGCCTGTCCTGCGGTGAGATAAGGGCGATTCCCATTCCCTTGTTATATAGCACCTCTATCCGATTCAAAGATAGTGCCGGTGCTGAAGCAGGATTATAGGTTTTCGTCAGCTTATAAATCGAAGCAATCGGTATAACTGCTTTAGTAAAGCCGGTTTTCACAATGAGCTCCTCCTCCGTCACCTCATAGCCTGTCTTACACCAGGCCCAGCCAAAAAATGCTCCTAGGATTGCTGTAATGAGTAAAGCGGTGAAACTGCCCTCCATAAAAAAAGGAAGTGAGCATGCCACAACTGCTCCCCATACAATCATTCCCACCAAAACATCCTTTTTTGAAGTAAAGTACATGGTAACCCCCTGTTTATCCAATTTCTACTAACTATACTATATCGCAAACACCCGATATTTGACATGGCAAGATGAAAATCGCTACTGTTAATATAGTAGGAGGTAATTCAAATGAAAATTGCAATTATCGGCGCAGGCATTGGCGGATTATCTGCTGCTCTTGCCTTACATGGCCATGAACTATATATATTCGAGAAACGATCTACATTTGAACCGCTTGGTACAGGAATTGGGATTGGTTCAAATGCCATGCAAGCACTTGACAGCATTGGGCTGGCTGATTGGGTCCAGGAGTACGGACACCCGCTTGCCCTTCAGAAATTTCTAGACACAAAAGGCAGAGTTTTAAAAACAATTGATTTCGGCGAATTCAAACGCCGCTATGGCCAGGAAAATATTACAATCCACCGTGGGGATCTACATCAAGTATTATATGATGCCTGCCCGAAAATCAATCTGACTTTCAATAAGAAATGCATTTCCGTCCATCAGCAAAACAATAAAGTCCACGTCTGTTTTGATGACGGCTCGTCAGACCATTTTGATCTGTTAATTGCAGCAGATGGCATTTACTCGAAAATACGGCAAACCATTTACCCTCATATAACACCTAAATATGCCGGCTATACGTGCTGGCGCGGCATTGCCAAACAACCGGCCGGCTTAAAACAGCATACGTCTGTTGAAGTTTGGGGTACGGGAAAACGCTTTGGCTATGCTCCGCTCACAAACGGTTCATTTTATTGGTTTGCCTGCATCAATGCACGGCAGAATGATATTTTTTATCAAAACTTGTCTCAGCGGGAAGTTGCCTATTTATTTTCTGACTTCCCTACCGAAGTGCAGGATCTAGTACATTCCACACCAGATGGGGCATTTCTTCATCATGATTTGTATGATATTTCCCCACCAAACAGCTATGTCGATGGGCATATCGTGCTGCTTGGTGATGCTGCGCACGCGACAACACCCAATATGGGCCAGGGAGCCGGGCAGGCAATCGAGGACGCAGTGACACTCGGTTCTCTCATCAATACCTATCCACTTGACGAAGCGCTGGAACATTATAACAAAGCACGCGTATCCCATACGAAAAAAGTCGTCCGAGTATCAAGGCAGATCGGCAAGCTCTCGCAGCTTACATCCCCGCTGCTTTCAAATGGACGCAATGTCTTGACTCCCTTTATTCCTTCTCGTCTCTTGTTCTGGAGACTGAAGTTTCTGTTTGAAAAATGAAGAGATGCTGCTAGGTGTTCAGAAAAATATAAAAACGCTTGGATGGAAATTTCCAAGCGTTTTTTAGTATTTATTTCTGTTACCGGCATTCCGTCAATAACAACTTCCAGTACATTACTGCTTACAGTGTCATGTTTAAAAAAAGTCACAGTGTACAGCCCACTCCTGTGTTGCCTCATTAAAGAAGAAATAAAAACTGCCGCTATCCACTATGTTAAACTGTGCTTTTTCATCAGAGCTTATTTGAAAAACAAAGTGATAGTCTTCGCCGAATGAAACGCCGCTCTGTACATAAGATGCATATCCACCGATCTTATGCATCGGATATACCTCCTCCACGACATCTTCATGGTAGTCGAGCACGTTTTCCGACTCAAGGCGCACGATTTCATCTTCAATCTCCGGATCAAAATCAGCTGAATCCCACGCAGGCGCATCATTATCAACAAGGGAAGGTATTAACGGAAACGGTTTAATCCTGATAGATTGGTCATTTACTTTATGTAATCCGTCTAGCGTCGTATAACAATTTATTTTGAAAAACGGTGCTAGATTTTCCCTCGTCAGCTCGTTAAATACATTGTAATCCATATAAACTGTTATCAGTTGATAGCTCTCCAGTTCTTTCGGACAGTAGGGCGATTTTTCCAGAAACAATGTACAGAGCGGCTCGAAATTTGAAGGTACCTCTATCTTTTCCTGTCCCCATAGCACCTTCCCAATCCAGCTCTCCCCTAACTCTTCAGTCGGTCTAATACCGCCTGTCTTAAAGATTGTCGCATGCTTAAAAACTGCTTTTTTAATTTCACTGCTATTCACCAGTAACCCCTCCTTATGTCTATAATACTTAATATTTCCTCTATTCGATTTAGCACGACAATCCTCATAACTACCGTTTTTACAGCCTTATAACAAATAAGGTAATTTATGATAAAATATAGAGGCCATGCAAACCTATTCCTATTTTATTATCAGAGAATAAAGATTGAAAAGATTACTAAAGATATATTTATCCGATTGGAGATGAAACACGAGTGATCGTAATGATAAACGGCGCTTTTGGCGTGGGCAAAACTACAATTTCCAATGAACTTGTACAAGTTGTGGAGAACAGCATGTTATTTGACCCGGAAGAAGTAGGTTATATGTTAAGGAATGTGTTGCCTGATAAAGTGAAACAATCTGAAGCAAAGGCAGGAGATTTCCAGGATTTTCAGTTATGGAAAACGTTAACTGTTGATATAGCAAAGCATATCAGATCTACGTATCATGTGAACTTAATTGTCCCTATGACCATTCGAAAACCCGAGTATTTTCACTATATTTTTGATGGGTTTAGCAGCATTGATCAACATACATACCACTTCTGTTTAACGGCAAGTAAAGATACTATTTACAAAAGGCTGCGGGAACGTGGAGAGGAAGACGGAAATTGGTGCTTCCAGCAAACCGATAAATGTCTGCAAGCATATGAGGAAAATAATTTCGGTGAGTATATAGATACCGATAATGTTCCTATTGATAAGATTGTCGAGACAATTAAGGATAAACTAATTTCCTTTTAAGAGATTTATACGTTTCATTATTAATAAATTCTTCTATCAAAAAGCTCCGGGCAATTTACATACCCGGAGCTTTTCCTATAAAAAACGTTCCAGCAAAAGCTGGAACGCAGAATAATTATTCAAATACTAGCCGTTTTTCCTCATAAGCTTTAATGTGGTCCTCATACTGGAATGTAAGCGAAATTTCATCCCAGCCGTTCAGCAGCATTTTTTTATAATACGGATCGATGTTGAATGTGTACGTTTTGCCGTAACCTGTCGTTACTGTTTGTGCTTCCAGGTTCACTTCGATTTCCTGCGCCTGCTCGATTCCTTTTGCAAGCAGCTCATCACATTCTGCTTCTGTCAAACGAATCGGTAAGATTCCATTTTTAAAGCAGTTGTTATGGAAAATGTCCGCAAAAGACGGGGCAATGACAACCCGAAAACCGTAGTCTAAAATAGCCCATGGCGCATGCTCACGGGAAGAGCCGCAGCCGAAGTTGTCCTGTGCCACTAAAATCTCCGCCCCGCTGTACGCTGGCTTGTTCAACACAAAATCCTCATTGGGCTGACCATTTTCGTTAAAACGCCAGTGATAGAAGACAAACTGGCCAAAGCCTGTACGCTCGATTCGCTTTAAAAATTCCTTTGAAATAATTTGATCCGTATCTACGTTTTTTCGGTCAAGCGGTGCATAGACGCTCTTGACAATATTAATTGGTTCCATATAGTTCTCTCCCTTACGCTTGTTGCTTTGCAAATTCCCGAACGTCTACGAAACGGCCGTGGATAGCTGCAGCCGCAGCCATTGCCGGTGATACAAGATGTGTCCGTGCCCCGGCTCCCTGCCGTCCTTCAAAGTTCCTGTTGGATGTGGATGCGCAGCGTTCGCCTGATGGAATGACATCCTCGTTCATACCGAGACATGCAGAACATCCTGACTCACGCCATTCAAAGCCTGCATCCAGGAAGATTTGATGTAGGCCTTCCTCTTCCGCCGCTCTTTTTGTCGACCACGAACCAGGTACAACAATCCCCTGCACACCCGGTGCCAGCTTTTGCCCGCGTACAATCTCTGCTGCTGTACGAAGGTCCGAGATACGGGAATTCGTACAGGAACCAATGAATACATGCTGGATTTCAATATCCGTAATCTTTTGACCTTCTTTAAGATCCATATATTGTAACGCCTTTTCCAATGCACCACGATCTGCCTCATTGTCATAATCAGTTTTTGTCGGTACTGTTTTCGATACACCAACACCCATAGCAGGATTTGTACCCCATGTGACGATTGGCTCGATTTCTGCTGCATCAATTTCCAGTACAACGTCATACGCACAATCGGCATCTGATGTCAGGCTCAGCCAGTATTCGGCAGCTTCGTCAAATTGCTTCTGTGGTGCAAAGCGGCGTCCGCGAAGGAATTCCACCGTTTTTTCATCGGGAGAGATCAACCCCGCTTTTGCTCCTGCCTCTACGGACATATTACAAACAGTCATGCGCTCTTCCATGGACAGTGCACGAATGGCTTCTCCCGTATATTCAACAATATGCCCTGTCCCGACACCGATTCCCCATTTGGCAATGATAGCAAGGATAATATCTTTCGCAGCCACCCCGACGCCTAATTGGCCGTTCACACGGATTTCCATAGTCGGCGGCTTTGTTTGCCAAAGCGTTTGCGTGCTCATAACGTGCTCCACTTCCGATGTACCGATTCCGAATGCTAATGCACCGAATGCACCGTGTGTGGATGTATGGGAATCCCCGCAGACAATTGTTTTTCCTGGCTGTGTCAAGCCAAGCTCAGGACCGATCACATGGACAATCCCTTGATCCGGATGCCCGATATCAGCAAGCTGGATGCCGAATTCCTTCGCGTTGTCCGCAAGTGTGGTAATCTGTTTTTTTGCGATCGGGTCATTGATGGTCGGCAGATTTTTTGTCGGCACATTATGATCCATTGTCGCAAAGCAAAGGTCTGTACGGCGGACTTGGCGTCCAGCAAGGCGGAGTCCCTCAAACGCCTGCGGACTTGTTACTTCATGTATTAAATGAAGGTCAATATACAATAAATCCGGCTTGCCTTCTTCACGATATACGACATGCTGCTCCCAAATTTTCTCGATTATGTTTTTCCCCATTTTCTTCACCAATCCTTAATTATATGAAATCATAATGCTGTCAGAAACGAAGCTTGCATCGATTTCGTTTAAGACTTTATCTGTCCATTCATCTGTCGTTAAGACACGGTCGTGGTGGCGGGCTAAATCAGCCGTGTAGTAGCCATCCTCGAATACAGCGTTTACTGCTCGCTCAATTTCGGCCGCTTCCTCTTTCAGCCCGAATGAGTATTGCAGCATCATCGCAACGGATAAAATTGTTGCTGCCGGGTTTGCAGCACCTTGGCCTGCAATTTCAGGAGCTGAACCATGCACCGGCTCATAAAGACCGAACTGGTCACCACGAATGGAGGCAGAAGGCAATACGCCAAGTGATCCTGTAATAACGGATGCTTCATCACTTAAAATGTCACCAAACATGTTTTCCGTCACGACGACATCATACTGCCCCGGATTTGTGATAAGTTTCATTGCGACCGAATCAACCAAATTATGTTCAACTTCCACATCCGGATACTGGAACTTTTTCTCCTCTACAATCTCACGCCATAAACGGGACGTATCAAGCACATTTGCTTTATCAACCGAACATAATTTGCCTCGGCGCAGACGAGCCAGTTCAAATGCATTCTCGACAATACGCTCGATTTCTCTACGGGAATATACACATGTATCAACTGCCGCCTCATTCGTCTTTTTGCGCGGCTCTCCGAAATAGATACCTCCTGTCAATTCCCGTACAATCATCAAATCGACATTTTCTGCAACTTCACGCTTTAACGGAGAAGATGCGAGCAGGCTAGGAAACGCTTTGACAGGACGGAGGTTCGCGAATAAATCAAAATGCTTACGGATCTTTAATAAGCCTTTTTCAGGACGTAACTCGGGTGGATTGTTATCCCATTTCGGGCCACCTACTGCACCTAACAGTACAGCATCACTTTCTTCACACATAGCAATTGTTTCATCCGGTAATGGATTATTAAATTGGTCGATCGCCGCGCCGCCGATCGCTGCATAGCCAAGATGGAATGTATGATTGTATCGTTTGCCAATCACTTGTAATACTTTTACCGCCGAAGCGACTACTTCAGGGCCAATGCCGTCTCCAGGCAAAACTGTAATTTTCTTTTCCATGGTAAACACCTTTCCTTCTCGCACATTCGCGTTGTTAAAAATAACGAGTCCTATGACTCTTCCTGTCCATTTTGTCGTTTTGAGAAACGCCACCAAACAACATATTTGATGGCGCCCGTAGTTAATTGATGATTGGCTGACGAGCCCGAATACTTTGTTGAATTAATTGGCGGTTCACTGCATTCAAGTAAGCTTTTGCTGAAGCTTCCAAAACGTCCTGTGCAGCGTCACGGCCCGTTACTTGATAGCCGTTGTAGCTTAAATTGATAACTGCCTCACCAAGGGCATCGCGTCCTTTGCCGACTGATGTTACACGGTAGTCAAGAATATTGACTGTACCATTTACAAGCTGTTCTAGCGTATTGAAGATCGCTTCCACAGAGCCTGATCCAGTGGATGCCAGCATTTTCAGGTCTCCTTCAGGCGTAATGACCGATACAGTGGCAGTCGGGATATTTTCTGTACCGTACTGCACTTGTACGCTCTTTAGCTCAAATAGCGGTACATCCTCTACTAACACTTGCTGTTCTGTCAGAAGTGTGACAAGATCCTCCTCTGTCACTTCCTTTTTGCGGTCTGCTAGCTTTTTGAATTCCTGGAAAGCCTTATTGATTTTCTCTTCCGATAGCTCATAGCCCATTTTCACGGCACGGTCACGGAAAGCAGCACGGCCGGAGTGTTTCCCTAACACTAGCGGTACTTCGCCTTCCCCTACTAATGCAGGTGAAATGATTTCATATGTTTCCGGATTTTTCAGTACGCCATCCTGGTGAATGCCTGATTCGTGGGCAAAGGCATTCTTTCCGACAACTGCTTTGTTCGGCTGGATGACAACCCCTGTCAGGCGACTCACTAGTTGGGAAGAGCGCTTAATCTCTTTTAAATTCAAACCTGTTTCCATTTGGTAGATGTCTTTTCGGATATGCAGTGCTACGCCGATTTCCTCTAAAGCTGCATTTCCTGCACGTTCCCCGATTCCGTTAATGGTACATTCCACTTGATCTGCCCCGTTTTGGACAGCTGCAATGGAATTTGCTACCGCCATCCCTAAATCATCATGGCAGTGAGCGGAGAATTTCACACGATCTGCGCCGATACAATTTTCCTTTAGGAAGCGGAATAGTGCACCATACTCTTCAGGTGAAGCATATCCTACTGTATCTGGTACGTTGATTGTTGTCGCACCTGCCTTAATCGCTTCACTTATGATGCGAACAAGGAACTCACGGTCTGAACGGAACCCATCTTCGCAGGAGAACTCTACTAGTGAGAACTTTTGCTTCGCGTATTTGACAGCTTCCACTGCCTGCTCTACTACTTGATCCGGTGATTTTTTCAGCTTATATACCATATGGATCGGACTTGTTGCGATGAATGTATGAACATGCGGCTGTTCAGCGACTCGTACTGCATCCCAAACGGCATCAATATCGCTTTTCACCGCACGCGCCAAACCTGTCACAATTGAATTTTTAACGGTTTTGGCAATTTGGTGCACCGCCTCGAAATCGCCGGGGCTTGAAGCAGGAAAACCTGCTTCAATAATTGTGACCCCTAGACGCTCCAGCTGCTTTGCAATTTCGATTTTTTCAGCTGTATTTAAATTAATACCTGCCGACTGCTCTCCATCACGTAATGTCGTATCAAAAATATCGATTTTCCGCACTATTTCACCACTACTTTCTCTTTACCTTCGCTGATGAACGGCATCATCGAACGAAGTTTTTTTCCAACTTCTTCGATTTGGTGGTTGGCACCATCTTCTTTATATTTTGTATAGCGCGGACGATTCGTTTCATTTTCCTTGATCCAGTCGTTTGCGAATGTACCGTTTTGAATATCAGCAAGTACGTCCTTCATACGATCTTTTACAGAATCATCAATGATACGCGGACCTGATACATAATCGCCCCACTCGGCTGTATCCGACACAGAATAACGCATTGTTTCCATACCGCCTTCAAACATTAGGTCAACGATTAATTTCAGTTCGTGCAACGTTTCAAAGTAGGCAAGCTCTGGCTGGTAGCCGGCTTCTACTAATGTTTCAAAACCAGCTTTTACTAAAGCTGTGGCACCGCCGCAAAGTACTGCCTGCTCACCGAACAGATCCGTTACTGTCTCTTCGGCAAATGTTGTTTCCAGTAAGCCGCCGCGTGCTGAACCGATCCCTTTTCCGTAAGCAAGTGCTAAGTCACGTGCTTGGCCTGTTGCATCTTGATGGATGGCAAATAATCCAGGAACGCCGGCACCCTGCTGGAATTGACGTCGTACTAAATGACCTGGACCTTTTGGCGCCACTAGGAAT
Organism: Lysinibacillus odysseyi 34hs-1 = NBRC 100172; assembly: GCF_001591965.1. Classification (GTDB taxonomy): domain Bacteria; phylum Bacillota; class Bacilli; order Bacillales_A; family Planococcaceae; genus Lysinibacillus_B; species Lysinibacillus_B odysseyi. The sequence goes on from NZ_BCVX01000001.1 coordinate 96,858, forward strand.
ACGTCAACATTTTCCGGTGGTGTAATTTGGCCGAAGTGTACGTTAAAGCCGTGTGCGAACATCAATGCTTGCCCTTCCGTAAGATGCGGCAGAATTTCTGCTTCATATACTGCTTTTTGACGCTCATCAGGAAGCAGGATTTGGATCACGTCTGCGATAGCTGCTGCATCTTCAACAGACATCACAGCTACACCATCTTCACGTGCTTGATCGAATGATTTTCCTGGGCGAACACCTACTACTACATCAAAGCCGGATTCTTTTAAATTCAATGCATGTGCATGGCCTTGTGAGCCGTACCCGATGATTGCGATTTTTTTCCCTCTTAATACTTGATCGTTGATTTCGTTTTCATAAAACATTGTTGCCATTTTGATAGCCTCCTAAGGTTTCTTTGTATTTTTATTTATGAATCGGAAGAGTTGTATTCTTTCCGGTTCTCTCTTTTGTGAAGCTGGCCGTCATAGACTTTCGCTGTACAACGGAAGGCGCAGCATTTGTCTTGTAACATTGCAAGCTATGTCATTATTTTAAGATTGATAGCAATGGCTGATCGGATTTTTGCGTTTCCCGCACAGAAGCTGTAGCCCCAGTACGTGTCAGCTCTTTTATGCCGTATGGACGGATGAGCTCGATGAATGCGTCGATTTTCTCGGGGTGTCCAACTACTTGGTATGTCACCACATTTTTAGCTGTATCAATAACCTGCGGCCTGAACGGTTCTATAATAGCGTTCATTTCGAGCCGGGTATTCGGCGGTGAAATGACCTTCACTAATGCAAGTTCGCGCAGGACGATTGATTTATCTGTAATATCATTTACCTTCAATACATCAATCTGTTTTGATAACTGCTTGATGAGCTGTTCAATTTTATTCTCATCCTCAACATGCACGACAAATGTCATTTTTGAGAAGTTCGGCTGCTCTGTATGTCCTACAGTAATCGATTCAATGTTGAATTGACGTTTCATCAGCAAGCCTGTTACGCGGTTCAACACCCCGCTTTGATTAATTACGATAACTGTAATTACTCGTTTCACAGCTTTTTCACCCCAATCATTTCATGTAATCCTTTGCCAGGTGCTACCATCGGATAAACGCTTGTTAATTGTTTTATACGAAGGTCGATCAGCACCGGCTCGTCAGAAAGGATAGCTTCTGTTAATGTCGCTTCCATTTCTTCCGGCTTTTCGATTAAATAGCCTTTGATGCCGTATGCATCCGCCAATTTGACAAAGTCCGGCTGGATCGGCATCAGGGAAGAGGAATACCGTTCTTCATAGAATGTTTCCTGCCACTGGCGCACCATCCCAAGACAGCTGTTGTTCAGGATGATAATTTTTACTGGAAGGTTGAATTCCTTCAGTAACGACAGCTCCTGTGCTGTCATTTGGAATCCGGCATCCCCGCAAATCGAAATAACTTTTTTATCTGGCTTCGCAAATTGCACTCCGATTGCCGCCGGGAAACCGAAGCCCATCGTACCAAGTCCACCAGATGTCACCCAACTATGCGAGTTGTTCAGGCGATAGTACTGGGCTGCAAACATTTGGTGCTGCCCTACATCCGTCGTGACAATTGCCTCGCCTTCTGTAATGCGGTGGATAGCTTCAAGTGCCTGCTGCGGCATGATTTCATGCGGATCTTCGTCATACCATAATGGGAATTCTTCATCCTGTGCATTCAAGTATTCGATCCATGACGCTGTATCCGGCCCTTCAAAATCCTTCTTTAGCAGCGCCTGCAAAGCTTCCTTCGCATCCGCCACGATAGGAATGTCGGTCGGTACGTTTTTACCGATTTCCGCCGGGTCGATATCGATATGGACGATTGTCGCATTCGGTGCGAAAGCATCCAGGTTACCTGTCAGACGGTCATCAAATCGAGCCCCGATATTGATGAGAAGATCACATTGTGTAATCGCGTCATTTGCTGTGACGGTACCGTGCATTCCTGCCATTCCGTAAAACAATTCATGATCGCCATGAATGCTGCCAAGTCCGAGGAGGGTATTGATAATCGGCAATTTGTACTTTTCAACAAATTCAGTCAATTCATTTTGTGCCTCTGCAAACATTACACCTGCACCTGCTAACACTAATGGTTTTTTTGCTAATGTAAGCGCCTGGATTGCCTTTTGGACTTGCAGGTAGTTCGGCTTGCAGTTTGGCTGGTAGCCCGGCAGATAAATTTCATCCGGTGTTTCCGGCATATCCCCTTCTGTGAAAAGTGCCTGAGAAACGTTTTTTGGGAAGTCAATAACAACCGGCCCCTTGCGCCCTGTGTTGGCAATATGGAAGGCTTCCTGTACGATGCGCGGAATATCACGAACATCCTGCACTTGATAATTGTGTTTTGTAATCGGTGTCGTGATCCCCATAATATCAGCCTCCTGGAAGGCGTCTGTGCCGATGACAGATGTTGCTACCTGGCCGGTAAAAATAACGAGTGGAATCGAATCGATCATGGCATCTGCAATTCCTGTTACGAGATTCGTAGCGCCGGGCCCGCTTGTCGCAATCACAACTCCCGGTTTATTTGTCACACGGGCATATCCCTCTGCAGCATGGATCGCCCCTTGTTCATGGCGTGTTAGAATATGACGGATCGGATTACGGTACATCGCATCATAAATTTGAAGCACAGCACCACCCGGATAGCCAAAGATGATATCAACATCCTGGTCATGTAGTGCCTGCACTAAAATATCAGCACCATCTTTCGGTTTTTTTACTTCCTCCTGCAGTGGCATCTCCTGCTGCTGCAGCTCTTTCGCTGAAACGTTTGACATTTCGTTTACTCCTCCTTACTAAACTGATTATAGAAAGTTCATCCGCCCATCTATCTGGCTGGGTGGAAACTTATGAAACCTCACTTAATAAAATCCCATTAAAATTTATGAAAAGAAAAAGCCTCTTTCTCCGCACGCAAAAGAATTCCTCTTACGTAGGGATGAAAAAGACTTTTCATGGTACCACCCTTATTCACAGCACAAATAGCTGCCTCATGAATAGTGTAGACAACCAATCTTCGCAGAATATTTTAAATATTGAAAATATTTAGTGTGCAACTAAGATCAGTTTACTATTCATTTATAACGAGCACTGATTATATGCCCGGAGCTATCTAATGGCGTTACGCGTTTAATAGCCCACTCCGAGGGGATGTCGGGTTCAGTTGCATCACCGGCTTCCAGCAATACCGGCTCTCTGGTAGATGCAAGGCTCTGTACCCTTTAACCTCATCAACGTTTTCACAATATTAAATTTTCATAATCCCGCCCTGTGAGGCATTTGTTACAAGTTTTGAATAACGGGCTAACCAGCCGCGTTTAATTTTTGGTTCAAACGGTGTTAATTTCGACCGTCTTTCAGCTAATACTTCCTCTGAAACTTCCAGATTGATTGTACGGCTTGGTAGATCGATTGTGATATGATCACCGTTTTCTACTAGAGCGATTGGACCGCCCTCTGCTGCTTCCGGTGAAATATGGCCGATTGAAATTCCTCTTGAAGCACCGGAGAAGCGCCCATCTGTAATAAGAGCCACTTTCGTTCCTAAACCTCGTCCTTGAATAGCGGATGTTGGTGCAAGCATTTCCGGCATACCCGGGCCGCCTTTTGGACCTTCATAGCGAATGACGACGACATGCCCTTCACGAACCTTGCCTTCATCAATAGCTGTCTGTGCTTCCTCCTGGGAGTCAAACACGATCGCCTCACCTGTAAATACTTTGATGGATGGATCGACAGCTCCGACTTTAATGACTGATCCTTCTGGTGCAATATTGCCGAATAGCACTGATAATCCACCAACCGGTGAATACGGATTATCTTTCGTTCGAATTACCTGATCATTAGTAATCTTGTAATCCTTGACCAGCTCTCCCATTGAAACACCGGCAATTGTTTGCCGCTCCGGATGGATTGCTCCTGGAATTTTTGTCAGCTCGTTAATGATGGATGATACGCCGCCAGCCTTTTCGATGTCATCCATTGAAATATCGGATGCCGGCATAATTTTTGCCAAGTACGGTACTCTCTCAGCTACTTTATTAATATCTTCGATGTTATATTCAATTTCCGCTTCATTTGCGATTGCTAATGTATGTAGAACGGTATTCGTCGATCCACCCATTGCCATATCAAGTGCAAATGCATCGTCAATTGCTTCTTTTGTAATAATATCGCGAGGCTTAATATCCTCTTTAATCATCCGGACTAAATGTTTGGCCGCTTCTTTAATCAAACGGTGGCGTTCATCGCTTGTTGCAACGATTGTACCATTGCCCGGAAGTGCTACACCTAACATTTCCATGAGGCAGTTCATGGAGTTCGCTGTGAACATCCCTGAACAGGAACCGCATGTCGGACATGCATTATGTTCAATATCATGTAATTCTTCAGCTGTCATCTTGCCCGATTTTAACGCGCCGACACCTTCGAACACACTTGTTAAGGAAAGCTGCTTGCCTGTTGATGAAGTGCCTGCCTCCATCGGACCGCCTGATACAAACACAGATGGTACATTTGTACGGACAGCAGCCATCAGCATGCCCGGTGTAATTTTGTCACAGTTCGGAATGTAGAACACTCCGTCGAACCAGTGGGCATTAATGACTGTCTCAGCAGCATCGGCAATGATTTCCCGAGATGGCAATGAATAGCGCATCCCTATATGTCCCATCGCAATTCCATCGTCTACACCAATCGTGTTGAATTCAAATGGAATGCCTCCAGCCTCGATGATCGCTTCCTTGACGACATCTGCAAACTGCCGCAGGTGTACATGTCCCGGAATAATGTCAATATATGAGTTACATACGCCGATGAAGGGTTTATCTAGATCTTTTGCCTTCACTTTCCCCGTAGCATATAAAAGACTACGGTGAGGAGCTCGGTCTACTCCTAGCTTAATCATGTCACTTCTCATTTAGAACGCCCCTCACGTCTATACCTGTCAGGTGGAATCTTTTTTTCTCCACCGTTTAGTTACATATTGACGTCCGTTTTCAAGAACGAACGTGTTAAATTGTTGCTATCATAGTACGAAACAAAGAGGTACGTCAACACTAATTTTTAAATTTTTAAACAATTCAAAACATTCGTTTTTTATAGAAAACGCTTTCTTCATTGCTATTGTTTCATTTTCGCTCGTTTGGTTAAATTTTTGAAATTTGGACAAATTTTTGTCCACGTCCTTTATTACTCATCACTCATTTCCTGTAGCGGCCATTATGAATGAAAAATATGTTTAAAGTAAGGTGTCATAAAAATATTTTCAGGATCAAATAATTGGCGGATTTCATTAAACTTTTTTGCCTCCGGATAGAACGCCGTGATGTCCGTTTCGTGGTACTGATTGACCTTCCCCCAATGAGCTCTCCCGTCGTATTTTTTCATCATGTCAAATACCCATCGGAAATAGGCTGACTCATCCATCCCTTTATACATATGGAAGGCAAAAAAAGCGCTTTCGCGTCCTCTCGTTGGACTTAAAAAACCATGTTCCCCCGCTGTTGTGCGGATTTCTATCGGAAAATGCACAGAAAAGCTTCGTTTCTTCATGACAGAATGAATTTCTTCCATGCATGCTTCGAACTGTTCGAGCGGAATAGCAAATTCCGTCTCCGTAAATTTCACCCTACGCGAAGTTGGATATACTTTATAGCAGATGTCCGTTTTCTTTCCTTCCGATATCATGTGAGAAGAAATCATACTCGCTGCTCCCGTGAATTTAGGGTTCCATTTACATAGTTTTGATACGCCTTCAAATAGATTATTTTCAATTAAATCGAGTTTGCGCTGCTCTCTTTTCCGCTCTTTTTCAGAGGCATAGGCTACAGGTACCATATTCATCCGTTTTACTTGAATTTTTTCAGACCCCGGGAAGTAGTACCATTCCACGTGGCGATTCCTCCGGATGTCTCCCCTGAAATGTTGGAGCGCTTCCGTTAGATTTTCCCTTGTTGCCGTATACGCCAGGCTATAAAGCGGCAAAACACGAATCGTGACGGCAATAAGCACTCCGAGTAATCCTAAAGATAAATGAAGTGCCGCTGAAAGATCATCCTCATCCCGCTCATAGGTGATGATATTTCCTTTTCCATTGACAAACGTCCACTTTACTACCATGGAGGAAAATGAACCGAGTGTTACGCCCGTTCCGTGTGTTCCTGTGGAAACGACCCCCGCCAGCGTCTGTACATCTATATCACCCATATTGATGACAGCAAGTCCATGCTCCTCCAGAAGCGGACCGATCTCATGAAGATACGTGCCTGCATAAAAAGTTGCCTCCATTTTTTCCGGATCGACCGACTGCAGCCCTCGCAGATGGTGCAAAGAAAGAGCGGAGTGCTCCGGTAATGCTACGGGGCTGAATGAATGGGCCGCTCCTGTTGTACGAATGGTCATTCCATTCTTCATATGGGCTTTAATAATGTCACTTAGCTGCTCGATAGATGCCGGCGCATAATAGGCCGGATAGCTGACGAAGCTTTCTGACCAATTTGTCCAAGGCTTTCCTTTTGTGAAATTTTTCAGAGAAAACATTGTCCATCACCTCGATATGTTGTATAAGTACCGATTCGCACGTCCCCGCGTACAGCATGAAGCATTGGGAACCGCTCACATAACTCTCCTGCTTTTGCATGTCTGAAATAAACCGTATCTCCAATGTGTAACGCTTTTTGACTGTCTACAATCGGTGTCTGTACTTCTCCCGCTCCCTCTAAAGATAAGTAACGAAAGCGACCTGCCTCATAAAAAGCTGGCAGCCTGTCTACCCCCGGTGTTCCTGAAGCAATATAGCCTCCGCCATGGCAGACAAAGGTTTCCTCATCAAACTGCCTGACGACCGCAAGTGCAAACCCACTCGCTTTTTGCAATGCTAGGCTGTCATAGCGGTCAAATAAAGCAGGCGCAAGAAAAGCGGAACCGATCGTCATTTCTGTCACTTCCAGCCGGTTAGTTGACTCAATGCTGCCTGATCCGCCTGCATTTATAAAAATAGGGTCTTCCAAGTGTCGGATAATATTTATTGTATCATGATGAGCCTGCTCCACCTGCATGACTGACCGCTTTTTTAATTGGCTGATGAGCTTGCTTTTTATACGGGATACAACTGTTTCATCAGGTAAATCAGGAACACCTGCCACCTGTGCCTCATATGCCATCACACCGCGTACTTGCACCTGCTTGTCTGCTATTGCATACAAAAAATTCGCCACTTTTTCAAAGCTGTTCAGCGGCGACCTCTTTGTGCCAAAATACAATACACGGTAATCGTCGGATACATTTACATCGATACAGATCGGTATAACAACATCCAATCCAGAAGCCATCCTCTCCAAAAACTCCACCTGTTCGATATGATCCACCATAAAGGTTATATCCTTGCCGGCCTTAATTTGAAAAAGAAGTTTTTTAACAGCATTTTCTTCCATAACGGGATAGCCGATAAGTAACTGGTTAAAGCCCTGCTCTAATAGATATAGCGTTTCTGCAGCCGTAAAGGTCATAAAGCCTGCTGTTTCTGGCAGCCGTTCTGCTATGTAGCGAAGAAGCTGTGTCGAACGAATGGATTTTGTTGCGATGCGGACCGGTTTTTTTGTTTTTGCGGCGATAAATTCAATATTGGCATCGAGCGCATCCAGATCCACCCAAGCAAATGGTCGTTCCAATCCTATAAATGCTTTGTCAAATGTTTGCATTCTTCTCCCCCTCACATCCTGACTAATAAAAAATTTATAGCGTTCCTACACTTTTTACTGCTCCGCTTACGGCACATGTTCCATTTTGGCGCTGCTCCTTTTTTGAGGAAAATCCCCAAATTATATGAAAGACAGCGTAAAAAAATCCTAGCATTGCTGCTAGGAGATAAAGAAAAATTCCGCTGCGAAGTTCAGCAAAACCAAAGTATGCAACACAACAAATAAAAGCCCTTGCTTGTCAATCTTTTTCATGTAGTCAGTATCCATGAAGTCCACCTCTCATTCTCTTTAAAAATCATTATAATGCAAGTCTATTCATTTTACAAAATTTTTCGAATATTTTTATAATGTTTTTTTTGGCACATATTGCTGGCATAATAAATACATACTGTTTAGGAGGCGAATATATTGGAGAAAGCATTAATTGTTATTGATTACACGTATGATTTTGTTGCGGATGATGGCCGGTTGACATGCGGCAAGCCCGGACAGGATATAGCACCCAAAATCACTTCCCTTATCGAAGAAACGATAGAAGCCGGTGAGCTTGTTGTTTTTACAAATGACATTCATTTTGAGGGAGACTCGTATCATCCGGAAACAAAGCTGTTCCCACCCCATAATATTGCCGGAACAGCCGGTCGTGAATTATACGGCTCTGTAAAGGATGCTTATGAAAAATATGCATCTGTTTGTTTGTCGCTTGATAAGACGAGATATTCAGCATTTGCCGGTACGAACCTTCATCAGTTGCTGCAGGAACGCGGCATTCGTGAAATTGCACTTGTCGGTGTATGTACGGATATTTGTGTGCTGCATACGGCAGTGGATGCTTACAACCTGGGTTATAAGCTTCTAATCTATAAGGATGGAGTAGCGAGTTTCAATGAGGCAGGCCACGAATGGGCACTTGGACATTTTACGGGAACCCTTGGTGCAGAAGTAATTTAAACCCGTTGGTATATTGTCTGTGAACGAAAATGTTTAACTTTATGTACTATCGGTAATAATTAAGTAGACGCTATCATATTTCACAAACTAATTTAAAGGAGTTGAAAGCATTATGATTAGCTTTATTTGGTATTTGATTATCGGTGGTATTTTAGGTTGGTTAGCAGGTGTAATTTTAGGTAAGGATGTACCCGGTGGTGTCATCGGTAACATTATTGCCGGGATTATCGGTTCATGGATCGGTAGCATGATTTTAGGAGACTGGGGTTGGAGAGTATCTGACTTCTATGTATTCCCTGCTTTAATCGGTGCAATCGTACTGATCTTCATTGTAAGCTTTATCATGCGTTCAATGCGAAAAACAACATAATGGTTGAATAAAATTGGTGATAGCTAAAAGGACCGCATTTTGCGGTCCTTTTCCATTGTTTCTATCATTCATTTAAAGCGAGCACCAACTCCATTTTTTCCCTATAGGTGCTGTAAAGATTAAAGTAATGCAGTACATCCTTTACATATTTGTCGCTATGATTATACTGATAAACTGCCTTTTCGATATTCCCTTTTGAAGCACCGGCAATCGATAAAAAATTCGCTGCCGAATATATAGCATCTTCTATATTAAAGGGATCTGCCACACCATCCCCGTTTGCATCTACCCCGTAACCGCCGTATTTGGCAATCACAGCAGGATCTGTTTTCTCTTTTTCAGAAATACTTCCTTCACCAAGCCCCGAGCATGACGGATGTTTCCAGCCGACAAACGTACACGGCATAAATTGGAGGTGCCCTTCTGCGCCTACTGGTGAGACAAGCTTTTTCATCGTCGAAAAGCGCGTTTCTATTCGGTGATGGGCTGCCAGCAATGTCCAAGGCACATTATATTTTTCACCAGCCTCCATATAAATGGGAATATATTCAACAGGTATTTTCATATCAAAATTTGCCTGGATACTATCCATTTCCGATTGCTGCGTAAATTCCTGAAAAAACGGCAGCTCCTGCAGTTCCTGCCATGCGACATAAACGAGTGTATACATACCAATTATGGCGGGTATCAGCACTAATATAAGGAATACCTTTACTATTGGCGGAAGCAATACCTTCTTTTTCTTTTGTTTTTTCTTTTTTTGAACCATCTTACCACCGAACCTTTAAAAATTGTTAATGTTGGACCGCTTGAAAGAAAACTATAAAGCAAATTCAAACCTTCCAATACATTGGCGTCTTCTACCCATGTCGACTGTGCCTTTTAGATCATTTTGGCATTGGTCATATAATAATAACGCCGTCCTCATTGTGATGGGAGCACCTCAGCATGTATTTTCAGGTGCTCCCATTATTGAATTTTATGTGCAAAACTATTAAAATGAATAACTTCTATAGTTACAGTATATATCATGTAAGGGAGTTGTCGTCAAAATGTGGAAAGAATTTAAAGAATTTATTATGCGGGGCAATGTGCTGGATCTTGCCATTGCCGTTGTAATCGGAGCCGCCTTCAATTCAATCGTTTCATCACTCGTTGAAAATATTATCACACCAATCATCGGTGTGCTAACCGGAGGCATCGACTTTACAAATGATTTCGTCTGGAAATATGGTGATGCATCAGTTAAATTCGGTGCCTTTGTCCAGTCAATCATCGACTTTCTAATTATCTCCTTTTCTATCTTTATCGCATTAAAAGTGGTGAATACATACATTCTGCGTAAGAAAAAGGAAGTTATCGAGGAACCTCCTGCCAAGGTACTGGATCCAAAGGAAGAACTCCTGAAAGAAATCCGTGACTTATTGAAAAAGGAAAACGGCTAGTTTAGCTGGTATAGTTATACGGAGTTAAGAGTCTATCACAATTGATAGACTTTTTTCATTCCTACTGTTGTTCCTTTCAATCTAACATGGTAAATTGGTTTAATAATCGATTCATTCTAAATGTTTCGTACATTTCATTTTGGTAGAAAGAGTGATAATATGACTGAACACAAAATCGAGACAAAGCTAGTACAATTAGGTAACTTAAGTGACGCTGCAACCGGTGCGGTCAATCCGCCTGTTTATTTTTCCACTGCTTATAAACATGCAGGTATTGGAGAATCGACAGGCTATGATTATACGCGCACAAAAAATCCGACTAGAACGATTTTAGAAGAAGGAATTGCTGCGTTAGAGGGTGGAGATATGGGCTTTGCCTGTAGTTCAGGAATGGCTGCTGTCCAGCTTGTCCTGTCCTTGTTTGCCCCTGGTGACGAACTGATTGTACCGGAGGATTTATATGGAGGTACTTATCGTCTGTTCAAAGTATATGGCGATACATATCATATTAAGCCGCGTTACTCGCCTTTTACATCGGTTGAAGAAGTCGAAGGGCTGATCAATGAAAACACAAAGGCACTGTTTATTGAAACACCGACAAACCCTCTTATGCAGGAAATCGACCTTGTAGCTTATAATGAACTGGCGAAAAAACATAATCTTTTATTAATCGTGGACAATACATTCTATACACCATACTTCCAGCGTCCGATTGAGCTTGGGGCTGATATCGTCCTACATAGCGCGACAAAATACATTGGCGGTCATAATGATGTATTGGCAGGCCTAGTCGTTGCAAAAGGTTCAGAACTTTGCGAAAAACTAGGCTATATTCATAACGGTGCAGGTGCTGTCCTTTCGCCAATGGATGCCTGGTTAATTATCCGCGGGTTAAAAACACTTCACCTGCGCCTGAAGCAGCATGATGCGAATGCCAAACAAATCGCCGCTTATTTAGAAGGTGAAGAGCTTGTGACAGATGTGCTGTATACAGGAAAAGGCGGTATGCTGTCATTCCGCGTGAAGGATGCCAAGCTTGTAGATCCGTTCCTGCGGAATTTAAAGCTCATTACGTTTGCAGAAAGCCTAGGCGGAGTGGAGAGCTTTATTACGTACCCGGCGACACAGACACATGCGGATATGCCGTTTGAAGAGCGTGTGGCACGCGGCGTATGCGACCGACTGCTGCGCTTTTCTGTCGGTATCGAGGAAGCAGACGATTTAATTGCTGATTTGAAACAGGTGTTTGATGTACTGCGTTCGGAGGTGCAATAGATGAGCCGCATTGAAACCGCGTTCGTCCACGGGGCAGTCAGAGAAGGCTATGCCGATAAAAAAGGTGCGGTCAATGTACCGATGTACCTTTCCTCAACATTTCATCAGGAATCAATGGATGAATTCGGCGAATATGATTATGCACGTTCAGGCAATCCGACACGTGCTGCGCTTGAAAAAGCAATTGCCGAATTAGAAGGAGGCCACCGCGGTTTCGCTTTTGCTACAGGGATGGCTGCGGTATCCGCCTGCTTTATGACACTCTCAAAGGGCGATCATATTGTGATTACTGAAGATGTGTACGGAGGGACATACCGTTTTGTGACAAAGGTGCTGCCGCGTTTTGGCATTACCCACACATTTGCCGATTTTACGGACCTGGACGCAGTACGTGCTGCCGTCACATCTGAGACAAAGCTGCTTTATATGGAGACACCATCGAATCCGACACTTGGCATTACCGATATCGAAGGCATTGTTGCCATCGCAGCAGAAATCGGTGCCCTCACATTCCTTGATAATACATTTATGACGCCGATCCATCAGCGGCCGATTGAGCTTGGGGTCGATGCTGTCATTCATAGTGCGACAAAATTTTTATCGGGCCATTCCGATATCGTAGCAGGCCTCGTGGTAACAAAGGATGCGGAACTAAGTGATCAAGTATATTTTATCCAAAATTCCTTCGGTTCCTGTCTTGGCGTACAGGATTCCTATACGTTGATCCAGAATATGAAGACAACAGCGGTGCGGTTTAATGAGTCAGCACGAGTAGCCAGTGTACTTGCTGCCTTTTTAGATAACCATCCGTTAGTCGAAAAAGTATACTATCCGGGACTTGCGAGCCACCCGGGAGCACATATCCACGAGAAGCAATCAACATCCGGCGGTGCTGTGCTTTCCTTTACACTCCCTTCCTATGAGGTGGCAAAAGCCTTTGTCGAAGCAATGCAAATTCCGGTATTTGCCGTTAGTCTCGGTGGAGTAGAATCGATCCTGTCGTACCCTGCCAAGATGAGCCATGCCGCGATGGAGCCGGAAGAACGTTTAAAACGCGGTATTACAGACGGTCTCCTCCGCTTTTCGGTAGGTTTGGAAAATGAATTTGACTTAATAGAAGATTTTACACAAGCCTTGGAGAAAGCATCCAAGCTGTAGTAGTTGGCAGCCCCCTGCTTTAGGTGCGGCTGCTTTTTTATTTATTGCGCGATTTTTGAGGGTTGATTGCGCGATTTTGGCTTTGTATTGCGCGATTTTTGAGGTCTATTGCGCGATTTTGGCTCCCTATTGCGCGATTTGTACCTTTATGCCTACCACAATACTAATTTTTATCCTCTTTTACATAAAAAAAGCTGCCACCTAGGTGACAGCTCCATTCCTTAATGAGATCCTTCTTCGATTAATGTTTCCATATCAATGGCGATCGTATCATATGAGACACCATCTTCTTCTTCAGAGTAGCCTGTATAGTTTTTAACCACAATTCCATTTTCATCTACAAGAGAAAACGTACTAGCATGCATTACCTGGTCTTGCTCTGGATCACTGGACTTTTTCACCGCGGATTTAAACGAGTCCCAGGCCAATTGCTCAATGAATTTCTGGTCATAGCCTGTGACAAGATTCCATTTCGACTCATCAGGCACATCATAAAAGCTTAAATATTTAGCCAATACTTCAGGCGTATCTGTTGCCGGGTCAACCGAGAAAGCGACGATATTGTAGTCTTCGACGCCCCGCTCCTTCAATGAAGCCTGTATTTCTGTCATGTTATACGTCATAGGAGAACAGATTGTTGTACAATTCGTAAAGATAAACATCGCGAGCCACGGTTTACCTTTCAAGTCTTCTAACGATATTTCTTCTCCACGATGATTTGTTGCAGTGAAATTCTGGACTTCGTAATTTGTTGTTGCCTTAAATTTATAATTGCTGCATCCACTTACAACGGCTGCGACGAGCAGCAGTATAGCCGCTAGAACATATTTCTTTTTCATCTATCTCTCTCCACTTCTACCATCATTGTTTTCATCTTAACGAATTGTGTAAGAGAATACAATATGCCAGTCGTGAAGGCTTTCGGACAAATATGTGAAACTTTATTTCACAATCAGGACCGATTATCCAGCAGCGCGGTATGAATCGCATCAAGTTTATTTTCTATCCGGTATAGCAAATAAAACGACACGACGATAGGAAAACCGATTTCCTGGATGAATGTGATCCATTGTTCCATTTTTCTCACCTGCCTTTAAAAAGCCGGCGGGCAACCCCACCGGCTTTCATATTAGTTCATATCAAATTCCGTTACCTCACGTTCGACGATGCGGGCGGATTTCCTTGCCGCTATAACTGCGCCTTCACGTGAAAAAGCATTTGCTGCGACGATTGCCTGCATGGCACTGTTGACTTCAGCAGCTGTTAAGCCGGCTTTCGGACTCGGAACCGAAAGCGTCAATGACTTGCCATCCGCTAGTTCAAATACCAGTTCCAACACTTGATTCATGACGTCACCTCCTCTCTAGTAAAGCGATCATTAGACGATAATCTGCTTTTCTGTTTTTTCCACATCAGCTGGTGTATAGCTTGTCAATCCGCTGATTGCCTGTGCTACTTGCTGCAGCTGCTCTGCTGTTGCCTGATCGGTTACATTGCGGTACGTCACTCTCTTGAAGATTGATTTACCCTCTGCATCTACCCCTGTAAAGAAATTTACAGTTAATGCAGCCTGTTGAAATTGAAATGCTGGCATCCTTCCTCCCCCCTTTCACTAACTACTATCGAAATTCGTCACATAAAAAGGGACATTGCTAATGAAAAAAGTGTTCAAAACTCTTATAATAATTTCTAGAGATAGTAAAGAGGTGAAGATATTGGCTTTAACTGGATGGTTTTTATGGTTTATCTTATTTTGGGTTGTCATCTTGATTACCCTTATGGGAATCGGCGGCTTTTTCATGTTCCGAAAATTCCTGAAAGCATTGCCGAAAGCGGACGGAAAATCGGATTTGGACTGGCAGGAGTTTTATTTGGACAAGACGATCCACCTGTGGGGTGAAGATTCGAAGGCACTGCTTGCGGAATTGACAGCACCGGTTCCGGAGCTTTTCCGACAGGTCGCTAAAGAAAAAATCGCAGGCAAAATCGGAGAGCTGGCACTAGAAGAACGTGCTTCCTCCATTACGCAGGATTTGATAATACGCGGCTATATTCAGGCAACACCAAAACGTGATCATAAATTTTTACGAAAAAAATTAGATCAGATGCAAATTGACATTTCCTCTTATGAACATTTGTTTGAGTAGAACGTTGCACAGTGAGAAATAGCTTACAGAAAGACTCAGCCAAGATCGGTCGGGGCTGGAAGAATAATAATGCATCTCGCTAAAAGGCACATTCCACACAGTAATCAGTGGTGAATGTGCCTTTTTTATTGTCTAATTTTTCAGGCTGTCTGCTTGCCTTCCTTACAGCCTCTTTACAAGCTGCAGCTCATCTTGCAGTGGTATCCCGTATTCGCCGATCAGCGGGATAGACGGCTTGACTTTCCGTGCGTCTGTTACAGCATTCGGGAAAATCAAGCACAGCCTATAGCCTCTTTTTTGATAAAATTTCAGGGCGTTCAAATTATCATTCGTTGTCAGTAACGTAATTTGTTTTATATTCTCAGCTTGTGCCAGCTGTTCTGTGCGTTCAAGGAGCATACTTCCGATTCCTTGTCCCTCAAGGAGACTATCGAGTGAAATGATTTCAACCTCTGTTTCTTTTCTATCAAATGTAATTAACCCGATTATCTCCCCTTTTTCATCCAATGCCGCAAACCCGTCCAGCGCTGCGCAATTATACACTCCGCTTGATACAACCATTTCGCTGCTTCCCCACTGTTCAATGAAAAAACGATTAACCGTGTCTGCCTGTTTTTCCTCTATCCTGATAATTTGCATCCATCTCTTCCTTTCTGTATGTAAGATTTCCAATATTGAAACTTTTCATTATAGAGCTCGCATCTATAATAGTATTATATTGGAAAAAGTTTACGGGGAGGAAATGAAATGTTAGAAGCATTTAAGGAAATCGTAAAAACGATGCACAATGATTACGCAGGGTATGTCGACAAAAAGGGCTGTGACCGGCCTGATGTATTTGTTGAACAGCTAACAAGCCTTCAAGAGAATGGTGAGTTGACTGACGAAGCGTTTATTGCCATTGTAGAGGACTATTTATTGGATTTTAACGACAAGCATATTTTCTTTTTCCACCCTGATTTACAGCAAAATACCCTTTCCTATTGAGGGTTTCAAGTTAGAAGATATGAGGACAAGCTTTATGTGACAAAGGTAGATGAGGAACAGCGGCTGGAGCTTGGCAGCGTTTTTACTGGCATTGGCGGACTGTCTATCCCTGATCTGAAAAACAAACACGCCATGCTTCTTAATGAAAGCCATCCGGAACGTGAAAACTGGACAGCCATTTTCTCTTATTATGAATTTGTTGAGTTAGAAGGCAGCGATGATAAAATGTTTCCACTGCATTTTTATAAAAAACCGCCTTATGTACCGGTATACACCATCAATCAACGAGACGAATCGACGGTGTGCCTGACGATGACCGATTTTAACAATCCGGATGCGATTGTTTCATTAATAAATGAACATAAAAACCTGCTGGAAAAAGCAGAAAACTGGATTATTGACGTGCGGCTGAATAACGGCGGCAGTGATACGAGCTTTTTCCCCCTTCTGCCGTATATCGCTCCTCTCGAAGGAATGGATGTTTCACCTGAGGACTCCATGCTGTTTCTTTGCACGGAGGCAAATACCGAAAGAAGGCTAGCAGAATTTGAAGAAATGATGCAACAAATTGAGGACGAAGAAACACAAAGGGTGTTACAGATCTTCCAAAGGGAGATGGTAAAAAATAAAGGAAAAGGGTTTGCGGAATTTGATTTTTTGGATATACAGCCTGATTCCTTTATGAAAGGGAATGCTTTCCCTAAACGAGTCATCGTTTTATCTGATACGTTTTGCGGCAGCTCAGGTGACTCCTTTGTGGAAATCTGCAAAAAGTCATCAAAAGTAACGGTGATTGGCCGTGCAACGATGGGCGTAAATGATTATGCAAACCTTGCGACACAGACATGGGATAGCGGCTTCGTTTTGAAATACCCTACCTCCAGACTTTCAAGAATCGATGAAGGGAATGGTATGACAGGTGTAGGGATTCTCCCCCATATTCATATACCGTGGACACCAGATCATTTGCGGGAAGATATCGATATGGAGCATGCTTTAAATCTCCTGAAATTACCGGTCATTTAGAGAGAAAGTTATCATCCCTGCAGGCCTAAAGTTTGGATTCGCACAATAGATCCTCTAATTCGCGTAATACAACTTAAAATTCGCGCAAACCATATAAGTATTGCATAAAAATGAGCAGCCCCTTCTAAAAAAGAGAGGCCGCTCATTTTCCATATCGAAAAAGGCTTCTAGTGAATTAAAGAATCGTAGAAAAATACCCTTTTTTATTCGCATGCAGAGGTTTTATCATGTTCCTGCTGCTTTTTAATATGGTCTGAGTGGAACGGGGAACCCTCTTCCTCATTCACGACACTGAACGGGTTACCGTCCGGGTCATAAAAATCAAAGCCTTTCATGTCGCCGAATTCCTCAATTTCAGTCGTTACAACTCCATTTGCATTCAATTGCCGATGGACCGCTTCAATATCCTGCACGACAAAATTATAATACACATTTCTTCTTTTTCCCTTTATGACAAACTCCGTTGGCTGCGGTGTGTCCACTTGAACAAGTGCCAGCTGCGCAGAGCCGCTCGGAAAATAAAATCCTGCCCCCTCCTCCCAGCTATCAATCTTTTTGACTCCGAGATTGCTTTCATACCAAACGGTTGATTTTTGAATGTCTGTCACAGGGATAAATATACTGCCAATTGTAAACATACGATCTCTCCTTCACATGGTATTCTTATGTATAACGGATTGCCGAGCAGGAAAGTTACATTTTTATAAATTTTTTGAAAGGTTGTGACCCGATGGCATGGGAAGTTACAGAAGCTGAGATGAAGAAGCTATACCGATATTGTTTAAAGCTGTCTCATTCGCCCTGGACAGCAGAGGACCTCGTACAGGAGACACTGCTGAAAGTGATCAAGTTACAAAGCGCCGAGCCTGACAGAACACTTACTTTCTCTTTTCTCTATACGATTGCCAAAAACCTTTTCATCGATGAAAAAAGAAAACAGCGGGATGTTTTCTCCGTTGAGGAGGATTTCTACGGTGAAGCGAGCAGTCTTATTGAATATGACAGCCTGATAGATATTCTTTTATCTACACTACCTTTAAAGCAGGCGATGCTTCTTACATTAAAGGACGTATTCGGATTCACTTCTAAAGAAATTGCGGCGATGCTACGGACAAGCGATGAGTCGGTTAAAACAGCGCTTCACAGAACTAGAAACAAATTAAAGACTGTACAGCTGGAAGAGGTACATGTAACGATTCCAAACAATCAGTTGATCACCTCTTTATCTACCGCAATAAAGAAAGCGAATCCGCAGCAAATATTTCTCTATTACCGCCAACTGGAAGCACGGCATTTTCAGGTTAGAAGAACAGAAGGAAGCGCTGTCTGTCATATTATCGACCCTGACGGAAATATATTGGAATTATATTGCTTTTAATGTAAAATGAAAATACTTACAGTTGAGAGGAATGATGGCAATGAAAACGACAAAAAAAGTGATTGAAAAGTAGGAAAAACTCTTCTCTTTTCAATCGTACAACTATGAATCTACATGAAAAGAGGAAATGTATGTATACAGTACGGGAAGTAACGATTCGCCCCATTACAAAAAACGATCTCCCAAGACTATGGGAGCTGATTTACAAAGATGAACAGCCGGAATGGAAAAAGTGGGACGCCCCCTACTATCCGCATCAAGCGATGAGCTATGAGGACTTTCTGCCACAAGGAGAAAAATGGATTGGTCTCGAAAATTTCTGGGTGATTGAAGTGAAAAATATCGTCCGCGGTATTGTTTCGTATTATTGGGAGCATGAGTACTCCAAATGGCTGGAGATCGGGATAGTCTTCCACGAAGCTGGCACTTGGGGAAAAGGCCTAGGCACAACAGCACTGCGTTTATGGATTGACCATCTCTTCGCTACGATGCCGCTTGTCCGTGTAGGCTTTTCTACTTGGTCCGGCAATGAACGCATGATGCGTGTCGGCGAAAAGCTTGGCATGCAGCTGGAAGCAAGAATCCGTAAAGCCCGCTATTATGACGGGCAATACTACGATTCGATCCGTATGGGTGTTTTACGGGAAGAGTGGGAGAAGAATATCATACAAGCTCAGTCTTGATTTGAAAGGGCTACATGTATAAAGGAAGCAGATGTCAAAAGGCATCTGCTTTGTTGTTTATATCGAATAGCGGAAAATGCCCCGGTCTGTATGAATGATGGTGGGCGTCTCCTTCCCCGGCTTTTCTGAAAAAATCCATCGTCTGCCTACAGGTCCGACAATAATATAATTCCCCTCTTCCGCCTCACCCATAAAATTCAGAAACTGGCTTTCATAAATGTTTTCATTGTTCCGCGGGAATATACCCATTCCCATTAATTCTTCTACTACAATTTTTACATCATTTGTTGACACACCTATTTCACTAATTCCTACAAGTTGAGTGGGACTGAATTCAACCGTTAATGCTGTCGGCGTTGTAGACCGCGCAATATATTCGATAATATTGCCTGCCGGGTCTTCAAAGTACAATGCCTTTGCCTTTGACTCCGTAAAGTCTACCTCATCATCCCCGTCCTCGGTCAATAATGTCATGCGCTGCTGTATCCAATGCTTGGCAGAGTGAAATAAATTTGGCGGAATATTGAAAGCAAAGTGGTAGTAGTGCTTTGATTCTTCATTCTGATGGAGCACGAGCAAACTCTCCCCTACACGGAATGTCGCCTTTCCATCCTTTGTATTCAACAGATCCCAATGAAGCTGGTCCTTATAAAAAGAAATGGTTTCTTCAAAATTTGCGATAAACAGCTCTACTTGCGTAATTTTCATCTTTCTACACCCCTTTTTTACATAATAGCAACCAACTAAAAAAGGAAACATACGACGCAAGGCTGA
This sequence comes from Lysinibacillus odysseyi 34hs-1 = NBRC 100172, assembly GCF_001591965.1. Taxonomy (GTDB): domain Bacteria; phylum Bacillota; class Bacilli; order Bacillales_A; family Planococcaceae; genus Lysinibacillus_B; species Lysinibacillus_B odysseyi. Next base: position 116,767 of record NZ_BCVX01000001.1, read on the forward strand.
ATTTACCAGCTGCCATTTTGGCCGGACACTTTCCCTTGTGTAGGGCTTCAACTATATGTATACGGGATGCTACTCCACCCAACACATCATCACATTATTTTGTCATCCCCTTCCTACGGCAAATAGCTAAAACTTTTCCAATTATTTGAAACCTATATCTATAGATATCCGTAGAAAGAAAATAAGGGGGCTCCCCCTTCTAAAAGAACGGAGGGTTCGTAATGCTGAATCAAAAATCACCACGTGTCCTTTTAGTTGTTTTTTCGATTGCTGTACTCATCCTATCTCCTATTTTCATCCTCATTTTGCCTGTTGGTGTAGTAGAAACCATATATTTTGATAGAAAGAATATCCTGCTGCTTGTTCCCCGTGCTAATTTTTATTTAATGGCCGGTACAATGACCCTTATTATAGCCATTCTTCTTCTCCTTTCCTGGAGAAGGAGTGTTTCTACATATATCATCGCTTTTCTTCTGTTGGCCGGAAGCGGCACCGCAGCCCACTATTCAAGTCTCAGCTATACAGCGATACAAGATGGAGGACTCGTCCTAAAAAAATTCCATACGGTCAATGATTACCCGTGGAGCAGCATCGCAGAAGTCGTCTATGAGTATGATCCTAATACTTCAGGCAGCTATATCTTTAAGACAACCGACGGAGAAGCGATTACGATAGAGGAGAACGCACAATTTGGGCCTGCAGAGCAGCGGAAAATATATCGGGCTGTAACAGGGCAAGGTATCACATTAATCGAACGTGAAAAGAATACAGAGTAAACAAAAAAATCCTTACGGGTAGATCCCGCAAGGATTTTTTAGTGCAGCATTGTTTTTTTCAGCTTTTTATATTGGACAAGCATCGCCAGTCGCCAAGGAATGATCATAGACCATGCCAGGATAAAGAACATGCCTCCCAGTTCCCCGACATCGAGGCTGTTTGAAAAAATCAGCTTTAAAAGGATGCGCAAAATTAATAGCCCAATCAAAATAAAAACAAATGCCTTAGAACGTTTTAAATAAATTTCTCCATCCCGCGCCTCAAATTTTGAAGTAGCAATTAATACGGTTGAAAATAAAACACCAATCACTGTCGCTTCTAAAATTTGAAGTGGTGCTACTCGGAATTCCTCAAAAATAAACATGAGGGCACCCGTCGACATAGCAATAGGCGGGATGATGATTTTCTTCTCATTAATCGGTTTTTTCTGCGAACGTAAACGGACGAACATCACAAAAACCGCCATAAAGATCGCCCCCACACTGGAGACGAGAACTAATAATTGAGAAGGTATGGCCCCAAACACACGAATCCCTCCTCTTGATGCTTGACCTTCTTACACTTCCATCGATGGCATAATATTATCGATGACTGCTTTAAGTTTTTCAGGTGTAAACGGCTTCGTGATAAAGTCCTTTGCACCATATTCAATGGCGTCTATGACTAGGCGTTGATGACCAAGAGCTGTAATCATAATGATCTTTGCATCAGGAAATTCAGGAATGATCTGCTTTACAGCATCCAGTCCTGACATCCCCGGCATTGTAATATCCATCGTCACAAGATCAGGCTGCAGTTCACGGTACTTCTCAATTGCCTGCCTGCCATTTGAAGCCTCTCCAATGACTTCAAATCCCCATTCTTTCAGCATGTTCCCAATTGCTACACGCATGAACAATGCATCATCTACAATAAGTACTGTCGGCATAAGTAACTCCTTCTAATTAGTCAACCTATTACAAGATGTATCTGCTATAGTGTAACAAATTAGAACCCTGTAAATCCACCGAAAAATGGTGAAAGTAAGCGAATAATATAATCTAGACCATCAAAGAATAGTAACACCCCTACGGCGATCATAATCCAGCCGCCTATTTTGACGATTTTTTGGCTGTTGCGGCGGATCCATCCTAAACGTGAAATGAAGAAGCCTAAAATGAAAAATGGTATCGCAAAACCGAAGTAATAAGCAAGCATATATAGCATGCTTGACTCAGGATTAGTACCGGCTAGCAAAGTGATGGAAGCTAGAATAGGACCCGTACATGGTGTCCATCCCGCTGCAAAGGCAAGCCCGATTAAAGCTGATCCTAGATAGCCGCTCGGACGGTTCTTAAACTGGAATTTCCGGTCTTTCATTAGGAAATCGATTTGCAGAAGGCCAACAATCATCAATCCAAACACGACGATTAAAATCGCTCCTATTTGACGAATCAGATCCTCATATTGGACGAAGAAAGAGTTCACTATAGAAGCACTGAACCCTATCGCAATAAAGATGAGGGAAAATCCAATGAGGAAAAATAAAGTATGTAAAATTGCCCGCTTCTGCAGCATTCCCTTTTCTGCTTTCAGCTCATCCAATGTCATCCCTGTTATATAAGATAAAAAGGCGGGATACAATGGCAAAGTACAAGGTGAGATAAAGCTTAAAAACCCTGCACCAAATGCTAAAAATATATTAATATCTGTTGCCATTCAATTTTTCGTTCCTTTCTCTGTACTGTTTACATCGTACCAAATTTTTGCTGAAAAAGCGCTTGAATGGACTGTGAAAGTTTCATGGCGGACTTATGAAGAAAGTATGAAGAGATGTAAAAGAGAGCTTTTTGACATAGTCAGGATAAAAAGTTACCTGACTATGTCTATGACTAAAAACAAAAAATAGATTATCGAGGTAAAACCAATGACCACCATAAAGGCCATGGACTGGAACCTCATCATCCACCGCAGCAGACTTTCCCCTTCTTTTCGCTTGCTCCATCTTTTAGCCGCCGCAAAGCTGATAAACCAGCAATGCAATGTAATAAATAGAGAAGGAAATACACAAAGAAAGATACCACAGACGACACTAAGAGCTAATGTCGGCTGATAGTTGCCGTAATTCACAATATACAGCGGCAACACAAACCAGAATACAGACGTCATAATCAGTACCAAGGAAAAAATCACATGCAGCCACAAATACCTGCGGTGCATATTACCATAAAATTGAAAGGCCTCCCTCATATCCAACCCACCTTTTAATGGTTTTTCCATGTTATTTCCTTGTACAGCGTATTTAAAAACATTTTTCGCTATCATTTTCTTTATATAAACAATATGTACGAGCTGGTGACAATAATCACGGAATGTGCCTTTTGTGCACGATGCTTTAAAAACACACTTTTGACAGGGTGGCACAGGCAGCTGCTCTTTCTATTGCTGCATCGTATGGAGGGGCGGAAGAAGGTATTACGCGCATTTTGTAGAATTGGTATAAATACAGAGGCGGTACAAAGCGGGAATAATGGAATTATTTATAAAACGGAGAGGTGGAAATAAGATGAAACGATTTAGCCGATTGTCTTTAGGGTTTCTCATAGCAGGGCTGGTTTTTCTTCTATGGAAGACGCAGATGGAGGGTTCCGCAGAGCCCGTGCTCTTAACCGGTCTTTTATGTTTAGTCATCGGGGCAATCTTCAGCCTTCTCGCTATGGCAAAAAAAGAAAAAGGAAAGACAAAGTTCACAGCAATCGCTTCCTTTTTCGCTGTCACATTTATGATTACATGGTTTGAGCCTTTTGAAATCATCCGGTTAATGACTTGGCTGAAACACTTCAGTTAAAGAGCAGGCAATTACTATGAAAATAACCTGTCAGATTTTAGCATCTGACAGGTTACATTTTTCTATTGATCTGAAACCATGAGCTTAAAACGATCGCAGCTGCTCAGATTCTTCCTTCCCCACCCGTAGGTTCCAGATTGGCTCGAAGCGGCGGATCATTGCGTTTTTCAGCTGATTCATCTCTTTTTTATCATCCATCGGACAGATCGAGAAATAAATATCGGCTTTACCGAATAGCTCCGTCAAGCGGGCATTCACATGACAATGTGTAGCCGTACCGTCCCGGTAGCAGCCCTTTGCCGAAATATTGCCGATGTGCTGATTAAACCGCTCCTTAAAAGATCTGGCACAGACGCCGGTGAACGTGAGCTCATTATTTACAATAATGTTGTAAACCCCATTTTGTAAAAGCAGTGCATCGTTTCCTTGGACGACAAATCGCGAATAGCGTTTATCGCCATAGTTGTTTAGAAATTTCCGGTAAAATGAGTCCCCCTCATTTTTCAGGAGAAGCAGCGCCTCCCCAGCGGAAAGATCAAGCAGGCTGCCATAATGTTTTTCTGTTTGTTCCTTTAAGTGCTCATACTTTTTTTGCCTGGCCAATTCACCTAACGTCATTTTGTCGAATTTGGCAAATGTGTTTTCAATCCCCATTTCCAACACATCAATTTCGATTTTCCGAAAATCATAGCGTTTATCCCCAAGTGTTACGTACATCCCTTTTCCCCCTTCAAGTGTACATAGGATATATTCGTCATTTTCGGACAAATTCCTGCAAAAACTGTAAAATTATTCTCGCTAACGCTTTATCTGGTCCATTTACTTTGCCTGCAGGGCATGACGTTTTCTTGCCTGGTGAATGGAGGAATAGGAGAAAATCGCGATGGCTGTCCAAATGCATCCAAAAGCAACGAGCTCCACTTGTGTGAAGGGCTCCTTATACAAGAAGACGCCGAGAAAAAATCCGATCGTAGGTGACACATATTGGATAAATCCTAACAAATACATCGGAATCCGCTGTGCACCTTTTGCGAACAGGATGAGCGGAATCGCTGTTAAAATACCACTGATCATCATGAGGACATCTGTTTGCCAGCCTTCATGCAAAAACTGCATAGAATCATTGCTGTACAGATAGATGTAATAAATAACGGCAATCGGCAAAATAAACAATGTTTCAATTGCCAGCCCGCGTGTTGCCTCTAATACAATCCGCTTTTTCAGCACGCCGTAAACTGCAAAGCTGAAGGCAAGAAGGAGCGACGCCCACGGAACCTGGCCATAATTCACTGTCATGACTAAAACACCCAGCAGGGCCACAACGAGCGCCAGAATCGTTGAGCGCGACAGCTTTTCCTTAAAGAACAGCATGCCAAATACTACGGAAATAATTGGATTGATATAATACCCCATTGAAGCTTCCAACACGCGTTCATGAGTAACGGCCCAAATGTAAATATACCAGTTGATCGAAATAAAGAAGGAGGCTGCCATCAGTGAATAAAACTGACGTTTATTGTGCCATAAATAGGATAAATCGGCCATGAGCTCTTTCCGCTTGCCGATCAGGATGATAAAGATCGTCGTGAAAACAAAAGACCAAATGACACGTCCGAGCAATATTTCCAAACTGCTCACATGGTCAAGTAATTTCCAAAACAACGGGAACACACCCCATATGGTATAAGCTGTAAAGGCAAAAAGCATTCCCTTTTGCTGCTCTGTCATAGTAACACCTCTCATATGTAAAGTAAGCCCATTATAGTGTTCGCCTATTGAAAAGTAAATGCATTTCTTTCGAGTATAGAAGGATTAGATGCAGAAGAGAAAATTTTCCCGCTCGCATAGCATTTTGTGACAAATTGGTGGCAGTCTTCATTTATCTCTTTCAGCAACGCAGAGTATTTCCTCCTATAGTAGAGAGTTTCTTTCTTTTTAACGCCAAAAAGACCGGGTGAAATGCTTCACCCGGTCTCTGTTCATTCTACGATGCCATTTTGCAATAAATACATTTTGTGATACAGCCCTTTTTGTGAAAGCAGTTCCTGATGGTTCCCCCGCTCTACGATTTCCCCTTGGTGAAGCACTAAAATCTGATCGGCATCCTGGATGGTTGATAGCCTGTGGGCAATAGCAATCGTTGTACGTCCTTTTCGCATTTTATCAAGCGACTGCTGAATCGCTGTTTCAGTTTCTGTATCAATGGAGGCTGTAGCTTCATCCAGCACAAGAATTTTTGGGTTCGCCGCTATCGTCCGGGCAAAGGCGATGAGCTGACGCTGCCCGCTTGAATAAGTAGACCCTCGTTCTGTTACATGCTCGTTAAGCCCGGCCGGCAATGCATCAATGAAGTCAGCCTGGACAAATTTCGCAGCGGCTTCTATCTCTTCATCCGTCATCTCACCATACAGGCGGATATTACTCTTTACTGTGCCGTAAAACAGAAACGGGTCCTGCAGCACGAGGCCGAGTTTACGCCGGATTTCCTTCTGGCTATATGATTTGATAGAGACTCCATCAATGAAAATATTCCCTTGCTCGTATTCATAAAAACGCATGAGCAAATTGATAATCGAGCTCTTGCCTGAGCCTGTATGTCCGACGAGCGCTGTTGTCTCACCCGGACGTACGGTAAATGAAATATCCTTTAATACATCTGTTTTTCCATCATAGCTGAATGTCACATCGCGGAATTCGATAAGCCCATCTGTAATGCGCTTTTCGGTATTTTCCTGCCTAGGTTCTTCATCCGTTTCATCCATTACTTCAAAAACGCGTTTGGCGGCTACAACTGCCTGCTGGAAGATGGCCAGCTGCTCCATCATTTGATTAATCGGCTCAAAGAAGCGGGTAATATACGTGACAAACGCATATACGACACCGATTTCTACAGCCCTGTCAAAGGAAGCAATCCCAAAATAGGAAAGCAAAATAATGATGGCGCCAAAATAAACAAGATCAATGATCGGCCGTAGCAGTAAACTGTTCAGCTTCGTGTTGCGCATCATCGAGCTGTAATGCGCTTCATTAATCTCATCAAATTCGCGGTTCAGCCGTTTCTCCTGGCGAAATGCCTGTACAATGCTCATGCCTGATAACGACTCAGACAGCTTTGCATTGAGATCACTCAATTTTTCACGCATTGTCATATAAACGACTGCGCTCCATTTCCGGTATAAGTAAATGATGAGCACAAGAATCGGAATGACAAAAATAACATACATCGCAAGGAGCGGATTTAACAGGAACATCGCAAAGTAAACACCGACGATTAACACAATTGCCTGTACAAAGCTGATCAGCACATTAACAAATAGGTCCTTAATCGCTTCTGTGTCATTTGTCGCGCGAGAAACAGTAGCGCCTGCGGGTACTTGGTCGAAATAGCGCATACCTAAACGATGCACCTTGCTGAATACGTCAATTCGCAGCTGCTGAACAACCTTCAGCGCAATGACCTGGAACTTGTAATGCTGCAAGTAACGCAGTACTACATTGGCCACTTCGATAACAATATACGTCACGGCAAGAAAAACAATCGGCCCTGTCTCAAAGCTCCTCGGTGTAATATGATCATCGATAAACAGCTTGATTAAATAAGGTGTAATCACCTCACCCGTAACGGATAACAGTAAAATAACTAAAGCAATCGCGACCGCCTTTTTATGGGGCTTTAAATAGGAGAAAAGGCGCTTCAGTACCTCTGCCTGTTCCTTCCTGCTGATTGAAGGCTTACTCATCCTGGCCACCCCTTTCCACAAGCTGCTCTAGCTGCTGCAGCTGATACATCTCATAATAGCGACCACGGAGCGCCATAAGCTCTTCATGTGTTCCCTTCTCGGCAATTGTTCCATTTTCCATAAAGAGTATAAGATTTGCGTGCTGTATTGCGCTCAATCGATGTGATGTGATGATAGTTGTTGCGTTTTTTCGTTCTTCTTTCAATGAATGGAGGATCGCTTCTTCCGTTTTTGCATCCACCGCCGATAATGAATCGTCCAGAATGAGTAAATTCGGCTTCATCATTAGTGCACGTGCAATGGAAATACGCTGCTTCTGCCCTCCTGACAAGGCAACCCCCCGCTCTCCAACGACCGTATCGTAGCCCTGTGAAAAGCGAAGGATATCGTCATGAATATGGGCGGTTTTCGCTGCGTGCTCCACTTCCTCTTTATTCGCTTGTTCATCGGAAAAGGCAATATTATGATAAACACTTGTAGAAAAAAGGAAATGATCCTGCGGAACATAGCCGATTGCTTTCCGGAGCTGTTCCTTCCGGTAATCGTCAATCGGCAAGCCGCCATATGTGATAGTCCCTTCATATTGGTCAAACTGCCGCAACAGCAGCTTGAGGATTGCACTTTTACCTGATCCCGTTTTTCCTACAATGCCGAGTGTCTCGCCCTCCTGCAAATCGAACGCCACATTTTTTAATGTTGGATGCTCGTCTCGCGGGAATGTAAAGGATTGAATATGAAAGGAAATTGCTCCTTTTGGCACTTCCGCAATGGCACCTTCCTTATCCTCCACATCGACTGGCGTCTCCAGCAAGGATTCAATGCGGTCATACGAGGCACTTCCCCGCTCCACAATATTGAAAAGCATTCCGATGGCCAGCATCGGCCATACAAGAAGTCCTAAATATGTCGTGAAGGCGATTAAGTCTCCTACCGACATTGCCCCTTCCACAATGAACTTTGCGCCGAACATTAAGCTTAAAAAATAGCTGATGGCAATCACGAGGCTGATTGTCGGGTCAAACAGCGAATCGATTTTTGCTACCCGTATGTTTTTATCTACTACTTCCTGTGAAAGCCTGCGGAAATCCTCGATATCGTTCTGCTGGTAGCCAAAGGATTTAATGACCTTTACGCCTGTAATGGACTCCTGTGTTTTATCATTTAAATCCGAAAACGCCGCCTGTGCTTCCCTAAAGCGCATATGTAATAGCTTGCCGTAGTAGCTGGTGGACAGCGCCATAAGCGGCATTGGAATAAGGGCTATCAGCGTCAGGCGCCAATCGATTGTAAAAGCCATCGCCAAAATAACAAATCCGCCTGTCGTAATCGAGTCAAAAAGCGTCAATACCCCTGAACCGGCCGTCATTTGTACAGCGGAAACATCATTCGTAGCATGCGCCATTAAATCCCCAATACGGCGCTCCTGATAAAATGCCGGGCCCATTTTGGTAAAATGACGAAACAGCTTTTCACGCAGCAGCTTCCCTAAATAATTGGATGAGCCAAAAATCATTTTCCGCCAGTAAAAACGCAGCACATACATGACTAGTACCGTTGCTGCAATGTACGCAAGCCATTTGCCAAGCGAACCGGCTGTCAATGTTCCGTCCCCTATTTCATCAATCGTAATCCCGATAATTTTCGGCGGAACAAGCTGCAATATCGCTACAAGAATGAGCATTAGTACCCCAATACTGTATTCTTTTTGCCGCTCTTTAAAAAACCAGCCGAGCCTTAAAAAAACCTTCAAATACTCCCACCTCCAGATTTTTCTATTTTAGCAAATTTCATCGGATGAATGAAGAGGAGTATTGAAATTATTTCGAACATTGAAATAAATCACAATTCATCTGTTTCCTTTTGCGAAAAGAAAAACAGGACCACCTTCGCTGAGAGTTCTTTCCCCATATAAAAAACCTCCCCGGCTTGGCCGGAGAGGCTCTTTTTACGTTGTAACTTTTAATACCGTCTTGATTTTTTGAATAACGCCGCCAGTAGAATACGTTAGCACACTTCGTTTATAGAAGGTGATGCTAATGTAGTAAAGCGCTGCTACTGTTACTGCTAAAACAGCAAGCGAGATTAGCGGCGGGACAATCGAAATATCCGTCCCACCCATTCTCATCGGCATAACCATCCCCGATGTGAACGGAATGTAGGAGAATATTTTAATAAGAATCGTATCCGGATTATTCATTCCTGCAATCATGACATAAAATGCTGCGATAATGACGATCATCGCCGGCATCATTACTTGAGAGGATTCCTCCACTTTGGAAACAAGCGAACCGAACAATGCCCCGATAATCAAGTAAAGCAAAATCGATAATATAAGGAATGCTACTACGAAAATATAATAGGATGCCGATAATTCGTTAAGGTAGTCAGTAATCTTACTCCACAATTCCCCGCCATCCTTCAGGCTAGTCAGCAGTAATACCGCGCCAATCAGAACAACCAGCTGCGTGATTGCTACTAGGAAAGTGCCGAATACCTTTGATTTAAAGTGCGTTTCCGGCTTTACGCTGACAAGCAGCATTTCCAGTGCACGAGAGCCTTTTTCACTTGCTACATCTGTCGTAATAATCGATAAGAACGAAATAACAATGATATAAATAATAATACCAGCTGCATAGGAACCAAGCATGCCAGCCATTTTCTCATCTGCTGTTTTTCCGCTTTCTTCATTATTGAACGCCTTCATGCTGATGATCGGTGTCGTGTCCATAAGCAGCTTAGTCTGCTCAGCAGACAAATTCATCTGGCTGATGGCATAGAGCTGCCCGGCTGTTTCCACCTGTGTTGTTAAATCCTGCTGCAGGGAGAATTTCAGCGGTTCATAGGAGTAAAACTGTGCCGCCAATTTCCCTTCCACATCTGAAAGCTCAATAGCGGCAAGGTAGTCACCATCCTCTAAAGCACCTTCAATTTTATCCAGGCTGTTTATTTCTTTAAATTCCATATCTGTCGTATCTGTGAAATACTCTTCTATATTTGCCCCGGTTTGGTTATAAACCGCCACGACATCAGCTGCACTGTCCGAATCATTAAAAAGAGCCTTAATATCGGACCAGAATATAAAGCCGCTGATAAGCACCAAATAAAAGCCTGTGGACAGAAGGAAAGCTTTTGATTTCAATTTCTGTTTATACAGCTGTTTTAATAAAAGCGTAAACTTAGACATGGACGCCACCTACCTGATCTTTAAAGATTTCATCAAGCGATAAATAATCGAGGCTGAACTTTTCGATATAGGCGCCGTTTGATACAACATCAAATATACCTTTTGCAAAGCTTTCATCTTCCAGTGTCAGCAAATATTCACCCTTGATATTTTTGATCTCTTTTACACCCGGCAGATTGGCCTCTTCAAGCGGCATTTCCGTACGGATTGTCAGCTTTGTTTTCCCGTACTGCTTTTTTAAGTCCAGCAGCGAGCCGGAAAATAATGATACCCCGCGCTTTAGTAGGCACAAGTGGTCACAAAGCTCCTCAACATTTTCCATCTGATGGCTGGAAAAGAGAATAGTCATTCCCTGGTCGCGCAAAAGGAGAATCGCATTTTTCAGTAAATCCTTGTTCACCGGATCAAGTCCGCTGAACGGCTCATCCAAAATAAGGAATTTCGGCTTATGGATGAAGCTTGCAATCAGTTGTACCTTTTGCTGATTCCCTTTAGAAAGCGTTTCTGCCTTATCCTTCCGCTTCTCCTCCAAATCAAAACGATTGATCCAGAAGTCGACTTCTTTTTTCAATTCATCGCGTTTCATCCCGCGCAGCTCACCAAAGAAATAAAGCTGCTCGTCAACTTTCATCTGCGGGAAGATTCCGCGCTCTTCCGGTAAATAGCCGAGGATATCACGGTTTACCGAATTGATCGGCTTGCCTTCCCACGTGATTGTTCCTTCCGTAGTTTCCTGCAAGTCAAGAATCATCCGGAATGTCGTTGTTTTTCCTGCTCCGTTTTGCCCGATCAGGCCAAAAATCTCACCCTTTTCAATTTCAAAGTTCAAATCTTGAACCGCGGTGAAATCTCTGTATTTCTTCGTTACATGTTCCAGTTTTAAGCTCATGACAGGTCTTCCTTTCTCTCAATCTACAACATATATACGGTATAACTTTAACATAAGTTTCATAAATTTCATTTATTTCCAAAAATAATATACAAAAGTCCGTGCTTTTCTAATAAAAATGTGTAAGCAATGACGATATTTCATGACAAATCCATATTTCATTTATACTTACACAATGAAAAAAAGAATAGCCCGGTAACAGGCTATTCTCCTTTTTCCAGTAGAAGCACACATAAACCGCAAAAGTCGTTTAATGTTAATTGACCTTTCTCAAGCTTTTCCCTCCAAATGACTGAAAAACATCCTTGTGAAATTCCTTTTTCCACGATTGCTTTGACAAATGATTTATCGTAGTAAAGCTTTTGGATTCGCTCATACAGAGCAGCACTGGAAAACGGATTGCTATTCGGCTGGATAAATTGGGCAAGTGATTTTGCGATTGCCCTGCAGATTGCTTCAAAATGCTTCTTATAAAGGGACACATCCGCTGTTGAGTTGACAAAGCATATTTCTATCAACACAGCATCCTCCGTTGTTCCGTTTAAGAATGCTAGATCATTTCGTTGTTTAGCTCCCCGGTCCGGATAGCCGGCTGCATCAGCCACACCTTTACTCAAGCGTGCCGCAATCGAACGTACTGCTGCCTTTTTATAAAGCACCTCTGTTCCAATCGCACGCGTCTGTTTACTAGCTACGGCATTAAAATGAATGCTTACATCCAGTTGTCTTTTTGTCTGATTATGTGCCACGATTAAGTATCGTAGATTTTCTCTTTGGTTTTTTGAAGTATTGTCTTCTACATGATGGACACGAATGCCCATGTTTTTCAGTTTGGCTATGACACGGTTTACTACTTTCCTAGCCTCCGTTACCTCATCTATTATTCCAACGGCTCCGGTTCCCGGCTTCCAGTGTCCTGGACTCATTGTAATCATGCTATTCCCTCCTTTTCTTTTACTATCGATTCCGAAAAGCAAAAACGGGACAATGGCTGCACAACGAGGCGCCGCTTTGTTACTTTGTCATTTTCAGCCTGTTCAGCTGCTCATCTGCAAACTGCTGAATCGCTTGGTAATCTGCTTCCAGCGCTTCATAAGGAAGCGGACGGCTGATGAAATAGCCCTGGATTTTTTCACAGTCGTTATGGAATAAATAGTCGAGCTGTTCGGGTGTTTCAATTCCTTCTGCAACTACTTTCAGCTTCAAATGCTTGGCCATCGACAAAATCATCTTAACGAGTGCTTCATCGTCTGGATTGTCTAAAATGTTCCGGATGAAACTGCGGTCTATTTTTAAATAATCAATCGGAAAATCTTTTAAATAAGAGATGGAAGAATAGCCTGTTCCAAAATCATCTACAGCAATTGTGACCCCTAATGCCTTTAGTTCCTGAAGGGCCGGGACTATGAGCTTTGTGTTCATCGTCATACTTTCAGTAATTTCCAGCTGGAGATGAGCTGGCGCAAGACCGGTTTTTTCTAGGGTTTGTTTAACAAAGCGGCTAAAATCCTTTTCATAAAGCTGCCCAATGGACAGGTTTACGGCAACCCTCATCGGTTTACGGTGTTTTTTCTGCCACCTAACCGTTTCAGTACACGCTGTTTCCAGGACCCATTTTCCAATCGGCACGATAAGCCCGCTTTCTTCGGCAAGCGGAATAAAATCAAGCGGTGCAATCAAGCCCCTCTTCGGATGCCGCCACCGGACAAGCGCCTCGGCAGAACTGATTGCTCCTTGCTGCAGGTCAAGCTGCGGCTGGTATTCTATAAACAACTCGCCCTGTTCAATTGCTTTCTTTAGGTCATGTTCAAGCACGAGCCTTGCAGCGCGTTCTTCCTGCATGCTTCCTGTATAAAAGGAGACACGTTCTTCTTTTTTCGTTGCCTCATATGCTGCAAACTGGGCAAATTGCAGCAAATCCTCTGCATTCGCCGCATCCTTTGGATAGAGAGAGACCCCAATATGGAGCACACTGCTGATCGAAAAATGCTCCAAAACAAGTGATCTGTGCATCATCTGCTGCAGCTTGTCTGTGACTTCCTGAAGCATCTGCAGCTGCTCATAGCGAGGGATAAAAACAGCGAACCGGTCCTCCGGCAGTTTACTCAATACATAGCTATAGGGCAGTACCTCCTGCAGACGCTGCGCGATGGTTTCCAGCATTTTTTCTGCATAAGCCGTACCGAGCGAGCTCTTCACCCCCTCATAACGGTCCACCCCAAATACAAGGAGCGCCTTTGCGGAGTCTCCCTGCGGCAGATGCTCTTCAAGATATTCTTTTAAATACCGCTCATTTGGAAGCCTTGTTCCCGCATCATAGTAAGCGAGCTGCTTGATTTTCCTTTCCTTCAGCTCCAATGACTCTTTTGCCTTTATCACAGCGACAAAGGGCTGCTCGACCGTGAAATAATAGATTGATTTATAAAGAAGCCAAAAAGCAGTAAATTGGAAAATATGTCCCGTAAAATTATAAATATCATACACATCTATATAGGAGATGAACATAATATCACTGCAAAGCAAATTGAACGAGGCAGCAATGAGAAAGAGAAATAGCCTTGGCATGGTTCTAATTTGCTTAACTAGGACAACCATTAACAGAACTGTAAGAATGAAGGCCGCCATTTGCAAATTGCTCTTAAGCGCTGTGATGCCCCCTTCATTGACCAGCTCCGGTAATGGCCTAGCAGGTAAGTAGACCATTACAACCACCGATAGAGAAATCAGGAGGCTGCTGGCGTAAGCAGCCAATCTTGTTGAAGATGCAGCCTGCTTTTCTTTCGTTAATAATATGTATAAAAAACCAATCGGGAACAGCAGCCTGCCAGCTATATAAAACCATGTCGCAGCATATGGACCGCTTTCATGAATAAAAAACGGCATGCCTTTATAGGCGATTGCATGGACGACCCCCAAAACGCCGATCGTTAAAAAAAGAGCCCCACTATAAAGTATCTTATTGTTTTGATGGAACTTAGAACTTAGCCAAATCTGGTTGGCGATTGCTAAGGAACAAAAGGCTACAAATATTTCAATGATGAGATGGATGGCGACATAATTCTGCTCTCCAAATATTCCATGAAGAGGTTCCCTGAAGATCACGGCTATCCCTGCTAGTATATAGACTAGAAGTATATAGAGAGTTAAATACTTTTGCTCTGCTAAAACTTGTTTGAATGTTTTCATCACGATCCCGCCTCAATAATTATTAGGAATTTTTGGATGGTAGTATGTAATTTTATACTACCACAAGCATATGGAAAATATTATATCGCCACAAATTTTTCATTCTTTTCTTTCCCGCCTCGTTAGTCTAAAATCGAAAGGATAGTACATAGATTCGAGGTTATTATGGAGAAAAATAAGACAATTGGCTTTTTACTTGTAATTTAAGGGGCATTTTTCTGGGGAATCGGTGGTACGGTGTCTCAACAGCTATTTCAAAAGTTCGGCATTGACGTCGGGTGGTTAGTGTCTTCCAGATTATTGATCGGAGGCTTTTTACTGCTTGTCATGCAGGGACTATTCAAGGACCGTGCACAAATTTTAAAAGTGTGGCAGACAGATGCGGTGCGGCTCCTGATTTTCGGCCTTTTTGGCATGCTGGCAGTACAATATACATATATGGCAAGTATTGATTATGGTAACGCAGCGGTTGCTACACTTCTTCAGTATTTAGCACCCGTTATGATTATGGCTTGGCTTGTATTCAAAAAGCAGTCGCTCTTTACAAAGAAAGACGGGCTTACTGTCGCCCTCGCTTTATCAGGCAGCTTCCTTCTGCTGACGAATGGCTCGGTGTCCACCTTAGCCGTACCGGTGCCGGCTGTGATCTGGGGCTTATTGTCCGGTGTGACACTTGCCTTTTATACACTGTACGCCGTACCACTTTTAAAAAAATACGATTCCCTTGTCATTGTCGGCTGGGCCATGCTGATCGGCTCTGTTGCGATGAACGTTCTTCACCCTGTATGGCAGGTCGATACCTCCATCTGGACTGGCGAAACGATTTTTTACTTGGTGATCGTCATCATTTTCGGTACAATGCTTGCGTTCTGGTTTTATATTGAAAGCCTGCAGACGCTATCAGCAAAAGAATCAAGTCTTCTTGGCAATATCGAACCGTTAACAGCGGTGCTCGCTACAGTCCTATGGCTCGGTGAACCGTTCGGCGGCTTTCAGTGGGTCGGTACAGGTCTTATTTTATGCATGATGGTGTATTTGGCATTGAAGAAATAGACGGGAGTTTTAGCGTATTACGGCTAAAGGACTTTACGTGGTGCAGCATACGCCAAATAAGGCCCTTTTGAATGAAAATGATGTTTTATTAGACCGGCAGCTTCTTCGCTATTTCATCTACTGGATTAAAAAAGGTATCGGATTTGTTAAGATCCGATACCTTTTTCCTTTTATACGACCTCTTTTTCTTTACCGGCGATGGATAAATATACTACAAATATAAGCATCAGCAGCATGCCGGCATACTGCCAGCCGTACATAGCCGCATCCAGCCAGATGACGGAAATAATTGTCGCCGCCAGCGGTTCTACACTGGAGAGGACACTTGTCTCGACAGCGGAAATATAATGTAAGCTGCTTAAAAACAGGACAAATGCGGCAGAACCAAGGATGACAAGTGCCGCCATCATCCATATGACTGTACTGTCGGTCAGCAGCATCCATTCATCTGATGACCAGATACGCCCAATCACGCCTAGCTCAATCCCGCTGAGCAGCAGCCCCCATGCCACGACGACCAGTACCCCCCATTCCTTCATAAGGCGGGCAGGATACAGTGTGTAAAATGCATAGGTAAACCCTAGTGCCACACCCCATAGAAGCGCTGTCCTGCTTACCATCAGCGATTGGAGGGAGCCATTCGTCAGCAATAGGAACAATCCGAAAAGAGTTCCTGCTATACCGATTATCTGGGCTTTCGGCGGCCACTTTTTATGTATGAAAGAAATATAGACAACGATAAAAATAGGTGCCAAAAACTGCAGCAGTGTCGCAACAATAGCATTACTTTCTTCTATTGATTTTACGAATGTAAACTGAACACCGAGCATACCTACTATACTAAAGATAATTAATTGATTGCGCCAAGCTGATAGTTTCCAAATAGCCATCACTTTTTTCCCGCGCAGCTGTAAAAACAATAAAAGCAGTGTGCCTGCAATAATGAGCCTTACCGCCAGCATAAAGGATACGGTAATTGATGTTGTATGAAGCAGCCACTCCATCATCGGGCCGGTTGCCCCCCAGCAAAGGGCGCCCGATACTATCATGAGAATTCCTTTTAAACGATCCATGTTTGCACCTCTAAATTTGAGAATCATCACTTTTTCTGTTGCCCGAACTATATCATTAAAGGATTTTAATAAAAATGCAGCTTCATTTGATATAATAAGTTTACGAGCGTAAATTTTTTGTTAATAATAATAGTTGAGGTGAATACTATGTACAGAACAACAGAAGAGCGCCTGCGAGCTTTAGAGCAGGAGATCGCCCGCCAAGCTTTTCAAATTCAGCTCCTGCAAAACTTGGCTGCCAATCACGAAAAATATGCGCTATATCAGTACGTGATTTCTTCTAATATGAGCGAAAATACCTTCTACTCCCTCCAACATCTGACGGAGCAATATGAAAAACGGTTTGAAAACGGCGAAAATTTTTCGTTAATTGATTTTATAGCGGATTTTAAAGCAGTGCTGACAAAAGACGGCCTGTTCCTAACGAGCTCCGAGCTATCGGAACTGGTTCCTAAGTGGCTTGGCGGCGCCAATGGAGGCATCGGCTTCTCGGCTTCTCTTCATCATTATTTTTACGGGTAATGCCTTTGCCATCACAGCCGTCCCCGTCTCCTGTTCACCAGGCGGGGTGTGGGTGCTTCCGATTCGTCTTTTTACATATTGCTGTATACTTGCTCTTTATTCATCTATGTCTGTTTACTAAAGAAATTCAGCCTCTCTTTGCTTCCTCTCATTTAAACACCGCTGCACGATTATGTAAATACAAGATGTAGAAGATACCAACTCTCCCTACCTTTTCAGCTAGGACCATACATAGAGAAGGATTGACGATGGCTGCGTCCAGCAAAAAAGGAGCGCCATCGCACTCCCTTCCGTTTCTTCATTCAGCATTGAAACCGCTCCGGATAGAGAATCTCCTAGCGTCCTTTTAAAAAGGCAGCAATTTCATCAATCGTTTGATGGATCTCCTCTTCAAATACCTCGTTTTTCGTAAAAAAGCTGTGCACAAGACCTGCTGCAATAGACTGCTTCACATGAACGCCTGACTGCTCCAGTTTTTTTGCATAGGCAAGCCCCTCATCCCTCAGCACGTCATTTTCAGCTACGAGGACAAATGCGCGCGGCAGCCCTGCAAGCTCCGCATGAATTGGTGCCAGAAGCGGATTTTCTGCATCGGCACTTGTCCGGATATAATAATTACCAAACCATTTCATCACTGCTCTATCGAGTCCGTACCCTTCCCCATACGTTAGATAGGAACTGCTGTCATACGATAAGTCCGTCACTGGATAAAGCAGAACCTGCGCATCAATTGTAAGGCCGCCTTCTTTTGCAAGCAGTGTCACCCCTGCAGCCAAATTTCCTCCGGCACTATCCCCTGCTACATACACATGCCCGTTAGTCTGCAGCCCTTCAATCCCTTTGTTAATGGCAAGAAAAGCATCATAAGCATCATGCAACGGCACAGGGAATTTATATTCAGGGGCGAGCCGGTATTCCACAGAAACAACGATGGCCCCTGCCTTCTCCGCTAAAAGCGAACAGCTAATATGGCATGTATTCAAGTCATTCAGCACCCAGCCCCCGCCATGATAATAAAGAATGACAGGAAATGGACCTTCCCCTATCGGCTTATATACTCTCACAGGAATAGGATAACCGTCGCGGGCCGCTACTGCTCTATTTTCAATGGCTGCCAGCTTTCCTGATTGGACATGGATAGGCGGATATTTTGACCGCATCTCCCGTGCTTTTTGGGCTGACATCGTTGTAAGTGAGGGAGTTTGATTGTGATGAATTAAATACTGCTTTGTCTTTTCTTTTAGATAGGTCAATTTGCAACGCCTCTTTCTTAATACCTTTAATTCCGATAAACTTAATATACTTTAAAATAAAGGATATCGCAAACAAAAAATCCCAGTGGCTGCTTTCGTCCACTGGGATTGTTATTACATACGTTTTAATTTTTCATACTCAAGCTGCAGCTTTTCAATTCGTCTGCGTCCTTCTTCACGGTTGCGGATTGTTTCTTCCTGAATTTGCTTTGTTTCCTCAATGCCCTTCATAATTGTCTGCCATGTTGTTTCCATCGTCTCAATGGAAATGCTAGGTGCACCTGACTGGCGTGCAATATTGACAGAGTTTTGACGGATATTTTCCGCATTGCGGACTAGCATTTCATTTGTACGCTTATCCAGCTCAGCCATTGAATCCGATACAAGCTTTTGGCGCTGTAATGTAACGGCATGGATCAAGCCCTGTTTAAAAATCGGGATTGTCGTAATGAAGGCTGAGTTGATCTTCCCGATCAAGTGGTTATTTCCCTGCTGCATGAGGCGGATTTGCGGCGCAGCCTGGAATGAGACCTGCTGTGCCATTTCCAAATCATATTTACGCTGCTCTAAAAGCTCCATGCTTCGTCTTAACGTATCTAGCTCCATCAGCGCTTCCTGATCGCCTTGATTTCCTTTAGACTCTAATACCGGAATCTGATTTTGCAGCTGCTCTAATCTTACATCGATGGCTGCAACATGCTCGCTTAAGCTGTGGAAATAGCTTAAGTTTTCATCATACATTTGCTCCAGCTCAATCGTATTTCGCTTCATTTCCACTTCATATTTCTGGATTTCCCGGTGAACCGCATCGACTTCCTTGCTCATATTGTCATATTTGGCCAGGATGCGCTCCAACTGTTCCTTGCTTCGGTTAAATAAGCGCTTCAGGAATCCGCCCTTTTTTTCCTCTTCCAAAAACTCTTTCGGATCAAAACGGTCCATAATTTTATTTAAATTATTTAAAAGGGCACTTGATTTTTCAAGGTTGCTCGTTTTAATTGTTGAAAGCATCCGGTCTGAGAATGTCGAAATGCCCTTTGCTGTTTCCTTGCCGAATTCCAGGACGGCAATTTGATTTTTCACATCAATTCTATCAGCAAGCTGGACAACACGCGGTTCCGTTCTCAGCTGCAGCTGGCGCTTGCGGATTTGGGACATCTCTTCATTGGAAACAAGCTGCTGCGGCTGTGCTGTGGCCACCTCATGAACCGGCTCACCCGCCGGCTGTAGTTTTGCATCTAAATCGTCGAATAATGGATTTTTCATTTCTGACATCGTTCTTCCTCCGTTCTTCTATAAGGGCTTACCTTTACTTTACCATACGTATAAGGCTGACAAAAGTTTCAAAATAAACAACATCCACTTTTTCAGAAAAATGCTAAATTTCTGCTTTACTTTCTAAAACTCAATGTTAGAATGAGTAAAATAACATATATCAGGGAGTAAATTCATATGAAATTATCAATCAAATGGAAGATTATCGGTATCGTTGCAATTATCGTTGTATTTGGTCTGGGGTCTTTAGCATCAATCAGTTCTTATGTCATTTCTCAAAAGACAGAAAAGAATGTGGTGGAAGAGAGCAAATCTATTGTCGAACAGCTATCACATAATGTCGAGACATTTCTCGGCACCTACGAAAAGGCACTGCTTACATATGCTGCTTCCGATGAAATTGAAACATATGTAACCGATCACACAACGCTTTTTGATGAAGCGGATACTGTGCTGCGTACAGACTTGGCTACATTCCTGGACAACTATACGGAAGCATCCGGCATTTATTTCGCGCAGGCGGATAATATTATTTTTGAGCCTCACTTTGACGGAATTAAGGATGTAGATGCCACAACCCGCCCTTGGTATAATCAAAGCCTTAAAAATCCGGATTCAGTTATTTGGACAGAGCCTTATATAGATACAGCAACCGGTGAATATGCAATTACCGGCTCAAAGGCAGTCATCGCAGACGGCAAAGTGATCGGGGTTATCGGAGTTGACCTATTACTGCAAAGCTTAACGGAGATGGTCTCTTCCACAAATCTGGGGTATGAAGCATACCCGGTCATCCTTGATGCAGCCGGTACAGCTGTCGTCCACCCTACCCTTGCTGGTGAGAGCATGTCGGATTATCCATTTGTTAAAAAGATGACTAGCTCCGAAAAACCGGCCGAGCTGTCTACTGAAATTGATGGAGAGGACAGTATTTTTGTCTATAAGCATATTCCTGCTGTCGACTGGTCAATCGGTGTCGTCTATAAAGTCGGCAATTTACAGGCAATCGCAAAGGATATGCAAAAAATTATCCTTCTGATTACATGCATTATTTTAGCGGTAACATTTATTGTCCTGTTTTATTTTATTTCCCGTATGGTGAAGCCGCTCTATACACTCGGTACTTTAATGGGTCGAGTGGCAGATGGTGACCTATCCGTGCAGATCGAGGTAAAGAATCGGGATGAAATCGGCCGCCTTGCGCATCATTTTAATGAAATGATCCATCAGATGAAAAAAATTATTCACGTCGTAAAAGAATCTTCAGTAAATGTAGAATCGCGCTCACATCATTTAAGTGCGATGGCTGAGGAAACGAGCGCCTCTTCAATCGAGGTCGCAAGAGCGGTAAATGAAATTGCTGCGGATGCAAGTGATTCATCCGAGTATGCTGATACTGTGACAAGTCAGCTTACATTGCTCGGTGAAAAAATCAATCTCGTCAATGAACGTTCAGCAGATGTTGAGGCCGTGACGGCTGAAGCTTCCCGTTTAAATACGGGAGGACGCGAAAAAATGGGTGAGCTGTTAACAAGCTTCCACGGTACGGAAGAAGAACTTGAACAAATGGCGGCTGTCATTACACAGCTAGAGAAAAAAATCAGTGCTATCGGTTCCGTTATGGATACGATCAGCTCCATTTCCTCCCAGACGAATTTACTGGCGCTTAATGCTTCAATCGAGGCAGCCCGTGCAGGAGATCACGGGAAAGGCTTTGCTGTCGTGGCAGAAGAGGTACGAAAGCTGGCCGAGCAATCCGCAGTGGCGACAGAACAGGTAAAAACAACGATTACACAGCTTCAGCAGGAATCCTTCCATGTAACAGGACGGATGAATGAAATGCAGGAAACATTTACCCACTCCGGTGAGGTCGTGAAAACAACAAGTGAATTATTTACCGACCTGGCTAATTGTATTGACCGAATCAACGCTTCGTTTGAGTCCGTCCATGACGAGATCAACGTAGTAAACGGCTATAAGGATGATGTACTGCAAACAGTGCAGAAAATGGCCGATGCTGCCCAGGCTTCAGCAGCAGCATGTGAAGAGGTAAGCGCTGCATCCGATGAGCAGCTGACTGCAATCCATTCAGTAGCAGAGTCTTCCGAAGAGCTGAACAATTTAAGCAACGAGCTGGCAGTAACCATCAGCCGCTTTACTTTATAAACATTTTCTTTTTTGAGCCAATCAATGAAAACTTGAAACAATCAAAAAAACGACTAGAGCCGTTAAGCTCTAGTCGTTTTATTATGCGTAAAAATAAGAACCGGTATTACAGAAGCATATGAGCCGGCCGCGTCCCCTCCTGCTTACTCCGCTAAGTACACTGTCTACATGATCGGGGCGGCTGTGCTGGCACAATTACTCTGTTATTGCAGCTGCTCTGTTAATTCGCGGTACCAACGGAAGTCCCCTGATTTTACCGCAACAGCTTTTAACTCCTGAATATCTTCCTCCTGAAGCTCCACCTCTTCATGCGCTTCTAAATGCTCTGCCGGAATCCAGTAGGTTTGTCTTGAAATTGTCGGTGCCTGGATCAGAAATTTTTGCTCGGCATCATCTGCCTTTAATACAAACGCTGGGATCTGCCGATACAGCACCCATTGACCTACTTTATACAAAAGATCCATCCCCTTATAAGTATTATATAGTCCTATTCTCGTAATTATATCCTCTATCTTTTCATTCTATGCTAACTAGAGGTGAATATATGACAGTTTTTAGCTAGAAATATTTTTACTATCTATTATATTCTTTCAAAAGCGTCTGCTCTAGCTGCACGCCCGCAATTAACTACCTTGGATAGCTCGTTCTTCAGAGGTTCATGAACAAGAATAATCCTAATACTTCACCAGCTTCAGGATGGCATCTATTTAACTTCTATCGTCCTTCTTTAACTAGGTTCTCTCTCTTTTTATTCCTCAATGTCCATCAGGCCTGTTTCTACAAACCGGATTTCACCGGAGTAGGCATCGATCGATTTGATTTCCCCTTTCGTTGGAGAAGAGGGATATTCTATCATATAAACAGCGGTATATAGATTATTGACTATATCCACCCGCTCCATTGACAATTTAACATCTACGAGCTGACGTGCCATATTATTAGCTGTCTCTAGTGTAATCGATGGGGGCTTACTGACAGCCAGCTTTTCGACAGGAATCTTTGGCACAGTGACATGCCCTATTTGGCCTGTTACCCGATGAACAGTGATTTCGGCTGCATGATCAATCAAGTAAAGGCCTTTGTAGCAGTAGACAAAATGATAAGTGATCCATTTACACGCAGCGTCCTGCAAATCAATCGAAACTTCTGCAGGGTGTTCCCTCTGCTCCAGCAGGTAGCTGCCGTATAAATCACCGGTAATTGTCTGCAATGCCCGGCATGCATGTTCAAATGCCGGCTGCTGAAGGATGGGGCTTGAAAGCTCTCCATATGCGGTATATTCCCAGTAAAAGCCTTCTTCTGTATCGTCCATCGTTGCCTGTCCTGCTCTACCTCCTAACAGCAAATCCTGAAGCGAACCTGGAATCGCCTTTACCTCCGGAAGCGGTTCATAGGTCGTCTTTCCTCCTAAGTGCATCAGCTGTCCATCTGCCTCTACCCCATACACATCAAAGGTCGGTACATATACATACTGCCAATCTTCCTGCCTAAACGAAAGCTGCACGAGCGGCACACCTTGAAGGACACGCCGTGCTTCCTCTTTTGAAATCATGTGCTCCGGATAGATAATCGTAAACGGCTGGCGCATAAACGTCGCACTGCTCAGCGTACCGTCCCGTTTGATTGCCAGCTGCAGACCGGTATTCGGAATGGGCAGCCCGTAACGGAGCTCCACCTCTTCAAAAACAGCCAAATAATTAGTATCATAGTCTACAATATAATCCAATTGCAGTGCCCTGTCATCAAGCGCTTCTTTCATTTCCCACGCAATACGGGGAATCTCAGCTGCCTTCAATTCTTCTGTTACATCATTTGGCCTCACTGCAGCGTTCATCATGGCACTATTGCTAAACGGAATACCCGCATTAGCAAGCTGATCCGCATCATAAAAATCAATATGTGAAACAAAGCCTTGTTCCGTATGTATTTCCCCGACTAATTCTCCATCTGTGTCAAAAATAAACTGAATATCATCCTGCTGTGTGAGATAAGCAAGCTTCTCCTTAACAAATTTCTGTAATATTTCAAGCATCCGATCCATCCCCTTTCCTTCCTCTAGCATAACATGATGAGGGGGTTCATTGCTTTTGATGACTTCATTGTAATCACCATAAATTTTAGTCCATATCTCGTTCTATTAAGAACAACATTAAAAAATTGTGCTGCTGTATGTGTTTTAGCATCCGGCAAATGTTTAGATTATCTTTCTAAAGGACAGCAAAAAAGCAAAGTCTCAATAAAGACTTTGCCTACTTCACTTATTTGCTATCTCAATGGTAAACTCGACATCTTCATCTGTACAGCGGCTAATTTTCAGCACACCCGATTCGTTTTCATCAAGAACTCGCGATTAAAACCCATCATTATTCACAAAAAGTGACCCGCACCTGTTAAGCTTTTGATCGTGGATCTAAAAAATCACGTAAAGCATTGCTAAGCATATAAAGACCTAAAACCATCAGGGTAATGGCTGCACCCGGTGCGTAAGTATACCAGGGGGCATTGACTAAGTAAGATTGGGAGTCCTTAAGCATCCTTCCCCAGCTGGGATTCGGCGGCTGAACACCAAGCCCTAGATAGCTGAGCGCGGCCTCTGCCAGCATTGCAGTGGCAAAGGTAACAGTCGCAGCCACTACAATTTGCGATGAGATGTTCGGTAAAATATGGCGGAACATAATCGAATACGTTTTTACTCCAATCAATTTTGCGGATAAAATATATTCGGAGTCCCGATGCTGCACAAAGCCGCTGCGGACAATCCTGGCAATATTCGGTATCGCGATAATCCCCAAAGCGATTGCTGTGTTCAGGATGCCCGGGCCGAAAATCGCGACTAGCATTAATGCTAAAATGATTCCTGGGAATGCCATCAGTGCATCCAGAACCCTCATAAATATTTCATCGATCCATCCACCAAAATAGCCTGCTGTCCCGCCGATCAATACGCCAAATGTGACTCCGATCAGCACAGTTAAGAGTCCCACCGAAAAAGCTGTCTGTGTCCCTTTCATGATTCTGCTGAAAATATCACGGCCAAATTCATCCGTTCCAAACCAGTGCTCCCCGTTTGGTCCCAGCAGCTTATTCGGAACATTCATTGCCGTCACATCATGAGGTGTGTAGAATATGCTGATGCACATTAAGACAAAGAAGCCTCCGATAATGAGTGTGCCAATGAGGAGATTGATATTTTTGCTAAACCTGTTTATATTCATTGCTCACGCCTCCCTATCGTAACCGAATACGTGGATCAAGTACGGTATATAAAATATCCACAACAAAGTTTATCGTGACCACCGCTACAGTAATGTACATGACGATTCCCTGAACCAACGGGAAATCACGATTATTTATAGCGGTAATTAACAGCTGGCCAACACCTGGGAGGGAAAATACTTGCTCAACGATAATTGTTCCTGCAACTATTTCTGCTGTGATCAGCCCAAATACCGTCAGAATGGGAATCATGGCGTTTTTCAAAACATGCTTATACATGACGACTCTCTCGACTATCCCTTTACTGCGTATCGTACGGACATAATCCATCCTCACCTGCTCCAAAATAGCCGTTCGTACATAGCGGAAATTCACTGCAATTTGGGGAATGGCAATCGTCAGTGCCGGCAGAATCAACGTACTAAGCGCTCCGGCAATGCTTGTGGACCATGGGATATAGCCGCTTATTTTAAAGAATTCAACATTTAATCCAACATATAAAATAAGCATCATCCCAAGCCAAAATGAAGGGATTGCCATACCGATTTGTGTAGCGCTGGATAGTGTTAAATCACTTAGCCGGTTTTGACGTCTTGCTGCAAACATTCCTAACGGCAGGGAAATGAGACAAACAATTAAAAGAGTAATAGCTGCCAGTGAAATCGTCACGGGCAGTCTGGCTAACAGCAGCTCCTTCACCGGCATGGAAAATCGGATTGAATTACCTAGCTCACCCGTTACTATCCCCTTCACCCAATCGGTATATTGCTCATAAAGGGGGCGGTCCAAGCCGAGCTCAGACCGGAGATTTTCAATTTGGGTAGGATCTGCCTCGGTACCGAGCATCGTCCGGACAGGATCCCCGGGCAAAATTTGAAAAACAGCAAACGTAATAATCGAAACGAGAATGACTGTGATGATTAACAGGATGAAGCGGCGGAATATATAGAACATAATGCTTCATTCCTTTCTACTGTGACATCTTCACCTCAGACATATCATGGAACCAGAACGGATAGCTTTTTAGACCGGAAACTGCCTTATCAGAACCCCAAATAATTTGATAGTCGGCAATATACACGGCCGCTGCCTGTTCTGCCAAAATAGCCTGTGCCTGGTGGTAATATTGCACTTGCTTTGCAGGGTCTATTTCTTGCAGGACATCCTCCATCACTTGATCAAATTCTTTATTATTGAATCGGAAGAAATTCTCAGCGTCGTTTGTTGATATATAATCGTTCAGTACCTCATAGGCAGACGGGCGGCCCGTTAGATCAATTGCCGTCATTTCATAATCACGGCCAAAGTAAACTCGCTCCAGCCATATGCCCCATTCCACTACTTCGATTTCTACATCAATGCCGATTGCCTTTAGGTTCTCTACGACAATCTGTGCGATATTGCTGTAAATACCGTTATGGGAGGAAACAGTGATTTTCGTCGAGAAACCATCTTCATACCCCGCTTCAGCGAGCAGCGCTTTCGCTTTTTCTACATCAAACGGGTACTTGTCCACTAATGAAGGGTCATGGAAATCTCCCATTGCGGGACTCATATTCGAACCAAGCTTTACAGCATATCCCGAGAATACGGAGTCGATAATATCATCCTTATTGACTGCCATAGCAATCGCCTGGCGAACCTTTACATTATCAAATGGCGCTTTCGTTTCATTGAAAGTAACGACTAGTGAAGAATTATTGTTTTGATGGGAAGTATTATAGTTATCGGTTACTTCATTCACCCTTTGCCATGGGACAGCTGTTACGTCTACTTCGTTCGCTAATAAGCTCATAATGGCTGCCTGGTCATCCGATTGGAAAACAAATGTCACCTTATCCAAATAAGGAAGGCCCTCGCGCCAGTAATCTTTATTTTTCTTTACGATGAGATTCATCCCCGGTGCATATTTTTCAAACGCAAAAGGACCGGTACCGATTGGGTTTTCATTATGCTTGCCGTCGTTGCTGGCAGGGATAATAGCTGATGTCAGTGCTGTTAAAGAATACAGGAAATTGGAATTCGGCTCTGCCAAGGTGAATTTGAACGTCGTGGCGTCCACTGCCTCGGCAGACACTACGTTATCAAAATTGTTTTTCATTTTCTCGCCGCCATTTGTGCCCATCAGCCTGTCAAATGTATATTTCACATCATCAATGGTTAAGTCAGACCCATCGTGGAATTTAACGCCTTGGCGGATTTTAAATGTATATACTAATCCATCATCAGAAATTTCGTAGCTTTCTGCAATCGCCTCTTTTAGGGAGCCATCCGTTTCCGGTGCCATCAAGCCTTCAAACATATTCAAAATCATTTGAAATGAAATTGAAGCTGTTGCCTTATGCGGGTCTAGAAAATCCGGATCATCGTTCACACGGACAAATATTTCCTGAGGCCCGCCCGCTGATCCGTTTTCCGTATTTCCATCTGAGCTGCCTTCTTCCGATGAACACGCCGCTAAAATACATGCAAGTAATATGGTCATTAAAAACAGCCAACTTTTTCTCATGCCCTTTTCCCCCTATCTATTTGCGTTGAAGACTTTCATAGCTTTCCAGTTGTCCTAACGGCTGAGCCTTCTTTACAGCATTTATAATCGCTTCCTCCATTGCCTCAGCTGCCAGCTGCCCTAAATAATCAAGCGAATACCGGCGGTCACCAGTCCCCAGCACGAAGATCGTGTCACCATCCAGCATCGTATGCACCGGGTAAATTGTTCTGGCGAGCGCATTATGGGTAAGCTGCGCAATTTTCTTTGCCTCGGATTTCGTCAATTTCGCATTTACCGCTACAACACCAATTGTTGTGTTTGTGCCTGGCAATGCCATAGAACCGTTCTGCTCCTTTAAAAATTCACAGCTGTCAATCCACTTTCCTGTTTTAGCATCTCGTCCCCCGGCAA
Organism: Lysinibacillus odysseyi 34hs-1 = NBRC 100172; assembly: GCF_001591965.1. Classification (GTDB taxonomy): domain Bacteria; phylum Bacillota; class Bacilli; order Bacillales_A; family Planococcaceae; genus Lysinibacillus_B; species Lysinibacillus_B odysseyi. The sequence goes on from NZ_BCVX01000001.1 coordinate 144,830, forward strand.
TCGTTTCATATGTTTTTGGATCTCTCACGTCCCCGACTGCATTGACAACGACAATGGCACCTACGACAAGGTCCTCTTTGCCTCTTATGGAGCTGCTGCCAAGTCCGCCTTTCATACAATATTGCGGACCGGCAACCTTTCCAACGGTCGCACCATAGCCCGCGCCGATATTGCCATTTTCAAAGGGACCTGCCTTCGCTTTATTTGCCGCCTCATAACCCATTTCTGCAGTGGCATAAGCTGTTGGATCACCTAGAAACAAATCAAAAATAACGGCTCCCGGCACAATGGGGATAGTTGCTACGAGGGCATCCACTCCAATTTTCTGCTCCGCTAGATAGCGCATTATACCTGAAGCGGCCTCTAAACCAAATGCGCTTCCTCCTGCCAAAGAAATAGCATGGACATGCTGGATTTCATTGATTGGGTCAAGGGCATCCGTTTCACGTGTTCCCGGAGCCGAACCCCGTACATCCACCCCGCATACCGCGCCATTTTTAGCAAGTACTGCTGTACAGCCGGTGATTCCGGTTTTATCCTCCACATGGCCAACTTCTATTCCCGGAACGTCCGTAATATTATGAAACACTGAAATCCCCCTCCTCATATAAGAAGCAGGCCACATGCTGATCGTTTTTTTGTTTTGTCAATACTGGCCGCTTCTCTGAACAAATCGGCATAGCCTTTGGACAGCGTGTATGAAAAACACAGCCGACCGGTGGATCCATCGGACTTGGAAGATCTCCGTGCAACGGCTCCACATCCCGTTTTTCTTGAAAATCTACGACAGGGATGGCAGCAAGCAGTGCTTTTGTATAAGGGTGGAGCGGATTTTCATATAATGCATGTTTTTCCCCTACTTCTACAATCCGCCCTAAATACATGACTGCCACCCGATCGCTAATATGCTTCACCACCCCTAAATCATGGGAGATGAACATGTAGGTAAGCTCCAACTCATCCTGTAGGTCCATCATTAAATTTAAAACCTGTGATTGTACGGACACATCAAGTGCCGACACGGGCTCGTCCGCTATAATAAACGCCGGATTAATCGCCAGTGCCCTAGCAATGCCGATTCGCTGCCTCTGTCCACCTGAAAATTCATGAGGGAATTTCTTCATGGCGTCCTCCCGCAGGCCTACCTTTTCAAGCAGTTCCTTCACACGCGTTTGGCGCTCCTCCTTTGAAAGGGCTAATTGGAGCTTCATCGGCTCTTCTATTATTTCTCCCACACGCATACGGGGATTTAATGATGAAAAGGGGTCCTGAAAAACCATTTGCATTTGATTGCGGAATTTCTGGAGCGCTTTTCCGGATAACTTTTGGATAGGCTCGCCTTTAAAGAGAATCTCACCAGAGGTAGGCTCAATGAGCTTTAGGATGGTCCTTCCTAAAGTTGATTTCCCTGACCCTGACTCTCCTACAATCCCGAGCGTTTCTCCTTTATAAATTTCGATGGAAATATCGTCGACTGCTTTAACGACCTTTTTGTCTTCGCGGATGGATTTCCGTTTTACAGGGAAATAGGCTTTTAAATTTCGTATCTCGAGTAAGACAGTCCTATTCGACACTTACCATCTCTCCCTTCTCCGTATACAGGTGGCAGCGGACTTGCTGGTCATGCTCAAATTGCATGATTTCCGGCTGTTTTTCACTGCAAATAGACATCGCATGTTTACAACGTGCAGCGAAACGGCACCCGTTCGGCAATTGGCTGGCTGAAGGAACCGTCCCGGGGATGGATGGCAGACGATTGACATTGCTATCTAACGAAGGAATTGTTTGCAGCAATGCTGCGGTATACGGATGCTTTGGTTGTGTAAATAATGTCTTGACCGGTGCTTCCTCCACAATCTGCCCTGCATACATCACCATTACTCGATCAGCCGTTTCTGCTACTACCCCCATATCATGAGTGATAAATAAAATGGCAGAACCATGCTCCCTTTTCATCTTCAGCATCAGCCGCAGAATTTGTGCCTGCACCGTTACATCCAGTGCAGTCGTCGGTTCATCAGCTATTAGAAGCTTTGGGTTATTTGCCATGGCCATCGCAATCATCACGCGCTGGCGCATCCCTCCTGATAATTGATGTGGATATTCATGCATCACCTTTTCGGCGTTAGCAATTCCCACTTCCTTTAGCATCCGAAGAGCAATGGCAAAACCTTCTCTTTTCGTCACCGCCTGATGCCTGCGGATTCCTTCAATCATTTGATTGCTTACTTTAAATACTGGATCTAGTGACGTCATCGGCTCTTGAAAAATCATGCTGATTTCATTTCCCCGGATGGAACTCATATTTTTTTGCTTCATTTGGAGTAAATCCTGTCCATTCAAACGGATACTGCCGGATGTAATCCTCCCCGGCGGAATGGGCAGCAGCCCCATGACAGCAAGGGAGGTAATACTCTTACCACTGCCTGACTCTCCAACGAGAGCTACTGTTTCTTCCTTATAAACAGAAAAACTGATATCCTCTACGACCTTCGCCTGCTGTCCATTTGCTAAATCGAAGCAGATGGATAAATGATTGACCTCTAAGACGGGATTTTTATCCTTCTCCATATCAATCACCCCCAGGTTCCGTATAGCGGATGGCGATATTTTTCATCTGTGTATAGTTGCGCAAGGCGACCAGTCCCTTTTCACGTCCAATACCGCTTTTTTTGTAGCCGCCAAAGGGCATCTGAATCCCGCCTGCTGCTCCGTAATTGTTGATAAACACCTGCCCTGCCTTTACACGGCTCGCCACGTAATGTGCTGTATTCACATTGCTCGTCCAAATGCCTGCTACAAGGCCATAGGGTGTTGCATTGGCTGACGTTATCGCTTCGGCCGCTGTTTCAAAAGTAAATACGGTTAGCACGGGTCCGAAAATTTCTTCCACTGCTAGCGGATGGGCTGCGTCTAAACCATCTACAATCGTCGGGGCTACATAATAACCTTCCGGGTAACCTTCTATTTGCAGCTCCTTGCCCCCGGTCAGTACATGTCCGTCTGCTCGGGCCATTTCTAAAAGGTTAGTAATCTTTTTATACTGCGTTTCATTTAGCAGCGGTCCCATATCGAGATCCTGCTCACCTGCACCGACCTCAATTTTTTCAAATAGGGTTACGAGCTTTGCTAAAAATTCTTCCTTATAGGTATGCTCGATCAGGAGTCTAGCACCGGCTGAACATGTCTGTCCGGCATTTTGCACAATGGCTCTCATCACCCCTTCTAAAGCCTCGTCTTCTATAGCATCTTTAAAAACGATATTCGGTGATTTCCCGCCCAGCTCCAATGTGACCGGCACAATATTTTTGGCCGCCGCCTGCATGACCGAGATGCCTGTTGGTACAGAGCCGGTGAAGGTAATATGATGGATCCCCGGATGGCTGCTTAAATAGGCTCCCGAATCACGCCCATACCCGGTGACATGCTGAATGATTCCTTTCGGCAGCCGGTCCTTTAGCCATTTCACTATTTCATGTGTTGTAAGAGGCGTATCCTCCGCACTTTTAATAATGACTGCATTCCCCGTCGCAATCGCTGCAGCAACACTCCTCGAAGTAATCTGGATCGGATAGTTCCAGGGCACAATATGGACAGTAACCCCAACCGGCTCAAGGACGACTGCATTCAGCAGACCGTCTTCTATCGGGATTGTTTCACCCATAACCTTATCAGCCGCACCTCCGTAAAACTCAAAATATCTCGCTGCCGCTTCAACATCTGCCCGAGCCTGTGTCAACGGCTTGCCGACATCCATGCTTTCCAGCTTTGCCCACTGCTCTGCATGTGTGCGTATGAACTGTGCCAGCTCCACTAATAGCTGCCCCCGTTCAAATGGCTTGAATTTACGCCATTCTTTACTTTCAAATGCTCTATTTGCACTTTCTACAGCCTGGTCGATTTGCTCGGCTGTGGCATTAGATATAGTTACAAGGGGCTTTCCTGTTGACGGGTTGCATACTTGAATATCCTTTGATCCGACTACCCATTCTCCATTTATACACATAGGGATATGTTCCATTTCCTCACTCCTTATAGCCCGCGTCCGCCGTCTACATGCAACGTTGCGCCCGTAATAGCACTCGCTTCCTCCGATAGCAGGAAACGGACCGAATGTGCTATATCTTCCGGTGCAATCAATCTTCCTAATGGTACTGACTGAACAAATATTTGCTGCTTTGCCTCTTCTACATCTGCTCCTTCAGCTGCAAATTGCCCGAGCATTTGTGTATCTGCTGGTCCGGGATGAATCGTATTCACACGAATCTGGAACGGTGCCAGCTCAATAGCCATGGCACGGGAAAAGCTTTCTGCCGCTCCTTTTGATGCAATATAAGCCTGCAAACCCGGTCTCGGCCTGACAGCTGAGATGGAGGCAATATTAAGAATGGCACCTTTTTTCGCCTGTTTCATTTTTGGAACAACAGCCTTTGTCATGATAAAAAGGCTTTTGACATTCACATCCATTACTTTGTTCCAAAAATCCATCGATACTTCTTCAATTGGTGTCGCCGACTGGGCAACGCCAAGTGCATTCACAACGCCCCCGATCCGTTCCCATTGACCAACAAATACGTTTACCTTTTCTTCATCCAATACATTGCCCTGTTCATAATGGAAATTCGGATGAGAAAACGAACTTTGCTCCGCTAAATCGATTCCTGCTACATAAAAGCCAGCATCGACCAATGTCTTGACAATTGCCTGTCCCATTCCACCGGCAGCTCCCGTTACAATGACAATCTCCATATTAGACAACCCGCCTTTCAAAACAAGATTTTACCGCCTCGCAAATCGCCGCTCCCATTTCTGCTGTTGTAGCTGCACCACCTATATCAGCTGTTTTTACCTCTCCTGCCTCTAGCACTTGTTCAATGGCTGTAACGATCACTTTTTCCAAATCCGTGCGTCCCAGATGTCCAAGGAGCAGGGCAAGAGACCAAATCTGGGCAATGGGATTAGCAATACCACGCCCGGCGATATCCGGTGCAGAGCCATGTACCGGCTCGAACATCGAAGGATATATCCGCTCGGGATTGATATTTCCTGACGGAGATAACCCCAGTCCTCCTATCACTGCTGAACCGAGGTCTGACAAAATATCACCGAATAAATTCGATGCAACGACTACCTCGAACTCCTGAGGCCTTTCAATGAAATAGGCAACGAGGGCATCGATATAATAGGACTGCAGCTGCAGCTCAGGGTACTTCTTCATTTGCTCTGCCACACAGTCATCCCAAAATTTCATTGTATGAATAACGGCATTTGACTTTGTAGCGCTTGTCACCGTAGATTTACCGTATTTCAATGCATAGTCACATGCAGCACTGACAATATTGGTAATGCCGGTTTTAGTCATGACCGTATTTTGAATGGCCAGCTCCTGTGGTTTATCCATATATAATCTTCCGCCGCTATTTGAGTACTCCCCTTCTGTATTCTCACGGAAAATAGCGAAATCGATATTATCGGCCCGGACGAGCGGTGAGGTAATACCCGGCAGGGATTTGACCGGCCGGAAATTAACATACTGATTAAATTGCTTCCGGATCGGCATGATCAGCTCCCATACAGTTACATCATCCGGTACTCTTTTGTCACCAATTGCTCCAAATAAAATGGCATCATACTCTGATAGAATGGATAGGCCGTCCTCCGGCATCATTTTGCCGGTCCTCATATAATTATCAGAGCTCCAATCAAAAATAGTTGTATCGACGGATAAATCCTCTTCAAGCTCCTGCAGAGTTTCCAGTACAAGCAGCGCTTCCTTCATTACTTCCTTACCGATTCCATCACCAGGAATAACCGCTATTTTCACGCTTCATCACCTGCCAAAAAGAGTAGTGCCGCTTTCCGGTAAATCGCTGTCGTTTCAGCCAGCTCCTCAATGTCTACATATTCATCAATTTGATGAGGAATCTCCCTGTCGCCTGCCCCAATCGTTACAATTGGCACACCATGCACATGAAGGAACGTTCCATCTGTCGCTCCGGGCACGCCATTATACTGGGGTTCCTTTTCAAGTACCTCTTTTACAGCTTGATAGATTGCTTGGACAACCGGCTCCTCCTTATCTGTAGCGGTTGCCGGGCGATTATCCAAAACGGTCAGCTCCACTTTGAAGTCAGGATCTTCTGCTTTCATCCGCTCAATGATTGCTTCGATTTTAGCAAGGAGCTCATCATGGTCCTGTGCCGGTACTGTTCGAATATCCAGCGTTGTCATGCAGTGGTCAGGTATCACATTAATCTGTGCATCTCCCTTTACGGGTGCCCGCAAAATGGTCGGTGTAATCGTCGGCCATTTTAAAAATGGGTCTTCTCCGATACGGAGCTGCTCTTCTTTTTCGAGCTTTTCCATTTCTGTAATAAATCTCGCCATACGCCAATTTGGGTTAATGCCACTCCAGGAAATCGCCCCATGCGCCATCTTCCCGTAAATATCCACTCGAAGACGAATAGCGCCGCGCTGAGCTATGCACACCTGATTTTCCTCCGGTTCACAAATGATTGCGCCGTCTACACCATCTGCCCACCCCTGCTTGATAAAATGCTTAATCCCCAGCATCAAACCTTCTTCATCACACGGGATACATAAAATAATCTTGCCTGTAAATTTCTCCTGATCAAGCAGGATGGATTGACAAGCTGTAATCATACAGGCAAGATTTCCTTTTGTATCATTTGTACCGCGGCCATACATTCGGCCATCCACGATTTCAGCGCCGAACGGATCATATTTCCATGCCTCCCGATTCCCCTCTGTCACAACATCGGTGTGCCCTTCAAACAGCAATGTCTTTCCAGGCTTTCCTGAATCGATAATCCCGATTACATTCGGGCGGCCAGGCACTACCTCTTCTACATATGTCTCAATCCCGATAGTACGTAAATATTCGGCGACAAATTCGGCAACCTCCTGCTCTGTATGAATACCATCGTCCCGAAATACACTATCAATCCGAACAAGCTTTTGCGTTAGGTTAATAACAGTCTCCCGGTCCCGCAAATATGTTTCAGTTTTTTTCAAAGCTAACATCCGGCATCAACCTCTCTGAATTTTCTGAATTATATGATTACAATTAATTATAGCATTACTTTTTGCGATATACTTTTACACTATGTAATTTATACTTTTAAAATGTTTTACTTTTTGTAAACTGTTATTCTTATTTAATAGACAGGAGACTACTTTCTTCCCTTGCGATTTTATGATGCAGAAACTGCTAAACTGCTCATCCCGCTAAGTAAAAAAACGACCTTCCGAAGAAGATCGTCCCTTACTTATGAAAACGGATATTCAAGCTCTTGTGGCGGCTGCCCTTTTTTGTTCATCAGGCGGATGCGAGTCGGCTCGATCTGGATTGTGATCATATCGCTTTCACCCTTTGTGAAAAGGCCGCGGAAGAAGTTCGTTACCTTCAGCTTCAGCTCATCGTCCTTGAATTCTGTTACTTTGCCTTCAATTTCAAGGTAAGGAGCGTCCACATCTTCCAGCGTATATCCGTAGAGGATATGCGTGTACGGATTTTTTTCGAGGTCCAGTACCTTCGAGGAATCCTCTTCTGTCATCGCAAAAAGCGTAAAGTCATCATTTGTGAATGTCATATAGCGCGCATACGGTTTATTGTCTTTTACTGTAACCATGGAACCGATATTTTGCTTATTTAAAATTTCCAGTATTTGCTCTCGTAATGTTTCCATTTGTCCCATCCTTTCTTATTGGAAATCGACTTCTTCCTGATTGTCGCCGGCCTTATTCATAAAGCGCATACGCACAGGCTCAATTTTTATAAGTGTCATTGACATGCCGTCTACATGATATGGATATAGGGCAATAATTTTCTCCTTGATTGCATCTGCGTTAAATTCTGCCGCAGTTGCTTCGATTTCCAGGAAGGTATCTCCCATATCACCGTTTTCATAGCCGTAGAGGATATGTGTATGAGGATTTGCCTGCAGTTCCTTTAATAGATCAGAGTCTCTAGGTGTAGCCGTATACAATGTAAATTCATCGTTCACAAATGTCATATAACGTGAGTCAGGTCTATCCCCCGCAACGGTTGCCATGACTCCAACATAGTTTTTTGACAAAATTTCTAAAGCTTGCTCTCTTTTTGTGGTATTCACAAAACCCACTCCTTATCTATTTGTCATTCATTGTTTAAAATACCCTTCTGGCTTGGAATTAAACAGGAAAGGTCAGCTATGGCATCCTTATGGCAGCTGTCTTATAATGAAAGCACTACGAAAAAAGAGGGTTTATATATGAGAAAAACTATCGGGGTGTTAGCCCATGTGGATGCCGGCAAGACAACCTTTTCCGAGCAGCTGCTTTATTATACAAACAGCATTCAGTCACTTGGCCGTGTCGATCACCAGGATGCCTTTTTAGACAATCATGAGCTGGAGAAGGCACGGGGCATTACGATTTTCGCGGAACAGGGATTGTTCGAGTACGGAGGAGATACTTATACTTTGATCGATACACCGGGACACGTCGACTTTTCTCCGGAAATGGAGCGGGCCATCCGGGCGATGGATTACGCTGTACTGATAATTAGTGCGGTCGAAGGAATACAGGGGCATACCGAAACGGTTTGGCGGCTTCTTCGAGAGTATCATGTTCCGACCTTCCTCTTCTTAAATAAGATAGACCGGGAAGGTGCGGATATCCATACTTTACTTGCTTCGCTGCAGCGTGAATTTTCGCCTGACATTTTACTTGTTAAAGAACTGAAGGACGCTGCTGAATTTGTAGCAGAACGGAACGAGGCGCTCTTCGAACAGTTCATGGACGAATCACTAACAGAACAGGATATCGAACAAGCACTAATCAGCCTTGTGAATCAGGAGGAGGCATTCATCGCGATGAGCGGTGCAGCGCTGAAAGGAATCGGCATCGGTGAATTTTTTACTATGCTGCACAGCTTAACGCGGACACACTATGACTCTACCTCGCCATTTCAAGCCGAGGTAGTAAAAATCCGCCATGACGGGGATCAGCGTCTTACATTCTTAAAGGCACTTGCAGGAACACTAACAGTTAGGGACGAGCTCGTATTTGGTGATCATTCGGAAAAAGTGACGGAAATCCGTTTATATAATGGCAACCGTTTTACATCCGTTCCTTCTGTACAAGCCGGGCAGCTGTTCGCTGTGAAAGGACTGACGAGCCCTGAGGCAGGATACCTGATCGGGAATTCTATGGAGAAGGCAAAAACATATAAGCTAATTCCTACCTTACAGGCAAAAGTAGTATATAATGGAATTGTTCATATGAAGGAAGTACTACAGCTGTTCCGGCTGCTTGAAGCGGAAGAACCGTCACTCAGCGTCCTTTGGCAGGAAGCAACGCAATCGATTCATGTACATATTATGGGTGTCATTCAGCTTGAAATTCTGCGGGAAATCTTATTGACGCGGTTTTCCCTTGAGGTGCAGTTTGAGGACCCTGAAATCCTGTATCGAGAGACAATCGCTACTACAGTGACAGGCTACGGACATTTTGAACCGCTTAAGCATTATGCAGAGGTGCATCTCTTAATGGAGCCCGGTCCAAGGGGTTCTGGCATTACCTTTGCAAATGCATGCCATGCGGATGATCTGACGGTTGGGCATCAGCGCCTTATTGAGCACCACTTATTTGAGCGGGACCATCACGGCCTGCTTACAGGTTCTCCTGTAACTGACATCCGTTTTACATTGCTGACAGGGGCTGCCCACAATAAGCATACAGATGGCGGTGATTTTCGCGAGGCGACCTTCCGTGCTTTGCGGCAAGGTCTTGAACAGGCAGAGAATATCCTGCTAGAGCCTTATTATCAGTTTAAAATGAAAGCATCAAGCGACCATATCGGCCGAATGATGACGGATGTGCAGCAGGCTGCAGGCACCTTTGATCCGCCGGAAATGACGGAAAACTACGCTTTATTAACCGGAAGAGTGCCAGTCGCCACCTTTATGAACTACAGTACCCAATTCGCTGCGTATACGAACGGAAAAGGTGCTATCACGCTGACGTTTGACGGCTACGATGTATGCCATAATACGGATGAAGTGATTGAACGGATCGGCTATAACAAAGACGCAGATCCCGAGTATAGCTCTTCCAGTATTTTTTGTGCGAAAGGTAAAGGCTATTCTGTTCCATGGTATGAAGCCCGGTCTATGATGCACAAACTATAGGAGGTTTTATGCGACACAAAAAAATATTGATCATCGGCTGTGCCGGTGCAGGCAAGTCCACCCTCTCAAGGAAACTGCATCAGCTCACAGGGCTGCCGCTTATCCACCTGGATCGTCTATATTGGCAGCCTGGCTGGACTCCTACAGAACGCCCGGTTTTCCGGGAAATGATGCTGGCCGAGCTGCAGAAGGATGCTTGGATAATGGATGGCAATTTTGATTCTACCCTTTCTATGCGGGCGCAATACGCGGATTTAATACTTTGGCTCGATTTCCCGCGGCATATTTGTTTCCCGCGTGTAGTAAAGCGTGTTGTTACAAATTTCGGGAAAACCCGACCTGATATGACACCCGGGTGCCCTGAAAAGCTGGATATCGAATTTGCCAAATGGATTTGGCGCTTTGAGCAGGATGCCCGCCCTCCTATAGCGGAGGCTGTACGCCAGGCACCGTGCGATTCTATCGTATTCCACCACCCACAGGCGCTTGCGTCTTGGCTTGAGCGTATTTCGTCAAACTAATCGTTTGATACGATGTGAGTTGGGAATAGTTTAATTGTAAGTAAAAATGAAAAACAGGAGGTTCACACGATGAATTACAAAAACGTAACAATAGCTGGCAGTGGTGTTCTTGGCAGCCAAATCGCCTTCCAAACTGCTTTCAAAGGATTCAATGTCACAATTTATGATATCGATGATACAGCGATTGCCAAAGCAAAAGAGCGTATCGCCAAATTAGAGGACACATACAGCGACTACTTCCGTGATGAACAGGAAGCAGTAAAATCAGCACAAAGCCGTATCAGCTATGCAACAGTTTTGGCAGATGCGGTGAAAGATGCTGATCTTGTAATTGAAGCAGTGCCGGAAATAAAGGAAATTAAACAAAGCTTCTATACGCAGCTTGGCAAGGTGGCACCGGAAAAAACGGTATTTGCCACAAACTCTTCTACAATGCTGCCAAGTGACTTTGTAGAATATACAGGCCGTCCTGAAAAGTTCTTAGCACTTCACTTTGCCAATACAATATGGAAAAACAACACAGGTGAAGTTATGGAGCACCCTGGTACAGATCCACAGGTTGTACAGGACTTACTGGCATTTGCCGCAGCAATCGGCATGGTACCATTACACATCAAAAAAGAGCAACCAGGCTATATTGTAAACTCTCTTCTTGTTCCATTCCTGGATGCAGCGCAATCTCTATGGGGCAACGACGTAGCTGACCCAGAGACAGTTGATAAAACATGGATGATCGCAACAGGTGCGCCACTTGGACCATTCGCCATTATGGATGTTGTCGGCCTGCAAACTGTTTACAATATCGTCAGCACGAAAGCGGCACATCACCCGAATCCGGATGATAATCTATACAAACGAATCGCTGATAAAGTAAAAACTGAATTCCTTGATCAAGGAAAAACAGGAACTCAAACAGGTGAAGGGTTCTATAAATATCCAAACCCTGCCTACCAGGCTCCTGACTTCCTAAAACCTTAAATCGAATAGGTTGACCGGACATTCTTTACCGGATGTCCGGTTTTTTATATGATCAATTCCGTAGTATGCCATTACACAAAAAAGCCAAAAAGATATTTCAATTTTTGGTTTGAGGTCTTCATTTCCTGGGTAATAATGTTTTAATTTTCTAACTATTTAAACATTTGAGTGGTTTATTTCCCCGATTCTTTTCAAAATATTTCCCTTCAACGAGGCTTTTCATCTTATAAATTGCCACTCTGCACTCATTATGTAGCCTTCAAAATCACTCAGACAGCTCAGGGTCCCACCCTTTACATACATCAACGACCTTAATTGCATTTGCGTATTCCCCAAGCTCTTCTACTGTCAGCTCGATCGAAGAATTATCACTTCCGCATGCGGGGTGAACTGTTGTAAAGCGCTGTAGTGATATATCTAAATAAACAGGTACATCCGTTGCCAGCGCAAATGGACAGACACCCCCAACAGCATGTCCTGTTACGTTCAGCACTGTATCCGGGTCCAGCATTTTTGCCTTCACGCCGAATGTTTGCTTAAATTTCGCATTATCCACCTTTGTGTCCCCTGCAGCAACGATTAAAACCGGTGCATCCTGCCCTTGAAAGCACAATGTTTTTGCAATCCGTGCCGGATGAACACCTACAGCATCCGCCGCCTCCTGTACCGAAGCTGTGCTACGAGCGTGGACCACAACATCCTCCTCGCGACCTCTTTCTTTGAAATATGCTTGTACCGCCTGTAAACTCATGATCATTCCCCTTTCACTAGTTGCTGTGCTTTATTATACTAAAGAAAGGGTGTATTGACTGAATTTTTGCATAGTAAATCTGCTAATTGTATATTTCCCACCTATTCTTGCGTGTTTCCTGTTTTTTATACGAAAGACTCTTGAGCTAAACGAATATGAAACCTTGGATAGCTATACAAAATGTAAAGACAAATCCTACAATAAAGAACCAGCCCATCATTTTTCTCTTCTGCTGAATTTCCTGTATACCCATAACAAGCGCCATTAATCCCATAAATAAAACCATATACCCTTGGTACTCATAATTCTTTGTGATGAGTCCGTAAGTTGCGAATGCGACTGTAAGGACTGAAAATAAAATGCGTAAAAATAGCAGCAAAATGAATTCCCCCTTCTTATTCGATTTTGTAGCTTATCGGAATTTGTTGTTCTTTGTCTGCCACGAGCAGTTCAAACCAGCCGTGGGAGTTTGATTTGTATCAATGGTTAGGATAATTTTGCAAGAGGAAGTTACACACTACGGGCGTTTCGAAAGAAGATTTAATAGACTGTATTCCAAAAGCAATCGTTTTTCATATCCTCTACTAACTTTTGAAAAATAGACATGATGATTTTTGGCTCTTCTGTTTTGTAAAAGATAAGCTGAAGCGGAAATTTTGTATGAGTACCGCCATTTTTATTGCAAGGGAAAACTCTTATGATGCACGGCATTTTTTCATCAATAAAGTATATATCCTTATTGTAAATAAGCTCGGCAACCCAGTGTGTCGCATAAGCATATTCCAATATATATCCTTCCTCATCGAACCCAGATCTGTCCTTTACCCCCATAGGCACAATCGCATAATCAATACACTTGTATCCTCTTCTTTTTCTGCTTTCACGTTTAGCCCGTTTCAGTACATTGTATCTGTTACCTGCTTTTTTCTTTAGCCTTTTCTTCATTCTGTCCTCCTAATTTTTATATTCGAAATAACCTCTAGTGGACAACGGCGTTTATTGTAGGTCCGGTTTATACTTTCAATCAGATGCTGCATAAAATTTACTCATCTTTTTCAGCACCTTCCAGCATCTCGAGGAAACTTTCACTCATTTTTACATTAACAATGCTTGCCCCACTAGTTGACGTTGTTCTCTTTTCTAACTCAAAACTTTTAATAAAATCGAAGAAAGAGTCGGCGATTACATATATATTTTCCCAATAATCATCGACACTGACGCTTTCGTACTCTTTCTCACCCAGCATAACCCTGGCTGTTATTTCGTTTTCGTGATCCCAGAAGTAGATTTTCCCTTCACGATCCCCGCTTATTCCTATGCATATAAGATTCCCTGCATAATCTTCGGCGATTGGTACAATGGAAGCCGGGATTCTGTCATAATACTGCTGTATCTTTCTTTCCAGATTATCTACACCTTCGTCAAAACCGAAAAAAGAGCCGAAAGCGTTTAGTCCGTCCTTGTCCGTCCAGTGAGATGGCTCTATCGGTCGGTAACATACATCCTTCTCAAAGGTCGAATGACCATATTTACATACGAATGACTTATATATTTCATGAAAATTGATGCCGTATTTATCTTCTATTTTAATAAGAGCTTCCTCAGCATAACTGCCGTCTGCACTTGATATAAAAAGTTCCGTTACATGTTTTTCTATTTTATTGAACCTTTCATTATCCTCTGTCATTTATTAGCGCTCCTACTTATGTAATCATTGCATCTAAAAAGAAATTGCTGCTATTACTTTCGGGATACCTCGGAATCTCTTGCTAGATTCATTAAATACATAACCTTTTGGATAATGTTTTCCCTGTCTTCAGAAGCTATTAATTCCTCAAAAATAGAATACAACTTTAATAAACGATTACATTACCCTGCGGCCATTTCCCATCCCATCCACAAGGAAAATTACCAGCCTCATAGACTTTTAATAGTTCAAGGAAGAATGTCGGTCTTTTATTACATTTCGAATAAGCAGATTCCAGAATGGCATTGGCAATATCCCATTTCACACAATCGATAAACGCCTGATCAAGCTCATTCTTTTCACGGTAATTCTCTACTTCTTGTATGACTTCTTTTTCTATAAACGCCCTTACTTCTTTCGCTATTTTGTTCCATTGGGCATATTCATTACGATACTTGTTATGTAAAAAAGCAGTTAATTCATTGCGTGCTTCCAGCGTTGCATGTTCCCAATTGGGGTCTTGATAACTTCGCATGGCTTCTTTCCAATTATAGACCCTTGTATAACTAAACCGCATGTCATTTTCCAACGCCTGCCCACAATTCGTAAACCAGTTAATTTGTTTAATTCTATTAAGAATATCTTGGTCTATGTCCAATTTGATCCCTCACTAATGAAAATATCTCTTTTATTAGCATTACACTTTATTCATTACTAAATGATTTGCCTGAAAGTGCTTTTTCTATAATCTGCTCGGCTGTTAAATCTTCATCGGCATAGTAAATATAATTTGAGACATCCGTGTTCCTTACTGCCTCTTCCACTATTAATAACAGGTTATCGATTTCATACTCTTCTCCGGAAACATCCAGTATGATATTGACCATATCAATCAATTCCATTTTCGAAAAGCCGTCTTTTTTCCTGTTTTCATAATCGATAATCCTGTTACTGATGTATCCGTGTTCCCGATCTGTATAGAATAATTCCCTTATACCTGGAAAAGCTACAGTCATTTGAAGTTCTGCAATTAGTTTATCGACAGGTTCCAGTAGGTACCTTTTCTCCATAATGTCCTCCACTTTTTTTCTAATAGCGGCTTCGTTCATCTTATCACGTACTTTCTCTTAAACTCTTTATTATATTTTTCTATGCATTCCTTCAAAACAAAAGGTCGATAATGAAATGCTTCATCCCATCATCAACCTATCTAATTCACATACATTGCACCGCTTAGCTGAAGTACTGTATAAATCTTTCTTTATACGGAATGTATTCATCCTCCAGCAGCTCTACTTGTAACAACTTTGCTTTGTCCTCCAGCTTGGCAATAAATAGAGCATAAAAGTCCCCTTCAGTTGGGTAAGAAAAAAGTCCAAATCCTTTGGTAGACAATACTTTATTGACTTCCTTAATCTTTTCGGGCAAAACTTCATATTCAAACGTATCCAAGTCTTCAAGCTCATCCAGAGAGGCTAATTCGAGTTGGTGGCTGAATTCGTAATCTAAAATATAATTAGTGATCTCATAGTTTTCTTCACCTTTAAAATCTACATAGAGAAAATTCTTTGTAGACAGACCATACTTTAATATCGAAGTATATATACTTGCCGATTCCGAGTAATTTAGAATTGCCTCTATTTCATCACTTTTTTTGAAAATAATCGGTACAATCTCTTCTTCTGTCATTCTATTTCCCTCCTAGATTCTCGGTTCCTTGAAACAACGCCCCATGCTTATTCGGGATATATTCCGGATAATTTTTCCGATAAAAATTATCAATCAGACGCAGAAGAGGATCCCATTCTGGATATGGTTCCGGATCCTGTATCATCATTTGCGCTTCCGGCGTATTCATTAAAAAATCGTCAAAATGTTGGGGTACAGGTAATCCGCGCTTTTGTCTCACATAGATAAGAAATAGAATTTCATATGGATAGAAGCCATATCTATAATCCCCAAATTCAATTGACTCACCTAATTCGGATGCCAAGATGGAGTGAAATGATGACATTCTTTCAATTAGCTCCGTAATTTCCTCAAGTGGTGCTGTTGTCCACCGTTCTAGTACTTCTGTATAAACTTCCAAGTCCTCAGGAATTAAACTATATTCCAGCTCTGCTTCTTTAAATTGCTCTCTAACCATCCTATGCAGATTTTGATTTGTTCCCATGATGGTTTTATTTCTATATTGCAAGTAGAGTTCCAACAAGAACCATGTATGCTTATTCCAATTATTCGCATCCATCCAACGGCTGCCAAAATGATCCACGATGAACTCGAATAGAATGTTCTCCTCTTTTTCCCACCCGTACATTGTGAAATGAATTAAGGTTGCAATAACTTCCCTAAAAGAATACTCAACCATCATTTTTGGATATCGGTTTTTATAGAGGTTTTGGATTACACATTGATAAAATGTTATCACTTGCATAGATTTTAAATGTTCTATGCTTTTTCCTTCTTTCATTAACACCTGATTTTTCCATAGCGACAATTGGTATGAAAGTATTTTGTTTAAATTAATCAATAATATATGATCTTTTTCTATAGAATTGCACTCTGCAATATTTTTGATTTTACTTGCACTAACAGTATACTTTTCCTTTACATCTTTATAATAAATATCATCAACATAGTTATTTTTATATCTTCTAAACGCCATTTCTAATTTCTTTTGATTTACCATTTTTCTCTCCAATTGATTATTCAGTTTGTCTTCTCCATAAATAAATTTTATAATTTACCTTTATATACATAATTTAACATAAATTAGAACATGATTTCGACTTAAAAAGGATAATTCCTTGTATATTTTCCTGGAAGGCTACCTACTAACCTTATATTTACTAATTAAGCACAATAGATTCCAATGAAAAAACAACCGAAGATTCAGTTCAATAAATCTCTGGTTGCTATTCAAAAATCCTCCTTAGATAGCTAAAGAGCCAAAATAACTTTTCAACACCAATCATCACTTATATCAATTGTTCTATCTTTTCTTTTACATTTTCATCAAACATTGCTTCGTCAATAACAGCGCCGTTCCACACGACATTTTCCAGCTTTGCACCGGTAAAATCAGCACCTTTAAAATTGCCATTTTTCAGGATGGCACCTGTTAAATCGCAGTCTGTAAAATTGGTTTTAACAGCCATTACTTCAGTAAGGTTTGCCCCTGCAAAAGAGGCTCCTTTGAAATCGCCTTCTGTCAATGTAGCATAGGATAAATCTGCTTCTTTATAATCGGCTTGTTTGCCGTCTACTTCCCTTAAGTTTGCTTGCAAAAATGTACTCTGATGAAAAGAAGAACCCATCATCTCCCCGTTTGAAAAGTCAACTTCATTCAAGCACGATTCAATACACATACTGACACTCATGTTGGCATAGCGCATAATGGCCTGATGGAAATTGACTCCATTCAGCATACAGTCTACACAATGAAACCCTTCTAAATTAGCATGACGAAAGTCTGCCGATTCGAAATTACAATCTGAAAAGGAGGCATCTATTAATGATGCAGCACGAAATACCGTGCTTTTCGCTTCCATACCGTCTGCCATCATTGCAGACAAATCTGAAAAAGATAAATCTGCGTCACTTATATTTAAATAGTCAATTACCTCATCATTAATATTTGCTTGATCGATAATCTCCATTATTCTTTTTCTATCTACCATCTTATCTTGCATGATAACAACCTGCCTCCTCTTATCTTAACTGTCTAGATATTTTACCCATTCCTGATTTGGGCAAAATGAGACCCCCATCCGGTCCTCATCAAAATGTGGAATGGCGATTACTTGAGCAGCTTCTAAATACTCCATCACATGTAACCAGGATGCAAGTAAGCTTTCATCATCCGCCTCAAACGGCTTAGGCACTACATCAAGGCAAAGCCCTCCCCAAGCCGGTTCTCTTACAACAGCCGGGCTGTTCAACAAAAAGTCTTTTCCAAACATGTCCAATACATGCCCACCGATATACGTTCTAGCTCCTACCCCTAAAGGACCGTTTGGTAGAAATTTAACAGGGACAGGGTAGGAGCATTGATTCATCCACATTCGTAATTTTTCTTGTTCAGTGTTCCAAGGGTAGGATAATGGCCAAAAAATATGGGTAACACCAAAGATTGGTTTCAAAACTTCTGCTAATTGATCCGATAACTCAAAAAAGGCCGGCCACATCTTTTTAGCCATTGATTTACGAAAATCAAAATTAAAAAATGACCGATGACTCCAATGAATATTAAAAAATCCTGAATATTTGACGGCCTTATCTCGAGAAAGGTGAAGTTCAGATACACTTTTCTCTACAATTACTTTTTCTAAAATTTCATCACGGTTATACTCTACCTTTACAAGCTCGCTGTTGCCCCAGTGGGTAGGAGCAAATTTATCATTAGATTCGAATACATCTAGAATTTTCCCTAGTGCTTCCTCTGTATTGAAAGATACCGTGGGATACATAATAATTGAAAATAAATCTGGTTTCATGAAATAGCTCCCTGTATTATTAATGAATGTTTGTGTAATCTTCTGGGTTTAGTTACACTGCGCTTTCTTTACATGATTGAAAATGTTATTAATAAACCGCTTTTACTTTCAACTGCCTCTTTGTATAACTCTATTAGTTCACCATAGCCTACAAGTACTACCCTCCTAGTTTATGTAAGAAAAAATATAACTTAAATAAAAATAACCTATTTTGGTTTTTTTTTCAATAACGCTATTTCCCCCTTCTTTTTTCAGCCTATGCTTAGTTAATTCCATAAAAAACAACGAGTGATTCGGTTAAGTGAATCACCCGTTGCTATTCGAAAACTCTCATTGTAAAACAAATAATACTCACTAATTAAATATTTTATAATAATTAAATGATACAATTATCTTTCCTCAAACTTTTCATTTGAAAATACGTAGAAAATTTTATATTCATTCATTTCATCTTCATCATCTTGCGACCATTCAATAACAGGGCATTCATTATTGACTAACCTTGAAGTATCAAGACAATGTACACCGATTCCGTAGTTTTGTATGACAACGAGATCCATTGGCAAGCCGTATTTTCTCCATTCCTCCGTTTCAATTACACAAGTTGGCACCTCGCAAAGTCCGCCTCCCAAAATCTCTATTCCAAAAACCCTTCCAGCCCCTTATTCTTTAAAAAACCATTTATAGCTTTCCGGTAATCTTACATTCAGCCTTTTCTCGATATTCCTAATTTTATTATCATCTAAAGCCCCTACAAAATAATTATTAGATGCCCTATTTTATTAATTCAACGATTGTCTCTTTATGTAAATTATTCATCCTTTCCAAAATTACCATTGATACATCAATATTCTGTTAAAACTTGTCTATACACAGTGTGAAAGCTTTAATTGTTTTTATTAACATTCAATTCTGCTAGTAAGGTTTCGCCAATATTGTCGATTTGTTTATCTAAATCACCTGCAATAAACCCATACAAAGCATTATTCCTACTTTCGATGTAAAAGCTAATGCCGTCTTTAAAACCTATGTGATGAGTCAAGTCACTAAACCATGCTCTTTGAAAATCATATGTTTTCGAAAATTTATCAATTATCCTAAGAACATCCGATTCATGGTGCCTCTGTATTGCTTCTTTAAGCATGTTAGGTGATCCCGTAATCATCATACACTTATCATAATTTAAACTTTCATATTTACTAAATGCGCATTGAAATAACAATTTTTCAAAGTTATCTGCAAAATAACTTACAAAATGGCTGTCCTCATTAGTCATAACAATCTGCGGATTATCAGTTTGGGTAAAATCAAATGATAGTTGACCATCAAATAATTCCTTTTGAAAAAAATGTATATATTTATCACTTAAAGTATCTGGTGCTTCCTCATGTATTGCTTCATAAGAGCCAATTATCTCAGAAATTGAATAACTGAACTCTATTACTCTATTTCTACTGGCTTTTTAAATAAGCAAAGAGTGTCTAGTGCCTCGTATATGTCCTCCCCAAACTTAAATAATGAGGACCCATTTTTTCCAAACACCTTTCCCGATTGCGAAATAAACATTATTATATTTCCACGATATGCTTCTCCAATTACGACGAACGGCTCTTTCACTCGCGTCTCAAATTCTTCAAAGTCTTCTTTTTCATAGTAATCCCCTATAGCTTTTTCTGGGCTAAAATGAAAGGTTTCCAAACTTCCATCCGGATGCCTGAATTTATATTCACCCCCACCAAATTGACTTAATGCATCAACCACCGGATTAAACATTTGATATCCCATCGCCTCTAAAAACTTTATTGTTTCAGTTAATTCAACCTTTTTATTTGGATTCCATCCTGCTTGTAGCAATACGTCTCTCGTTTTATCTGACAAACTCCACATAAGTATCCCGCCTATTTATTCAAAAGTTCTATTAACGATAATCATTACTGAAATTTATAAATGTCTTTTGGCAATTTCTATATGGCGTTTTATATTTCCCATTAAATGATTTATTTCTAACTAGGGAGTGATCTTCTACTATCAAACTTAAACCTCAAAACCTATTACAATCCACTCGTCAACTACATCCCAAAAATTAATATTGTATCTAGGTTCTTTATTCGTCCACCATAAAGTTGCATTATCATTGACGCAGTTATTAGTATCTATTGCAACATAACCACCCATACCACTTTTAAAGAAACCAAAAGTAGTTTCCAGATTGATTTGTATCGGTTCTTCTAACTCCTCAATAATTCCCCATTCATCGTCATCAAAATATGTGACATTTTCTAGGGGAACCAACCCCATAGAACGACTTGCATAATAGTAAAAACCGTTGTGAACATTCTCATAAAAAGTACGTATTGATGACGGAATTTCACTCCAGGATTCTTTTAACACCTCATTGTTAAATAAATCGTTTGGATTTCTTCCTTCATAGAATATTGTTTTTCCACTGTCTGTTTTAATAGTGTATAAAGTCGAGTATCTGCCATCTACCATCATCAATTCCACTTCTTCTAGGTGCTCAGACAAATAAGAAATAGTGTTCCTTAATTCTTCTGCCACATATTTTTTCCATATAGATAAAATAAAATCAATTCTTTTCTCAACGTTTTTTTCGCTAAATAATTCAACCCATAAACTAGGTAGTGTTTCATTATTAATGTTAAAAATCTCACTGCTAGGAATAAGCTTTACATTATCACTGAAATATTCTCTTAAGAATTTAAGTTTCTGCTCCATATTATTCTCTAAACTCCTTTATTAATCTATACCTGCTCCTTCATAATTTTACCAAATTTACCCACACATGCAATATTTCCATTAGACAGAATAGTATCGTCATGAAATGTATCTGTAATATACTTACCTGAAAGAGCCGAATCTGGCTTCCCATTCTCTATGGTGGCAGTACCATTATAGGCTCTCTATTCAAAACACATTCTTTTTCATTTTGTCTCACTCCAATATCATCTGAATTTTCCTTTTTAATCACTTACTTTTATGTCATTCTTCATTACCAATTTTAGCCTTACTTGCTTTGTCATCTCGTGTACAGTTATAACCCGTTGTTATTTTAATATCACTGTAACTAACCTATTAAGTTTTCTTGCAATCATCGGCTTTTAATTCAATGCTTTTTCACTGATACTTCGTCCTAAATCATAAAAAACCTTGAAAGGCTATAAAGCCAATCAAAGTCCCTAATTTTTTTCAAATGTCTAATAAAGTATTCGCACCTATATTATTTACTAATAATTCGGCTAGAGATGGTGCAATTTTCATTGCCTCCTCAATGTCCAAATCTCCGAATCTCAAATAATGTAACCCAAAACCATCTTTTCCATGTAGATAGATTAATGCACCGCCTCCTTCATCATCACCAGTTGCGAGCGAATTCGGGAGATATTTCTGCACTTTATAAGCTTCATTCATTTCTATGCACCCCAATGCTCCCCAAATTCGGATATACATTTGATTGCCAATATTAAATTCGATGTCTGAAGCTAGCTGAATTATTTCTATATAATCTGTGGGGACATCTATTGTCGAAAAATCCTGAAGTGCTTTAATTTCCTCTTCTTTCGAAGGAGATTTTCTGGCATCAATTGTATACACACTACTGATTCTATTTAGTATGTGCATTAATAATCCATCCTTTCATCCTTAACACCTAGTTTATCTGACATCTTCTAATTGCTGGCCAAGAACTTGATTAGTGATATTACGTGAAAAACCAGCTTTAGCTAAGTCGTCTCCTTACGATTGTATTTATTATGTATTATTTCGACAGATAAAAAAAGAAACCACAACACAGATGGTTATCTTGTATTGCGGCATTGTTCTTTAGGCTGTTAGACATTATACAAACTTAATGACAGCCCCAACTAATTTGTATGTTTCTTGATCATAGCATTCCATAACGGTATAACTACTATTAGTTTAGATTTTCTACAACACCCAAAAATTAAGCTAATCCAACCCTTTCGAGGTACTGATACCAATCGTCTAAATGAGATTCAGGAATTAATTCTTTATACTTTTTCCCAAAAACATAATTAAGCATGAAACAGTCAAACTCGCCTAAAGTTTGTCCTATTTTCGCTGGATGACCTTGGTAAAAACAGTAAACAAAACCTGACTCCTTTTCTATGACTAAAGGTTCGTATAAGATTTGTCCAACTTCAATCCATTTTTCTGGTCCTCCTGAAAAATCGGAAATCCGAGTCTGATGTAAAGGTAACTCACCATATGACCATAAATCAATTGCTCCAAATCTTGCTCCATCACAAATTCGTAAGAAGTCAAAATATTCTTTAAGGGGATCCTCATTCGAGCAAATACTTTTGTTTCCATCATTTAATTCACCATAAATGATACTATCTGGTTCAGATATAAAATCTTCTTTTACTTTCTCAATTGTTATTTTTAATAACTCATTCATCTATATCCCTCTAATTTACCTTAATATTCTATAGAAAATAATTTCGAATGATGTTTACAACATAAAAATTCAAATCCATCAAGTTAATTCATATTAGACATTGACTAGTATTCCTTATAAAACTCTTCTACCGAAATCACTTTAATAGAAGTACAATAAAATTCAATAAATTCAAATCCATCATTTTCACCATAACCACTATCATCATGTACATGATAACGCTGACTACTTACCAAACCTTGGTCTTTCATATCATGAATTATCAAATCCCCTGACAAGGGAAAAGTTGTTGCCTCTCTTATTGTTAAATCATCAACATTATAATATCTAACTCTTATTTTGTATGGATCCTTTGTCTTTAAAAGAGTAACATGAAAAGTAAGATCCAAAGTTCCGACATAGTTATCTTCAAAATCATTTTCAACATTATATTCAATCTTTACTATTCTTTCGTAAACAAACGTACCACTAAGTGTTTTTTCTATAAGTTCTTTATTTTTTATATTCACTGATTTACTGCTCCTTCTTTAATCAACAAATTTTATATCATTATTCTTTGTCACTCTCAAATTTCTCATTCTGCCAGTAGAAGCATCAAACATATAAACATATTTTTCTTTAATGTTTTTCCCTGGATCTTAATAGGTGTATTGATGTAAGTGTGATAAAGAGTTCATACCATCAGTATGACCACTAAATTTAATAAATGGGCCACTGTTACTTTCTCTATATCCGCTATCAATATGTATATGATAATGCTGGTTCCTTCTCCTGTTGTAGTTACAGGATTCCTTTTGTTCATAAGGTGTGACAGGGTTAAAGATTGAATTCATTATTTATAAGGTAGTCGCTCAATTTCTATGTTACAGAATGTTAGATAATGATATTCCATCAAACTTATTCCCCCAACCACTGTTTTCCTCGATAGAAAAACCCAAGAAGGGGTCAATGTTTGGTAAGGGAAACTTGTTTTCTATCATGAAATCGATAATTTTCTCCAAAGATTTCAAACTACTTTCGCCATATCCTTCAATTACAGTATAGGCACGACTGATTCCAAGTTCATAGATAGCACGTAGCAAGATGTCTATTGACCCATCATTAGTTTGATACAAGTTATATAAATATATGAACTCATCCTTACTTAAGCGCTCAAACTCCTCCTCTTCAAATGTTTTAAATTCGAGTAAATTCTCAGGAATTAATTCAACTACTGTATCACTCCATTCATCTAAATATTGTATACTAGTAAACTCCCATAGATAGTTCACAATAAACTTCCACTCATCAAGATTATATTTTAAAGCTATGAGTGCACTCTCAAAACAACTAATTCCATATGCGACTCTTCCTCTGAAAGATATATTTTTAAATACATCCAATTTCATAATCCTCCTTTTAGCCCCCCCTGTTATTATATATATAAATTACCTTTAAATGTAAATATACGTTAATAGCAACACTTAATTCTTTATCTCAAGGTAACTTGGGTTTTACTATACCCTTATTATCCTACTGTTTCGGCGTTACAGATTTATTACCATTCTGCGAAGTTAAATTTGTCTGTTTCTTATAACCTGCTGGTGTCTGCTTTGTATTAGGATTTGTCTTATTCTCTTGTTTGTTCTTGCTCGGGGTGGTTTTGGCTTTGGGTTTTGTAATCGTATTATTTTAATAATAAAGTAAAAAGCACTTGCTGCCTGTAGTTGGCTATCAAGTGCTTTCAAGTTTATACGTCTTTTGAAGTTTGTATTTCTACTCTAGTTCAATTCCATCATAAGCATCCCCTAGCGATTCAAAATCATCACTATACCAATACCAGCTATCACCTTCGCCTTTACTTACTAATAATCTATTTAACAAATCAGTAAATGAATTTGCTACAACTGTACTGCTCCCTACTACACCATGGGAATCCCAGTGGCTATCATAGCATTTCCCTAACCTGTTAGGGTGTAAATCAATCGATAAATAATTTCCACTACCAAGGTCAGCAATTATATACCAATGTGAGGAAATATCATATTCGCATTTTTCCCCCACAATTATAGGGTTTGCAAGCACTAATTTTTCAGGACCAACGATAGTAATGCCAAAATCTGCATTAGTAAACAAATCCACTCCTGCACAAATATTATAAAATTCAAGTAAATCTTTAGGAAGAACATCACCTTCTTCAATGTTTTCTGGAAGTCCTTCCGATGGATTTACTTTACAGTTTTCTATTTCATTTATCTCTTGAAGAATTTCTTTTATGCCCATATTATCTTCCTTATTATTAGAAAATTAAATTTAAAAATTTATTATATTGAGCCAAATATGGAATAAATTCACCTATGCGCATATTAAAAAGTACTTGATGCCTATAATGGACAAACATGTACTTTTTTCACCTAATATCCCAGTTTATTTTTATTCCTTTGCATTACTCTGTAATTTCAACTGTAACTCTTTCAATATCATCAGGTCTACTATTGCATGGATAAGGATAAATTTTTAAAAATGTATCCACTTTCTCCCCCGGGTCCCTGTATTACTAACTCAAACCCTAATATATTTTCATGAATGTATACTGCTGGTACTTCTTCATAAATATAATCTTCTAGCCCTCCAAATGGAATACCTCCAACTAACTTATCAGAAATAATCTTTGCAACACCAAAAATATCTTCTTCAGAAAATATTACCAATGAACAAGTAAAATAGGGATACTTTCTCATTCTGCCCTACTCCTTATCATTAATTATTTTTGTACCTATATTGATTTTGCGGTTATATTCTTCCAGTTTATAGATTCGAAACGTTAAATTATTTGGTCCTCCTCTCTTGTCTACTTTTCCCATCCTATGTAAAGATTCTTTTAAAGCTTTATCAATTTCACCGTGCATTTGTTCAATTTCTTAGATTTTTGTTCCTGATTTCCAAGGTATTTCAGGTTTGAATTTTGAAGCTAATTTATCATTAACATTCTCTACTACAGGGTGCATTGTATTTTGTACAATACTTGTAATTTCAGTTCAGGTTTGAACTTTATCCGTCTCTTTAAGTTAGATTCTCAACATCTGTTAATTTTAATAATATTGTTAATTTTTTCTAAGTATTTGTCAGGCTGTTTGTTGCTTATTTCCTTTAATATTTTAATCACTTCTGCTTTAGTAGACTTTCATTTTCCGAGGGATATTTAGTATTCTTCACCACTATAGTTTTTTTGCCAATAAAAATTTAGATTGCAGATTTTCTACTAACATTAAATGGATCGATATTTCTCTCTTCTAACAAATCCTCAAATTTTTCAGTACCATACTTTCCAAAATACTCATACTCTGATTGTGAAATAAAAAATGCCAATAAAACTCTGCCATTCTTATTATCTTTACTCTCAGTAAGAACTTCGGAATATTCATCTGGGAAAGCAAAAGGGTCAGTAACGTAAACTGCACTCTTATCGTATTTTTCAACAAACTTTACATCAATGCTCTCAATACCACTTATCGCTATGCCTCTCCCCATCTTCATTTGATTACCAATACAATAAAATAACACATTCGCAAGTATATATGCTGTACTATTAAATGCTCCGTCAACTACCATAGAAACTTCTATGTTTTCGCCAATTATTCCCTCGTACTTACTAACACCAAGAGTATTATAAACTAAACATTCTTCAAATATATTTTCATATTTTAAAATTTGTATTTTGGGCATTTCTTTATTATTCATAAACACTTCTCGGTCAATTGGATCTCCTAAAAATTTATTATAGTGATTATAATAAAGTTCTCCATAATTAATCATCTTTTTTCGCTCCCTTAAAAGTATCTGCTATCCCTTCGTACTTATGACTGGTATTACATTCATGGGATTGAAGCCTTAATCGTTTATTGAACTCATTATTACTTATACATAAATAATTACCATTACTTACGTCAAGGAACGGAACCAAATCTGTATCCCAATCACCATTATTAATCTCGTAATCATAATCAAATAGCCTTCAATTCATCACAAGTCATCTTAAATTATCTTCTTTTTTTTGTCGGTAATTCCTAGGCTGTTTTTGCTTCACCATGCCATATATAATGATTACGGGCTGTCTCATTATATAAAATCTAAAACATTTTAAAGTTACTCATTTATTTTTAAGATAAGATTATCCATCCATAAATCGTAACTGAAGTTAGACATATTATAGAGAGCTGATAAAATCTCATTAGATTTTGTTTCTAAAATTTTATCTTCAGTAACATTTTCTTGTGCAAATTTGCAAAGGAAAATAGAGTAATTTGTTATATTGATATTCTTCGCAATTTTCTCTGAAACATCAGAAAATAATTTCACAATACTAGGAGGGCTTTCAAAATTACTCCAATCTTGCAATTCCCCTATAAAATTATTATTTTTTAGTTCAATCAAATAAGAGCTCATATATTTTTCTAAATATCTTTTTTTAACTTCCCTTATGTCATCACTTTTTAAAATTAGAAACTCATGATTTTTCAAATCTGATAATAACAATACTATCTCTTGCATGGATAAACTTGTATCAAAGGAAAAAAATTGTGTACAATCGAAGTTTTCATCCATTTTTTTGTTTCTCCTATTCTTGATATTCGCCGTTTTTAAATAGCCTTATAATTATTTTATATCTTTTGCATGTGGTGTTGTTACACCACCATTTGACGTTTTGGAACCCATTCCGCCATAAATATTTCCATTCGGTGCGGCATTTCTAGCGGGTTGATGTACATGTGGTGCTAAGTTAGCATGACAATCAGATCCAAAGCGTTTAAACTGACTTGGGGCATCACCATTAACATTATTAAATTTCGGTGATTTTGTATGTAGTAAAGTTTCTTTTTCAATAGGCACATTATTTTTCACAAAACCATCAAAAGTTCTTCCACCCGGAATTGGTTTATAACCTCTAGAAGCTAGTCCTTTATCCGTACCCTGCTGTTTCGCCGCTGCCGGTTTATTACCATTCTGCGGAGTTGAAGTCGTCTGTTTCTTATTACCAGCCGGCGCCGGCGTTATATTAGGCTTTGGCTTATTCTCTTGTTTCTTCTGGCTTTGAACTGATGCAAGCTTGTTTTTTGTAACGGCTACTTATTTTTATAACTTTCTTAATTTAGGATAGAATATTGTATTTTTTATATTAAAGATTTCCGATATAGTTCTAAATTAGCGTTTGGATAGATGAAATAATTAACACTATATAATAGATTATTTCTCTATATCACGCCTTTTCACTTGGTTAAATGGATTTGCTTTCTTTAGACATATGCGTTAGCAATAGATTTCGATTCACATTAAATTATGTGCATGGAATAAAGGCTTTTCTGTTTACAGTTGCATCGAAAACACAACTAAACTTACTGATTCATCAGCAGCTTGATTTTTTAAATGATTTCATATATTTGTAAATCAATATAATTAATTGTATTATATTACAAATAAGTGGAGCACAAATGAATAATAAATAGTTCATTTATGCTCCACTTTTAGCTAACCCATCTTAGTTTAAATGTTATTATTTTTTATCTCCTCAAACCACTCATCCGCTATATCATCTGCTGTTTTAATATCGTCATGTGTATAAACTAAGTCATACTTGTACTCCGCTTTAAAATTACCAGTTTTAACATCGTATATTAACTTCATCTCAGTTGGCATATCCCTCTCATATTCTTCGCACAATTTCGCCGCTTTTTCTATATCTTCATTTATTATGCGTAATACCCTCAGCATTCGTTGAGGGGAAACATCATATTTTTCATTCCCGTCAGCCAAAGCGTCATTCACTTTATGACATTCTACATACTTATTATTAATTAAGTAAAAATAACTACTCGAAGTAACTCCTTCTTCACGTGAAGCGTAAACGTATACTTTTTCAGCTCTATCTTCCACATATTCCATACATATTGCTATCATATCTGCTTGTAATTCACTAAATCTCTCTTCAAATTTTTTCAAACTGCTATTTCACTCCTTTGATTAGTTTTGAAGCTCTTTGGAACCCGGCTTACCATCAATAAAGTAATTCACTATAAATTTGTCTGGTCGCATATCCTTCCCAGAATAAATTATTTCAACATCAACCGTTACTTTTTTAGGTGGTGTTTCTTTTAATGCTGCAGCCCATTTGTCTTCAATTTTTTTATATTGCTTTAGATTAACATCAGATAATTGAGAAACCAAATTATCAATTTTAGGTAATCCTCCAAATCGGTCACCTACTAAATGCCCTGCATGATCTTTACCTTTTATTTTACCTGGAGTATTTCTACTATGTGACAATCTTTCTTCTCTTTTAGTTAATTGTAAACTATCTGTTTCGAATTTAGAAATTCCACCTAAATTATCTGTTTCATAAAAATAATCATATTCGCCTGTTTTATATCTCACATTGGGCTTTAATCTATTTTTTCTACCATTTTTAAATTGTTGTCCTACATCTACAAATGTTTTAACTTCATTCAGCCTAGAATTATCTTTATTCTGCGCAGTTGAAGTCTTCTGTTTCTTATTACCTGCCGGCTCCTGCGTTGTATTAGGCTTTGGCTTATTTTCTTGTTTCTTCTAGCTCGGAGTGGTCGTGTCTTTCGGTTTTGAAGTCGCTGTTGTTTTTTTAGTAGACTTGCCGCTATTTTTAATGATGCCTGCCGCTGCTTTTCCGCCATGCTTGATGCCTTTGACGATTGGGCCGCCCAATATACTTGCGGCTGAGGCACCTCGTTCCCAGGCCTCTAATTTCCTGCCTGTAAACGGATCTTTTCCGACGGTGGCTTCATAGATCGCTTTGGCGTTGCTGACAACCAGTATAAAGACGGCCCCGATTTAATGTAATTAAAGTAAAAAAACCTTAAAAGGCGAATAGCCAATCAAGGTTTAATAATACAGGTAACTAAAAGAGCTACTACCTTTTATAATATGTCTCTACAAAAATAAAAGACGGTGACAACTTTCTAATGCCGCTCGACAAGAATACTCTATTTAATCCAAAGTTGAAGAAGAAAAGTTTCACCTATTTTCAAAATTATTATTCGAGGTCTAGGTAAATATTTTCGAATCTTATTTTTTTCTTTCCAGCCCATTCCTTTTTAATCTGTATCCGATAGTTACATTTTGGATAAGAATGACTACCATCTATTACTTCTTCATAAATACAAATATCATTTACACCTATAAAGCAATTTATAAAATCAACAAACAACATAAGTATTTCTTTATGTGTCAATGTCCTAAGAATACCTTCATACACAACATTATATTTTGTATCACTTGTTGTATAATTACCTTTTGCTTTTTCATCGATGAACATTATTTCTTCGTTTTTAATAAATATTGAAGTTTGGCAACCCATAAAACTAATATATAGTTCTTCTTTATCTCCATCCAGACAAACTATCTCAATTTTTTCGTCTTCAAATTCTGAAATTTCCTTGTCTTCCGATAAAATCTTAATCAGTACATTTGGGTTATCCTTTAGTGGTTGGATAAAATAATCCAAAATTTCCTGGTTACTGAATTCCATGCAACATTCTGACTCTTTATATAACTCTTCTATATTCATTAATCACACTCCGTCCCCTCAATAAATTATTTTTCCGGAAGTTTGGTTTGCCATCTTTTACATACTGGAATACTGCTTCCCTTTCTCGGTCTAATAGCATCTGTCATAATAATATTTTGATGGTTCCCTCCTAATTGCTCAACAACTAAATCCTCAGCATAAATAGGTTTTCCAGAATATTGCTTACTACTTTTTGTACCCACTGCAACTTTCCCTGTATTGAGGTCAACCCCTCCTACTACAGTGGTGATATCATTCTTTTTAGTATTACTCCAAGTCCCAATTTCCGCCAATTTAGCATCTCTTGCCTTTGTCGCTTTATCTACACCCAAATTATACCAATATTTATCGTATCGTGTAGTTTCTTCTAAGGACATTAAATCTCTAAAACTAGAGTAAGAGCCTTTAGTTATATCATTACCCTTACCCTGCTGTTTCGCCGCTGCAGGCTTATTACCATTCTGCGGAGTTGAAGTTGTCTGTTTCTTATTACCAGCCGGCCCCGGCGTTGTATTAGGCTTTGGCTTATTCTCTTGTTTCTTCTGGCTCGGAGTGGTCGTGTCTTTTGGTTTTGTAGCCGCTGTTGTTTTTTTAGTAGACTTGCTGCCATTTTTAACGATGCCCACTACAGCTTTTCCGCCATGCTTGATGCCTTTGACGATTGGGCCGCCCAATATACTTGCGGCTGAGGCGCCTCGTTCCCAGGCCTCTAATTTCCTGCCTGTAAACGGATTTTTTCCGACGGTGGCTTCGTAGATTGCTTTGACGTTGCTGACGACTGGTATAAAGTCGGCGACGGTGTAGACAGCTTGCTTGATATCCATATTCTTGGCAGCAATGACCGCTTTCTTCGTGGCTTTTCTGACCGTTTTAGATACCAATATTGTCCAAAGGATTTTTGTTTAATCGCATTTTGTACGTTACGTGTTATGACAATTCAACAAAAATAAAACCCTAGATAAGCATGGGTACTCACCTAGGGAATTTACAAAATCGTTTTACTATCAGTCTTCATTTACAATAGCTAAAACCTCTAAAACATTCGCTTGTAGCTGTTTCTTTTCTTTACTTTCATACTGTTGATAACCATTTAATCCTCTGCGAATAATTGAAAACATTACTGGATGATAGCTTTCATCTGTCGAATTTATCAACTCCTGTGTAAAATCCTCGGCTTGCTCTTCACTATAATGGAACACAGTAGTCAATAAGGTAGAAGCAATAGAATGTGTCTGTAAATGATTGAGCTCTTTTTTAAATACAATAGCATTGATCATCCCAAAGCAAAACGTTGCTAATACTTGGCGTTCAAGCTCAGTAGTGTCCTCAAATTTCTTATCAATGAGCGTAAATATCTTGTTAGAGATAAAAATTACCTCATCTTTTGCTTCTTCGATTTTTAATTTGTCTGAATTACTTAATTCAAAAAATCCCGGCATAGCAATTCTCCATTCGTTCTATTATTCATATCAATTTATTTCAATAAACAATTAGTTTACCATTTGGCCAGCTTCCTCTCCATCCACACGGAAAGTTACCGGCTTCGTATACTTTAAGTAATTCTAAGAAAAAGAATGGCTCTTTCTCCATCCTATAAGTATGTTCCATTATAGCACTTATAATATCCCATTTTACATTATCTAAAATTGTATGAGATAACCCTTGCCGGTTAAGATATTCGGTTATTTCAGGAACTACAGATTTTTCTATTATTCCTTTACCTTCTCTAACTATTTTATTCCACTCTTTATATTTCGCGGGTGCATTTACAGCTAAAAATTCAGTTAGTTCATTGCTTGCTTCCAAGGTAATCTCTTCCCAATATCTACTTTGAGAATGCTTCATGGCTTTTTTCCAATTAACTTCCTCAACAATAGTAAGCTGAGTACTAATACCACATGAATTCCCGCAATTTGAAAACCAATCAATACTACAAATTCTATCAATAATTTCTTTTTCAATAATCATTAGTTTTCATCCTAACTATGGTATATTTTTAAATAAAAACTTCTTCAAACTATTCATAGGGCCAGGGATTCTAGGGACAGGCGTATCATATGTTAATCCATACTGCCGGCGTTGTTTGATTGCTTCTTTTGTTGCATAAAATGCATCCTCTTTTGATAAGCCAGCATCTTGTAACGACTTATATAATGCTTTTGTATATTCTCCACATGTCGGTGTTTCTCGGTACTTTTCTCCACCCTTCCTATATTGCGACCAAAATTCCTCCATTGTTTTATGAGCGTTAAAATGAGGAGTACCAACATCTTTAAGTGCGTTACCCTCTAATTTTACCGACATACCTTCTTTTTTCGGTATGACAGTTCTAAATGCAGCATCTTGATTTAGATGATGTGCTTGTCCTGATGTCGATTTATCATTTTTAAGTTTACCATATTTTTCAACTTCAATATTACTAGGCTTTGCCTTAGGTGGTACCGCATTACCCGCGCCTGTGTTCTGCTGTTTCGTAGTTACTGGCTTATTACCATTCTGTGAAGTTGAATTCGTCTGTTTCTTATTAACAACCGGCAACTGCAGTGTATCGGACTTTTTCTTTTCCTCTTGCTTCTTCTGCTTTGGAGTGTCTTTTGGTTTTGAAGCCGCTGTTGTTTTTTTAGTAGACTTGCTGCCATTTTTAACGATGCCCACTACAGCTTTTCCGCCATGCTTGATGCCTTTGACGATTGGGCCGCCCAATATACTTGCGGCCGAGGCGCCTCGTTCCCAGGCCTCTAATTTCCTGCCTGTAAACGGATCTTTTCCGACGGTGGCTTCGTAGATCGCTTTGGCGTTGCTGACGACCGGTATAGGGTCGGCTACCGATTTAATGTAATTAAAGGAAAAAACCCTGAAAAGCATTTAGCCAATCAGGGGAATTTTTTAGTTACTATGATGCAAACCTATCTATCTGATAACATACCGTCTTCTTTTGCTAGGCAAATTGCTAATCTTCAGGCAACCTTGTCATAATAAAAATTAGTTGGAAGTTATTATTTGAGATAATTTCTAATCCAGGAAATTTTCTAATAAATTTATCAAATTCAATTTTCCTCACATTATCTTTAGGAGATTCTAATCTCTATTAGTTTTTAATAATTATTTTATCGTTTAAGAGTACTAATTATAAGACTAATAATCGAGTTTTAATATTCGACATGTATGATAATGTCTAGAATTCCTCTTTTAAGCGTAAACTTCCTACCATAATATAAAGCTATTCTCTATTAGAGTAACCCCCATTAATTAACAATCATTTTAAAAAGTATAGTCACACAACTTTTATCCTCTGACAAATTCAGAGGTAATATTAATCTGATCTGAAAGGAAACTACTGAAACTATCCCAGGCTAACTTAGGTTCTCCCTCACCCTCTATATATTGATATACTGGAGGGTTATCTCCTTCACTAAATCTAAAATAATTAAATTCATAACCTTGATGCATAGAAAATACAAAAGCATCCTCTGGTAAATTGAAGGATTCTTGGTTTTCTTCTAGCAACCCCTTTGCTTCTTTCGTTAATTCCTTTATACTTCCTAAGAAGATATCTGTGCCTTGAAATAACAAACCTGCACGATGACCTATTTCTAACAAAAAGTTACGATACATGTTCGGAAAACGGTGTCCTATTTCTTTCTCGAATTCATTGATTTCATTTTCACTACATCTTTACCACAAATTTCATTCAGTTCTTCAGCTATTCGATCTATCAAGAAGAAAGGCTCTTCTTCAAATAGTAACTCTACATTATAAATTGTAGCGAAAACATTATTAAATTCTTCTTTTTCATTGCTTCTCAGGTCATCCCTAACCATAAATACCTCCTAGGATTTTTACCTACTTTCCATAATTGATAATTATACATATCCACTCATTACCTCATCTATTCCTATATTGTTTACTAATAAATCCCTAAGTGAAGGTGCGATTTTCACTGCATCAACCATATCTAAATTTCCAAATCCAACCATATAAAGGCCGAAGCCGCCTTTACCTTCCAAATATATCAAAACGTTCCCACCCTCGTCATCCCCAATTGCAAGTGAGTTTGGAATATATTTTTGAATATAATGAGCTTCATTCATTTCAATACAGTCTGATGGTCCCCAAATACGTATATACATTTCATTTTTCACATTAATTTCAATTTCCGTAGCAAGTTTTACAATTTCAATATAGTCAGCGGGAATCTCTATTGAAGAGAAATCAATAAGTTCCTTAATCTCCATCTCTGTTGCAGGTAACTCTTTAGCTTCTATTGAAAACAGGTTACTTATTTCATCAATAATACTCATTCAAATCAATCCTTTTATAAGGTACTTTAAGTTTATCTAGCATTTTATATTGCTGTTCCATTACTTTTTCTATCGTTTCTTTAGTGAATCCTGTAGCTTTAAAATCCTTCAAAGTGTTTTGAAGTTCTTCTTGTAGAGTCGAACTCCACTTGCCTTTCCCCTCAGAAACTCTACCATCTCTTCTAGCATTTTGTCGGTTAGTGATAATTGTATGTGGCAAGCCTTTTTTCGTCTCAATTGTTACTGTAGGTGCCTTTTTATAATCATATCCATACTGCTTTAAATTCTCTTTTGCCCATTCTCCTTGTAAACCGTGGTGTGATTCTAGTTTACCATCATTTGGACCTTTTCCTCGTGGCTTTGGTGCTGCATTTTTATGTGTTTTATTAAATATGATAAAATTCGTTTCTGTTGTTTCCTGAACAGCATTACCCGTACCCTATGTTGTAATCTTAAAATCCACTATTAAAAAACAATCTATCTTCAACCTTATTAAACTACTACTTTTTCCTCTTTTATTATCGGCAATTCATAGGCTGTTTTGTGTTTCATCATGCCGTATATAATGTTTACAAGCCGTCTCATTATACAAACCAATGCTTGTCCTTTTGTTTTGCCTTCTTTTAGTTTCCGTTGGTAGTATGCATGGAATACTGGATTCCTTGGCAGCTTACTTCCTTTTGCTACTTGTACTTGCTGTACGGCTAAGTTGTAAAATAAAGCGTGTAGCGCCCGATTTCCTTGCTTGCTTTTTTGTTCCCTTCCTTTCCCACCAGAACCAAAGTAAACAGGCGCAATGCCCGCAAATCGTGCTAATTTGTTGGCATTTGGAAAACGGCGTACATCACCTATTTCTGCAATTAAAGCCGAAGCTGTAACGAGATCTATGCCAGGCATTGTTTCTAGTTGAAAGTCTAGTAAACTCATTAACCCTTTTAATTCTCGCTCCACATAGCGCATTTCCTGTTTCTTTAATGAAATGTCTCGGACGATGCTCTTTACTAGAAAGTCTCGTGTTTCTTGGTGTTCTCTTATTGTGTTTCCATCCTCTTTCACCAATTTTAAAATTTCACTCGCTTTTTTCACCGAACATGTATTGCTTCTAGCTTCTAATAAAAATATGGTCAATTGCTTAACAGTTACTTCTTCTATACATGGTGGAGACGGGTATCGTTCCCAAAATGCCAATGCTGTTTTTCCATCTACCTCTGAAAAAAACTTTCTATAGCTCGGGTAATGGTGGCTCAATTGAATATGCAGTTGGTTCTTTAAAGCTCCTTGTGCCTTTACTAATGCATTTCTTCTAGTGACCAGTTGTTGTATCGACCAATATAAATCATGTGGTTTAGCGTCTGGTAACTGCTCTAGTTTGTTCACCAAAATTCTGGCTACACATTCTGCATCCCAACTATCGATTTTTTGTGTGGTCATATGGCTTTTTCGTTCAGCGTATGAAAGAGCTGGATTCACTTCTTTTACAATTTGTTCATGGTCTGCTAAATATTTAGCTAACGCTCTCCCATAACCTCCAACATCTTCTAAACCAAAAATGGGTGTCAAACCATCCTCCATATGTTTATAAATATCCAATAAAAAAGTTGAAAAAGCAGAAGGTTTATTTTCAAACTTTATTTCGTCTAGTTTTTCTTGCCAACAATTAATAATAACCGCCACATGGTGTTGCTTATGTAAATCTACCCCCACATAAAAATGCTTCTGTCTTTCGTGCATTAACTTATCCTCCTATTCAATGGAATGAAAATGCCGGCAACCTTAGTTCGAGCGTTCACCAACTGGTGCGCATTGGGACGAAAGCCTATCCATTTTCACCGTTATATGAAGATATATAAGTAAATGAGCACCTTTTTTAAGTAGCCCTTCAAATTATTGCAGGGTGTTGCCCATTTGCTTGAATTTGCCCATATGTATAAATTCCCCGATAAAAGCTTTCTCGGTCTAAAATGCGTTTCACTTGTACTTTTGTAAATCGTTTCCCTTTCTCTGTTCGATGGCCTTCCATGTTGAGCTGTTCTGCCAATTGAGATAGTGACCAATGTTTAAAAAAATGTCTTAATTCAAATAGCCTCCGTACAACGATCGCTTTCTCTGTATCCACTTCTAATACTTTTCGCCCTTTCTGTACTGTATAACCAAACATGACACCACCACCTGCATAGCCACCTTGTTCAGCTTTTTTCTTTCTGCCCCTACTTAGTTTCAATGCAATCTCTAATCGTTGACATTGGTCTAATAGCTCCAACATCCCATTCACTAAAAAATCATTTGGTTCATGTGTGTAGATGCTGTAATTTGGCTGCTCAATTGCTTTCACATCTGCGTTATATTTTTTCAACTCTCGTTGTATCAATACTTTTGCCATATCAGAGCGCCACAAACGAGACGTATTTAATACAATTACTTGACTTACTTGATGATATTCTATATCTGCCAATAGCTCTTGCAAGCCTTCTCGCTCCATAGTTAATCCATCTTCATCAACTGTCGCTCCGCTGAGTCCTCTATCTTCATATATGTGGAGCAATTGTAGCTTACTTTCGTCACAATACCTTTCAATCTCTTCTACTTGATACGCTAAACTATATCCTTCACGTACTTGCCCTTCTGTTGAAACTCGTACATAACCAACTACTTTCTCTTTCATAATGCCCCTCCCGTTACAGCAATTAAAGTCCCTGTAACGCTTACCCGTTTTTTGCGGATAACTTGTGTGTAACGTATATCCGTTACAACATACTGTACGACCTTACCCAAATTCTGCACAACCCTTTATTTTACAGTCGTTTTTTCTCTAGTATGGTCGTACACTATACATAACCTTACAATCTAACATAGAGGTGTTTTTATTATGTCTTCTACTATTCGTCTACGTCTCAATGAAATTTTAATTGAAAAACAAATGAGCCGTCGGCAACTGGCCAAGCAAACCTCATTGCGTCCTAATACCGTCAATGATTTATGTACACAACCCATACAACGTCTGCATATAAGTACCCTTTCAGCTTTGTGCGACACATTACATGTCTCGATCCAAGATCTACTTGTATTGGAGATAAACGATTAACTCACTCGCAGAACTATTGAACTTGGTTCTTCTATCAATCTTTTTCACTCCACCCTTGCTAATTCGTCGAAGTCCAATCGATACTAATTCGTAAGGGTCTTTTTTATTTCCCTTCGTATATACTGTGTATACATATCTCTTCCATCTCGCATGCTAGCTACCCGTTCTTGTTGTTTTTTCTTAAATTCTTCCCAATCTATGACCACCGCCGCAAAATAGTGTTCATTCTGTTTTGGTGGATGTTTCATGAGGTCTTTAAGCAGTACTTGCTCATTTACCTTGTACACCACTTCTATTCGGCTTAATTCATGTGCTAAATAAATTCCTTTATTCCTTGCTAGTTCTAGTCGTTTATCATAAATCCTACAGAAACCATTCCGTTTACGTTGGTCACTTCTACCAAAATACCGTGTTGTATCAAAGTGTGTCATATTCCTCCGTGCGTCTGTCGGTATCACCACTATATTTTCCAAGCCCGTTTGTATATCATACGCTACATCACAGCTTACAAATTCTACTCGGCTT
Organism: Lysinibacillus odysseyi 34hs-1 = NBRC 100172; assembly: GCF_001591965.1. Classification (GTDB taxonomy): domain Bacteria; phylum Bacillota; class Bacilli; order Bacillales_A; family Planococcaceae; genus Lysinibacillus_B; species Lysinibacillus_B odysseyi. The sequence goes on from NZ_BCVX01000001.1 coordinate 183,378, forward strand.
GCTCGTATTCCTATCCTCTCTAGTATTTCTTTGAAATGTGAGTAATGCTCTGGCCTTGTCTCAATCCTTAGGGTATGTAAGTGACCTTCTGTTTCTCTAAAGTTTTTAAAATATAAATGAATGTATACATCGTCACTTTTCCGCATGTGCAGTTCATAGCTATATGTTCCACTATAAATCTTCATTTTCACTTTATATTTCTGCACCCCCACCATATAAACACGTAAAAATGCTGAATGTGGTACATCCTTATAATCTATAACAAACTTATCTATCGAAACCTCTATTTCCATTGCCTGCTCCTCCCCTTGTATGCTAGTACTTGTATAAAATTTAACACTTAGTACACTAATTAAATAATCATCATCTTCTCTATCTATGAATATAGAAATACGAAAAAGCACTTGTCGCCTGTTATAGACAATCAAGTGCTTTAAGTTTATAAATTTTCTAAATTTATTAATATATTTGAAAGTTTTATAAGTAATTTTATATCGACAGTATGACATCTTTTATACTACTTGGCAAGTGTAACGTTTAAACCCTTTAGCATGTTTAATCTCGTGTGTTGTTACTAATACCATCCATAAGTGGCCCTTGTAAGTAAAATGTCATCTCGCCTATTCTCGCTCTTATTGCTTTATTGTTAAAATAGGACTCCTTGATGGTCTAGCCTTCATGAGTTATTAATTCAAATTCAAGGAATCTTTAACCGTAAACAAGTTTTAAATGACTCTGTCATATTATACCTTGTATTTATCGCCACGAGCATTGGCAGTATCATTTGTTTGTTACTATTTCCTGGTCTTACTACCCTCACTGTGTAAAATGTCATATTGCTTACTTCTCACGCTTTTTATTGTTTAGTAATACTCACACTGCCTTCATGATATCATAATTTTAAACACCGCATTGTTTATTACCTCAACTAATTCTAATTTTTCCTTACTATAAAATTTTATTAACATCCTTAGATTTCTTTTTAAATATTTCGATGTCTAATAAAATTTGTTTTGTATTTTCAGAACCTACTTCCTCTTTAGTAGGTATTGATTCGAGTTCATTTATCATACTCATTAACTCAGCTTTAATATCTTCACGAAGATAATTTCTTTCAATACTCAAAAGTGCAATTCTTAAATATATAACTAATTTCTCAACCTTACTATTCACTATCCCCCTATAGTATTCTTCAAGAAGTTTTTCAGTTACTTGTGAAATAGATAAACCTTCATTTAAAAATTCATCAAAATCTTCTATGACATATTGATTAAGCTCTTCATAACTACTCAACATTGATTTTATACATTCCCTTCTAATCTTTAAATTCTCCCGAGTATACATTTAATTTGATATTCGGATATTCTTTTCTAAACTGCAAAATTATATCTGTACAACTTCCACAAGCAGGTAACTCCGTAAATAAATCAATTGTTCCCTTAACAGTCTTATCATCGCCTAATTGCCTTGATATATCTTCAAGGATTTTACATTCAGTATCATTAGCTCTTAAGAACGCATTTGGTGCATCTGTTTCTCCTTTATGGTTAACTGACTTAGCTGGAAATTTACCTTCACCAATGACATATGAAAAACCACCTTCATATTCTTTATGAATTCTACTATGCGCTTTAAATTCTGACTTAAGTCCAGAAATATTAACATCCGCTACTGCAACGTTACCATATTTCTTATATTTTGATGGTAAATTATCACGGATAGCCTGGGTCCTTTCTTGATATTTATCTACTTTTTGTGTATATGAAAGATTACCCGTACCCTTAATTGTATTTTTATCCGTACCCTGCTGTTTCGCCGCTGCAGGCTTATTACCATTCTGCGCAGTTGAATTCGTCTGTTTCTTATTACCAGCCGGCCCCGGCGTTGTATTCGGCTTTGGCTTATTCTCTTGTTTCTTCTGGCTCAGAGTGGTCGTGTCTTTTGGTTTTGTAGCCGCTGCTGGTTTTTTGGTCGATTTGCCGCTATTTTTAATGATGCCCACCACAGCTTTTCCGCCATGCTTGATGCCTTTGACGATTGGGCCGCCCAATATACTTGCGGCTGAGGCGCCTCGTTCCCAGGCCTCTAATTTCCTGCCTGTAAACGGATTTTTTCCGACGGTGGCTTCGTAGATTGCTTTGACGTTGCTGACGACTGGTATAAAGTCGGCGACGGTGGAGATAGCTTGTAATTTTACATATTTAAACAGGTAAAAAGCACTTGTCGTCTGTCAGAAACAATCAAGTGCTTTAAGGTTATTTATTTTCCTTTTTTAACGCTCGCTAGTTTTGTAAGTAATTTTTGATGTTGACAATGTGACATCATTTTTTATCACATGGCAAGTGTAACTTTTAAACTCTTTAGCTTGCTTAATCTTATTTATTTGTTATTTAAGCCTTCCCTAAAGTAGTCCTTGTAAGTAAAAAATCATCTCGCCTTTTCTCGATCTTATATCATTAGTATTGAAATAACATCTTTTGATGGCTTGCCTTCATGAGTTATTAATTCAATTTCAAGGATATCTTTAACTATACACAATTAAAAAACTATTTATATCCTTGTTTATGGCCACGAGCTTTGTTATGTTCGTTAGTTTGTTTGCCATTCAATGTAGTAAGTACCCCTGCCATGTACAATGTCATCTCACTTAATTATCGTACTTGTCACTCTATCCTACTTGAAAACCGAACTCTATAATGGTACTACCTTCATGAACTCTCGATTCTCAAACAAATCATTTGTTCTTGTTGTCTCACTCAAATATCAGCTGAATTAATATAAATTAAAGTAAGAAACCTTGAAAGGCATATAGCCAGTCAAGGTTTAACAACTCAATACTATCCTCGAAAAGATAATTAAATATTATAACTTCTTCCTCTTAAGAATCTTCATTCCTAATAGCCCAATTCTAAGGGGCCTTCCAAATTTAATTGTTTTGTCATGAGCAGCTCTGTCTGGAATAAAGTTACTACCTAGTGTAATTATATATTATTCTCATAGAGTATTATATTGTCTGTTTCAAATCTTAGATAACTTTGTACCTCCGAAGGAACTCCTTCAGTTTCAAGAAGTATGATACTGTCGCCTAAACGAACTACACAACAACTATCCTCTTCACTAAATGATTCAAGTTTCCCTTCAAAACAAACCCTGTTATCTAATATTTCTATTAAATAACAATGCGATTTTGTCTCCTGGATATCCTTATCCCATTTTAATAGGTTTGGAATTTCTAACTCAACATCGTAGGAGTTGCCCTCCTTTGGAATCGCGCCCTGCCACAAAGCTATACCCTCCCCAAAATTTGAGGAAAATGCCACCTTTATTTCCTCGTTACTTTCCTCGTAGCTTTTTATTACTACTTTCATTTCTTCACCTTCTTTGGACTTGGAACACGAACAACAGAATTGTCTACATTCATTACATCATCAATTGAGTCATACGTCCACGTTTCCTCATGATAATGGTGTTTTGTAGGACTACTGTTCATTTCATGGTTACCATATCGAATACTTCTTTTTCCATCTTCGGATACTATCCTTGTCAGGGTCAGGTTGACCAGTTCTAGAATGAATATTTGTATGTTCACCAGGCCCTAAGAACTCATCCCACTTACCCGTTGCATCTTGTGGTTTAACTGATCTTGGAGCATAAGTTTCATTATGATATCCTTGGCCAGGAGTGCTAGAATTACCCGTACCCTATGTTGTAATCTTAAAATCTAATAATAAAAATTCAGCCGTTTATTACCTTATTAAACTACTTCTTTCTCTTTTATTATCGGTAATTCATAGGCTGTTTTATGCTTCATCATGCCATAAATAATATTCATAAGCCTTCTCATAATGCAAACCAATGCTTGTCCCTTTGTTTTACCTTCTTTTAGTTTCTTTTGGTAGTAAGCATGAAACACCGGGTTTCTTGGAAGTTTACTCCCTTTTGCTACTTGCACTTGCTGTACGGCGAGGTTATAAAATAAAGCGTGCAGCGCCCGATTTCCCTGTTTGCTTTTATGTTCCTTGCCTTTCCCACCAGAGCCAAAGAAAACAGGCGCAATACCCGCAAATCGTGCTAATTTATTCGCATTAGGAAAGCGTCTTAAATGACCTATCTCTGCAATTAAAGCTGAAGCTGTTACGAGGTCAATGCCTGGCATGGAGTCTAGTTGAAAGTTTAATAAACTCATTAACTCTTTTAATTCTCTTTCCACCTTGCCTATTTCCTGCTTTCCAAATAAAATGTGGCGTACAATGCTTTCTACCAAAAAGTCTCGTGTTTCTTGATGTTCTTTTGTTGTATTCCCATCCTCTTTCACTAGCTTCAATATTTCATTCGCCTTTTTCACCGAACAAGTATTGTTGCTCACTTTTAATAAAAAGGTGGTCAACTGTTTTGCACTCACACCTTCTAAACAAGATGGTGAAGGGTATCGTTCCCAAAATGCCAATGCTGTTTTTCCATCTACTTCTGAAAAAAACTTTTTATAGCTTGGATAGTGGTGACTTAATTGAATATGCAGTTGGTTCTTTAAAGCACCTTGTGCCTTTACTAATGCATTTCTTCTAGTGACCAGTTGTTGTATCGACCAGTATATTATGGATGCTGTAAAATGGCTGTTCAATGCTTTTAATATCATAACCATATTTCTTCAACTCGCGTTGAATCAGTACCTTTACAATATCCGACCGCCATAATCGGCTTGTGTTGAGCACTACCACATAATCAACGTGGACAGACGAAAGGTGAGCCAACATTTCCTGTAAGCCCACCCTGTCTATCTCTAGTGCTTCTTCATTTAGTTTAGCGCCACTTATTCCTTCATATTTAAAAATATGAATCAAGTTCAAGTTATTTACTTCACAGTATGCTTTGATTTCATCTTCTTGATATTTCAAGCTGTATCCATCTCTTGCTTGTCCTTGAATCAAGACTCGTATATACCCAACAACATTCAACTTTTCACCCCCTTTTCCATAAATTGTAATTTTCGTAGAGCTTTTTAACGGATAGCGAGTATTATACGACCGTTCTAGTAAAAAACAACCCAAAACTTTAAGCCAAGGTAGCACAAGCAAACACTTTCACGTTATCCATTATTTATCGCCATGAGCTTTGTCAATCTCGTTAGTTTGTAAGCCGTTCCATATCATAACTATCCCTGTCATGCAAAATGTCATCTCGCCTAATTATCGAACTTGTCACACTATCCAAGTAATAAAACAATACTCATGATGGTACTACCATCATGAGCTATGAATTTCAGTAAAGCATCATTCTATATTTTCAACTTGTTACAAATAGTAAACAAGTTAACCAAAGTATACTTTATCAACAAATCAAGAGCATCAAGTATTAACAGACAAATTCCAAGGTATATTTATTTAAAAGCATTAATAAAATCTTCTCTTTTTTTTGGAGGTTCAGTATTTGTAATTCTATAATCATTAATAACTTTTTCCATTTTTTTGATTTCCTCTACTTTAACAAAGCTGGTTTCCACTGCACTATTTAAGAAAATAATAATACTATCGGTATTAATACTTTCTAATGACTGTGGCAAATATTTTACATTTTCATTTTTATAAGCTTCCCAAGAGGTATAAGCTACTGCATCAACTAATAGTGACCAAATTCTAGCAATGCTCAAGTTCTCTTCTTCCTCAGCATATTCTGAAATTCCTGTAAAATCCGCATTATCAATAAGTTCGTAAAGTTCATCCCCAGTAACAGCATGAGATTCAACCCATAACCAACATTTGTCCAAGGCTTCTCTTCCATCTGGATATCTTTCATCACCCTTACTAATTACAGAAAATACTCTTTCTGCTACTGTTAAAACAAGACCAACCCTAGCTTCTTTTTGTAAATTATCAATTAATATATTATGCATAATTACCTCCTTAAATTATTCAATAATTTTTCCATCTTTTAAACTGAAAGATAATAGTCCATTAGTTTTTACACTGTCATCAATCTCAGATGTTACTTCAATTGTTAGATTCGGATATTTTTTGCTAGCCTGATAAAATATACCACTATTTTCAATGGGATAAGGTTTTAGTAATCCCTTACTACACTTATTACATACACCTCTTGGATTAGATTGATGAACTTTAAGCACACCAGTTACTTTCAATGGCTCGATTCCTGCTTTCTTTACAGCAGAATCAAACTCATTTAACACTCCTTCTTCAGCATGTCTTGTGAACTGTGCTAACTTAGGATTTTTTATATGATCATACGGAGCCCTAATCTCCCTATTTGGTAAGATTTTATCCAATGAAGGTAATCCAGCTTCTTTTCTTACTTCTGGTGATCCACCTTCAAAAGTCAAATTTTCAAGTCCTTTTACATTGGATTTTCCAACTGCAATAGTATTAGTTTCCGGAACATTCCACTTATTCCGTAGTGCATCCAACTCTTCTTTACCTAATTGGATTTTTCCATTACCCGTACCCTTAATTGTATTTTTATCCGTACCATGCTGTTTCGCCGCTGCAGGCTTATTACCATTCTGCGGAGTTGAAGTCGTCTGTTTCTTATTACCAGCCGGCCCCGGCGTTGTATTAGGCTTTGGCTTATTTTCTTGTTTCTTCTGGCTCGGAGTGGTCGTGTCTTTTGGTTTTGTAGCCGCTGTTGTTTTTTTAGTAGACTTGCGGCCGAGGTGGCTTTGGTATTGCTGATTACTAGTTTAAAGTCAGCAGCCGATTTAAGGCAATTAAAGGAAAAACCTTAAAAAGCGAATAGCCAGTCGAGGTTAAATAAACAGGTAATTAAAAGAGCTACTACCTCCTATAAAATGTAGCTATAAGTATTCGTTTTCAATATCTATATATTTTTCATTATTCCACCACTTGATTTAGAATCACAATTTTAAATTCTTTCCCTTTCAATCCTTGTTAACAAGTCCCGTTGTTTAGATCGCAACATCCTGGTATCCTACCTCAAACACCTTTTCATCTAATAAACGAAGCCCCAGTCCATTTTCTTCATCCCATGTACAATTAAAAAGTATTCCGATATCACGCTCTTCGTAAATGTCTCCATATGAAACAACAATTCCACCCAACGTAATCATCTCAATAAGTCGGTCGATTGTTTCCACTAAAGGATAATCCTTATTAAATTCAATATCATAACCTACTTCATGTCGCTTTTGTTGATAGTAGTCTAAAATTGGTTTTAAAAAGCTTTGCTGCAATTGTTCCCAATCTTGCATTAATGATTGATATGCCGCATATTGTTCTTCATCAAATTTACCATCCTCATCGCCTTTAATCATAAGTGCTATCTCGAATTCTTTTTCTAATAAATTAATTGTAGTGTCTTTAGACCAAGCATAATCATATTCAAGTTCACCAAAAACTGGATCGTTAATTGTCATTTTTTAAAACCCCTTTTCTCTTTTTAGGAAAATAATCCATGTCCAAACGCCACTACGTTTATCTATGCTGGTACAAGGTATATTGTCTTAACATCATTTAATTCATGTCATGTTAATTTTTTCACTTTGAATCAGGGGGGCCTTAAGGGAAACTAGTGATTCAAACCCTTGTACCTCCAAAACGGACATTTAGGTTTACTCTTTCCTTTATTCATCATTTTCTAAAAAGTTTTGAAAGTTACTCCTCTTCAAACATACAATTTTATTTGATTTTCACTCTTCCAATTGCTCTTCTTCCTCATCTTCAACTAATTTGGTAAAAAAATCAAAAAATGTTTCCCATAGAGTAGGTGGTGAAATGAAAGTCATTGTGCTTATTCTTTTGGTATCTGTTGCATCACACCATATAATCGATGGAGGATTTTGAGTATCCATAATAATTAAACTATTGGGCGGTTCAGCCAATACTACAAAATTCGATGGCAAATTTATAGAAGTTCTAAGTCTAAGTGTTTCATCTACAATGTTTGGCGTAATATGTTCATGCGTAAACGCAAAGCAACTTATTCCTCCTAATAATCCCCCACTGTAAAATTTCGCTATATTTCGAAAATCTGTGGGAAGTTTTAGTTGAAGAATATCTTCAATTCTTTCCAGAGTATTCTCCATAACCCCATCTTCAGGATACAACTGATTATATCTCTCACGTATATCATCTACATTTAACATTGATAAAGCCTCCTGGAAATTAATTTATCTATTTTTTTACCCTATTTCTACAGTATTGGTATTTTCAGAATAAAGTTTGATTAAAAACAACCCGCTGACCTATATTTTTAGTTAAATTAAAAGACCCCGTTTTGAAAAAGTTTGTTCAAAACGGGTTAATTCTTTGTGAAACACTGTGCAATTTTCATAAAAAAGTTTGATCATTTCCTACTGTTGAATATCATTGTTGAAGTAAATACTTATTAATTTAGAGATGTTAAGCATCCATTTTTAAACCATTAAATTCTATTCAAGCACTTTGCCGGTTGTTAAGTCGAAGTTCATTGAAAATGATCTATTTTTTGATTCACCAGTATCATAATTTGTACTTTTATAATTGAATTCCATTATTAAACGATTGTCTCTATTCTCTAATACAACAATATTAATATCAGATACTTCTAATGTATTTGCAAATACGTGGAAAACCAATTTAATATGCTCATTTATTTTATTCTTCGCATCTTCGCTTACGATTCATCCCTTTTAAAATCATTTAATTCAATCGATTAAGTTGCCAGTAGTTAAATCATATTTTAACCGGAACGATTCAGTAACTGCCTCTGATTCCATTGGTGTGACTATATATTTCACTTCTAACAAGAATCGATTATTCTGATTTTCTAGTACAGTAATTTGATATCCAGATACATGTGTGTCACTTGTAAGTGAAACAAAAGCATTTTCTATACTCTGATTGATTTTATTCTTCACATCTTCGTTTCCAAGTTTATGAATCTTCGGTAGATCAAAGTAACCTGTAAAACTACCTTTTTTCTCCCATACAAGGAACGCTCCATTGTTGTTCTGCTTTACTTGCTTCGCAACCAAATCCTTTGGAGCTACTTCATACTTCGAAAGGTTTGACTGTTGTACTCGAACGCCTGCGCCTAGATCATAGATCTTTTTGCCACCTTCATTCGTGATTTTGTACACTCGCCACATAGAATCCTTTTTTGCATTCATATGGAACTGCGCTACACCCGTAGCATCTCTCTTATAAACCTTTACGTCTTTTGTAAAGATAAGTCGACCAATTTGATAGTCGTATAATTCGTTTGTGCCCCACATTACCTTTTCTTTTTGAGTCGAACCATTTGCCAAAGCAGATGCATCAACGAGGTTTCCTGCGATTGGTGAAAATAGCATCATTGCTGTTAGGATACCTGCGCCTATAATACGTTCCTTCATATTTATCTCTCCCTGGAGTTGAATTGAATATAAGTTCAGAAAATCTCTCTTATTGAAAATAGTAAAACCTTTAATAAATGGTTGTTTCCACTTTTTTCTACTATTATATAAAAAGCACATGTAAATGTATATTTCACAAGAAATCTCTTCACAATATGCCCCGTTTGTGGAATAGAAAATATCTTGCCTATCTACACATGAATTGGATCAAACTTTTTTATAAATGATCAGACTTTATTATAAATTAGCGAACTTTATTTCAAAGCCACAATATTCTCGAGTGTCTACACCAAATTTGGAACAATCAATTGGAAATTTAGGATTAGGTTTACTTCTATTATATTGACTGTGCAGTATATCTTGACCATATTGACCAACCCTATGATATCTTGTACTTGCTTCAACCAAAGGCTTCTTGAATCTTGTCCTAATAGATGAAGAGTTGCAAAACTTCCATTGTTTAATTGAGGAGCAAGTCCTTTTTCAGCTGCTTCGGCATTTGTTTTACCAATAAATCTGTTTATCACCAGTAACACGACTAAAATCCCAATCAATATCATTTCGTTCATATATAATATAAGTTTGTTTAGTTCATTTAGGTCTAATTTGAAATTAATTCAACTAACTCTGGATTTAATATAACTTTATGGTATCTCCAGCAATCAGAGTATTCGGTGCCAATTTCGTGGTCATGCAAGCAGACCCTGTTCATTCCATCACAGCCATCAAGACCGCAGCAACCATTTAATCTACTGCCATCTGAATGGTGTTTAGAATTGATTAAATCCTTGATGTTTATAATGATGGAACCTTTTAATATTTGGTAAGCTGTTTCCTGTTGAATTAAATAAAAGCCTCTCGGAATATAATCTTGGCCATCGTTTTTATTAATCAAACTCAGATTTTTTAACTCTGTTAATGGTTCTGAAATTTCTAAATTACATGCTTTACAAATTAGCTTCAACTTGTCGTTTCCTCCTTTTATATAAGTAGTGTTCTAGCCAATGCTGCTAATCTGTTTTCGTTCAACTAAAGCACCTGTCCCATGTTCCACCCCATCGCCCATGGGCCTCTATAAGACAGATTTCAGTAAATCTACGAAGTTCAATTTACTCTCCTTTTTCCATCTTTCAGAAAAAAGGAAAATGCTTTCTCGCTTCTATTATAAAATAAAAGGCAAAAATAAACATATTTCAGTTTACTTTCTCCTTTTTATTATGCGTCCGTGGAATATCACCCAGGTATATTTAAACCATTTATACAGCCGATGCATGTAGATTTATCCGAAGATCCGAATGAACGACCTACACCAATTCGGTTAGGTTACCGTACAGGACGGAATGCACTGATTGAATTGTTGGATTTATACCGAAGCATTGGTGTTAATCACTTATTTCTTGCTCTATTTGATGGCAAGCGTCCAGCCGACGAAGTATTAGATGAACTCGGAGAAGAGGTACTTCCTCATTTCCCAGCATTGTAAAAGAGGAAAATCCGGTACTGTCTGGACAGGCCCGTGCAGACAGCTGCCCTCCTCACATAGCTTGTAATTTTCATAGCAGGCACTCTGTTCATTTTTTATCTTCTTCAAGTCCCATATTTTAGTATACTAAAATAAAAGGAGGAGAAATCATGATTCCTAGAGATAAATTTGATGAACTGGCCATGCTCCGCCTCCAGATGTCCACAAGAGAGGAAATCATCCCGATACTTCCGGAGCTGCTTGTCTGGATTCAAGATATGAATTGGCCGATTGCTGCAAAGATGGCAGAGCTTTTACGGGCCTATCCAGAGGAAACGGTGCCGCATATTAAAGAAATTTTAAAAGGCACCGATTCCATATGGAAATACTGGTGCCTGCTAGAGTTAGTAAAGCCGATGAATCGAGATCATCAGCTAGTATTGAAAGAAGACCTGCTGCAGCTGATCCACCATCCAAGCGACGATGACCGGCTTGAAGAAGTGGATGTGTTAGCTGCAGAAATTCTTAAAATGGTAGTACTGTGAAATAATATAAAGCGGTATTAGAAGATCAGGATTTCAGTTTGACTTTCCTGGCCTTCTTCTACTTTATTCATATAAATAATCGTTTTGCCGTTTTCCTCTAATTTTCCAAATGAAAATTCGACAATTTTAGTTGGGTTTTGCTCTTCCTTCACGAAGGCATGTCCGTTCCATTTGCCTGTCACCTTTTGATCTTCGGAAGCAACGATCTTTGTATTATATGGCAGCTCCCCTGCATCGCTTTGAATTACGCTGCCATCTGCATTGATTGTCAGCTCTTTCATTAACTTGGAAGATGGAATTTCAATTTTCAGCCCCTCATCCGTTTTCGTAATCTTTACATCACTAGCGCCGACTTTGCCAAGCGTCATATGCTCATCTGCGCTAAGTAAAAGATCATATTGTTCTTTTGTAATGCCCAGTTTTTCATCGTAAGGAAGAGGCTCTCCATCCTCCAGGCCGGCAAGTGTTTCCATATACCATTCCTGGTTTTCCTGTAGTGCTGCCTGCATCACTGTAGAAATCGCATTTAATTTTAAATTCATATCCGGCGGTAGACCAACTGCCATCACATCTGCTTTATATGTGCCCTCTTTAAATACGGACGAAGGGTTATCCTCATCAACAGTTGTTGTTTCATTTTCTGCACTCGCTTCTGCAGCCGGTGCTTCCTTTTCTTTTTCCTTGTCAGCTTCTTCCCCGTTGCAGGCTGCTAACAGCATCCCAGCAAAAAGGACTGCCATCCATTTGTTTTTCATGTTGTTCTCTCCTTATGAATCTGTTTACTGCTAAAAGACCCTATTCTTGGCACTTCTATTGCAATACTTCAACCATAACATATTTTCCCTTTTATTTTATGACCGAGATTACCCGCGACTTTTTCCTTACAAAAAAAGGATGTTTTTTTAATATATCGCTATAATAGAATGAATACGGCTGGATTAATAGTTTATATCGCCTATTTAGATTAACTATTGGGTTATACGCAATCGCTATATATGTTTAATATTGGTAACTGTTTAGGTATATATTATTTTATAGAGCAGTTCGATCGCCGGGAAGAGCAATTTATTCCCCGTTTTTGTATTCTTCCCCGTATATTATCAGTACTCTACGCAAAAAACAGCCATTTCAATTACGAGATGGCTGTCCTATTATTTAATGGAATATTAAAGCATCAAGCCTAAAGCAACAACCAGTCCCATGCAGAGAATTACTGGTGCTACAAAAATAACTTTTAGTCTCTTCATAGAGCTGTACCACTGCTCATCCTGCAGTTTCAGCACATTGAAGACCGCATGCCCCTTTACTTCGTACATAACCGACTCAAGCCAGCCTGTCAGCATAAAATAGGAAAATCCAAGCAGCAGCACATCAGCCCAAAACGGTAGTGCAAGATACAGCGGAACCGTTACAAGTACTAACCGCACATAGGCCCACCGATAGCGTTTATTCCGGATAAGCGTTTTGACAAGAAGCTCAGCAGCCGCATCATCTGCATGCTGAAACAGGCGGCCTTTTAGCAGACGCGGTGCTTTTACGTTGTGCTTTTCCTTTATCATGCTTTTTAACTCATTGTTAAAGAAGAAAAGACGGCCAATCCAGCGGGTATGTGCCTTCAAGTCATGCTCCAGCTGCTTTTCGAAATAAGTGCCTGAGCGTATATGGCGCATTTCGATGAACAAAAGCACAAGCAATAGTAACGCTACGAGCAGAAGTGTCCCGAATGCCGCTAGATATAAAATCATTACGCTTAAGCAAGCTGCAACAAACAAACCAAAGGGCCCTTTCAGCCATTTATGTAGATGGCTCCACTCAATACAGGGATTCACGCAGAAATACAACAGCATAGCTAAACCAATCTGCAATACGTCCCCTGCTAAAAGCCCGTAATAACCGAACAGCACTGGCGTTAACAGAAGCAATATCCCCGTGATAAAGACCGACTGCCAGAGGACCGAGTAATAAATTGAAAATCTTTTCAGCCTGCTGAACACTTGCTTATGCTGAATAATGAACAGCCTGTCTGCTGGTTCGATAAATGTCCGCATATAACCGATACTGCCAAATAAAATAAGGACAAAGACAAACAATTCAATCGGTATGTAAACGAAAAAACCAAACTCCCCGCGCAGCACAGTTTCTCTATAGAGAAAATACAGGAACGCACCTGCCGGAATCATTGCATATAGAAGAATCGTCCAGTCGATGATATCCTTCAATAGTTTTAAATGAAATCGCCATTCTCTTTTTAGGCGCTCCTTAAACAGCTGCATTGGCTGCACCCTCAATCAATTCATCAAATAGCTCAAGGAGAGACTGCCCCTCATATCGCTGCATCTCACCCAGTGTCCCCTGCTTCAATACATGCCCGTTATGCATACAAATATAGCTATCACAAATCTTTTCGGCCGTATCTAGTGCGTGAGTGGACATCAAAATAGCCGCACCTCTTTCTTTTTCCTCAGCGACCAGTTGAATAAGTCTTCTCATTGCCTGAGGGTCGAGGCCCATAAAAGGCTCATCCAGAATATAAAAATCATATGTAGGGGTAAACGCCAAAATCAGCATCACCTTCTGCTGCATCCCTTTGGAAAAATGAACGGGATAAAGATGCAGCTTATCATCAAGACGAAATGTTTTGCACAGCTCCGTTGCCCGATTCTTCAGTTCATTTTCATCCTGTCCCACTGTCCGGATCAATAAATCAATATGTTCCGATAATGTAAGGTACTCATATAAAATTGGCCGCTCCGGTACATAACCGTATGTCCCAAGCTGCACCTCCCCGTCAAAAAACGGAAGCGTCTCCATCATCGCCTGGATTGTCGTGCTTTTGCCGGCACCATTCGCCCCGATCAGCCCGATTAATTTCCCTTGTGGAACCGTAAACTGAACATTGCTTAAAATAGACGATGACTCACTATATCCAGCTTTCCTTATGTAAATTGAAACCATACTTATCATCCTTCCTTCCATATATTTACGATTGAGTTTTTGAATAGTTTCATTTTTTTAGTAAGGGTTTTGAGAGAGAATTGCAGAAGAATCTATTAGTTTCTTTACATTTATAGAGATCTTTTTTGCGTTATTTCGTATCAACAAATAAAACAAGCTTGTAGCGCTATAAAAGCAGGAAATTTCTTACCTTTGATAACTCTTCACTTAACAATAATTCCGGTACTGTCAGAAAGCTGCCTGAATTCGCTGCCGTTCGCTTAAGAGCGGCTGGTATTTTGTTATGCCGGCTATAAAAAATAGGAATACATAGACGCCACATACAGACCAAATAAAACAACAGCTGGTAAACCTCATTTTTTCGTCATTCCTTCTACAACCCCTTTCATTCGTTACCCTATCCTCTTATTGAAGGCCCGAAATCATTTCTCTCAAGTTTATCAATCTTCTTTTCTGGCGTTCTATATACGCTGACACCATCATAAATTGGAGAAAATTCACTCAACCTTTTTTGAGGTTACAAGGAGCGCATAAACATGTTATTTGCCATTCATTATTTAGAAAAAAACACGTCTGTACTAAGTCAGTGTTTACAACGTATCCCCCAAGTCAATGAAGATCTTAAAATTAAAGGCCGTAAAGGAAAAGTTGTAGATGTCATTCAAATTGAAGATAATAAATACCACGTCCATGTAGTGTTAGAAAAAATAAATAAGAAGCAACCATTACTCGTAGACGATAAAAAGAAGAAACGTTAATGCGGGGAGTACGGCGCGGATCGTTTACTTTGCGGTAAATAATATAAGAAGGAAAACTATAAAGATTGTCTATGCCTCTCTCCCACCTAAAACGCTATGGCGATATGTAAAAACATTGGTATTTTTGTATCTTACAAAAGGCTTGCAGCTCAGGTGGGAGAGTATCGTCTCGATACAGCTTGTGCATGTATATTTGATATTTGTGAATTCCAAAACCAAGCATAGACTAACCTTGGAATTTTTCCAGATAGGCACGACCTATTAGAGACATATATAATATGATAAAAAGACATCCTCGCGATGTCTTTTTTCTATTTCCCCTTACTTTATTCTTCGTATTTTCATATCCCATTGGACCTTCAATATATAATTTTCGATCGTATCACCTTTCAGTCTGATTCAAATGACATCAAACTTCCACAAGAAAATGATATTCTCAACTAAACATATTCGAAGACACAGCCCCGAGTAAAACACAACACCGCTGGACACAATAACGAAAAAAGGGGCTGATAACGATTATAAAAAAAGCAAAACGGCCGAAGAAAGATGAAAATTCTGCCCTAGTAGTATTCCTCTTCATTCTTGTCTTTGTCGGGCCGTTGATGTGGGGATTCTTTGTCAACCACCCCGTCCTCACTTTCCTTGCAGGTGCCCTAATCACCGGCCTGATCTTTTTTATCCGGCAGGAAGGCAGGAAACAAGCAGAAATGCGGCGGCAGGAGCTGCTCCGCTATAATTCAACCGTGCAGAAGAAGGTTGTCGGGAAGATGCGGGACTGCTTGAACAAGGTCCTACGTCTGGAAAAGCACCATTTATCGAAGGCTGATCGGGACCGCAAGAAGCGGTTGAAGGAGTTGTTCTACGAGTTATATGGCGAAATGGATGCAAGGTATGTGTATATCATTGAGGAGGGCAGTAATGGCTACGTGAAGATTGGCAAGGCCAACGATCCGATGAAACGTGTGGTAAGCGGCCTTGGGGCGAAATCCCCCTATGCCATCGAAGTGCTGCACCTCATCCCTACGCAGGTACCACTGGACGTCGAAAAGTGGTTTCACACGGCCTACCACAAGGAGCGGCTCAACGGTGAATGGTTCCGACTTTCCGATGCCCAGAAAGCGGAAATCCAGGCGGGAGACTATCCAATAGAGCTGCTGGAACTCATCAACAGCAGACCGGACACCGCACCACTGCATCAGCATCTGGGCAATGTCCGGGAATCGTAATTGTAAATATATTAAAAAACCTCAGAATAGAGGTTTTTTTCGTTTCTTTTTACAAAAATATTAGGAGTCACATCGTTTGAAGATTACTACTAGTTGAAGCTTAATACGTCCCAGGTGGGATTATTGGTAATATCATCGGTGCATGGATTGGTGGTATGCTTCTTGGAAGTTGGGGTCCTAAAATTTCTGATTTCTATATCTCCCCTGCTCTCATTGGAGCAACTATACTAGTTTGCATTGTGAAAGGCTGCTAAATAGCAGCCCGAGCTTATCGTAAATCATTAAAAAATGAAGGACTTTGTAGCTAGCAAAATCCTTCACCTTTAATTTATTATTCCATAACATTTCTAACAAACAATTGCTTATTTTTATGAGCAATTGTACTTACTACCGCCAGTAACAACCCTGAAATAACGAATACAATTCTAATTCCTAACAAATCTGCTAATACGCCCATAACAAGAGAGCCGACGCCAAAAATCCCGGTTCCGATAGCACCTAAGGAGGTATAAACAGTTGACAACTGTTCTTTTGACACACTCGTTTGTATAACCGTTTGTTGAGGAATTTTCTTTATTTGTCCAAAAAGCCCTACACAGAGCGACAAAAATAAGGAAATCATTGGAATGCTGTTTAGACTAAATAATATTGTGAATAAGAAACTTAAGAATGAACCGACAAAAATAAAGGTTCCTATTTTCTTTTCAACAAAAGAAGAATATTTAATACAATAAGCACTTCCTAAAATCAAACCTAAAAAGTTAGCTCCATTGATAAATCCCCACCATTTTTCATCAACGTTCAATGCATCGTTGACAAACACATATAAAATAGCGGCTATCCAAACTGTTGCTGCAATGGTTTCCAAAAATTCTATCCAAGCAATTCTTCTTAACACTGGCGTGTTGGATAAAGTTTTCCAACCTTCTTTAATCTTTTCAAATTTCCCCTTTAGCTCGGTTGTTTCATGATTATTCACACTTTCTAAAAGGCAAAGTAATAGGCTGGCCAGTAGAAATAAACCTCCAACTAACCAAATAAGCTGTTGAGAGCTCATAATAATCAGCAATGAACTTCCTACGAACCACATACCTGCTTGTATGACTTGCGTAATAGTTTCCGAAATTCCATTCGCTTGAATGAGATGCTCAGGTTTAACATAGTAAGGAGTCAATGTCTGTCTTATTGGATTTGCACATCCGTCAAAAAAAGCAATCCATCCTATTATTAGAAAGATAAAATAATAATTATCTCCTGTTAAACCAATTAACATAAACCCAAGTATAAGGAGTAAGATCGTTTTTGCAATCTGTGACCCGGCAAGTAGCCATTTAAGATTTAATTTCTCCACCAAGAGAGGTGTCAACAGACTGGATATAAACATAGAAGAAGCAATCGTAAACGGCACAAACGATGCTGCAATGGCAGAACCTGATAATACAAAAATTGTACTTATAACACTGACTATATATAATACATCGCCTATA
Source organism: Lysinibacillus odysseyi 34hs-1 = NBRC 100172 (assembly GCF_001591965.1). Classification (GTDB taxonomy): domain Bacteria; phylum Bacillota; class Bacilli; order Bacillales_A; family Planococcaceae; genus Lysinibacillus_B; species Lysinibacillus_B odysseyi. The sequence goes on from NZ_BCVX01000001.1 coordinate 201,157, forward strand.
TTAGCGAGTGATTGACCCAATAGTAATAAAGAAAAATTTCTATTCAATTTCATTATATATCCCCCGATATTTCATTTGAATTATGGCTTACCAGGGGAATATTAGATTGGACTATTCATTAAACTTTGACCCCTTTCATATACGGGACAAATCTGGGGGATTTAGATTTATCACAGGTTTTTCATCTCCAATAAACATTTATATAAACACTAATATAATTCAAACATATAAAATAACAATATATATAAAATTAACTATAAACTAATCTCTTTGTTAAAGTAACTTACTTACGTTAGTTGAGTCAAAAAGTTCCTCAAAGCGTCGTTTGGTAAAATTTTATAAAAATTTTCCATTCAATAATCTGGCCTGATTCTTCTTACCACACAAAATACTTCATTTTCCATAATGGCTCCGACCACATGCAGTGATTTTTTCATATTGATTACCTTTACGTTCTTATCATTCCAAGCATTACGAAAATTTAGCCTGCGCGTCCTTCTCCTGTATCATCCATGTAATCAATTCGTCCCGGTCGATTAAACGGACTTGATTGGATTTAGCTAGATTCACCGCCTGCTGGGTAAAATAATTATTTGTAATGACCCAGCAGACCGAAGCTTGATAGTGCCCCTTTGCAGAAACGATTTCCTGCACTGCCCGAACGCCTACTTTCTTTTTATAGCGCTTCGCCTGCACGACTATTCTTTCATTATTTTTTGTTAAAATGAGATCTGCCCCGTAGTCTCCTGCTGCCGGCGTCATTTGTACCGCGAAACCCTGCATCTTTAATAAGCTCTTCAAGTAATTTTCAAAAGTAATACCGCTCATCTCATCCACTTCAAAAATGCCTGATCTTCTGAGTTTCTTCTCTTTTTGCTTTTCAGCGTAGATTTTAATGGCTTGAACAATGATTAAAATGAAAACGATGATGAAAATGTAATGTAGATTCGGCTTAATCCCCTGCCAAAATGATTCTATGATAACTATTAATAAATCCATGCCTGCCTCCCGTAATTATTCATTTGCATTAAAATGGTAAATTTTATATATTATAGAATAAACAATAGGTACAGACAAGTTTCAAAAGGATTTTATACCACCTGCAAACCCTATGCAGGAAGGAGTTCGTATGTCTATTTAACCCCTAGGAGGAAACGATGAAGAAATGGAAAACGCTAAAAACTGAGTATATACATAAGTCGCCGTTTGGGCATATTCGAAAAGATATATGTGAACATCCTAATGGAATAGTAATTGATGATTATTATGTAAATGAATATGCAGATTGGGTGAATGCTGTTGTGCTGACAAAGGATAATCAAATGGTCCTTGTTGAACAGTATAGATATGCAGGAGCGGACTTTTTCGTTGAAGTACCTGCCGGAAAGACAGAAGGAAATGAAACTCCTGAAGAAGGTTTACTACGAGAGATCAGAGAAGAGACAGGCTTTATTTCTTCGAAGCCGCCTATTCTTTTGGGCGAATTCATGGTCAACCCAGCTATACAAAACAACAAAGTCAAAACTTACCTGCTGTTAGATGCCTATAAAGAATTTGAGCAAGCCCTTGATGAGACTGAAGAAATCTCCGTAAAATTGGTGAATTTTGAGGACTTCGCTGTACTTGTAAGAACTAACAAAATTAATACTCAGATGTTTACTATCTCTGCTTACTATATGGCCCGTCATTACTTAACGGAACAGCTAAAATAACGACTTATTAACTGAAACAATCCACTTAAGAGATACGGTCTTTGGACTCTCCAACGCAGACTTTTATAACCAGTCTTAACAAGAATGAAATTGAAAGAGATAATTCCTATTCCATTTAGAAATCATCTTCTAGTAGCTTATACTTATTTAAAAGTAAAAAACGCCCTCCACTCCAAAAGAGTGAAGGACGTCTGTCTATAGTGTGAGCTACCTGTAAGTGCCTGTCCGAACAATGCGTACTATTTTACCAAAGTCCAAGCACTTTCCACCATAGTCCGCCGATACCAAGCCAAATCACAATATGAACGATGGAGATAACAAATCCGATTCCCCACCATTTTTCTTGTGTTACATAGCCTGCACCGAAGAAGACAGGTGCTGGTCCGCTGCCGTAATTCGTTAAACAGCCGAATAAGTTACTGAAAAACGCAAGGATCAGGGCAGAAACCATCGGCGGGGCCCCAGCAGCGACAAGGACGGAAAGAAAGGCACCGTACATGGCACTTACATGGGCCGTATTACTTGCAAAAAAGTAATGGGAATAGAAGTACACAATCACAAGGATGACCAGCGCCAACATCCAGGACGTTCCACCGATGAATCCCTGCACCTTATCACTGAACCAAGGGATTAACCCTGTACTGTTCAAAAACATGGCCATCATGACAAGTACTGAAAACCATATTAACGTGTCCCAGGCGCCTTGTTCCTGCTTAATATCATTCCATGTTAACACTTGTGTAAGGAGTAATAAAGACAACCCTATAAAGGCTGTGACCGTTGCATCAAGATGGAAGTTCGAGCCGAATATCCATAAAACAAGCAGAAGAATGAAGATCCCGATCATATACCATTCATCTCTTTTTAACGGACCCATGGCATCAAGCTTTTTCTTCGCTTCCTCTGTCGCAGATGGCGTTTCTTTAATCTCCGGCGGATAAATTTTGTAAATGAGAAATGGTACGACGATTAAACTGATCAGACCGGGTACGATCGCCGCTGTAGCCCAGCCTACCCAGGAAATAGCTGTCCCCGAAATATCTTCTGCGAGCTTTGCTGCTAAAGGGTTCGCAGCCATTGCCGTTAAGAACATAGCCGAAGTAATCATATTGCCTTGGAATGAGGCGGTCATTAAGAAAGCACCTATTTTTCTTTCTGTACCGTCTCCGGATCTCGAACCATACGTTTCCGACAATGACCGGATAATCGGCAATAAAATCCCCCCGGCACGTGCTGTATTCGACGGCATCGCTGGAGAAAGAATCAAATCACTGGCAATGAGGGAATAGGACAGGCCTAAAGTCTTTTTTCCAAATAGACGAACAAAAATATATGCTACACGTGTACCAAGCCCTGTTTTAATAAACCCTCTTGAAATGAAGAAAGCAATGACTATCAGCCAAATAGTCGAGTTTTGAAACCCGCTTAATGCTTCCTCGAGCTCTAACGTATTGGTCACGATAATAATCGTTAAGGACAATATTGCGATACTTCCCATTGGAAGCGGTTTAAGAATAAGCCCGATAATGGTAGCGACAAAAACGGCAAACAAATGCCATGCCTGTACTTCTAAACCTTCTGGAGAAGGAATGAACCAGATGATTGCCCCTATCAGCACAATAATCAATAAAGGAATGAACTTGACTTCCTGTTTATGCTTCACCTTATAAGCCCCCTCTCAAATTAATGCATCAATATTATGTATAGCCATTATTTTTACTATACTACAATAGTTTAAGACTGATACAAATGAATGTCGAGAATACTGCTTTATACACTTCCAACTAATTGAAACAGAAAATAACTCATCTTCCAATTCTATATTTAGAATAATAAATAGCGGAAATGCAGGTGTAATATAGAGAAGGGATGTATGGAATAATCAGTACTAACTTATAGTTTGAACAAAAAAGAAGCTACTCATTCTCTTCTAAATATTTGAGCTGCGGGATGCCTTTCTACCTTTTTTCAGATTAAAAATTACCGCTCTATAATTTAAAACGCCCCCTTCTATTAGGAAGGAGGCGCAGACATGATGGGCAGCGCAACAAGAGCTACCCTGTATTAAATCTCTCCTTTTACGGGGAGGGATTTTAAATTATTATTTTTTCGCAGGACAACTACATTTTCAATCCACTCTCTCCATACAGTGGGAGACTACGAGATATAGTATTATTTCCATCTTACAAATTCGCTCTTTATATTTCTTATACCACTCTTTTTTCCCTTTATTTGAGCTGCTTTATGAGCTGCATTCTCCTTCCATCTCTTTATATTTTCTAGAGACTCCAATATGAAATAGTAATTCCTAACTCATTATCTCCTGCACTTTCAATTCCTAAGATGCTTTTACTTTTTTTGTGAACAGACATACTATGTATCCTCCTACTATTCTTACTTGGAGTGATTGGCTAGTTTAACTTATCGGATAAATCCTTAAAACAACACTGAAAACACTTATTTATAAAGCACCAATGCCTTAATTATTTCATAAAAATAATCTTTCCACGTTTTCTTTTCCATCTTCGGCTGCTCCTCCGTAAATTTTTTATTCATTTATTTTATTTAGAGAAGTACCGGTATTATTCACCTCTTCTTTTGTAAAATTGTTATTAACAAGATAGATACCGATGAAAATAAATAGTCCTCCAGCCATCAGCGAATAGGAAATCGGTTCGTTTAGCAATACACTCCCCGTCAACACGCCAAAAAATGGGGCTAGAAATAAATAAGAACTTGTTTTCCCCGGCTCGCCCTTTTGTAAAAGGAAATACCAAACGGCAAATTGAACAATGGAGGACATGATACTTAACCATAAGAGAATAAGGATCGAATGCTTATTCATATGAAAGAAAGGTTCTTCCAGCAATATACTCAATAATAGTAGAATGCCTCCGCCGGCCAGCATTTGATATGCAGAAAGTACCCATGTATCAAAATGTACTCCCCATTTATTAACTAATAACGTGGAAACTGCCCAAAAAACAGATGAAGCTGCGCCAAACACGATTCCTATTTTAAATTCATTTATGCCGCCTAACGTAATCCCTACACCTATAAAACCTAGGACAACGCCAGTCCACTGAAACCATTTATAACGATTCCCCATAAAAACGGTGCCTAAAATAATGACTAATAATGGGTTCATAAAAGTCAGAATAGAAGATTCACTCGCTGTTATCGTTCTGAGACTTAAAAATATACATCCCATTACTCCTGCTGTTTGCAGGGTTCCTATAACCGCTGCTCTTCCCCAATTTTTCATACTGCCAGGGTGGGGCCTTTTTAGCACCTTCACAATAATAGCCATGATCAATCCAGCTAGAAGAAAACGTAATCCAGCCAATAACAACGGAGAAGAATAGCCTAAACCTATCTTCCCTACCGCAAAAGACGATCCCATTAAAAAAGTAGTTAAGATAATTAGTGCAAAAAAGTAATGTTTTTTCATGAATACTGACCTCCCAATCAAATTTTTCTTGTTAAAAAAATCTCCCTTCCCTTGTGGAGAGATTCTTTAGTATGATTATAAAAGCTACATAATACGATATTCATCTAAGTATGGATTACAGAGGTGTTCAAAATGATTATACATCCGAATATTTCGGCACTAACGGCTCTTCTTGCTGAAAAGTCAAGAGCGGCCATACTGGCAGCTTTAATGGATGGGAAATTCCATACAGCCAGTGAACTGGCATATATGGCCTCCATAAAACCCCAGACAGCTAGCTTTCACCTTGCAAAGCTAGAAGAAAATAACATTATCATTTGTGAAAAGCATGGACGGTTTCGATATTTCCGATTGGCCAATGACGAGGTAGCAAATACCCTTGAGATCATTATGTCCTTATCTCCTCTACCTGAAGTTCGATCTTTAAATCAATCCAGTCAATTAAAAAAATTAGAACATGCAAGAACCTGTTACGACCATTTAGCTGGACGTGTAAGTGTGAATTTAACAAATACCATGCAACAGGCAGGATATATTGAGAGAAACAATAAAGAGTTTATTGTGACAGCTGCGGGAGAGCTCTTTTTTAAAGACTTTGGCATAGATTTAGTCGGCTTATCTAAAAAGCGCCGTTCCTTTTCTCATGCCTGTCTTGACTGGAGTGAACGTACGCATCACTTGGGGGGGGCGTTAGGAAATGGTTTGTTTGAAAAGTATATTGAATTGGGCTGGATAGAAACGAAAGCAAATTCCCGGGAAATCGTTATTACCTCTCAAGGGAAATCCGGTTTTAAAGACTTGTTTGGGCTAGAGATGCAGATTTAACCTTCCTTATTTAAGACAAATATTTTATAGACTATATTAAAAAACGGGTTCTTTATGGCAGGTGTTTTTGCTGTCCTTCCTTTCAAATATTCTAGTTAATCCTTATTACGCTAACGGGGCTGGTTAGTTGAAGAAGAAAATACCTAGTCTTTTGATGGAGGATATTATAAAAAGGTGGTTTATAGATGGAATTATATGGAAGAGTAGAAAATATAAAGAGTCGAGAAGATTTAATTAAATTTATTAATTACTTCAGAAAAGATTTACAATCTAATGGTGCTGAGTGGAAGAATGTAACACTCGCAGATTACTTAGAAGCTATGGAGGCTTGGGTTACTGATATGGATGGGTATTATGTAAATAATAATGAAATACCACCTAAACAACCATCTTGGAAAATTATCGCTGATATTTTAATTGCTTCGAGTATGTATGAATGATATTCAACTAACGGGCCGAATTCTTAAACAACTAGAAGGAGTGAAAATAATGTCCAATGAAGTAAGAACAAGAAAAGTAATTTTAGATTTAGCTGTTTCCTTAGACGGATTTATTGAAGGGAAAAACGGCGAAGTTGATTGGTGCATAATGGACCCTGAAATGGAGTTTACTAATTTCCTAAATCAAATTGATACAATTTTGTATGGAAGAAAAAGTTACGATTTATGGGGACAATATATTCCAACAACTGAGGCTTCTGATGATGAAAAAGAAATGTGGGAATTGGTTCACAACAAGGAAAAATATGTGTTTTCTAAAACGCAAAAAGGGTCTGGCAGTAAAGCAACATTTGTAAATAAAAATATTACCGAGGAAGTAAATAAATTAAAGAATAATCCCGGCAAAGACATATGGCTATACGGTGGGGCAAGTCTCATTACGACTTTTATTGATTTAGGACTCGTTGATGAGTTTAGATTATCTGTTCACCCTGTAGTATTAGGAGAAGGAAGACCGTTATTTGTTGATGTAAAACAAAGATTGAATCTAAATTTGATGAATACAAGGACTTTTTCCTCTGGCGTTGTTCAACTAATCTACAATTCAAACAAAATTTAAATACCATTTTAGAATACTAAACTATAAACTCCCTTACTACTGTAAAAAGGGTTCATTTATTGTATAAACTTAATTTTCTTCTTCAAATAATGGAGGATTTTGTTCAATAAGAACTAATAATGTATACAAAACAAACACAAATAACGTTCTCAAACGAAAGTTAGGGAATCAAACGCCTTATTCAATTGAATAGGGCGTTTTATTTTAAGCTGCTTATGTTCAAGATGTCCCCAAACGAAGCTTTCGGAATGTTCTATGGTATAATTTAACATTATGTGAATTCAGAGTGATGAGGTGAAGCAAGTATGGAAATATCCGAGTTTCAAAAAAATATATCCACTATAACGGTCAATTTAAGCACTCCTTATAATTACTAGATTAGGAACGTTAAGAAGCAGGTGTGCGGCCGAGCCTAGGTCATATCAGTATGGTGTACAAGCGATAATAAGCAAGGAAGCCAAATGCCAATGGAGGGAAGGTTGCTACCAAGTTATCACCCTTTCTAGTGAAACATTTACTACACACAGAGGTAGAGAGAATAAATGGAAACTAAACTATTTAGGAATGACTATTATCAAAGAGAACTGATTCAAAACTAATTGGAGCATTAAGTTCTAGGATTTCCAGGTTGTATAAAGATTTATTTGCTAATTCCACTTTTCAAAAGTTGAATTATTTACATTAAACATCCTTAACTATGTTTGGAAGGTGATATTTTTTGGTGGAGTTAAGAACAATTAATCAGGACAATTATGAAGAATGTTTAAACTTGCATACAGCTGATACCAATGCGGACTTTGTAGACTCTGTAGCATGGTCTTTAGCCGAAGCGTGGGTATTTTATGATGACTCACGCCCCTTTGCAATTTATGCCGATAATGTGATGGTCGGCTATGTTTTAATGTATATTGGCGAAAACAACCCTCAAATCATAAATTTTATGATAGATAGCCGTTTTCAAAAAAGAGGTTATGGATCAGCAGCGGCCAGGCTTTGTGTTGAATATTTGCGGAAAGAATACAATGCAAGTAGGATTTCCGTACCAGTTAATCTAGAAAATATAACCGCACAAAAATTTTGGAGCAACATAGGCTTTGAAATAACAGACGATCTGGAGGATGATTATCTTTATATGCGGTTGTACATACCAGAAAAATATGTATGAGTATATAAAAATGGAACCTCTTTCTTTAAACAGGTGCGATTGTTTCATAAGCGTTCTTATTTCACTAACGGGGAGCTTTAGCGCAGCACGGATTTATAAGCTATACAAAACAATCATAATAAACGTTCCCGAATGGAAGTTTCGTGACTGAAAGATAATAGTTTCCCAAACGACGGTTTGGTAACTTTGTTACAATAATAAAGAGTATAGAAAATTCATTTAAGGAGTTATTGAACAATGATAGGTAAAGAACTATATAACGCTGTAAAAAATTTAGTTGAAGAAAGATATCCTAGCGGTTGGGGTGGTGCAGCAGCCATTCGTGTAGAAGACGGTACGATTTATACAAGTGTAGCACCAGAAGTCATTAATGATTCAACCAATTTATGTATGGAAACTGGTGCTATATTAGAAGCTCATAAATACAATAAAAAAGTAACCCATAGTATTTGCTTAGCACGCGAAGACGAACATTCACCATTAAAAGTGCTTTCACCTTGTGGGGTGTGTCAAGAACGCTTGTTTTACTGGGGACCGCAAGTACAATGTGCTATTTCAAATGATACACAAGCAATTATTTTTAAAACATTAAAGGAACTGCAACCTTACCATTGGACAGATACATATTACGATGAGATAACTGAACATTGGCAAAAAATATAGTTCCCAAACATCGCTTTGGGACGGTTATAATCTAAATATGGGAACCTATACCAATTAATTTCGTTCCTCTTGATATAAGTAAATTATTGTATAATATGTGATTTATTTGACGGAGGGGAATTAAAAGTGTTTAAAAAAGCAACTATAATTTCAGGAATTGTAGTTATTTCAATTTTGTTAGTTGGGTGTAATGGAGAGTCCAAAGTGGAAGTATTAGATGATTCGAAAAATGATGTAAATTTATTGCCAGAATCAGAATTAAATATATTATCAGAATTAAAAAATGAAATAATAGCATCTATTGCAGAACCAATAGAAATTGATAGTGAGTCAATAATAATAATAGTAGGTGGTAATCTTGGTACAGGAACTATTGAATTATCAGTATGTTTCCCGGAGAATTTAAAAGTTGATGATACGAATCTTCAACAAATAGTTGAAGATTCTATTAAGAATGTTTCTGAAAAAGAAAACATAGCAGGCGAAGAAGCTATAACGATAAAAATTGAGAGATACTAACATAGAAGTTCTTAAGGATACAATCAACCTTAAAAGTACAGTTACTGTATAATCAACTGCATATTTTCTATTCATCTCGATAAAAAAACGTTCAAAAATCAAGCTTGGTAACATTTCAAACACCGCCACGCACTGTTAAAACAGTATTTGCCGCTGTCTTTATTAGCAAATAACGTTCTGAGACGCTGCGAGAAATTATTTTAAAGAGGACTGTTCGATACACTTGTTCTGAATGGCGATAAAATATAAATAGAATCTCAAGGAATGGCTACCAAAGGACGCTTTAGGAAGGTTATACTTCACCTAACTGGTGCAGTTGTTGAATAAGCGCTGTGCTTTAATCAGATCGGATTGAAAAAAGTGTATGTTAAAATTCGAACAAAATAAATTTATATGGAGGGAGATAACTACTTTATGAAAAAGAGAATTTCTATAGGATTAACAACGATAGCTATCATTACTTTTGGTGTTTTTGTTTATTATGGATCTTTGACCGAGGCTAATAAGGAAACCGACAGTATTGTAACAGATAAAGATGGAGAAATAGTAGAACCACTTAGGGGTAACAACGATAATCTTGGTCATTAATACACATTAATATCGGTAGACATTTTTCTTGACGTTCTATTTGTACCAATACTCTCTTAAGCCATCAGACGCTTTAGCGCAGCACGGATTTATAAGCTATTCAAAACAATCATAATAAACGTTCCCGAATGAAAGTTCTGTGACTGAAAGATAATAGCTTTCCAAACGATTAAAGAAACCTATTGACCTTTTAGAGAAATAATTAAAGTAAAACGTTAGGTGGTGTATTATGATATTCGGATTCAACTCAAAGTTTCATTTAACTATTCAATGTTTTTTAGTTTTTCTTGCATTATTTATTTATTTTTACGCCCCTACTATTGGGTTATTTTTACTTATAGGTGGATTAGCTATAACTAATCATGGATTAGATTTAAAAAATATTAACGAGAAGAAAGCCTACGTTTATATAGTTATTGGCTTTATTGTAATCCTTTTTTCTTTATATGAAATCTCAACTTAGGAACTTATCATCATCCTAAAACGGTATAACTTCACAACTTTTTCAGTAATACAAGCGTTTTAATCCATACAACTCCATACAAAATAACGTTCCCTAATGCAAGTTTGGAAACACATCAAAAAACTGCGAATGTTGTGATATCAACGTTCGTGGCCTTTTCTTATAAACATTATTTATACACTGTTTTATACACTTCTTAAGATTCAGGTGCAGCAATGGTTTGAATGAATTTGGCACAATGCTAGGTCATCAGTGTTACTGAATAAAATCGTGTATCTTCTTATCGTTGTAAATTTACTTTTTTAAAGGAATCCCTGCTGGTTCAAAATATGAAATAAAAAACCACTCAGAAATAATCTGAGCGGTTCTATTCGCCATTTATATAGTGAGTTTACTGGCTAAATATCATGCTAATTAGAGTGTTGGTTACATTGTTTTTAACATGTTTCTCCCCATCAACCGAACCAGTCACATTTAACTGGGAGGCTCTTGTTTTTTCCGTTAATAAGTGGTTACCTTGAGTGCTCTTTGAGCCGTGTAAATCCAGCGCTGCCACCAGGAGAAGTTATCCTGATATTCTTCCACATCAAGAGTGTAGAGGGCATCTTCATTCTTCCAAAGCCTTTCAAAATATCGTTCCATATCCAAGGCGAGCGCGCTATCATTGGGAGCGAGAATGCGTACGTTATCTTCCAGGTTGTAATTCTCCAATGTTCTTTCCGTATAGTTGGCAGAACCGCTTGAAATGATTGTTTGTTCCGCTGTTTGAATCCAGATGGCTTTTGTATGGTATTGGCCGACGACAGTGTTGTACCAGCGAATATTGATTTGTTCATTTGTATCCTCAAGCAGCTCGTTCACAACCGGTCGATTCGGCAGACCGGTCTTTTCCTGGCCGAATGAATTTTCATTTGGGTCTAGAATCATATTCACCTGCACGCCCCGGTTCGCTGCATCTGTTAAGGTGTTGACAATGTCGCGCTGGGCAACAAAGAACATGCCAATCCAAATTTTATCCCCTGCTTTTGTCGCCGCTAGATCTTCAATCAAGGCGTCTAAAATTTTCTTCTCGGTCAAATATTGTACAGCATACTGGCCGTCACCTTGCTGCGGTATATCAGCCCTCGGCAATTTCGGACCATCCGACATGAGCGATACCGCTTCTTCTGCCTCCAGAATATCGTTTATGACGGGCCCTGTTACTTTCAAACCAAGATTTCCGTGGAAGCCACTTGCATCATGCGGGTTTGATGATGTGATAATCGCTTCCTTTTCCGAAACGGCCGCTTTGCGGTGGTTGGCTTTCACGTTGAGCAGTTCCAAATAGGAAGATACGGTCATTTTCGGCGCTTTATTTGACATGGCGTTGGCAATCCATCCCTTGTCGTCATGGTCGAACCATTGAAAAAATAATCGGTATAAGCCTGAATAAACCGGCGTGGAATCCCGCAGCTGTTTTAAATCGGTGTAAACAATTTCTACCCCGGCTTCACGCATCTTCTTGAACCACGGAGTTTCATAGGAGCCATAGCCCTTATTGAGCGGATCGGTGATGAAAACAACCGGCATATCGGGATTGTTTTTCTTTTTCTCGGCAAGCTTGTCAGAGAGGATATTCGCGATTGGCGGGAAATCTTCTTTTTCATCGAAATACCCATCCATCAAAAAGAAATCCACCACTACAAACTGTTCGGCTTCATCAATCAACGTATAAACTTCATCAAATATATGATTCTCATGTTTCCGATTGGTCCCTTCCTGGTCTTGCGCATAAGTTAAATCCGTTAGCATTTCAATATTATCTGTTCTATGCAAGTCTCCTTCATAGGAAATGTCTTCCGGCAACGGTTTATATGTATGCCATACCATTTCTCCTATATATAGCAAAATCAAAAGAAGAATAAGAGCGCTTATAACTTTTTTTCCGCGACTCCAGCTGTTCCATTTCTTCTGAACTTTTTTCATTGAAATTCCTCCAATATCTTGTACTTTTAGTTCCCGTGAACAAGCAAAGTTAAACAGCGGTAGCTTGCATGGCAGCTGGAAATTTTCAAGAAAATGCTAGTGGCGCTAGGGTCTTTGCAAAATTTATATTCCAAATCTATATATGATAATCGTTAATTTAGCTGATTAATTAATATACGCTCATTATTCAACAGCAGGAAATGATCAAACTTTATTCTAAAGCTACAGCTGATTCAAAACCCGCCCCCATTCACCCTCCCACCTCTCCAAAATAATACGGCAGCTCCGGGAGTGTATATTTCAGCTCCTGAATCGTTTGCACCCGTCCGTTTACAACATATGTACGGCATTTTAACCGGTCATACACGTTAAAAGCACGGGCAGGACGAAAACCGTAGATTCCTTCAAATAAGTGCGCGGCCTGGTCAACATGCTCGGCGTAAATTAATGCATAGCTCCCCTCTCTGCACTCAAACGCATAGAGCTTTATCTTTTTGAGCCCGAGTACATCCCGTTTGATCCACTCGCGGATTGTTTCCTTTTCTGATTCTGTGAATACAACTGTATCCAGTGTAGCGCTCGGATCTGTCAGCTGCAGGCGGCCATCCTGGATGCACCAGTAGACAACCGTTGCTAAAAAGGCGTCTTCACAGCTAAGGGCAGCTGCGAAGATTTCATGCATTGTCTTGAATGCGGCCGGTTGTTTTGTCATAGAGCACCTTCACCTTTCCGATCGACCCATTGCGGTGTTTTGCGACAATGATTTCAAGTGGATCGAATCGGTTTGTTTTTTCTTTGCTGTAGTAGCTGTCCCGATATAGCAGCAGCACCACGTCCGCGTCCTGCTCAATATTGCCGGAGTCGCGTATATCGCTAAGCATCGGTCTTTTCTCTATACGGCTCTCACTATTTCGGTTCAGCTGGGAAAGACAGATGACAGGGCATTCGAAGTCCTTCGCCAGCGCCTTTAAACTGCGGCTGATCTTGCCGATTGCCTGCACATGCGGCAGGCTTTCATCCGTCTGCATAATTTGCAGGTAATCAATAAAGACGATGAGCGGTTTACCTGGATGGTTTTTCTTCGTTCTTCGGACCTGTACCCTCATTTTTTCTACGGTCAAAATAGAACGCTCGTCAATTTCAATGCTTCTTGTATAAATGCTGTTTAACACCTTGCTCCAGTGCAGCTTGTCCTGCTCGGACAAGCGTCCGTATGGATCATGCAGATGATGCCGGTTAAATCCGCCAATTTGCGCGATCATACGCTTCAGCAGTGCATCACGGCTCATTTCCAGGGAAAATATCAAAGCGGTATATTCCCGTCCAGCGGCTAATGCAAAATGGGTCATGACATCCGTCTTCCCCATCGATGGCCGAGCCGCTAAAATGGTCAGCTCCCCGGGCTTGAATCCTTCCAAAAGCCGGTTGAGTGAAGCCATACCGGTCGTGATCGAAGGTTCAATAACAGTGTGCAAAAACGGCCAGTCATGCATAACCATAAGGGCCGGTTTAATGCTTGTGTCCACTGGCATTACCGTGTCTTGGATTTGATCGAGATGCTCCAAAATCGTATCGACTTTCCAGTTTTCCTGCTGGGCCTGGTGGAGCAGCTGCAGTTTCCGGCGTTCCTTGTACTGCTCCTGCAGTAACTCGCAGTACGCTTCGAACTTTTCCTCGTTCGCGTATTGCTGCAGGCTTTGTAAGTAGCTGGCTCCTCCAAAATGTTCCGCCCCAAAACGTGCAATTAACGTGATAATATCGATCATCATATTTTCACTTTTCAGCTGCCGCATGCATTGCAGTAAATTCCGATGATGTACGACAGTAAACATGGACGGGTGTAATACTGTGTCATCCACGAAGTGTGAATCCTCCAGGACTACGCCGAGTATGCTTTGTTCGAGCATGTTAATATCATGCATACCCATTACCAAAGAGTTCATCCGGATATAGTGTAAGCTGCTGCTGGCATGCCTGCCGGACTTGCGTGAGCATGTTTACAACATCAGCCCCGTCATTCAGTGCATCATACACCGTTTGAAACACTCGTCCCTCATCTTCTCCCCACTGCCCGCCTATCGCTTTTGCATACAACAGTACATCGTTGCTTTCTTTAATTATTTTTTCTTTTATTCTTTCTTTACTTCTTAGGGGCTCGGCAGCCGTTGATATATCAGCGTTTTTGGCTATTTTCCTCCTTCTATATGAGGTGCTTTCTCCTTCTACTTGATGCGCGGTTGTACAGCAATTAGAAGCATAATTGCCATCAGATGGAAGCGCGCTTCTAGTTGATGCACTGTCTACAACTAACACTTTTTGCAATACTTCATAACAGATCCGGTAACATGTACCTTTGCCATTAAACGTCCTTCTTTCAACCAATTGCATGATACATAATGATCTGATTGTACGCTCTATTGTACTTTTCGATAAAAATGGCAGCTGCAGCAGCCAATTGTCCATTTTGCATTGATACCATTTATCACCCGCCATTACTGTTTTCGAAAACTGAAGCCTGTAGTGAAGCTGCTGAATAAATATGGCTTCATACAGGCCGATCTTCACAGCCAATCGCTTATAAACAGGCACGGATTCACAGTTCGCAAGCTTCCTCATTTACTCCCCTCCCAAAAGTACGGAAATACCCGCTCTATATAATTTCTCCTTACATAAGGAGCGCGGAATGTCTGCATTAAGTAATAGGCACCGTGCTCCGTCCAAACGATACAAACAGGAGGGTGCAGCTGCCCGCCATATATTCCTTTCCACTCGTCAAGCGCCATACCGGATAGCACGAAGTAATGCACCCCTTCTGTCAGCATGTGGCGATGCCTAGCAAAATTGCGCAGCAAATGCTGTCTGCTCACACCAAGCCTTTCTGCCAGATCATATGTCAACAGCACTTGTAGACCTTGCCAATTCATAATTGATTCCCCCTTTATATAAAACAATCGAAATGAGCCGGCTAAAAGGGGACATTTTCCACAAAATATTTATTCTACACAAAATAAAACGCCGGAAACACTGGATTTCCAGCGCTTCTCGGCGTTTCATGCTGTCTATTTATTTTCTTACCTATCTCTACTCTTCCCTTTAAGAAGCATTGAACTTGGAAACAACCCTTTGCAAATCTTCTGCTAAATGAGCTAAAGACGCGGCGGCTGCATTTACTTCTTCCATAGAAGCGAGCTGCTCCTCAGACGCAGAAGCAACCGAAACGGCATTTTCGGATGTTGTTTGGGACATGCTGGCGATTTGCAGTGACTGTGTCGACACAGCGTCCATTTTCGAGTGAATATTACCCGAAACAGCGGTAATCTGCTTTACCTGCCCCTGTACCTGCCCAATAATCGTTAAAATTTCATCAAACGTCGCTTTTGTATTATGGGAAATTGTGATACCTGTGTTTACCCGTTCCTTCACATCTTGAATGGAAGTTACCGTATTTACCGTATCCTTTTCAATTTCCGCCGCAATCCGTGAAATGTCTGATACAGAATGCTTTGTCTGTTCGGATAATTTTTTCACCTCATCGGCTACAACCGCAAATCCTTTCCCTGCCTCCCCTGCACGAGCTGCCTCAATCGCCGCATTTAAAGCTAATAGATTTGTCTGCTCGGAAATATCCTGGACAAGGTTGAGGATATGGACAATTTCCTTTGTACGGCCGGTAAGCAGCTTCAGAGAATGGTCCGTTTCTTCCACTGTTGAATGAATGAGATTCATTTGCGATACGGTATTATCAACAAAAACTGAACCTTTTTGTATTTTATCGTTCGTCGATCTGGACAGTTCCATCGTATGATCCGCCTGCTTCGCAATCTCTTTTGCATCGAGCAGCACTTCCTGGGCGAAAGCAGAAGAGTCCTCGGACATCTCTGTTTGTTGAGCAGCGGCATCTGATACATCCTGAATAGATGTGGAGATGAGCTCTGTTCCCCTCATCGTTTCATCCGCACTCGCCATCAGCTCCTCAGCTGATGCGGCAACCTGGTCAGCACTATGAGATACATGTGAAATAATATCCTTCAAATTGCCGGCCATCTGTTTGAAGGAAAGCTGCAAATCAGCGATTTCATCACGCGTATGGACTTCCTCAAATTGTACCTGTAAATTTCCGTCCGCAATTTGCTTTGCATTTTCAGTCATATTGCGGATTGGCATGACAATCCGATTTGTAAAGTAAAGAGCTGCCCCGATGCTTGCTACTAAAAGAATACTTGCCAGCAAAATAGATACCCAGACAATTGCTTTGATTTTGCTTTGCAGTTCCTGCTGCATCATAGCATATCCTGCACTTACATCTCTCTTCAGTTCAATCACATCATTGATGATTCCTCTTGTCCGCTGCGACTGCCGCTTTATTTCTGTACCATTGGCCGTTTTTAAGGAATCGGCAGCCACCGCAGCAACGTCAGCGAATTTCTGTTCGAAATGTTCGCCAAGTTTCCGCTGCCGTTCAGACGTATAGCCGGTTTTGAGCTTTTCATAGATTTCCGCTGTTTCGGCTATATCCTTCTCAATGTCGTGCTTATTACTCTCGGATATATTCAAGGAGTAGACGCTAAGCGATTTTTGCAGACTATGGACGGAGCTGTTTAACTCTTCCACTGTAACGAGAGATGCCACCACCTCCTCCGTAGATGAATTCAGACTCGTCAATTGAACAATATTATAGCCAATTACACCGACCGCGAGCAGTAAAGGTATAATGGAAAGCATTAAAATTTTCTGTTTTAATTTCATATTTTCACCTTATTTCTATTCAGTAATTGTCACGCTTCCATCGGAAAGCTCTTCCTGCAGTGTATCGATTTGTTTTTGCTCTTGAGCTGTGAGTGGTAAAACACGAATAGGTGCAAGGCTCACACCCTCTTCTTTAATGCCCAGCAATTTGTTTTTCTCCGACAGTTTCCCTGACTTCACCATTTCCTCAATCGATTGATAAACAGCTGTATCCACACGTTTTAACATCGAAGATACGACAGTATTTTCAGCCAGGAAAAACTGGTCACTATCTACACCGAATGCATAAACGCCTGCTTCCTGTGCGGCTAAAATGGATCCGATACCCGTAAAGCCGGCCGCTGGATATAAAAAGTCAGCACCTTGTGCAATCATATCCCGTGCAATAGAAGCGCCTAAGCTGTCATCTCCAAAACTGCCTGCATAAACGGACAATATTTTGGCCTCGGGATTTACATGCTTAACACCTGCAGTAAAACCCTGCTCAAATCGATGGATTACAGGACTATCGACCCCGCCTATAAACCCGACCGTACCGGTTTTTGATTTCATTGCGGCAAGAGCTCCTAATAAATAGGAACCCTCGTCCTCCTTAAATGTCACATTATGAATATTTGGAACCTCTGACACAGCATCAATTAATAAAAACTGCTGCTGTGGATGCTTCGAAGCGACAGCCTCCATCTCCTCCTGTATAGCAAATCCTAACCCGATAATGAGATCCTGTCCTTCTGCCACAAGCTCTTCCAAGCCTTGCTCATATGTACCTGACTCCTCCAGCTCCCGGTAATCAAAGGAAACATTCAGTTCATCACGTGCCTTTTCCATCCCTTCAAAGGCAATATCAGAAAACGATTGATCGCCGAGCCCCGCCTCTGACAGCATGATCCCCACTTTCAGGCTCTGTTCCTCAGTTGTTTTTTCCTTGTCACCGGAGCATCCGGAAAGCCCGACGATAACCAAAATACTCAACGATAAAATCCAGATCTTTTTCATATAA
This sequence comes from Lysinibacillus odysseyi 34hs-1 = NBRC 100172, assembly GCF_001591965.1. Classification (GTDB taxonomy): domain Bacteria; phylum Bacillota; class Bacilli; order Bacillales_A; family Planococcaceae; genus Lysinibacillus_B; species Lysinibacillus_B odysseyi. Next base: position 219,313 of record NZ_BCVX01000001.1, read on the forward strand.
TCAGTCCTTATTTTTTAGTACATCAGACATCTGACAATTTCCATCTGCCTGAAGATTCATAGTATAATGGTCTGTTATATAAATAAAGTTAAAATAGTCCTATTTTATTACCATATAATGTACTAACCCACTAATATGGATTTATTTAATTAGATTAGCAAATTATTTTAGCATATTTAGTAAACTCAGCTTTGTAATAGATTGCTGTACCAATGCCTTCGTTTATGTATTATGACTGTGTTAAAAGAATACGTGCTTAGTTTTTCATCTACAGCGGCTAGATAATCAGCAGGCTGAATCTTTGATGATAAGCTTCGTCGGCTTGAGAAGTAAAGAATAATGATGAAGTTTACTTCGCCGAAATATTCAGTAATTAATACCGATTTTCTATTCAAATGATTATTTTTATTTTATAATTTTAAAGACTTATATAGATTGGAGTGGATTTATATGATGTTTTCTCCATTATTTGAACATGATGTACCAGCAATCCTTCTTCCTTAACGGTTGAAGAGCTTTTCTCCGTTAAGGACATAGATTTCTATGATAAACGGAGGAAAAAAACATGAATCATAAAAACAAAATAGTAGGTGCCTTATTCTTATCACTTGCAGCGAGTATATGGGGCGCCATGTATGTTGTCGTAAAAGTGGTTGTCGAAGTTGTGCCGCCGCTTGAGCTTGTGTGGATGCGTTATTTGATTGCCGTCGTAACACTTGCTGTTATCGGTTTTTGTCTGAAACAATCCTGGCGTATTGCTAAAAAGGATTGGCTAATCATTTTTCTTGTAGGTCTTATCGGGAATACTATATCGATCGTCACGCAGGAAATGGGCACAATGTTGTCTACTGCTCAAATGGGTGCCATCATTACATCAACAACGCCTGCTTTTATGGTAATCTTTGCACGTTTTATTTTGAAAGAAAAAATTACGATGAAAAAATGTCTTTCTATTCTACTAGCCACAGCCGGTGTCTTCATGATCGTTGGTAACGGACAAGTAGATAAAACACAGCAGCTGGGCGGCTTCTTCCTACTGATAGCCGCATTAACATGGGCATTGATGTCAGTGCTAATCAAAAAAGTCCCTGCCCATTATTCCCAAATAGTCATCACTACTTACTCATCCTTGATAGCTGTTATCTTATTAACGCCGCTAGTGCTGCCACGGCTGAATAATCTAGATTTATCGAGTGTTTTACAGCCTACTATTTCAGGGGGCCTACTATATCTAGGCATTGTCTCTACAGCTGGCGGGTTTTTCCTATGGAACAAAGGTCTTCAATTGATGAATGCTTCCAGCGGAGGATTATTCTTTTTCTTCCAGCCGATTGTCGGCACATTTTTAGGCTGGTTATTATTAGGGGAAACAATCGGGGTTTCCTTCTGGATAGGTACCATTTTAATTTTCAGCGGCGTGTTTGTAGTTATAAAAGACGAATAATACGGAGGGAAAGCGCGCTCTTTTAAAAAGGAGGCGCGCTTTTTCCTTATTTTAATATATTACATAATTCACCATACACGATTGCTAATACCCTTCATCAAAAACATATCTAACTCTGTACTCCACATATTGAAGGACTGTTTGATACAGTATTTATCATAGAAAAAACCATCTACAATATCGTAAATGGTTTCATTGTGGCTTGAAGCAGCTAAACCCTTTCGTGATGATGTAACTACTGCTTCAAAGATATAGAGCCGCTCCGCCCTACCTCATATGGAACAAGGAATTTTCTAAGACAAATACCGTTTTATTATATCTATTACGTCCGCCTTATTTTTTACGTATTATTTATTTCTCAAATGAACATATTTTTTACTTTATCTCATTAAGTATTCTTGCTATTTTATATTCCCCTTTTATTTCTATAGCTATTACGCTATCAATATTATTCGTAATTTCCCTATTTTTTATTTTGTATAGATTAGTACCTTCACTAAGCCTGTAGCCCTCCTCGTGTTTAGTAGGTAATTCTTTTGTTTGCAGCATAATTTCCCCGATCTTTTCTTCCAATTCACTCTTATTTATTGGTTCATTTGTGACAAAATAATTATTTCCATTCCAATTGAAAACCGGATTTGATAATTTATCACTTTCATTACAACCATTTAATAATATTAGAGTAAAAAATAAAGAAAATACTATTACCTTCCTCATCAAATGTTTCCCTCCTTATAAAAAGGTTTTGTTAAATAACTCTGTGGACATTTGTATAAAAAGAAAAATCGTTCTACAATTTAAGGAAAAGTATGATTGTGAATGATACGAATGGCTTTGAGAGAGATTATTAAAGAGATTGACGGACTAAGCACAGCCGTCTTAAATGCTGGGTTGACCATTTTAATGGTATGGCGCCAAAATACCTCGACCATTATTTGAGTTGGTCTCGATTCTCAAACATAATTAAGCATCGTCATGACAATCCCACTATTAGTAAGATGAATGTTGATGGCTGTTTATTCTCAACTAAAACAATATATGAAGAACTTAGAACAAGCAGTTATAGTAAATAGAAATGAGGAGAAATAGAATGCAGGAAAAAAAAGTTCGAGGTGTTAAACGTAAATCTACTAATATGATTAAGCGTATTGAAGAAGACACATTGGCATTTCCAACAGAGTTTTACAATGGTTATTGGCATCTGCACCTGCCAGTTGCTCAAGACTTTATAAGTTCCGGCAAAACACCCCCAAAAATTAAACGACTCTGCATTCAAACACTATTGGATAGAGCTGAATATCTAATTGGTTTGAAGCCACATGACAAAGAAAAGTATCGGGTAGTAGTGGCAATAGATTTATCTGATTTATGGGGCTCGCAAATTATTGTATTTGAAGGGGACTCCCATTATAAAGGTTTCTTTAACAGGAACGACGAATACCAAAAGTGGCTTCAGCTAGCCGAAGATAGAAACATTCAAACCGAATGGGAATTATCTGTTCCTATCGATTTGCAAATAACAGGTTATAAAGAAGTAATTACTGATGAAGATGGATACTACCATGAAGGTGAGATATGGTTTATTGGGGAATTAAATTAAATGTAAATGGACAACAAAATTCAAGAGTTCCTTGCTATGGCAAGTACAAAGTAATAAATGCGAATCAAAAAAGCCATCCAGCAGCCTGACTACTAGCTGCCGAATGGCTCTTATTATTGCATTGAAATAAAGTTTAATAATTTCGATAATGGCTGTTATGCTTGTCCCTTGTCATGTTATTTAGTAGAGGGTATCTTTTATTTTGTACCTGCGAAGCTTTACTCCCCTTACTATGCCAGGCAATGTTTCACTTAAAATCATACTATGAATTATAGTAAAACTGGCGGATGAATTGGAATAGACATAATGACTACTGCAGCACTCAGTATTAAAAATGATAATCCAGCTTTTTTCTTCATGTTCATACACTCCTTTAGATTTCGATAAATTGCATTGCTTTTTCAAACTTCTTTTCTTGCCGGTAATACTCTCCCAATAAATAAGAAAATTGCTGATGCATTTCTTTTAATTCTTCATTATCTGCTGTGAACGGAATTAACCTCCCTTCTAAAAAATCCATTGCTTTCTTTTTTTCTTCTGTCAGTAAATAGAGATAAAAGGTAGCAAATAGATTAAAACTTAATTTTTTCTTGTTTTTTGCTTCTTCCTTCAGAACAGTAAAGGTTTTTATGCTCTTCTCTACTTGTTCTAAGCGGAATTGTGTAACACCTAAGTTATATAGGCAAAGCAGATAATGCTCACAGTTCTTTGACATCAACGAAGCGCTTTTCTCAAAGTAATTTAATGCATTATCATACTCCCCTCTCCTTTGGTATAAATCTCCCAAATTGTGATATATCGCAGGTAATAGCTGCTGCTGCTGTAAGAGCTCCACATTTCTTACTAGATGTTCATAGATTTCTATTGCTTCATGAAACACCTTCCCACGAGAGTAATTGAGTGCGAGAGACATTAATGTATAAACAATTCTTTTAAAATTGAATTGGTCCTTATAGAATTGAAGAGCTTTTTTTCCATAAATAATTGCTTGGCTTGGTTCTTCTAACCGCCCCTTTATTAAAGCAAAATGGTAGTAAAACTCTCCTTCTAGTGACCCTAGTTCTGGATGTGTTTGAAGTATTTGAGTTAGTTCTGTAGCCGCTTCCTCATATTTACCTTTTGTTATTAAAACTAATGCATCATAATATAAATGTAAATACCTTTCATGTTGGGAAAAATTTTGCCGGTGGGCATTTAGCCATCTTAATTGATTTTCTGCCAATTTAAGCTCGTTAACAAACACATAATAACGTAGTTTATAAAGCTCATATAAATATATAGATTCCGTAAAACCAATTATTTCTTCGTACTCTTTTAATCTGCCCATTGTCTCTTCTACTTTCTCGTTCTCTAAGTAATTGATATGTCTTTGTAAATCATTTAATAGCCGAACAATCTGTTGTTCGCTATTCTCAACATCGTGGATATCAATGTTTAACCGTTCCAGCAATAGACGTATCGTCTCGCTATTTGCTTCTTTATTATTATTTTCAATTTTACTTAAATGAGGAATTGAACAAATCCCCATCGCCACTGAATTCTGTGTCATTCCTCGTTTTGTACGGTAATACTTAATTAATGATCCCATTTTCATCCTGATCCCCTCCTCTCTCAAATGTCTATTTTTTACATTCATTATACTCAAATTTTTCCCAATAATCAAAAAACTGAAAGTATGATAGATTCAAATTGTAGTACAAAAACTAATTTGAAAAGGGGTTAGGTCGAATGAAGAAAATGAAAAGTACGTTGCTTAGTCTTTTGATTGCAGGGGCAGTAATAAATCCGGTGCATGCGACAACTATGAATGGCGATAGCAGCTCGAGAAACGACGATAGCCTGGAAACATTCCGTGTTTATGTGGAGGCAAACAACCCATCCTCAAAGTCCACATTACAAGCTCAATATTCACCTCGTTGGGAATTAACAGAGAACGGCTTTTCAACTGATATGAATGAAAAGCAATTCGAAGCATTGCAGAATAATAAAAACTTCACGGTTACAAAGGTTCCTATTGTCACATTAGACACGGTAGACTTAGAAAATGATAATATGATAGAAAATGAAGTAACAGATTCGACTATTGCTGCGAGAGCCTCTCAACAATTACCTTGGGGAATAAAAGCCATTTATAACAATAACAATTTAACGTCTACTTCTGGAGGAAGCGGCATTAATATTGCTGTACTCGATACGGGTGTCAACACTTCTCATGCTGACCTTGTCAATAACGTAGAGCAATGTAAAGACTTTACAGGTGCGACAACGCCTATTAACAACAGCTGTACAGACAGAAACGGTCATGGCACGCACGTTGCCGGTACAGCATTAGCTGATGGAGGAAGCGATAAAGGCGGCGTTTACGGTGTTGCGCCAGATGCAGATCTTTGGGCTTACAAAGTGCTAACAGATAGCGGCTCTGGATACTCAGATGATATTGCTGCTGCTATCCGACACGCAGCTGATCAAGCAACAGCTACAGGTACGAAAACAATCATCAGTATGTCACTAGGTTCTTCAGCGAATAACAGCCTCATTTCAAGCGCTGTCAATTATGCATACAGCAAAGGTGTGCTAGTAATTGCTGCAGCCGGTAATTCGGGCTATGCGCAAGGAACAATTGGTTACCCTGGGGCATTACCAAATGCTATCGCCGTTGCTGCTCTAGAAAATGTACAGCAAAATGGGACGTACCGTGTAGCTGACTACTCTTCACGCGGCTATGCATCGACAGCTGGGGATTATGTAATCCAGCAAGGGGATATTGAAATCTCAGCTCCTGGTTCATCCGTTTATTCTACATGGTATAACGGCGGTTATAATACAATTAGCGGCACATCAATGGCTACTCCTCACGTTTCAGGTTTAGCTGCAAAAATCTGGGCTGAAAATCCGTCCTGGTCACATACGCAATTGCGCTCTAATCTACAAGCGAGAGCAAAAGCGGTAGATATTAAAGGTGGTTATGGTGCTGCTACTGGCGATGACTACGCTTCAGGATTTGGATTTGCCCGCGTTCAATAATTAATATAATCAGCTCACACTAATAATAGCAGTACAAACCATAGACTTGGTTTGTACTGCTATTTCTGGTAACCTACTGTTTCGGTTCGGATACCTGCAGGTAAGTTTCCCATAAATAAAATCCAAGCTTTATTAAATGGAGCTTGGATTTTGACCTTCCACTTAGTAAACTTCCCGTTATTTTCTTACGGTCTCTCAAGTTCATTCAAAGTGTCTATCTTATAGCGTACACTTTACATCAGGATCAGACCTTTCCCCTCCTGCCTATTGTGCAAACAAGCTGCCAACCGCTGTAATCGTTGTGGCTAGATCTTCACGATAGTCAGGGTGCTGTTTGTCTAGACTATTAATACTCACTTCATTCCCACCGAGAGAAGAATGCACATACTTGTTATCACCGATGTACATGGCGATATGCCCCGGGAAATACAGCAGGTCCCCTCGCTGTATTTGTTCAATAGAAATCTCCTTGATCGGGAAACCATCCTCAATGCGCGCATCCCGGTAAATATACACACCGTTTAACATATAAGCCATCGAACATAGACCGGAGCAGTCAATACCAAGGGGTGATTTCCCTCCCCAGCGATATGGTGTTTTTATATAGCTAAGAGCTGTTTGAACAACTCCTTCTCGCAATTGTTTTTCAGATAGTTGATGGTCATTTATTTTATGGCGAATCCACATTCTGCGCGTATAACCGATTTCCCCCGTCGCTAGTTGAACTGCTGCCCACTCTTTGTCAATATCATCATTTGGTATGTAACGAATGAGAGAACCTTTAACGAGTGTTGTTATTTTTGAACTTTGAATACGAGGTTCGTGTAGTACATCTGCAAAGCTTTGATGAACGACATAAGCGGCTTCATTTGCCCACATATTTACTTGCGATTCATCTATTAATAAATGCATCTTTTGACAATACCCTTCATACTGGTAAGCTGTTCGGACAAGTACCCAATCGCTATCAGGCTCATCTATTATGTGTACAGCCATCCCATAAAGTACCTCATCTATTAATTCAGCTGATAGATGAGGTTCAGCGTGTAAATTGGCAATCATCGCTTTCACAATCGCTTTCATTCCAGCACTCCTTTCTGTGTAACGACCTGCTCATAAACAGCTTTCGATAGACGGCCAATGAATTGCCTTGCTTCGTCATTATTCGTTACCTCCGTGACGAAAACACCAATAATATAATCATTCACATGATTGAAAACAATGCCTACATCATGATCTACCGAATCGAGACCGCCTGTTTTATGGGCTATATGAATATCCTCTACTAAATAACGTGTAAGTGATTCATGTACACGCTGGCGGCTTAAAATATCAATGGCTAATGTACTGAAAGGCACTGACAATAAGTCCTGCCTATAAATACGGGTGAAAAGATGAGCCATATCCCGCGCAGTGGTCACATTATCAAATCCGCTTTCCAGTCGGACAAAGTCCATCATTTTCCGCTGCAATGTTGTATGCGTGAGACCGATTTTCCCGAAATACGTATTCAGCGCATCCATCCCGAGATAATCAATTAACACATTTGTTGCCGTATTATCACTCGTAATAATCATCCATACTAACAGTTCATATAATGTGCTCTCGTTTAGCTGCTGCTCCGTGATGACACTAAAGTCAACACGGTTTTCACTTTGTATTTGAATGACCTCATCAAGTGATCGTTCATGGCGTTCCACATGATCCAATACGGCTATTAAAATGGGAACCTTGATTAAACTAGCACTGGAAAACACTTCGTCAATCAGCAGACTATGAAAATAGCCTTTTGCTTTTGCATCTTTCACAAAAAGGTGTACTTTATAAGGACAAGTTTGCAGCAGCTGCTCAATCATTCTGTTCATTATCATTTACTCCACAACTTTAATGATCTGTGAGTCTGCGTTCAAGTGAATCGTGCGCCCTAATGGCAGAGACATAGTCGGTAAACAATGACCACACGTAACATCCATTACAGCCGGTTTGTTCAGCGGTACAATAATTTCATTAAAAATGGTTGGTAATGATAAGCTGCGCTCAGGATGTTCCGGATTTTCAGGCCCGCAATTTGTCCAAGCACCTAACAAAAACCCTGCTGCATCATCAAGTTTGCCTGCTAATTGTAATTGCGTCAGCATACGATCTACACGCTGCTCGTTTTCATCGATATCCTCTAAAAATAGTATTTTCCCCTTTGTATCAATCTCATATGGTGTACCGAGCGAGGCTGTAATTAATGTCAAATTCCCTCCAATAAGCTGACCTGTTGTCTCACCGCCTACTAATGTTGTCATTGGCCGCTCTGGTGGATTTGCAAGAAGATGCCCGCTCCAGTCTGTATTTGTTACATTATGAATAAAATAATTCCACGTATAGTCATCCATTTTGGATTGAATAAATTCAGTAGAAGGCATAGGCGTATGATACGTCACGAAATTGCCTATTTGATTAAAGACAATATGCAGAGCAGTGACATCGCTATATCCCGCAAATACTTTCGGATTTTTTTTAATCATGTCTAAATCGAGAAGCGGCAAAATTTTTGTCGCGCCATAGCCCCCCCGAATACAAAAAATACCGTCGATTGCAGGATCACTAAACATTTGATTGACTTCTTTTGCACGCAGTTCGTCTGAGCCCGCCAAATAGCCATGTCTTTCGCGGCAAGTTTCCCCAACGACTACTTTAAACCCCAGTTTTTCAACGCTTTCAATCGCTTGCTGCAATTTTTCAGGCGGTGTAGCGCTTGAAGCACTAATGAGGCCAATTGTATCGCCTTGCTTTAACGGTTTAGGTATTTGCATTTAAGAAACCCCCATCTTTTTTGTTGTTCGATAACGTTCAATTTCCTCTTCATTTGCCAGCACAAAATGCCCTTTCTCTACTTCCATAAATGATGGAGGATGCGTATCATACTGATGCTGTGTCGGATCATAGATCTCGACTATTTTGCCGCGCTCCTTGTATGGATTCGGCTCCGGTACAGCAGACAGTAATGTGCGTGTATATGGATGAATCGGGTTGGAGAATAGCTTTTCTGTTTCGGCCAATTCCACAATATTCCCTTTATAAATAACAGCTGTGCGGTCAGAAATAAAGCGAACAATGGATAAGTCATGCGCGATAAATAAATACGTTAAATTATTTTCCTCTTGCAGGCTCGAGAGCAAGTTTAATACTTGTGCACGAATCGAAACGTCCAGTGCGGATATCGGTTCATCTGCAATAATAAACTCGGGCTCCATCACGAGCGCTCGGGCGATTCCGATGCGCTGACGCTGCCCCCCTGAAAACTCATGAGGGAAGCGGCTGGCAAACTCAGGCAATAGCCCTACGTTCAACAGGGCATTACGTATTTTTTGCTGGCGATCAGCCTCATTTTTATAGTTTTTTGTATTAGCAAGACCTTCTGAAATAATATAATCTACTTTCGCTCGCTCATTAAGAGATGCCATTGGATCTTGGAAAATCATTTGAATTTTTTGCGTGATTTCACGGTCCCATACTTTTGGGATACGACCATTAATTGGTTTGCCATGGAACAGAATCTGACCGTCCGACACTTCATTAATCCGCATAATCGCTCTGCCAATCGTTGTTTTCCCAGAGCCCGATTCACCGACTAAACTAAATGTTTCGCCTTTATAAATATCGAAGCTCACATCATTAATAGCAACGAACTTATTTTTTCCTTTTCCAAACACTACTTTTAAGTTTTTCACTTCAATTAATTTTTCTCTACTGTTCATTCGCGTAACTTCTCCCTTCCTCAAAAAATGCCAGCAATGCTTCCGGAAGCTCTACTTTTGGCGAGCGAGGATCGAGCAGCCATGTACGCGCATAATGTGTATCACTTACTTTAAAGAAAGGAGGACGTTCAACAAAATCTATTTTCAGCGCGTATTGATTACGTGGCGCAAATGCGTCTCCCTTTATTTCTTTAAATAGGTTAGGAGGCGTCCCTTTTATCGAAAAAAGCTGTTCTCCCTTCGAGCCAAGCTGCGGCAATGACGAAATAAGCGCCCATGTATAAGGATGTTTCCCATCAAAAAATACTTCATGAGCCTTCCCTACTTCAATAATGTCCCCGGCATACATAACGGCAATACGATCGGCAACTTTCGCAACCACGCCTAAATCATGCGTAATATACACAGTCGTTAAGCCGTATTTCTTTTGGAGATTTTTTAACAGCTGTAAAATCTGTGCCTGAATCGTTACGTCCAATGCTGTCGTTGGCTCATCACAGATTAATATTTTCGGGTTGCAAGCAAGCGCAATGGCAATGACGATACGCTGGCGCATGCCCCCGGAAAATTCATGAGGGTACTGCTTGTAGCGTTTTTCTACATCGTATATACCGACATCCGTTAGTAATTTTAGTGTTACATGATAAGCTTCTTTCCCTTTTAGGCCCTGATGCAGCACGACACATTCTTCAATTTGTTTGCCGATCGTTTTCAATGGATTTAATGATGTCATTGGGTCTTGGGTAACCATCGCGATTTCTTTCCCGCGAATTTTCAGCCAGTCTTCTTCGGTTTTAAATCCGGCTAAATCCATATCGTTGTAAAGTATTTGGCCTTGGTCTATATAGCCGTTTTTATCAAGTAAGCCCATTATGGATTTAACTAGCACCGATTTACCCGAGCCGGATTCACCAACGATAGCAAGGCTTTCCCCTTTATAAAGGTCGAGAGATATATCACGAATAGCCTTTAATACTTGACCACGTAATGTGAATTGTATGACTAGATTTTGTATGGATAATATACGTTCCTGCGGATGATTTGCTTCCATCATAATTCCCCTTTATACGTGATTTTTTGGATCTGCCGCATCTGCAAATGAGTTCCCAATAATATAAAATGCAATCGTAATGACACTTAACACAATACTTGGGAAGATGAGCTGATAACGCAGGTCTGGTGACATCATCAGCACACGCCCTTCATTAATGAGATTTCCTAATGATGGCTCACTGATTGGTAAACCTAGACCGATATATGTTAAAAATACTTCTGCGCCTATGGCAAACGGAATGGCTAAGCTCATCCGCAGCATAATGACAGAAATTAAGTATGGTAATAAGTTTCGCAGAATAATGCGGTAGCCAGGCGTTCCTAAACATTTCGATGCTAAATTGTATTCGCGATCTCGCAGTATGACAATTTGATTTCGTATAAAACGTGCCATTTCAACCCATCCGGTTATACACATCGCGATAATAATCGTGGAAATGCTCGGCCGTAAAATATAAGACATTAAAATCAGGACGATTGTCGTCGGTATATTATCTACTACGTTATACAGCTGGGTAATAGGCATTTCAAGCTTGCGGGAAAAGCCCCAAAGCGTACCAATTGTAATGCCGACAACCGCTTCGACTAACGCTACAATACAACCGATAAATAAAGATGTGCGGGTACCAGCCCAAATACGGGACCATAAATCCTGCCCGATGGAGTTCGTACCAAACCAAAATTCAGCGCCTGGAGCTATATTCCGTGCCTGGGATCCAGTCTCAGCATCTAAATAGATTTCTGTCGGCGATTTTTGGCCTGGTAAAATTGGCTGTAAAATGGTAAATGCTACGATAATAAAAACAGCTACTAATAAGAAGACAGCGATTCGATTTTTCAAAAAGGATTTCCATGTTGAACGCCAATATGAATAATTCGAGTAAGCTGTTTCTTCGGCTTTTGCATCGTCTGCTACAGCAAACTGAAATAACTCTTCACTTGATTTGTCTGAGATATTGTTGATTTCTTTTGTAAAGATTCCCATTAGCGTACACTCTCCCCTTTACCTAATTTAATACGCGGGTCCACAAGTGCCATTGCAATATCACCTAAAATGAGGCCGAGAATTCCAAGTGATGAAAAGACGAGTACAAGTCCTTGCACAACGGTATTGTCCTGACGCTGAATGGCATCAACGAGTAACCCCCCCATGCCGGGAATCGAATACAGCGATTCAATATAGATGGAGCCTGTAATCGTAAATAAAATAGTTGCGGGTAAGTATTGTGCCATTGGAATAAACGCATTACGCAATACATGACTGAACATAAGTGTTCGCTCTTTTACCCCTTTTGCCCGTGCCAGCTTAATATAGTCTTTGTTAAGTTCATCTACCATATAGCGCCGCATCCACATAGCATAAGAAGCTGTAGGCGCTAGTGCCATTGATAAAAGCGGTAAAACCCAGCTGATTGGATTGTATTCGTCAAACAGCATAGGCAATTTAAAAATGTCGGTAATATACATTTGGATGAATAAGTAGTAAACTGCTGCTGGTACAGCGACAACAAAGACGATGTAGCCGGTTCCTAAACGGTCCAGCCAGCGACCTTTCATTTGTGCCATCAGAATACCGAGCGGCACCCCTAAAAGAAGCGACAGAGCGACTGCACCGAGACCGAATAATAGCGAATACATAATTTTATCCCCGATAATCGATGTAACTGGGACATCTGTACGATAATTAACGGATTTGCCTAAATCCCCTTGAAATAAATCTCCGTAAAAATTGCCCAATTGCACGATTAATGGATCACGTAACCCCAAATTCGTTAAATAAATCTCCTGCTGCTCAAATGACATTTTCTCTGCAGCGGCCCCTAAATACCCCTCTTCAGGCATTAAGCGCAGCAGCGAGAAAACAATCGTAATAATAATAAATAGTGTCAAAATCGACTGTAGCAATCGCTTTCCTATGTACCAAAACATAGCTTTCAACCTCCAAACTATTAGTAGAATGAGAAAGAATGAAGGAGATGCGGAAATATCTCATTCCGGTCATCTCCTTCGTAATGAACAATCATAATTAGCCGCAAGTTGCTACTAATAATTTTTTGTGGTTCTTAATTTGCCGCTTCTGCTAAAGCTTCAGCACGTTTTTGCTCCCACTCAGCTAAAGCTTTTTTGAACTCATCATTACTCATTGGTTTTTCTAATACTGTTTGACCTTTGAATTTTTCAGATGTTACACCAAATGGAGAGTACTGCGCTTCAAATGGGTTTAATTTTGATGCAACATAACCGCTGCCGCCAACTGCATAAGGAATGACAAATGCTTCCTCGATTAAGAACGCCTCAGCTTTTGCGAATAATTCATAACGTTCTTCAGGGTTCACTGCTGCTTTTGCTGCATCAACTAAAGTTTGATAGGCTGATTTTCCATCACTATCTGTGTAGCCTTCAGCAAGCTCGGGTTTATTGTACGTGCCGCCTTCAGTGAATGGGTCTGTATATGTCGATGGGTCAGCGTAGTCAGGACCCCAGTTTGCTTCTAACAATGCAAATTTACCTGGTTTACGTACTTCTGAAAGGAATCCTGTAGCGGGACCAGCCTCCACAATAATATCGATATAATCTTTCCCTAATAAGTTTTCAAGCTGTTGTTCCACAACTTGTGTACGGTTTGCCCAATCAGGCATGCCTGAGTTGTACGGCATTAATACTTTAATAGGGAAAGTTGCCTTTCCTTCTAGTGCTGTCATCGCTTTTTCCTTATGTTGTAGAGCTAAATCTTTATTGAATGAATCGTTATTTGTAATGTTTGCTAATGGTGCTAATTGTGTATAATCTACCCCTTCAACGTCAACGAAGTTTTTCGGAGTAATGGTATTACTTAACATATCTTGCGGATTGTAAGGCTCTAAAGTCATCATGGCAGATACGCGATCAAGTGCATGATACAGCGATTTACGGAAGTCTTTGTTGTTCACAGCAATCTTCCAGTTTTCAGGCTCATACTCAGCGTCAAATTGCGGATCAAAGTTTAATGCATAGAAATACGTATAGAAATTATTTTGGCTTTGACGAACTTTATCTTTCTTCTCATCATTGTTTAACCATTCGTCAATAATAGAAGTAGGGATGTCTGCTCCATCAATTTCACCGCGTAAAAACAGTTCAGGTGCAACAGTAGCAGCTTCCTTGTTATATTTATAACGAATACGGTCAATCAACACTTTATCTTTATCCCAATACGTCTTATTTTTTACAAGGACACGTTCTTTTTGCGGTTCAAATTTATCTAAAATATAAGCACCGTTATAAAGGAAGTTCTCCCGTGTTGTTCCGAAATCAGTTCCTTTTTCCGCTAAAAACTTACCATTAACAGGGAAGAAACATACATAGTTCAACATAGAAAGGAAGTATGGAGTTGGAGCTTCCAACGTGTACTCCAATGTATGTTCATCTACTGCTTTAATGCCTACTTGGCTAAAGTCTGTCACTTCACCGTTGTAGAAAGCATCCCCGTTTTTGACAACAGTCGCAATCCAAGCCGTGGAAGATTCATTTTTTGCATCAAGTACGTATTGTAAGCCGTCCACAAAATCCTGTGCGACGACATCTGCATATTTTTTGCCGTCATGGGATACCCACTGGGCATCATCACGCAGCTTGAACGTCCAAACTGTCGCATCGTCATTGTGCGACCATTCTGTTGCAAGGCCTGGTTTGACTATGCCATATTCATCATATTCAATCAGCCCATCCACTAAGTTAGCTGCAACGGCAAATTCATTGGTTTCGGAAGTTTTTAAGTAGTTCAACGTTTTAATTTCCCCTGAATACACTGTCCGGTATTCTGTTGTTTCCCCATCTGAGGAATCGCTGCATGCTGCCAGGAAAACTGCAACAAGGCACATCACAAGTAACCAATACTTTTTCATCAAAACCATCCCCCCAGTAATCTCTTTTTTAAAATAATAAAGTATAAGTTTCTGGAGCCTGAACAGTATCTAATTCCAGTGCACAGCCTTTGTCAGACCACTCATACCTTTTATAATGAAAACCCTATTCCAACAGCATCTGTCATCGAAATTTTCTCTTTATCGAATATGGGACCGCCATGAATAGGATCTTTCATACATAAACTTGGACCGTCTAAATCGATCATCGTAATATTTTTCTCAGCTGCCGCGAAATGAGCAGCTGCACTTACGCTGATTTTTGTTTCAAGCATACAGCCAATCATACACTCGATATCATTGGCCTCGGCAATTTGGCAGATTTTCTTCGCTTGATAAATTCCGCCCGTTTTCATGAGTTTAATATTAATTAAATCAGCCGCCCGCTTTTCGATAATGGTCAGGGCATCCTTTGGTGAGAATACACTTTCGTCTGCTAAAATATTCGTGAGTGTATGCTTCGTTACATATTGCATGCCAGCTAAGTCACTATAGTGAACAGGCTGCTCTACTAATTGAATATTCGTGTCAGCATCTTCCAGTGTTCCAATAATGCGTACTGCTTGTTTTGCTGTCCAGCCTTGATTGGCATCCACACGAAGCGTAATGTGAGGTCCGACTGCTTCCCGGATCGCCCTCACACGTTCGACATCACCAAGTGGATCTTTGCCGACCTTTACTTTAAGAATGGTAAAACCCCGTTCTACTGCCGCTAGGCTATCCTTCACCATCTCCTCTTTGTCATTGACGCTAATCGTTATATCCGTGACTAATTCTTTTCGATAGCCGCCTAATAGTTGATAAAGAGGAGCGTTATACCGCTTGGCGTATAAATCATAAATAGCCATATCAACCGCTGCTTTTGCACTCGTATTTTGATAGATACATTGATTTAGCCGATACATTATTTGCGCGATGTCCTCAATATCCATCCCTTTAATGGCAGGCTTTATATATTCCTCTATCGCATAAAGTATGGAGCCGCGTGTTTCTCCCGTAATGACGGCGGTCGGTGCTGCTTCACCAATACCTATCTGCCCATCATCTGTATGCACATAAACAGCTATATTTTGAATGCTATGTACTGTACGAAGCGCTGTTTTAAAAGGGGTAATAAGCGGTGCCTCGACATTTGCCACGACAATATCTTTAATAATCATTTCATCACCTGCTGTCTTCGTTATTATGTTAAAAACTGAAGAATACGTAACACTTCAAAATAATTATCCGTTACAAATTCAACCGTGTTATGAGGCTTAAATGTCGCACCTGGATAAAATGAATTACGATAAGCGCGTGTATGATCACGATATATAATTTCAACGACAAAACGTTCAGGTAATGGTACTTGTAATGTGTCACGTTCAACATGCATAGACTGCTCAACAAGTTTCTTCGTTTCTGAAATCGTCAGCTGCGGGCTGACGCTGATTGTCGCGTTTCCGATTCCTTCCTTTGTCGCAAATGTGATAATATTGCGATTCACGCTATAAATTTCTTCTGTCAATCCAACATCTCCACTGACGAATGCAACTGGCACACCATGCAGAGCGGCTGCGTAAGTATTAATTAAAAATTCACTCGCATATTCACCGTTAATTTTTACATCTGCAAATGTGCAAAGTGTATGTGCCAGCGGGTTACGCTCACTGCCGCCTTTGCTGTGATAGCCGATGAAGACAGCGCGATCAAAGCTTTTATCCAGCCCAGCTACCATGCACATCGGGTCATATGTCCAACCGCGAATGATTTTGCAGTTAACAGGTAAGTTTGCAATATGGATATTACGTGCAGAATCATGTGCATCCTTTAATAGTATTTCTGTAGCACCTCCAGCGATGGCTCCCTCAATAGCTGCTTCTACTTCTTTTGTCATTTGCTGAGAGAAATATTGATAATCAGGAGCGTTCAGCTCCGTTTCACTCCAAACGGTCGTACCTGTAATTCCTTCAATATCCGCACTAATATAAACTTTCATATAAAGCGATACTCCTTTAGCTGATTATTTTGAATTTCCGCTTCAATAGGACCATAAATAGCCTTCTTATTTCCTATACGCCTTGCCCATGAAATATTACCAAAATCGTAGTGCCACCATTCCTCTGAATAATTCATAAAACCAGCTGACGTCATACTATTGTATAGGATTCTGCGGAGGTCACGTACTTCCCTATTTTCCTCAGCATTTTCTTCGTAATAACGGGTTGCCGATTTTTCGTTCATCTCATCGAATGCTGTCCCTAAATGAAGTGCGTTGCCATTTAAATCGCCGATAGTCAGGTCAATAGCACCACCGGTTAAATGAGGAGCAGGATACTCTCTATCTAAACTCGGGAACGCAACATACTTGAGCGTTTCTTGCTTCACTTCCTGCTCTGATAAGGTTGGATACTGTTTTTGTAGTTGAGCTGAAAACTGGTTGAATAAATACTGTTGTACTTGTAGTGGCCGAAAACCGTCATATACGATAAAACTATAATTTTCAGGCAATAAAGAGACTGCCTGCATGAAGCGTTCGTAAGCGCTTTCTCGTAAATAAATGGATCGCAGGCTATTTGGTGCTTTTTGGATATAGTAAATCGGATAAATGAAAACCCTAGGGTGATCCCCTCCAATTTGAATAAGCTGCTCGCCGTTTTCCTGTATTGTTGGCGTATGCTGCTGAGTAGATTGTTTAACAGGATGAATTGGCTTTATTAATTTTTCGCCAATACTGCATCACCTCCATTTCATAAAGCGGGAAAAAGTGACTCTTCATTTAGCGAGGAACCTCCTCATTCCCAACCGACTGATAATCTGGTTATATAACTATATTATTTTAATTATTCTGTTATTTCAGATAATTCGGTTTTTTATTTTACATCCTAGCATACTTCATTATTTTTGACTAGAAAAAAATGTTATTTGAGCCAAATGAAACAGAAAAAAGCTATTAAGATACCGAGGTATCCTTATAGCTTCAGGTTAAGATTCAAATAAATATGCATTCACTACGTGACCGTCACGTCCTGCTGTTGTCTCAGCCTGTGAAAGGGAATTTAGTATCGCCTCCTCTGTTGCTTCAGCGGCAGCAGCAAATAATAGATTCATTATCGAGTGGTCTTCACGTATTTGCACGCGCGTTTCAAGATAATCATTTGTTTTATGAGCGATATGATGAGCTGTTGTGAAGCCAATCACTATGTCACCGCTCCCGTGTGAAAAGTGACTGCCCGTTCGACCTAGACCAATTCCACAGCGTTTAATGACACGTGTAAGCTGTCGGCTGCTAAGTGGTGCATCCGTGGCAAGTACAATAATAATCGAGCCATCTGTAGGAGATAATGTTGATGGCTGCTGAATGGTTGAAACGCGGTAACGCTCTGCAAAAAATTCTGAGCTATATCCGAAATTACTTAACACCATGCAGCCCACTGTAAAGGAAGTGGAATCATTCTCAATAGTCACGACACGTGAAGAAGAGCCGATCCCCCCTTTATAACCAAAGCAAATCATTCCCGTTCCTGCTCCAACAGCACCTTCTTCCGCTGTATCTTCCGTTGCATTTTGTATCGCTTGTATTGCATGATCAGGTGTAACAGGACATTCACGAATAGAGTTTAAATGGCTATCATTGCATTCACCGACAACGATATTAATCGTCCCCGTTGTATCACCTATCTCCTTATTTGTGTCTAACATATATTGCAGAGTACCTTGTGTTACAGCAGGTACACCAAATGTGTTTGTCAGCATAATGGGAGCTTCAATCACACCCAGCTCATTCACTTGTACAAGGCCTGTCGTTTTTCCAAAGCCATTCAGAACATAGGAAGCAGCCGTAACCTTTTGCTGAAATAAGTTTCCGCCATGCGGTAATATGGCTGTTACACCCGTACATGCATAAGCGCCTTCTTGACTAAGTTCTTCTTGAAGCGTTACATGACCTACACGTACACCGGCTATGTCAGTAATACAGTTTTTTTCTCCAACGGGTAATTGACCGATTTTTATTCCCATATCTCTTACTTTCTTTTTCATATAATTACTCTCCTAAAATAGTAGTTTAAACAGGTTCATTATCAAAAGTTTGGAATGACATAATGAATAAAGTCTTTGTTGATTGGAATGGAGTTAGGGTGTAACTATTTACTTCTCTCTTTATCCTCCCTCCTTCAATTTATAATTTTTTATATTGTATAATTTTAACATATAATGAGGTTAAAATATTGTTATCCCCTATTTGAATAGTAGAGGAGGAATTTAGTGGAAGAGAGAAGATTAATAATAACCATTTTTCAGAAAGAGGGAGTTAGATGAATAGTTTTTTCATCATAGTATTGATTGTTTTCATCGTTAGTGCAAATATTATCGGCTTTATCACCTATAGAAAAAAGAAAAATCTATATTCCGCTGCTTTTACAATACTATTACTAGCCGTTTTATTCGGTTCTATAGGAAGTGTATTGGCAGTATTTATTCTCCGTGATGCCTTTGCGATATTTTACGGTATGCAGCTAGGATACTTTTTAATAATAAATAGCCTCATTGTTTTTATTATGGCTATTATCTCAACTTTAGTAAGGAAATATAGCAGCTGAAAAATGTGATTCACGGTTCGTAAAAATCCCCAGTTGGGTTTACTAATGAGGTAGTTTCCCTATTTCAGCGTCGTGCCCTTTAACGGGAAAGATGTACCTAAAAAATATATGCTTTTACCGGTATCATGATTTGCTTCAATTGCGGTCGCAGAGAAAATAGGATTCAGAAAGATATTTACCTATAAAGGCTATGAGTTTCCATTTGAGTAATGGTTCCTTTATCTATCCGAAGAGTATGTTAAGCCGCTTCCATTCAGGGGGCGGCTGTTTTTATCTTCCGCATACAGCAGCTGCTTGTATGGGCAGAACCATCCGTTTCGATTTTCCCTCTCATTGAATCTCTGGCAATTGATTATTCTCAAATTACCGCTTACCTAATATGGTATTATTTTCAATATAAATTGGATTGGAGGCAATCATTATGTTATTTGCAAACACGCCCACTCCCCCCTACTATGCAGTTATTTTTACTTCTCAAAGAAATGAAAACGATCGTGAGGGCTACCATAAGATGGCTGATTTAATGGCAGAGCTTGCTTCAAAGCAGCCGGGATTTTTAGGAGTTGAAAGTGCTAGAGATGAAAACGGCTTAGGAATTACCGTCTCTTATTGGGATTCATTAGAAGCTATTCAGCAGTGGAAGGAAAACCGCTCCCATATAAGAGCACAGGAACAGGGAAAGAGAGATTGGTATTCTTCATACAAAACACGAATTTGCAAAGTGGAAAGAGATTATACAAATAATATCTAATTTAAGGCGCTTCACAAATTTTTGTTGAACCTCTTCCTCTTTAATTTGTTTCTCCGATCACTTATAAAGTGTGAACTATAATTAAGCCTAAATACTTTTTTTACCAAAATCAGTTTATTCTCACAATAGTATGTTATACTTTTCCATAGCAAAAAAAGGAGGTACTAGTCCAATGGTAAAAAACTAAACTGAGAAAATCTTATATGGTTACTAAACATGTGGATTTTCTCTTCCAAAGAATTATCATCTACCATAGAGGAGAAATAACATGTTGAATAAATTAAGTGAAAGTATTTATTATTTATCGAATCAAGATGAGAAAGAAAGACCAACGTTAGGACTAGTGTGTGGTGACCAATTTAGTCTACTAATAGATGCCGGCAATTCCACTCAGCATGCTAAAGATTTTTTATTAGAAATCGAGAAGCTGAATGTACCACCCGTTAAATATCTCGTTATTACCCATGCTCATTGGGATCATTTCCTAGGCATGAATGAGTTCGATGCAACGGTTATCGTGAATAATAAAACAAGCGAACTGTTAAAGAAATGGCAGAGCTATACGTTTGATGATAGTTCCCTGAAAAAGTATGTAAATACAAATCAAATGAGCACTAAGTGCATGGAGATTATACAGGCTGAGATACCAAACAGAACTAGTTTTAAGTTGAGCTCTCCTCACATCATCTTTGAAAATACATTAACGATCGATTTAGGCAATAAAGTTTGCCTACTTGAAAGAATCAAAAGCACTCATACAGACGATTCTACCATCGTTTATATTCCTGATGAGAAAGTTGTTTTTTTAGGTGACGCTGCATATGGTACAACGACAAATGCGCTATTCCATATTAAGCAGTCATTGTTGCTGCCTATGATTGAGGACATTCGAAAACACGATGCTGAATTTTTCCTTCTTGGCCATGAATCTATCTGCGATTTAAATGAAATGACTATTTATTGGGATGAGTTAACAGCAGCGAGTCAGTCTGTCACATCCCCTTCAATTAATGAGGCAATAGAGAATTTCAAGCTTGAGATGAAAAGAGATCCAAATGAAAATGAACTGTTTTTCATGAAAGCATTTGTAAATGACCGGATTGTTCAATCACGATAATTCTATCAATTCGCAGCCACTTCATTTCATTACCTATGAAGTGGCTGTTTTCATATCCCCTGCCAATATAGCAGAAGTTGCAGTTTTACAATTAAGTTAGATCAAAACAACCCGTAGCCCCTTATGTAAAGTTACATGAAAAGAACCCGTTTTGACTAAAGTTTGTTCTAAACAGGTTCATTCTTTGTGAAACACAGTGCGGTTTTTATAAAAAGGTTTGATCATTTCCTTAGTGGGTTCGGTTGAAGGGGAGAAAAATGCTAAAAGCAATATAAATGACAAATAAAAAACGCTCACATAAAATAATTCGAGCGTTTTTCGGTGTAATATTTACCAAGCTAATCGAATTAAAGCACCCGTTACTGTAAGTGTATTTCCTCACGATCCCTCTTTGTATCGGACAACATATGGCGAGAGTAAAAAACCGACTGTTGCCATAAGACCTGTTCCACCAAGGGTTAAAAAGATGTGATCGGTAGGAATAAGAAAAAATTGAACTATCAGAAATGGTAACAGCGCCAGGAATGCAATCGTACATCTCCCAAAAATGGTTATCTTATGTATAGTACAACAATTGTCACATTCAAGTGGTCCGTAGTTCCATTTATACGATTTAAAGATTTCCCTCCAACCAAATCGCCTATTGCATTTTATACATTTTTGCAAACACGATTCCTCCTTTTCCCCTATTGAACTAAACTGCCCTGTTAGCTGAAGTATACCCTTCCTAAACTATAGATTAGTAACATTTAACACTTAAAGGTGTAAATCCCACAAATAAGGTGAAATCTATATGTATCGATTTTAACATAAATTACCTGTAATCCTTTAAAAAGTGTGTTGCTTAGTTTATTTAATTCGTATGTGAATTGATTTGCTAATTTGGGTGCTAAATCATCCGAAATACTGATATATTAACAATAAAAGGGACACCAATTACTATTCGAATTGTGTCCCTAAATATGCTGCTATTTAATGTTTTCTCCCTATCAACCGAACCTGTTATTATTTCCTCAAAGTCTTATTCAACAATCGCAATCATAATTATTCCATTCCTACATAAAGAAATACACTTAAGTCTATAATTTTTGTACTGATTCAATATTATCTTACATCATCTTTGATCCAGCTTATTCCTTAAATGCTCCTCATAGGTAATTATCCCTTTTCTTTGCAGAGGATTTGTATTTTTTCCTTCGACTAAAGAATTGTATAGTTTTCCTGGTAAAGCAATACTTAAAACAGTATTTGCTTCATTGTTAATCTTAATTTTTAACTCCGCCATTTCTCTTAATGTCATTATATCTGGACCACAGAAATCATCTAATTTTCCTTGTGGGCCTTTATTAACTAAATCGATTAAATGTTTAGCAAAATCATTAACATCCACGCTTTGAAATTTAACCCTGCCAGGGATTATATATCTTTTAAAGAAAGATTTTGATAAGAGCAAACTATCAACAAAGCTATGAAACTGACTTGCACGAGCAATTGTATAAGGTACAGAACTATTTTTCAATAATTCTTCTGCTTTGTATTTAAGTCTATAATATTTGAAGGGGATTTCTTCAATTCCTACAATTGATGGATAAATAAAAAGTTTTAGATGGTCCAGCTTGCTTAAAAGTTTTTCAAACCCGGCAACCTCAATGTTTTCAGAACTTTTTACCGGACTAGTTGCTGCGTGAATGATGACATCAACGTCTTTTACTGCTTCCTCTAAACCTTCGCCAGTTAATAAATTGCTATAAACCCATGTGAAATCTACTCCTTCTGGTTTTCTTCTCGAAGTTATTTTAACTTGATAATCTAGATCTTTTAATTGCTTTAACAAAGCTGAACCTAGTTGTCCGGTTGAACCAGTTACAAGGATTTTCAAGTACAACACTCCTATTCAAATGGATATTCCTTGTATTGTAATATTCAGAAGTCGGTTACTTTATTCTACTAGCCTCCCCCACTAGTGTAAGCGGTAGTCCTTCATAATTTTTCTATACCATTATATATAAGACCTATATGTACTTACATTTTCTCCATAATCTTGTCCCGTTCATATCATAAGGTCAGCCAGAAAATATTTCTGGTTGACCATTTTGTTTAATATCGTTTTTTAACTAAAGCCCCTAAAGGAAAACCCAAACTTTCATTTGGAAACGTTTATTGGGTTTCATGTGTATATTTTATTAACCCTTTTTGCACTAAAGCTCCGAGTAAGCTGAAGACTTTGGCATGTAAATATTCCCGCTTGCTACCATTTCCTTTGTTTCAACATCATAAATAGCATATCTACCTCTAAATTCTTTTTCAGTGTCTTTAAACGAATAAAAGAAATAAACTTGCCTGTCGGGGCTAACAGCTAGATGGTAGTTAATATCTATATCAGGATAGGGATGAAAGATATTTCCATCAAAAATTATATAATTTAATTCTTCTACCTCATTAAACAATAACTTTCTCCTAATATTCACAGATGCATCAGGCATTTCTTTAAAAAGATTAGTATCCAAATGTCTTTGCTGCTGCTTTGGCTTTTGCTTGTACCTTTGATAAACCTCCTGATGAACTGGATACTTTAGCTCTCTTAATGCCTGATAAAATTCATCTACAGTTTCATCAAAAACTTTTTCCTTATTTGAGGGATATACATATTCAATTTCATCTGAAAGGATTGTCTGTGAATATACAGGGCTACTTACTAAAACGGAAAGGATAACGGAAAATATAAACATATGCAAACTAATTAAGGATAGTTTTTTCATTTAAGATGCTCCTTTTTTAAAATAATTTGCCCTAAAGGTTATATATATATCCTGCTACGTTAGTTCAACAAGGTTTTCGTATTTTTTCAAGTACAATAGGACCCGTTTTCTTTGTCGTTGTATTGACTGCCCGAACTTTGATACGAGAATGTTGTCGTTAAAGGAGTATTTTCACTGACCGAAGAATATAAAGTAATAGAATTCTGAAAAATGGAGAGTGGAAATATGATTCATGATATAAAGGAGTATGTAAAATATTTAGATGGAATTCATAAACGAACGATGGAATATGTGAAAGTAATACCTGATGAACTCCTAGATTGGAAGCCTTCAGAGGATAAATTTTCTACTGGTGATTTATTGCGGCATATCGCATCCTCTCGATTGATGTTTTTAGGTATATTTGAACACGGTTCGTGGAATTACACAGGACATGATACTAGTAAGGGAGCTTCTCTTGAGGATATTTCAAATTATTTAGAGGCATGTCAGATCAAATTAACAGAGGGTCTATTAAAAGCTGGCAACGATGTATTGACTAAAAAGGTTTTAACCCTTCACGGTCATGAAGTTAGCGCTTGGAGAATACTTATGGCAATTCCAGAACATGAAATCCATCATCGTGGACAAATCTCTACTTATTTACAAATAAACAAAATTGAACCTCCTCAAATTTTCGGATTAAAAATTGAGCAGGTTACAACATACTAATTTTTAAAAAGAGCTTTGGACATTCTCATATATCCAAAGCTCTTTTTTTAGGCCCTGTTACAAAGTTGTTTCTGTACAGGCACCCACCCGCAAATTGTTATAAATCGTGCAACGAAGGAACTGTTCCTTTTTTCGTTCATTTTTATTTTGCCTCAAAGTTCTAGAGGTTTATTCACCTACCAGACCATCCTTATCCCGGTCATCCATAAATTTATATAACCAGTGGTCACTTGTAATCGGCATGCTATAACCTGCTGCTTTTGCTTCTTTAATCGTTACTTGACCATTTCCATCTGTATCCACGCTAGAAATGTCCTCCGTGCCATTCGAAGCATTGGACTTATTAGAACTTGTTGACTTATTTGAGTTAGTTGATTTACTTTCAGTTAATCCTAGAGATTTATTTATTTCATCAGGGTTGCCATTATCAAATTCATCTACAATTTTATTCCCTTTTAAAGTGTAAGTGTACTTGTAATGAGAAGGGATCTGCGTTTCCGTATTTGGATATGTGATAATCGCCTCAAAATTAGTTGCTCCACCGGCTTTACGAATAGCGTCTTCCATATATGCTTGGTCGCCATGTCGGTTAAGCGTACTATCTTGCGGTGTAATATTATAAGCATTTGATACCCCGCCAAGAGAATCTGCAATAATATGCCCTTCATCTAAATCTGGTCTTTCGACACCAGGAACTTTTGCTTCATCAGCGTAGTATCTGCCAGCTGATGTTACAGGCTCTGTACGATCATTTTGTAAAACGATTTCGTCAGCAATGACACGTACTAACTGTCCGTACTCGTTAGTAAACGCCCAATATTTACGGTCCCCATAACCAATATCAATAACAACATTTGGCTCGCGATATCCAGACAAATCACCACCATCAACTTCAATAAGTTTATAATCTTTAAACTGTTGATCTTTTGATTCAGTTGATGTTTCCTCTGCTACTTGTTTTTCAGTCGCAGTTTTTTCTTTTTCACTATTTTTTGTAGTTACTTCTTGTAAATCAGCTTTCTCATCAGTATTCGATACATCTTCTGCGTCAGTACAACCAACTATTAAGATGGCAGTTAAAAGTAAGATTAAATAATTTATTTTCTTTTTCATTTTAGGACTCCTTATAGCCTTTTTGCTGAACATTCTAGAGATCTTTGAATAAAACATACATTAACAGTGTAAACCCACTTTTAATAGTATATTACAATATCAATCTTATTGCAGTAGATACTTAGTTCGAAGTATGTACTGTTACATTCCAATAAGGATTAGCGGAGTCCATTGCAATGGAAAAGGCACAATTCCAATTCAAGAATTGCGCCAGATTGTTGAAGCCTATTTCATCTAAATCCCCGGTAATTGAAGTAGAGGATTAAAGAAGATAAAGATTTACAGCATCTCTATATGCAGTTTTTTATTTAAATAGCTGTATAAACCCCATCCAAAGAAAAAGCCAAGAAACATTTGTTTTACAGCGTTTCTTGGCCTTTTTTGTCTACCCAGACTTACATTTGGGAACGTTATTTATATATCATTCGCATATTGAATATAAATTAATTTATCGACTTAGATATGTATTCAAAAATTAGAGGCGGTCAAACCACTTAATATAACAAGGAGTGCAATTGATGCTAGTAATAATGGCTTGCTACTAGAATTTTCATTTTTTATTAATTCTTTAATTCCGTAAGATAGAGAAAATACTAATACAAAGGGCCAAATAAACCACGTCCAATAATAAAATATCTCAATACCTTTTAGTAATTCTATTAAAATAATAACCCTTCTCCTTTTCAATTAAAATCACCATACAAATTACATATTATATGTTTTTGATAAAAAACCTTTATTAGCCTTACCAAAGCAACGTTTGGTAATATTTAACGTTTTTTCATTCGACAAGCTGACCCCTTAATGGAAAAAGGAGCAATTCTTTATTAAAGAATTACACCCAATTGTTGAATAATATTAAAATAAATGTTCTGTCAAATTAACATCCCTTTCATGCAATAAGGAGCTGTTTTTTAATATGAACGTACTGGAGATATAAGATGAATATAAGAAGGATTATTAATAGGCTCAATTAAAACTGGTCTCATCGTATCACCAAAACTTAATCTTATCTCTTCTTCTTTAATTGCTTTTAAGGCATTTATTAAATAACTTCCATCCAGCGAGATAGTTAAATCAGTTTCACCATTAATCATCTTGATATTTTGTGTTTCCTCTATTTCCCCTATATTTGATGAATTAGACGAAATTTTAATTTTCTTACCATCTACGATTTCTAATTGTACGTTATTATTTTTCCATTCACTTGCAAAAAGACAGGCTCTATCAATACCTGTTAATAATTGAGCTGTGTCGAGAATAATTGTTGTCTTTGCATTTTTTGGAAGTAATCCTGTTATGTTAGGATAATTCCCTTCAATTAACCTTGAAAACAATGTAAAAGAACTTGTTTTAAATGCCATATAACTGCTCGTTACATATATACGTATTTCGCCGTTATCATTATGTATTAACTTGGTAAGCTCATTAAGGCTTGCACTTGGGACAATAAAAGAACCGTTTATGCTTGACTCTAATACGAGTTCTCTTAACGCTAAGCGGTGGGAGTCTGTTGCAGCAAATGATAGGTAATGATCTTTAAATGATATGTTTACTCCTGTTAAAACAGGTCGAGATTCACTCTTTGAGACTGCAAACGCAGTTTGTTTAATAATTTCAATTAATTCAGTGCAGGGGATTTTAGCATAATTAGTTTCATCTATTAGAGGAAGCTTCGGGTACTGTTCCGAATTAAAACCGAATATTTTAGTTACAATTTCTTCGGATTGAATGGTAACTACTTGTTTTTCATTTACTCTTACATGTACTTTAGCTGGTAATTTTTTAATAATTTCACTTAAATGTTTAGCGGGAATAACAACACTACCGGTTTTATGTACTTCTAATACCTTTACTCCATCCACCGTTAAAGGAATAACCTTTTCAATAACGATATCAGAGTTACTTCCAATAAGGACTAAGGAATCGTTATAAGCAATAACCTTAATCCCTGACAAAATAGGAAAGGGTGTCTTTAAAGATACTGCTTTATTAACATCTGAAATTGCCTTATAAAACCATTCATTATCTATAATGAATTCCATATATAGTTCACCTCATTATTATCACTAGGAAACCAGTTTGACAAAATAGTATATAAACCCTTCTTTTCCAAATTACTAGGTTTTTTAACCAGATCTAATTTTCCGCAACCCTATTTGTTTATGTTATTCAACAATCTGTCCCTATTGCTGAAAAAGGGCGATTCTTTATTAAAGAATCGCACCTGATTGTTAAATAATGTTCAGCTTCTATCCGCTAGTTTTGCTCTATATGCTATTTTTCACTTAGTTAAATGTGGTTAACTCTTTTGAAACAGAATTTAAAAACTCTTTTTCAAACTTATAAATGTGTTTACCTTCAGTACTACTTAATTTTATTACGTCTGATATCATTCCATCAATTAAGGATACCGATTTTATAGAATTGATTTCTATTTGATTATCGAACAAATGCTCAAGTGAAGCATTGGCTTCTATTTGAGTAAAGAGTTCTTTTAATTGTGCTGGTGGAATTTCGCCTTCTAATTTATTCATTACAGTATTCAGCAGATTCACTAGATTTTCTTCACCTAATTTGCTGCCTTCTGTTGCAGCCATCAGTAATGCTGTAAATTCTTCACCGTTTAAATGATTCGTTCCTTTTTCAAACTCAAATGCCACTTGCGTAATCGCTCTTATTCGGATATCTTCCTGCAAGTTGTACTCTACGCCATCCATAGAATCGATAAGCGTTGAAATAGTATCTAAATCAATCACTGCATAATAATCAATTGGTAAATCTAATAGTTTTGAAACAGCTGTTCTTACATTTTCAGCACCGCCAAAATTATAAGCAAATAATAATTTATCGTACAAAGTAGTGCCATCCTTTTTATCCGCTACCGGTACATATGTATCATTAGGCAGCGAGACAATTTTCATCATTTTTTTATCTTTGTTATAAGTAAGTAAAAGATTTACATAAATTCGATTTTCCATCTCTTTCGACTTTACCGTAATTAATGTAGTGAAATATTCAGCTTCCTCAATTACTGAGTCACTTGCAACACTTGTGTTAGATCCTTTATGGAAATCACTACTGCTTGAATCGCTAGTCCAGCTTTCGGGAAGCAACGATGGCATAAACAAAAATAGACACAAACCTACTACTAATAAAGATACTGTTGCAGGAGCGAGTTTTTTTACAGGAATAAGCGGCTTCTTTTGTGTATGAGTACCCTCATCCATTTTGTGAATTTGTTCAAATACGCTATCACGATTTTCTTTTGTAAATTGCAGTTCTCGATCCGATATATTGGAAAACGCATTCTTTACCCGTTTATCTTCCACTATATTCTGCCTCCTTTAACATGGGCTCTAATCTTTGTTTTGCTCTTCTTAATCGAGTTTTTACCGTATTAACCGGCATATTTAAAATTTCGGCAATTTCCTCTGTCTTTAATGAATCGTAGTAGTATAGATAAACTACTTCTTGATACACTTTTGGAAGAGAGAAAATAATATCTTTTATTTCATCATTATTGTATTTATCGATAACTGTTTTTTCAGTTGATGGTAATATCGACTTTGCTGTTTCATTAACAAAGCTTTTTACCTTTACCATTTTGTAATTCCAGCTTTTTAAATAATCCTTACACTCGTTAATCGTGATGCGATAGAGCCATGTTTTAATCTGTGCTTCATAACGATACGAATCAAGATGTTTGTAACATTTGATGAACGTATTTTGAACCAGATCCTTAGCACACTCGGCATCCTTCACATAAGAAAAGGCCAGTCGCACCAGCTCATTACCGTATTCAATCATTATTTTTTCTAATACATAATCTTTTTCCTCTCTGTCCATTCTACTACCCTCCCCTTCAATCTACTTTGAATTCTGCTATTAGACGATTGCCAAATCATTATAGGTTCAATTTTACAAAAATAGTTAAAGAAATAGTACGTCAGTAAAATGGGGATCTGCAATGTTAAGTAATTTTCCATATAAAAAAGCCTGATTTCTCATCACTCAAACGAGAAACCAGGCCTTGTTATTGCTCTAACAAATGGCCATGTAATGGAAAAAATGCACTCTTTATTAAAGAATTGCGCCCAATTATTGATATCACATTATTCTATTCAAAATAAAAATTAGAATTACTCTACCCCTAAACTTTCACAACATTAAAAGTATTTTATGTGCCGGCTCTTTTTGGCAACACATGGGTGCTGGTTAGTTTAGGTAATCGGATGGATTATACAATCGTAGAACCTAGCCCTATTTAGTATAACTAAATTTTTATTTTGGAATGTTATTAGAATAATTTTTATATGCTTTATAAATCCTTTCTTTACGAAAGTGCCTCGTTAGTTGAATGGGAAAAGAATTGTTTGTTTTACAATCATACCTTGATAATTTAGATGCTATTCCGATTGTTTTATCTAATAAAGGTGAAATGGATAAAAGTGTTGAAATGAGTAAGATACATTTAAATTGCCTCAATTAGAAAGGGAGAGAATAAATGATTGATATACTCTTAAAATATATGTCTGATTTTACTTCACTCAGCGGAGATGAACAGCGGGCAATTTCTGAAAGTTTAAGAATTGATGAATATAAAAAAGGAAAGTACCTTCTTAGACAAGGAGAATTTTCCGCCATTAAATGTTATTTCGTGTTAAAGGGGTGTGTTAGGCAGTTTTTTATAGATGAATCAGGTAAAGAGGTAACAACAAACTTTTTTACTGAAGAACAAGCTATACCAATTATCAACGAAAAGACTCAAGGTGAGCTGTCAAAGTATTCATTAGTCTGTATCGAAGATTGTATATTAGTTGTTGGTGATATTGATTCAGAAAATACGATGTTTAACCAATACCCGCAACTTGAAATGATGATACGAAAAATGATGGAGATAAACCTTGGTGAAATGCAAGAACAGCTAGGTGAATTTATCAGCTCGTCTCCAGAGGAACGATACAAAACCGTTTTAAGGCAATGCCCCCAGTTAATTGACCGTGTACCACAACATCAATTGGCTAGTTATCTTGGAATCACTCCTGAATCGTTAAGCAGAATAAAAAAGCGAATTAAAAAAAGCAATTTTTAAAATAGATGCCCTTCACATTTCATAATCATCTTACCTCTTTAGCAGCGACAATGTACGAAAGATTAACTCGCCAAACATTATGAACCAAATCCTCCTTTATTCTTTGGAAAAAATTTATAAAATCATTAGTAAATTAACCTAAGTCAATGAAGAGTGTTTATCCCCTTGTTATTATTTAATTAGCAAAGATATCAGGTTGGAGGAGTTTTTATGAAAGCGATCATTTGTAATAAATATGGTTCACCCGATGTACTTGAGTTAAAAGAGGCGGAAAAACCTTTCCCTACCGAGAATCAAGTATTGGTAAAAGTTCATGCAGCATCTTTAAACTTTGGGAACTTAGTTCTTTTAACAGGCAAACCCTTCTTAGCCCGATTTGCCTTCGGACTAACGAAACCAAAATACTCCATTCCAGGAGGTGACATAGCTGGTACAGTTGAAGCCGTTGGGAAAGACGTTACGCTATTTAAAGCAGGAGATGAAGTATTTGGAGACCTATCTGGTTGTGGATGGGGTGGGTTTGCTGAATATGTAACAGTCCACGAATACGCTTTAGCCTTAAAGCCAAACAATATCTCCTTTGAGGAAGCAGCTGCTGCTCCTATGGCTGGTGTGACTGCCTTACAGGGACTACGTGATAAAGGGAAAATTAAATCGGGAGATAAAGTATTAATTTATGGTGCATCTGGTGGCGTTGGTACTTTTGCGGTACAAATTGCTAAAGCATTCGGTGCTGAAGTAACGGGTGTATGTAGTACGAGAAATGTAGAAATATTGCGTTCGATAGGAGCCGACCATATCCTTGATTATTCAAAAGAGCGTTTCACTCAACAACAGGATTATTATGATTTGGTTCTTGGTGTGAATGGCTCTAACTCCCTTTCAGCTTATAAACGAGTATTAAAACGAAATGGGAATTTTGTTCATGTAGGAGGTTCCGAGGCCCAGCTTTATAAAACATTATTTTTTGGACCTTTTATTTCAATGACTGGGAGCAGGAAAATAAGCAGCCTGTTGCAAAGAGCGAGTCAAAAAGACTTAAATGATGTAAAAGAGTTACTTGAGACCAGTAAAGTAAAATCAATAATCGATAAGCGGTTTAAGTTAAGTGAAATTACTGAGGCGTTTAAATATTTTCAAGAAGGTCACGCCCAAGGTAAAGTGGTGATTACTATATAACAGGGTGCTCACCTTGCTTTATTCTACTATTATGCTAACTCCGACCAAGCGATAGCCTCGCAATGTATGGAGGGTATGAACACATTTGTGGAACAAAAAAATATCGATCCTATTTACACAGGAAGTTGATCAAACTTTTTTATAAACGATTAGACTTTATTATAAATTGCCGAACTTCATCTCAAAGCCACAGAGGTTTGTGCAACCGTGACCGTCAGTACCAAGTGTACTGTCCCCTTCTATCGTTCTCTATTAAGCTTTAGTTGGATAATCAATAGACGTGACAAGATTTCTCCCCCTTTTGCTAACATCCTTAAAATCATATACGGTATGTATTTTTCTTATCGAAACAATTATCCCCGACTGATCAAGTCGTTTTTTATGTTCATTATAATAACCAAGAGCCTTATTACATTTCATTGTAATAAGGCTTTCGAAGGTTGTTTTAAATTGTATTGATTTAAGGAATTTTGTTGCTGAAAAGGATATTGAAGTTGTTTTAATTCTTGCTCTACTAAGGGGAGCGCCCGAATTTTCATTTGGGAAGGTTATTTTGAATGAAACGGCATAATTTATAACTATTAAAACCGAATTGTTTTTTTAGGTAGTGACTTTGGATCCTCTATTAACCTCGCAATATTCTTACCTTTATTAAATTTCACATTGTTCAACCAATAAATAAAAGCATCTGTACGGTAAGAAACACCATAATCAATATTTCCATCTTCCTCATATTCAAACCAATAAGGATGCTGGTTCTTTCTGTCAAATAGCCAATCCCAAAATTCCTGTTGTAATCGATTGATATCTCTCCCTACTTTTGCAGGACAAACCATATATTCTATATCATCTTCATAATCAAATCCGACTTTAACAATCATGTTGCTATCTCCCTTTTTATGTAATGAACTTTGCTAATCGTTGAATACTACATGCATAATGAATAATACCATAAGTGGAATCATATGCTTTTGCGGTGTTTGGAGACGTTTTAAATACTTGTTGAACTAAAGTGCCTGTTGTTGCTTCTAAACAGTTACAGCTCCACATGGTGGTTCTTTTAAGTTCAGATGTTCTTCAAGGTCAAACGATACTACCTCATCTTTATAAGTGATGTAAACACATTCATTTGAATTCACGATCAATTTCATACAAGTAATGCACTGCTTGTTACCGGACTGTTTGGTTTCAATAAAAATAAAGGTTGGCTGCTTTTTCCCCTTTTCATGCGCCTTATTTTGAAAAAGATCAAATTTTTTAGCCGAATAATAAACCATCCTGTGTACAGACTAATTTCAGGAGGTGAATTTTATGACAAAAAATAACAACCAAAACTTCAACCAAAAAATGAACACCGAATTCGCAAATGAAACGGATATTAACCAAGTTAAACAACAAATCCAACAAGCAGAGGCTAGAAAACATCAAGCTTCTGGTATATTTGCAAATAATGGCAGCCAACAAGCTTTTAATGCCATGAACGAGGAATTCGGAAGTGAAACGGACGTTAACCAAGTGAAACAACAAATCCAGCAAGCTGAAGCTAAAAAACAACAAGCTTCTGGTTCACAAAACTTCAATGCCATGAACGTGGAATTTGGAAGTGAAACGAACGTTAACCAAGTGAAACAACAAATTCAACAAGCTGAAGCTAGAAAGCAACAAGCTTCTGGTTCACAAAACCTCAATGCCATGAACGTGGAATTTGGAAGTGAAACGAACGTTAACCAAGTGAAACAACAAATCCAGCAAGCTGAAGCTAAAAAGCATCAAGCTTCTGGTTCAATTGTAAATAACCGTAACCAAAATAATAATCAATAAGCTAATTATGCTCCCCGACCGGCAATCTTTTTTGCCGGTTTTTTGTTCTTCATCTTATCGCTTGCTTATTCTTCTATTGAGTTACTCAACAAAATGTTACTTATGTAAACACACCTTTTGATCATCCAATTTACAACAATAAAAATGAGAGTTCCTCATGTAAAAAAGTAATCACCATAACCCCATTTTTACGAAATGAGGAACCACTCTTGACTAAAAATAGCGCGTATTCAACCTGTTTTAAAATTTCCTTTCACACCTCCACAAAACGATTTGTTTTGAATATTCTAGGGTGCATTATTTTGTTCATACAATAAGACATAATCAAAGGAGAGTGTGTCTTACATGGAAAATTTCCAATCGATTTGTAACCAATTTGCTCAAATCGTTAATGGCAAGCCCACAATAAAAAAAGGCGGTTGTTCTGTAGAATTGGAGAGAAAGTTTCATTTAACTATTCAAGGACGTCCTAGCCGCAGTGCTTTGCCAGCCGGTATAACTTTCGAATCTTTAGACTATGAAGGTAATGCACTCAATCTTGGTGAAGTGGCTGTTCGCCAAGAGGAATTGCCTGCATTTGTAAGAGCTCTTGTAAAAAACAATTTGATCGTAAGTGCCATTCATAATCATTGGATTTTTACAAATCCGACTACCCTATATGTACACTTCCAATCAATAGAATCTCCTTTAACCTTTGCCAAAAAATTTGCCGAGGCTTACAGACTATTAGAGAAATAATGAATGTTTTTACGGAATAATTTGTTTCATTTTCAAATTTTTTGTTAAAGCTCCCGCAGCGTCATATTATACACTCCTTCTTAGGAGGTGATCTCCATGAAAAAAACACTTTCAATGGAAAAATAATATGTTTGGTAAGATTGATAAAAATCATCTTCAATCAATGGAATTTAACAAAGGGGCAGAGGAAATTTTTACTTCTGTTAATAGCATGATACATGACATTTCATCAGCTACTAGCAAACGAAAATAGCAGGATTGGCAGGCACTCACTGGTGTCTTTTTTTTATGAATATAAATGCTCTGTAGCAAAAAAGACTGTCCAGTTACTGGACAGTCTTTTTGTTCTAATTTGTCTATTATACGATGTACGGAGCGTTACTCCCCTCACCTTTCCTCAAAAGAAAGAATCCAATAAAAATCCTCTTCCTCGATGATTTGGATATCGGCACCGAGGCTAATCAACTGCTCAGCTTTTATTTGTTTTGCGCTTTTGCTTTTCCGCTCCTTGCCTACAAAAAGAAAATCGGTTTCTTTTGTAACAGCTCCCTGTATAACAGCTCCGCAGGCTCTTGCCCGTTTTGCCGCTTCAACCCGTGTCATGCGGGAGAGTGCACCGGTAAACACGATTTGCTTATTTGCAAGCGGGTGTATACGGTGTTCCGTAGGGCTTGTCAGGAAAATAGTGTTGCTATCTTGCATCTTAAACTCGCTCATTTCTATTACTCTTTGATTACTTTTGCATGATCAAACGGCCAAAAGACGACGCTTGCCCTGCCGACGACCACATCTGCTGATACAAAGCCGACTTCCGGCTTGCGGCTGTCAAGGCTTCCTCTTCTGTTGTCCCCCATTACGAAATAATGGCCTTCCGGAACAGTGGACTGTCCGAGCGATTCCTCCAAGGTAAAGTCTCTCGTTAATGGACCTCCATCAGTCAGCTCATCTTTATACTCATCCAAATAAGGTTCATCATACCGCTTTCCATTGATCCATAGCTCATCGTTTTTGTACTCAATATGGTCACCGGGCAGGCCGATAATTCGTTTAATATAGTTTTCGTTCTTTGCGGTTTTAAAGACAACAACATCAAACCGGTTATAGTCAAATAGCCTTGGACCAAGCTTATTTAAAAGCACATAATCTCCATTTTCGAAAGTCGGCATCATCGAAGCGCCGCTCACTGAAGCGGGCGTCACGAGGAAAAGCCGTATAACGACAACAGCTATAACCGCTATACCAATCGCTTTGACCCACCCGAACAGCTCTTTTTTATTCATATTTTTATCCATATTCTCACCTCATATGCTGGCTCCGTTTATATATTTGCCTCTCGAACGAGGTTTTTCCCTGCTAT
This sequence comes from Lysinibacillus odysseyi 34hs-1 = NBRC 100172, assembly GCF_001591965.1. Taxonomy (GTDB): domain Bacteria; phylum Bacillota; class Bacilli; order Bacillales_A; family Planococcaceae; genus Lysinibacillus_B; species Lysinibacillus_B odysseyi. The sequence continues at coordinate 255,306 of NZ_BCVX01000001.1, forward strand.
TATAGCATACACGCCTGATATGACTGCTGTAATGGCGAAAAGAGAAACAAACCATCTGCTGCCAGAAGACGTTGCCTCAAGGAAAGCCCCCGCAGCACCAAATGATATAATAGTTACAATACTAAAATAAAGAACTGCCTTCCGCTTTCTCAAACGCAGCAGCATAAAACCGCCTATCATCGCAATATACAGGACACTTGCTATCATGACCACCGGAAAGAACGGCTCGTGCTTTGCTGCAAAATAAAAATAGTCAAATGGCGAAATATCGGCAGCATGTTGTACGTCCCTTCCGAGCAAGCTTGTGATCGGTGTGGAATAGCTCCACTCCCACGAATTGTCGGCCAGTGCGCTCCCCTCATAGAAAGCAGCAAAGGCAGAAGCAAGAAATACCGCGCAACCTGCAATAACCTGAACAAAGTACTTATACATAGCGCACTCTCCTTTCCTATTTCTTCCTTCTATTACCAACGCTTGAACTTGCGAAAAGTTCCCATTTCCTCTCGATTATTATGTGCTTTCTTCCTTCGATGGACCACTTTTGCACCTGCTGCATATGTTTACATAGAGGAGCTGACCTGAGCGTGTTAATGATGCTGTTACTGACTGCGGTTATACGAGGAATATTGGCTAAATGGAGAGCTTTCTCTATTCGTTCATAACGGGGCTGCAGGCACGGCATCCACGCTTTTAGGTGATTTTCTGCCGTTTGAGCATCTAGATGAAAGGATGAAGTGTTTGGTTACGATCGAGACGTTGGAAATTGAAGGGCACCCTTTTACTGCTGTCACCGTCGCATTGCCGAAAACAACATTGCTGACGGTTTCCAATGATAATGGCTATATTATGTGCGGTGCTTTAGATGTCGGACTTTTAAATAGCAAGCTGGCAGACCGGCGGATTTTGGCCGGACGCGCGGTCGGTGTGAAAACGATTGAGCAGCTGCTGGAGGCTCCGCTTGAGTCCATTACGATTGAAGCGGAGGCAATCGGCATTTATCCCGGTATGACCGGAAAAGATGCGCTATTGAAGATGATTTAACTTTTTATACAGGAATTATAGACGTCCTTTATGTGGCAGACAGCCCGTTTAGGACGTCTTTTATTTCATGATAATAAATCCTCCTACTTGAACAAAACACCTCTTATCGCCTCTAATTGACCGCTTATAACGATTTTTCACCCTTTCATTTTATTTCCCTGTAAACGGAAAATCCAGATGATATAGTTAAGATAACCCGGGGGAGGTTTTTATGAAAATACATGTCAAAATAGAAAAACAATACGAGGAAATTGAAGTACATCTGTATGCGAATGCTTATTCAGATGAAGTAGAACGAGTAATGAAACGGCTGAAAACACCTGTTACGACAACGATCGATGGGTATAAGGAGCAGGAAATTTATATGTTGAAAATTGAAGATATTTATTCCGTATATGCAGAAGGGCCAAAAATCTTTTTCCAGACAGAAGAAGAGGAATTCGAATCCAAAAGAAAGCTATATGAGCTGGAAGAATTATTATCTGAACAGTTTACACGGGTGAATAAGTCGACACTTATTAATACGAACAAAATCGCCTCGATACAGCTTGGGAGATTCGGTACCCCTACTCTTGTTCTAGATAACGAAGTAACGGTTGCTGTTAGCAGAAACTACTTAAAGCCGTTAAAACAAAAACTTGGAATTGGGAGGAATGCACGATGATCATTAAAATAATCCGTTCCTGCCTGATCGGTCTATTAATCGGTCTCAGCTGTTCCTATGTGCTGATTACAATTGATGCTGTAACAAATCCGGATGCTGTACTAAATGGAGGCAATTTACTCGAACAGCTGCTTATTGCAGCGGCAATGGGGATTGCGATCGGCTTTGTCACATTGATATTCGACACAGCGTTCTTTTCCTTACCTGTTCAGCTTTTGATTCATCTGTCCTTTGTTACTCTTTGTGTATTCATCGGTGGAATAGTCGGTTCGTGGTTTTCCGATTTTTCCTCGTTCCTGCTTGTCTTCCTGAACGAGCTGATCATTTATGCACTTGTATGGTTTTTCATCTTACTTACGACGAAACGAGAGGTTGATGAAATCAATGAATATTTACAAAGCCGAAAACGAATTAAATAAAACGAAACCGATTATTGATGTCCAGGGGCTTGTAAAAAACTACAACACGCATCAGGCAGTAAAGGGTATCTCCTTTCAGGTGAAACGAGGCTCCTTATTTGCCTTCCTTGGAACAAATGGTGCCGGTAAATCAACGACGATTGAAATATTATGTACGCTGCTTGAGAAAACTTCCGGCACAATAAAAATTAACGGAATCTCATTAGGAACACGCAAAAATAATGAACTGATCCGAAAATCTATCGGTATCGTCTTCCAGCAAAGCCTGCTTGATGAGAAGCTGTCCGTAAAAGAGAATATTCTGCACCGCGGCCGTCTGTATGGCTTTACAAAGCAAGAGCTAATAGAAAACTGGCACTTTGTTAAGCAGGCTCTGCATTTGGAAGAAATCGAGCATCAGCAGTACGAAACATTATCAGGTGGGCAAAAACGCCGCGTAGACATTGCCCGCGCAATCATCCATAAACCGGACATCCTGTTTTTAGATGAACCGACGACAGGGCTTGATCCACAGACACGCCTTTTTGTGTGGGATACGATTAAACAGCTTCAGAAGGAATTAAACATGACGATCTTCCTCACAACCCATTATATGGAGGAAGCAGCCGTTGCAGACGAAATTGTAATCATGAAAGAAGGAAAAATCATTGCAGCCGGAACTCCTCACTCGCTAAAAGAACACCATGCAAGTGATCAATTATCCATCACCTTTTTAGAGGAGACAATCGGCCGCCACCTTCTACTTGAAAAAGGGCTGTCTTTTACAATGAAAAACGGCATTTTTACGATAAATGTTCCTTCCACTTTAGAAGCACTCCAGCTTTTAAAGGAATGGGAGCCTTCGATCCATGCATTTGAAGTTATAAAAGGCTCTATGGATGATGTATTCATTCGACTTAACAAGGAGGAAATTGGCGATGAACAGCTTATTGAATTTAGTCATTCGGCACAATAAATTATTCCGCCGGGACCGGATGCTTGTCTTCTTTTCTCTTTTAACGGTCATCATCGTCATTTTGTTATATGCGATTTTCATTCAAAAAACGCAAATCGATGCAATCGAACAGCTTGTCACAGCTACACCGGATATTAAAAACATGGTGAATGAATGGATGGTAGCCGGTCTCCTCTCCATTATGACCGTTACCTCTACCCTTGCAGCTTATGGTATTGCGATAAAGGATATGGAGACAAAGGTGCTCGCCGATTTTCTGACGGCCCCTATCACCCGTGCAAAGCTTCAGCTCAGCTATGTTATCAATGCTTTTTTTATCGGTTTTGCACTTTCCCTTTTTGGATTGATCTGCTGTCAGCTCTTTTTAGTAGCTGTAGGCGGAGAATGGTTTTCACCGGGCAAAATTAGCATGCTGTTAGGCGTGGTGATTCTTTCTGTTACACTCAGCAGCGTCTTCAATCTATTTTTCACATTGCTTGTTACGACCCAAACGTCCTTTTCCACATTAAGCACGATTATCGGGACATCGATCGGCTTTTTATGCGGCGTCTACGTACCACTTGGCTCTGTTCCTGAATTTGTCCAAAAAATCATCATGCTTTTTCCAATCAGCCATACGACCGTTCTCTTCCGCGAGATCCTTATGCGTGAGTCAATCGATACTGTTTTTAAGGGGAATGCTGAAGCAGCCAGCTCCTATGAGGTTCACTTTGGTGTCCATTATGAATGGGGCAGCACATTGATCACCAATAGCTACAGCCTTCTATTCATCACGCTATCTATTATTGTTTTCACGCTTTTATCTTTATTTCTTTACAGCAGGCTGCCAAAGCGGTTCTAACCACGAAAAAAAGGCTCCCTATTCACCCTGCGGTGGCCACATCCGCATGTCACCATCCTCGCCGCAAAGGAGGTATCCCAGAAAATCTTCTCGGACACCTCCTTTTCTATTTGCCTATTATAAAGAAAATAGAAATAAAAAGAGTACAAAAACAAAGAGGACGATAATCGGCAGCATTTCCTGCATATCATCCTTTACACGGACATGTGTAAAGATCGCACCAATGCATATGCAGAACAGAAGCAGCAAACCGTAAAGTGCTAACCCTTGAATGAGCAGTCCCATCAGTAATAGCAGACCAGCGATCATTTCGAGAAATCCAGTCAGCACGAGAAGCCAGTAAGGCAGCCTCCATTTGATGAAAGCTCTCCGGAAGGCGCGGTTACCGGATATTTTCCCAAAACCTACATAGACGAAGACTGCGCTTACTAGTATTTGGATAACCAACGTTACCTGTTCCATGTTGTCACTCCTGAATTCGTCAATTACACCTCGGTATCACGGTGTTTCCCGAGACTTATACTTCATTATCCATAAGCAGCTGGATACCTGCCAAAACAGTCAATCGTATTGACTCTGCCGCTCTCGTCATAAAAGATAACAGTAATAGAATAAAGGACATCTACCTAGCGGGAAGTATCCTCTTTCCCCTTTTATATCTTATGCAATAGTGGAAACAGCAGGCGGGCAGTAAGCAGATTCTCTTATTTTTTACTCCGTCTATTCTGGTCGTTCCGAAAAACTGGAACCATTAATAATCTCGTCCGAGGAGAGCTTATATAGCTTTTCCTGACTGATTGCTTCATTTTGCTCTAAATACGACTTTACGAGCCGGTAACCGGTGCTATAGCCGCCCCATGGGGGTATTCTCCTTCTTCTATCTCCATATAAATAAGGGCGGTGATTTCCTACTCCTATATTGTCAAGCGCCGGAACAAAATGCTGCTTCCATATTTCTTTTGCTTCCGCTTCTGAATAACGCTGGGCCCACGGGGAAAGCCACTCTTCGCCATAGAGCTCCTCCACCGCCGCTTCCGCCATGCCTTCAATTACAAGCGACTCCTTCAACGAATGCTCTGCTGGTGAGGATCCGAGAAAAGCAATTCTGCAAATATGGTGGTATTCATGGGCGAGCAGCGCATAAAATTCATGTTCCGTAAGCTCCGGCGCTACAAATAAGAAAAGGACATTTTTATAAGCTACCCCATTTTTATTTGCCATGCTGCCGCCTATTGACGGTCTTTTTCTGGTTAAGGGATAGATATAAATTTCAGCCTCCGGACCATTCCATAACTTTTTGAGACGATTATATTCTTTTTCAGCGAGTGTCCATAGCTCTTTCTTTTCCAGCTGCATTACTATATCCATTAGCTCTGCAGAATCCCTAGGTTCGTATAAACCATTTTGTAACAGCTCGTAGTATATTGCTTCCGGCGGCGTTTCGGGAAATAAAGCTAAAAGCGGCTTCGTGATGACGTCCCGCTGGATAGACGCTATGAATGTTCTCGGCTTCCCCTCACCTTTTTTGCAGATCTTCTGCAAAGTTCTTTGAGTCTTTTTGACAGCCATTCTATTCTCATCCTTTTTCACAGTATATGTACTAGACGCTTAGCACGTGTCTATCAGTATTTTCAACATATAGTAATAAGTAGTTTAAGGTAAAAGGAGGGTAGATTTATGGGTCAATATAATGATATGTACAATATGTGCTGTCAATATCATGGTAAACGGGTTCGCATTACCGACAATCAAGGAAAGGTCCATGTAGGTACGATCACTCGTGTCGATAGAAGACAGGTTTGGCTTATGCCTGATAGAGGGATGGGCGGTTACGGCTTCGGATGGGGCTGGGGCTACGGCGGCGGCTTCGGTTATGGTATCGCACTAGGTGCTATTACAGGTATCGCTTTAGCAGGAGCATTCTTCTGGTAGACTCCCCCTATTTTAAGGGTGAATATAAATAAAGCTCTCGGATGATTTGAACTAAAGAAGAGATCCCCCTCTCCTTATCAAATCATCTGAGAGCTGTTTTTCTAATTTTTCAAAACAAACTTGATGCTTTTATCCTCATGATCGTGGAACATACGGTAGGCATCGCTCGCCTGTTCAAGCGGCATACTATGTGTAATGATTTCTGTCGGATCGATTTTTCCTTGGACAATCATATCATACAGCATCGGCATATAGTGGACAGCAGGAGCCTGCCCTGTTTTTAGTGTAACATTCCGCTCAAAAATATTGCCAAGCGGGAACATATTATAATTCAGTCCGTATACACCTGTCAGCTGGATAGTACCGAATTTACGAACAGCTTTCCGGCCGATTTCAATCGCACTTAGTGAGCCGCCGTGCATTTTCAGTTTTTGACCCGCTTTTTCAAGCAGCGACATTTTTCCGTCCATTCCTACGCAGTCAATGACGACATCTACGCCGCCGCTTGTAATTTCACGGATATGGTCACCGACATCATCGAATTTATCCATATTAAAGGCTTCGACTTTATTCGTACGCATCGCATGCTCTAAACGGTAATCGAGCGGGTCTACAGCAATCACCCGGCTTGCCCCCTTCATCCATGCAAACTTCTGCACCATTAAGCCAATCGGGCCTGAGCCAAGGACAGCGACCGTATCGCCCTTTTTAACACCGGCATGCTCTACACTCCAGTAGGCTGTCGGCAAGACATCTGATAAGAATAATAATGCCTCATCCTCCAGTTCGCAGGATTCCGGCACTTTAAACGGGATAAAATTGCCGTATGGTACACGCAGAAGCTCTGCCTGACCGCCCGGATAATTGCCATAGCGCTCCGTATAGCCGAAATAAGCTCCTGAATCAAGTGCAGGATTTTCATTTGCATTATCGCACTGGCTTTCCATTTCATTTTTACAGTAGAAACATTCGCCGCAGGAAACATTAAACGGAATGACGACACGGTCGCCTTTTTTCACGCGTGTTACTTCGGGACCAACTTCCTCGACAATCCCCATTGGCTCATGTCCGATAACAAATCCTTTTGTTGTCGGGACAGAACCGCGGTAAATATGCAGGTCTGAACCGCAGATGGCCGTAGTCGTAATACGTACGAGAATATCATCCGGTTTTTCAATCTTTGCATCTGGTACATCTTTTACTTGGACATCCTGTGCCCCTTGATAAGTGACTGCTTTCAATTTTATCCCTCCTACAATTAATCTAGCCACCCTATTCCCCAAACATCCGCAAATCTAACGTCAAATGAACGAATCCGTGTTTAGGAATAAGAAATTCAGGAAATGCAAACATATATAGTATCCAGGAAAAGGAGGGTTTATCATGACAAAAGAAATGGAGTACGGAGATGACTATAAATACATTCCGATGACTTCGCTGTTAAGTATGATCGGACAAGCAGTGACGCCGGATATTTATTGTTTTACGATTCAAATAGTCAATGTATGCTTTGTGGGAGACTCCGGCAAAAATGACGGCTGGACACTCATCGATGCAGGCATGCCCCGTTCGGCACAAGCAATTATCGAAGAGGCCGAAAAACGTTACGGACAAGGGACAAAACCGAAAGCAATTATCCTTACGCACGGCCACTTCGATCATGTCGGGGCGATTGTCGAATTGCTGGAACACTGGGACGTACCTGTATATGCACATCCATCCGAAATTCCGTATCTTACAGGAATGCAGGACTATCCAAAGCCCGATCCTTCAGTTGGGGGCGGCCTATTGGCACGAATATCACCGTACTATCCAAATGAAGCGATTAACCTTGGCGACCGCGTGAAACCGCTGCCTGCAGATCATTCGGTTCCTACGATGCCCGGTTGGCAATGGATTTATACGCCGGGTCATGCTCCGGGACATGTTTCCTTTTTCCGGGAAGCAGACCGCGCGCTGATTGCCGGAGATGCATTTGTGACAGTCAAGCAAGAATCGCTCTTTAAAGTGCTCGTGCAGGAAAAGGAAGTGAACGGTCCGCCGAAATATCTCACGACTGATTGGGAGAAAGCGCGAGAATCGGTAAGAACGCTTGCAGCATTAAATCCGTCTGTCGCCGTGACAGGTCATGGCATGCCAATGTCAGGTGAAGAGCTGGCAAACGACTTGACGACATTAGCAAACGAGTTTGACCAGCGCGCCATCCCCGAGCAGGGACGATATTTGGAATAGGCATAGTTACACCTTCAACTACCGGATAGTTGAAGGTGTTTTCATTTTCCTAAAGCTTTCCGGCACAAGTTTCCTCTCTTTCCCCGTTTAACTTTTGGCTGCAGGTGGAACTTGTACGGTATACGATCATAGGTCTTTTATGCGCTATGGATATATTCTATTGCGCAGGAAACCTCTTATTTTATTTATGGGGCACCTCACCTGCCCCTTCCTATGAATACCGTAGTCGTATATTTTCCAACTTCTTTCAATATATTGAGAGAAAGTACTTGTTTATAAGGAGACTAGTCCATGCCGAAAATCGCTTCTGTTGGTACATACAAACCGCCATACCCGTTAGCTCAAAAAAATATCGAGCAGCTGACGAAGGAACTTTTTCAAGATAAAATTCCCAGGCTCGAACGCCTGCTGAAAGTATTTGAGAACGGCCAGATTGAAAACCGCAATTTCTGCGTTCCTTCTGAGTGGTATCGCGAGCCTCATACATTTGAAGACCGCAATGATCTGTACATTCGGCTTGCTGTGGAATATAGCGTCAACGTCATTCGACAATGTTTAGGAAACCAGGCTTTTTTAAATATGCCCGTTTCCACGGAAGAAATCGATGCGATTATCTTCGTCAGTACAACCGGCATTTCCACACCGAGTATCGACGCACGCGTCATGAATATTCTGCCGTTTTCTGACCGGACCGTACGACTGCCGATTTGGGGGCTCGGCTGTGCAGGCGGAGCGGCCGGGGTGAGCCGGGCATATGATTATTGCAAGGCACATCCAGATGCAAAAGTCCTTGTTGTTTGTGTCGAGCTGTGCAGCCTGACATTCCAGAAGGATGATTATTCGAAAAGCAACCTTGTCGGAACCTCCCTGTTTGCGGACGGCGCAGCCTGTGTGCTTGTTTGCGGTGACGAAGCAGTGATCCCGCAGGACAAGCCGATGCCGTATATTCACGGATCAGCGTCTAAATGGATGCCCGACTCTGAGGATGTGATGGGATGGGATATAAAAAACAACGGACTCCATGTCGTTTTCTCCAAAAGCATTCCGATGATTATATCGAAATGGCTTGGACCGTTCATTCATGAGTTTTTAGGAGAACACGATATATCGGCTGAGCAGATTGACCATTTCGTTGCCCACCCGGGAGGAAAAAAAGTGCTCGCCGCTTATGAGGAAGCCCTGCAGTTACGTGAAGGCCAGACAAATGTATCCCGCGATATTTTGAGAGAAAACGGCAATATGTCGTCCCCTACAGTTCTTTATGTACTGGAGCAGTTTATGCTGCAGAAAAACGAACCGAATACGTATGGGCTGCTCGTTGCACTTGGCCCCGGCTTCAGCGGAGAAGCCGTCCTGCTGGAATGGAGGTAATGATTTGATTTTCTTTATCATTCTGTCACTTGTCATCATACAGCGCCTCTTGGAGTTAGTCATTGCGAGAAAAAACGAAAAGCGCATGCTTGCAAAAGGAGCATATGAGGTCGGCGCGAATCATTATCCTTACATGATTGCCCTGCATACAGGGTTTTTCATCAGCCTGATTATTGAGGTTGTCTTTTTCGACCGCGGTCTTTCACCTTATTTTTTATGGCTGTTCATTCTGTTTATAGCAGTACAGGGACTGCGGATCTGGTGTCTTGCCTCGCTCGGCCCGTTCTGGAATACAAAAATCATTATCCTGCCGGGTGCCAATGTTGTCGCAAAAGGACCGTATCTTTACATCCGCCACCCGAATTATTTGATCGTCTGCATTGAGATTGCGCTTATTCCCCTTATGTTTGGGGCCTACTTTACAGCGATAGCCTTTACGATACTGAATTTACTTATGCTCTCTGTACGCATTCCAACCGAGGAGAAAGCACTGCGTGAGCTGACAAACTACAATGAGGTTTTCCAGCCAAAAAACTAAATGTCGACCGAAAGCAGATTTTCCGCTTTTGGCCGGCTTTTTTTGCAGTATTGAACGTAATAAAGAGCTTTCTAAGCAAATCCGTGTTACAGTTAGATAGAAAATTTGCAAGAGAACAAGGAGACTAACATGATCGAGATAAAGACATCTCCACTAAGTGATGGAGAATTTAATAGAGGGGTATTCGCTGTATGCGATATCAAAAAAGGAGAGCTCCTGCATGAAGCGCCAGTCATTGCTTATCCGAATGAACAGCACGAATACATAGAGAAGACTCTTCTCGCCGATTACGCCTTTGAATACGGGATCGGCCGTTCTGCCATCCTGCTCGGCTATGGTATGCTGTTCAATCACTCCTATGAGCCAAATGCAACGTACGAAATCAATTTTGAAAACCAGACTTTCGACTTTTTCGCTTTCACGGATATAAAAGCCGGCGATGAAATTCTTATTAATTATAATGGGGATGTCGATGATATGGACCCGCTATGGTTTAATGAGGAATAAGAAATGATGTTGGGTCATCAGTTAGGGCGAGTATCATGACATTTCGATGTGAGCCCCATAGACACTATACTTTACAATCAATAATGATTTTGGAAATAGAAGTCTATTCTTAATATCCCAATAAAAACAGAGCCTTTGCAGCACATGCAGCATCGGCTCTGTTTTTTCGTGTTCATTTATTCTTCTATCTTTCCTTCTATCCTAATTCGTCACTTCAAGGAATGGTGTTTTATCCTTCAGTAAAAGTTGAATCGTATAGGCATCATTCTGAATAATTTCCGCTGTTTCAGGTGCAGCGAGATATTTCTGGACTGCCTCTTCGATTTCCCGGATCAGCTCTCCGCCCGGCCGTTTTGTAAAGTCCGTTTTCAGCCAGACATACGTGTGGCCTTTTTTCACCTTATAGGATAGACCCGACACCTGGTAGGCGGACTTTCCAGCCATTGCATCATAAATATCGCTTGCTATCATTCCCCAGCGATTGTCCTGCTGGCGGTGTGCAAGATTAAACGTCTGCACTTCGATACCCTTGACCTTTATGTCTCTTTCTTTGAATTCCTTTTTCATATCGGCAACAATTTTATCTGCTTCTGTAATATGGTCCGGCATATCGAGCGTGGCTGTATAGGCAGGTTCGGTTTTATTCAATCCAATCCCCAGCTGTGCTGCTTCTTCTGCATAACCATACGCTGTGAAAATCTCAACAGCAATCTCATTAATCTGTTCCAATAAAATACCTGTCTCATCCGCATCTTCGTAGGAAGGCATTTCCTCCATTTCGGAAAATACCAATTCATATTGGTCATAGCCATTTTCGTTTAAATACGTCTCCACAAGCGGCGTAAGATGATCTTGTGCGTCCTTCAATGTCCCTCCATCTAGAATAAGATTGATTTCAATTGTGTATGGTGATGGTGTGACACCTACTGAATTCAGCATATAGCCTTCTTTTTCGACCATTTCATAAAGATCCCTCGTTATATTCGTACCCCCTCCGTCTGACAAACTAGAACGGATATCGAGTGGTAAAATCTTTGACGCAATACCAGCCATCGTCGTGGAATAAAACGGCGATGTCAATACGAGTAAACAAACTGCCGCCACCGCCCAGACATATTTTCTCCCGTGATTCTTGCGAGGTGCAGCCGCGTTCTGCAGCACCCGTCTCTTCAGCTCACCCTTCGCTTGGGACTTTACTTGCAGATCCTCACCAAGTTCCTTCAATTGTTCATCTAAGGTAGATTTCATTTGTGACCCCCCTTTTCATTAACTCATTTTTCAGCTCCACCAGTGCTCGCTTAAGCGTCATCTTCACTTTACTTTCAGACCAGTGCAGGATATCTGCCGTTTCCGCTGTAGAAAACTCCTTTACCTTGCGCAGAATGACGACATGGCGGTATGTAGGCTTTAATTGCTGAATTGCCCGGTACAGCTGCTCATGCTGATCATGCAGCTCCATCATCTGTTCAGGTAGTGGCCGCCAATCTACCTCTGCTGATGTCAGTCCCAAATAATGCTGCAGCGGATGTTTCTTTCGAAAAAAATCAGTCGTTACATTATGAGCAATCGAGAACAGCCACGTTTTCACAGAGGCTCTTCCTTCAAATTGCTGCCGGTTCCGGTACGCCTTGATAAACGTTTCCTGTGTCAGATCCTCCGCCTGCTGGTAGTCCTTCACCATCATGACGATATAGGTTAGAATCGACTCACCGTACTCATCAAACCACACCGCTATTTCCTCATTTTCCATTCTCTTCACCTCTTATCTATTTGTTTAGACGTAAATATGTTTTTGGTGGTCACACTTTTATTCTTTTATAAATGATTTGTTACTCGTCAGGCTGTTTTCTAAATGATACTTCAATTTCAACTTCGGTTAAGAGAGATAGTATAGCGGATATACTGGGCCCAGAATTTGATGTAAACATCACTTTTACAGATGGAAGTAAAGAGGGCTATCATCTTTGGGTAGAAGAAAAAGGGCAGCAAAGCACCTTGGGGAATGTGAAGGATTCAAACACTGTGTACGCTGTCCCTGAGGAAGTAACTGATTGGTTTGTTGAATTGCTAAAATAATATGGCCAAACATCTCACAGCTAATCGGGAGAATCGATATTCTTGTAAATGCCTCATTCCCCTTCCTTGATAGTTATTGCGTCGAATTACTCAGTATATCTAAATGGTGTCGCAAAAATTCAGGATTATCCTGTTTTTGACACAAACGATTTTTTTGAAAATTGATTCATAGGAAAGAACCTTTTCTTCAAATAACTTGTGGTGACGTTATTCTATCAAGAAAGTGGCTTCTTTTGTAAGTTTAGATATAGTAACGCAAAATATTTTATCATTTTACTTTGAGAGGAAGATGAAAACTATGAAAAGATATAGCCAACTCATCATTGCCGATTACCCTTATTCTTACTTTTATGTTATAGTTATCTAAAGGAAGTGATGGTTTTGAAAAAGATAACTGGATTAATTTTTATTTTATTCGCTAGTATTATATTATCCGGATGTTCAGATATCATAGATGATCCCGATGTTGAAATTGCTATTAAACAAGATACCGGAAACGGAAGTATTGAATTATTAACGCCAAAGATTACAACAAAAGATAATCAATTAGAATTTATAACTGAGGGCATTGATGAAAATAAAGTGACCTATATTTTTGTTGCAAATAAAAAAGTATTTGAACAAAAAATAAAAAATGATACACCCTACAAACTTAACATTATGGATATCAAAGATGCTCACAGAACAGACTACAAGCCAAAAGTACAACTTTTTCAAACGATAGATGATACTGAAGATGGAGATATAGTAACGTTTAAACAAGTTCGGTATACAGTTGAAAAAGATTAATTTTATAGTTATTTAATTTCAATTTGATTAGCAAAAATAAATCCAAATACCAACTTATTGAATTATCCTGCCTACGTTAGTTAAGTAAAACATCCATAAGCTTTTCGCTCCCAACCATGAAATTAAATTATTTACACAGAAAAAAGTCCCCAAAGCGGGACTTTTGGTCTTTTGCTCTTAATGTTGTAACCCCATATGAACCCCAGTAAGAATTTATTTTTTATTTTTTAATTCTAAAAATATAGGAGTTATATTCAGCAGGATAGATACAATTGTCAGAAACCATAACGCCCTTTCCATAGTAGGTACAACATCCAATAAAGCTGACCAATCTTCAACTTTTACCCAATCTGATACAAGACTGTATTCTGAACAAAGTGTTAAAGCTGTAAATGATAGTCCTACCGCCATAGCAAGCTTATAATCCTTTCCCGCTTTATACATAAATAGATTTATAAATGTTGCTGCTATTGCAATAAGACCTAATATTAACCACATAATGATACCTCCCTCATAGTTTTATTAAAGATTAACGTTTGAATGAAACTACAAATCAAGGGAATTTCTAATAAGTTAAATAATTCCTTTTATTATAGACTGTTTTTATGTTAGTAAGTTCCTAAATCTTCGTTCAACAGCACTGATAGGTACTCCCCATTCTGCGGATTTTTCGCATGCATTTTGTAAATGGGCAGCTCTAAAAAATCACCATTTGAACATTCATATTTTCCACTTTCGATGCAATACACTACGGCTTATCAAGGCCGGCCATTACTTCTTTTATTTTGTCCATTGTTTAAATTGCATGTTGTCCCTCCTTATTATGTATGAAGAGAAACTCGGGTCACAAACAACATAAAAAAGCATGATTCCTCATGCTTTTACCTTCTTATTAACCGTTTCTTAGCTTACCCACCGATAAGCACAAATACATTGCCGTCTGGTGCCTCCATTACGGCAACATGACCGCCGAGCGCGTTCGGAAACGGTGGACGGATCCATTTCACTTCCGCATTGTCCTTTAATGAATCATACAGGGCCCGCACATCCTCTACCCGAATTTCAGCTTCCATCATATCCAGATCCGGATTATTCTTTAGCACAAGCTCTGTATTTCCTTCTGGAAAGCCCAATCCGACAAGGCGCCACTTCTTGCCCTCATCCTGATAAGTATCCCATGCCTTTTTTAAGCCCATTGTTTCATAAAACGCAATGGATTTTTCAATATCCTCTGTATAAATCGCCACACACTCAACTTTCTTCCACATTTTATGTACTCTCCTTCCTCGAAAACAAACATTTGTTCCTATAACTTATTTTACCTTTTATAGTTATAAAATACAATAAAAAAACTGATACGGAATTTCCCGTATCAGCTTCTTCTACGCCATCTGCTAAATCAGTCTAGACTTCCTTCACCCAATACGTTGCCCCGTCATTGCTGCGGTCCATAAAGCCGTACTCGATTAAGTACCGGCGGATCGTCACAAAGTCGGAGTACGCCGTTTTCAGCACTTCATTGACTTCTTTTTCTGTATACTGTCTTCCTATGTCAAATCGTTTCATGATTTGCTGCAGGATGACGATTTTACGTTTTTCCTTACTTGGGAATGTTTCAATCGCCCCGCCCAGTCCGTTTTTAAAATAGGTTTCCAGTATTTTATCCTTTTCATCTGCCGTAATGGCATAGCGTTCGTCCATCATTGTCGCCCCCTTGTGAATCGGTTCGTAGTGCTTTGTCGGCTCCAAGTTTGCCATGATTGCAAGCAGCATCTTCGCCTGCCGCTCCTTTTCCTTCAGCTTGAAGCGATGCTGGCGGATTGTCGATACACTATTCGCTGAAGTCCGTTCGACAACTTCCTTATCATGGAGTCCGCTATGGAACAGCTGCAGGAGCTCTGTCTGTATTTCCGATAAGCCTGTATGCCGCTTATCCAGCCCAATCAGTGCATCAAAAACGGAACCATGCTCACTTTCAATATGATGCTCCGCGGCACGCTTTGCTTGAAAAAGACGTCCGTTAATCGAAAATATTTCCTCGATATCAAAGCGCTCATTACAGAACAGGCATTGATACGCCGTGTTATCGGCTGTTTTTTTATATCCTTTTGTCAGTTCCTCTACTGAAGCTTCATCAAAATTCATATCCAAACACCCCTTATGTAAACAATTATAATTTATGTTTATTAATTAGTAAACGCAATTTATAAAAATCATTCTATTAACCTATTCATTCTTCTTTTCCTATCACGCAAATCTTCCTTTATAATTAAAGGAAATTAATTACAGGCAAATGAAAAGGAGAAGATGGAAGTGTCCTATAAAATTGTTTTCTTTGATGTGGACGGTACATTAATTGATTACAGCAAGGGGGTTATATCAGCCACAACGATCACTGCCATTCACCAGCTGCTGGACAAAGGGATAAAGGTAGTCGCTGCTACAGGCCGGCCGCTGTCCATGTGTACAGAGCTGCAGCAGCTTGGGATTGATACATTCATTACCGCAAATGGGGCCTATGCGAAGCATCAGGAAACCGTAATATTTTCTTCCGTTTTGGATCGTAATATAACTGAAGCCATCCAGGAATATGCAAAACAAAAAGGGCACGCGCTATCTTTTTTTACTGAAACGCTCACAATGAACGGTATCCAAAACACCTCTACATTACGTGCCCTCCAGCAGACGCTTTCGTTACACGATTATCCGGAGGTCGATCCCTTCATTATAGAAAAGGATATTTATCTTATGTGCCTTTATGCGGAGCACCATGTTGTGGAGGAATACAAAGCGGCGTTTCCTCACCTCCTGTTCGAGCAGTGGCATCCTACCATTGCGAATGTTCTGCAGCGAGAGGTGTCGAAAGCAATTGCAGCAAAAGCAGTACTGGAATACTTCGGCTTTAAACCTGAGGAGGCCATTGCTTTTGGTGACGGAGAAAATGATATAGAGCTGCTCGGACTTGCGGGCTTCGGAGTGGCGATGGGCAATGGCAGTGATAAACTGAAACGTGCAGCAGACTTTGTGACAAAGGACTGTGACAAGGACGGCATCGCCTTTGCCTTAAAGGATTTACAGCTTATTTAAGACGTTATATAACAAATAAAAAAGCGTACTCCAAATGCGGATACGCCTTTTCCTTTTGCAGCTGGACTTTACTTCATTCCAGCAGGACAAGCAGCTCTTCAATTTGCGGTCCATCGACAAGCACATACGTATGCCCTTGAATATTCATTAAGCCATCGGAAGATATCGGAATCGTGAGCGTATCTTCCCCGTAGGAAATATCTATCTGGTACGCTTCTTCATAATCCATATTTTTAAAGAATGTCTTCCTCACCTGCCAATCTTCCAGCGCCTGCCTCACTTTTTCCAATTGCTCATCACTCCGTTTGGCATTTGCCAGGCTCTCATTCAAATGACTGTTCGTCTCCCAAATCGTTACTTGGTCCAGCCTTTCATCAAACTGGTCTTCTTTGATAAATACATCAACAAACCTCTGCTCGCTATATGTTGAGTAGCCAGTTACGACTGCTACCCCAAGAAGGATGATCCCGGCAATCCATACCGTTCTTCTCGCCAGCATATAAGAACTCCCTCCCTATTTCATTTCATGTCAGAACATGATCTTCTCTATATCCTATTCCAAAGGAAATCCAATTCATGTTTATTCATTAAAAAGATCTCTTTGCTGGAAGGCATTTATGTCTTCTTATACGGGATGCCACTTTTCAGGTCAGAAAGCAGCAGTTTTTATTACCACCTATTTAAGAAGAAGGGTTTTCCATAAATAAACAGAACTAGTTATATAGACAACGGAATATCCTCTAAAAATTCTTGGATACCCATGATGCAGTAAACTTTTATAAAATTAATGGAAGGGAATGGGAATATGAAAAATATAATCGGAGTACTTCTCTATTGTTCAGTGCTCATTCTATTTACGTTATATATTGGCTTCTCACATTCTGCAGCTGCTAAAAATGAAGCGGAAGATAATAATATAACTTGGCAGTTTCATAATATTGCCACTTCGGTAAGTACAGAGGAATTTACGATAACCAGCTATATTGATGAATTGAAATTAGATAAAATAAAGCAAACGACAGCTTCAGAACCGAACCGGACAAAAGCAAAAGTGGAATATCGACTTCTCAAATTGGATAGTAGTGGTTCATTTGTAGATACAGGAATTTATAATATTCTGGAAGGTTCGCCGTGCAAAAGTAAATCTGCCGGTAATCTATATGGTTCAATCAGTCCGGGTACTTATAAAATTCTCATTTCGAACTTAACTGGCCATGATGCACGCGTACATTCGGAAAGAGTATTGGATGAAAAACCTAAACGAGCTGCTGCACTTGCCTGTTTATTTACTTATTAAGTGCAGCTATTCAGCAAGAAAGGACATTAGATGACTTCTGCATAATGTCCTTTTTATTTTGCCTTTGCAACGTTTACGATAAAATCCACCCGCTCAGCACCATACCGATGTTCAGAACAAAATGAAAAAGGGTGCCTGGGTAAATACTGTTTGTTTTATAGACGACCAGTCCGTAAAAGAGCCCCGCTATTGAAAAGAACAGACTGATTAGAAACGGTATCCCGATTGCCAAATGCAGCAGACCAAAACCGATGCTTGTTACAGCTAATGTGTACGGGATGGAAGTATGCCGCAGGAGGCTTGAAAACAGCGGCCCCCGCCAAATCAGCTCCTCAAATACCGCATTAATCAAGGAAAAGAAAAGAGCAAAAAACAGCAACGATTTCACCGCCTCCATCCCCTGCATGACAATAAACGGAATGTAGACCGCGATATTCACGATCAGTCCAATAAACCAAAAGCGAAAGACCGGAATGGCATGACCCCGCAGCTTTAGTTGCGTATGCCAATTCGGCTTCTGGTGGAAGAATGAAATCGGCTGTTTGTACAGTAGATGCGTTATGTATAGTCCAAGGATGATGATGCTTAAAGAAAGTCTGTTGAAAATAATGCGCCATTCTCGTTGGATATCAGTCGCTGCCACCCAGTTATTCACGAATTGGAAGAAAGCAAACCCTATAAGGAATGCAATATATAAGGCATTGATAAAGCGTGTTCTCGGATTAGCTGCATACAATCCAACAAGCAGCAGTAAAATAACTCCCAGTACGAGCCACCACTCAAAAGCGCCCGCAACAAGCCCCAACAGAAACAATACGGCAAGGCCTACCTTGCCAAAATCTACACGACGAACAGTAAATGGCTCTTCCACCAAGAGTCATTCCCTTCTGTTTAAAAATTTCAGACAAGCTACTGCATCATATGGTTGAAGAGATAAAAATTATAAATTACCGGTACAAGTAAAGCAATGGCAAGACAGATAACTGCCGCTAAACGCGATTGCTTGATCTTTCTTTCGTCTCCCTCTTTCAAATATTGAAAATAGTAGAGTGTACAATAAAAACAAAGAATCAAAAAAACAGTCTTTAAAACCCCTAGCCAGCCTATTGCTCCAAATTGGTTTACAGCTTCCATTTAGTCCCCTCCTTCCTACCTTACGTTCCTATTAGCTCAAAGTTTCAAAGCTCAGGAATATCTCGAACATTTCTAATCATCACATCGAAGTCAGCTGTACTTGTAGAAAACTTACTCACCTTTACAAAGCCAAGCTTTTCATAAAGATGGATTGCCCGCTTATTGAACGCAGCAACTGTCAGCCGGATCGGTAGACGCGGGTGCAGCTTTTCAATCTGCTCTACTATAAATGTACAGAACGAAAGCCCCTCACCCTTTCCCGTCAGTGCGGGATGGAGTCCAAGTCCCATGTCGATTGCATCTTCCTTATACATACCGTGTTTCTTTCCAATAGGTACTTGAGCAGGAGCACCGGTGCAGAAGAAACCGACCAGCTTGTCATTTTCATCTTCCAGCGCACGATAAGAACCACTCAATAGCTCTGCTCTACCCTCTGCTGTATATTCATTATTATAAAAGTCATATGGCGCTTCATACCGCCAGCCGAGAATTTCAGCGGCCTTCATTTCATCCATTTGTGCTACACGGAGCTTCATCGATACTTCCCCTCCCCCTTATTATTCAATTCAATTGTAACCTTATTTTCCCAAAACTTGAAGACCCATCAAATCGGGAGGTGAAAATAATGTAACTGCAAACACCACGCTGTCTATTTAAGAAATTTAAAAGAAAAAGATCTTGAGGGTAAAAGCATTTATATACAAATGTAGAAGTCAGAAAACATTTAGGCGGTACTGTCGATTCCGCTTTAATAAAAGAAAATTTCACGATGATTCTCGCCTCTCCGGCTACCGGACAGGTCGGGAAGAGGCTATAGAAAGGAATGTATAAAGGCATCCATCAATTTTGCTTTTCGGCAGCTGAATATCTCGAAAGATTTGGTTCCGGGCAAATTATTTATAAAATAATGCTATAGCAAGCTTTCCTCGGCATTTTAGGAATACCTTCTATTCCAATGCTATCCGGTCTATTCCTTGTGCTATTTTCATACCTATTTAGCACTGTTACTTGTTCGCCATGTAAAGGAGGAATTATTATCAACCGGATTCCGAATGGGTCGATAGGCTTTTATGCTAAGGTAGCAGGCATAGGGCTTTTGCTGATGGCTGTGCTGGCCGGTTTTTCGAATGGGATGGTCCTGAATCGTCTCTTAGTGGAAGCTGAAGCGGTAAAAACGGCAGCAAACCTTATAGAAAATGGAGTGCTGCTCCGTGCTGGATTCGGGTGCTTTATTATTGTACTTCTCCTGGATGTCATCGTTGCCTGGGCTCTTTATACTCTATTCAAACCGATTAGCCTTGATCTTTCATTACTTGCTGCCTGGCTGCGCCTGCTCTATACAGCCGTCTTCGGTGCTTCTCTTTTTCATATTGCCGAAATCATTGGACTTCTGGATAACCCACTTCCCCCTTCGCCCGAGCAGATTCTTTTTCTTATAAGCTCATTTCATAACGGCTGGCTGATCAGTCTCCTATTTTTTGCTCTTCATCTATTGATTCTAGGCTACTTAATTATCCGCTCCAGCGGCTATGTACCGAAGCTAATCGGCTTTCTCCTTGTACTTGCTGCCATTGCTTATACTGCAGACAGTCTTGCCTATTTCCTGTTGCCTGATTACATTCATTATGAAAAGACCCTGCTGCTCATTGTAACGTTTTGCGGAGTGCTTGGAGAGCTTTCTCTTGCCTGCTGGCTGTTGCTAAAAGGCGTCAAAATGAAGCCTGTTCGATAATGCTTCAGTATTTCAAACAGATATAAGTAAAACTTATGTTATTTCATAAATTTTATAAAATTTACTTATATTTAGAAAAAGCTATACTAAAAGTAGAAGATTTTGTAATGTAATGAAGGAGGAATGATTCCATGATTAAAGGGATTCATCACGTACAAATTACGATTCCAAAAGCAGCAGAAAAAGAAGGTAAGCAATTTTACTGCAGTGTATTAGGTTTTGAAGAGGTGGAAAAGCCTGATTCTCTAAAAGGCAGAGGGGGCTTTTGGGTAAAAGCCGGTGACCGGGATGTCCATATCGGTACAGAGGACGGATTTGACCGCCTAACGACAAAAGCCCATATCGCTTACGAAGTAGAAGACCTCTCCTACTGGAGAACGAAACTGGAAGCAGAAAACATCAATATTTTGGATGCAGTCCCGATTCCCGGTTTTGACCGTTTCGAGTTCAGGGATCCATTCGGCAACCGGGTGGAAATGATTCAGCTGTTATAAAAGGCAGTTTCCTCTATTGAAAATGAAGGGCGGGATACACATGGCGATTGATTTTCATGACGACAAAAACCGGAACAGCTACACTGCCCGGGAGGTAGACCGGACATGGACGGAAACAATTACAGGGCATGTACCATTTGAAAAGATAGCAAAAGCTGTCGATGTGGGCTGCGGCGGCGGCATTTATACAAAGATGCTTTCTGCTATGGGCATCCCTTCCGTGACAGGAATAGACTTTTCCGAAACAATGCTTGACGCAGCACGTGAAAACTGTAAAACTTTACCTAACATTACATTTCGTTATGGCACTGCCCTCCGCACAGGTCTTGAGAGTCATGCTGCTGATTTCGTACTTGAAAGAGCGTTAATCCATCACATTACCGATTTACAGGCTTGTGTCCAAGAAGCCTATCGAATACTCGATAGCGGGGGTTATTATGTTATTCAGGACCGTACGCCTGATGATTGCTTACTCCCCGGAGACGACAATCATATAAGAGGCTATTTTTTTGAATGCTTTCCAAACCTAAGAGATAAAGAAACGAGCCGCAGATATAGCAGTGAACGCGTAATTGAAACATTACACGCTGCTCGTTTTCAACATATCCAGGAAATCAAATTATGGGAAACACGTAAGGTCTATGAGAGTAAAGAAGATGTATTGGAGGACCTGCGCCACAGAACGGGCAGGAGCATCTTACATGAGTTAGATGATCAAGAGCTGCAGGTACTGGTTGCCTATATTGACAATGCCCTTCCATCAAATTCCCCGATTCACGAAATGGATCGTTGGACAGTTTGGATTGCTGTTAAATAGAGCAGAAAAGGAAATCACTTATATGCAAATACGACTCGCTCACTTAGAAGATGTTGACAATATTGTCGCCCTATTAAACGAAACTACTTTAGACCTGCACAATAAAGGCATCCAGCAATGGACCTACCCATGGAATAAAGACGGAATCAAGCAGCAAGTAATTGATTCCACAGTGTACGTTTCTCTAGCAGAAGGGCATATTATCGGAACTTTCCGCATAGAAAATACTAATAGACCACTGTTCATAGATGCTGAAATCTACTATTTATCACAAATTGCGGTCTCCCCTGCCTTTCAAGGAGGTACCATCGGTTCAGCGATTACCGCGTTTGCCTGCTCTTTCGCTAAAAAAATGAATAAGGCTCTCTATTTAGATTGCTGGGCTGGAAATGAAGTGCTTAAAGCCTTTTACCAACGTAACGGCTTTGAGTATATTGGGGATTATCCTGAGGAAAATTATTTCATTAGTGTATTTCGGTGCATGTAGCTTAACTTTTGACTGCTCCTTTTTTTTGCAGATAGGAGGTACCATTTTGAAAAAACGCGCAGGTATGTTATCGGTTGTGTTTGTCATTATCAGCTTAATTCCTTTTTTTCTGACGTTGTATCCAGAAGCTTTTTCTGAGTATCTATTTTTAATCTCTGTTATTTCTTACTTTATCGCGATCATCTTTGCATTAATTGCAGAAAAAGGTGTGTGGAAGGTTGCCGCTATCACCCTCCTTGTTATTATCACGGTTGCCCTCATCGCCTTTTATGCGTTCATGGGCATTTTCTGGAACCAGCCATAACAATATCCCTTTCCTAAAGATCTATTTTAGGAAAGGGATTTTTTTA
This sequence comes from Lysinibacillus odysseyi 34hs-1 = NBRC 100172, assembly GCF_001591965.1. GTDB lineage: Bacteria > Bacillota > Bacilli > Bacillales_A > Planococcaceae > Lysinibacillus_B > Lysinibacillus_B odysseyi. Next base: position 278,069 of record NZ_BCVX01000001.1, read on the forward strand.
GTTATGTACTCCTTTTATATATTGAAACTTTTTGGAAACTTATCCGTATTTAACAAGTGAAAGCTGTTTACTACATTTTGAACCCAAAAGGAGCGATACAGCAGATGCTACACGAATCTATTCAACCACCTCATTTCGGTGACCTGTTCCATCAAGGTCAGTTCGAAAAAATTTATAAACAAACATCGCAGGAATTTCAAAGCCTCGTTACACTTGAACAATTCGAAGAACTGGCCGCCCCTTTTAATGCCGACGTGTCTTCTTACCAGCTAGAGCTTTCTACAACCATTGGAAATATCGTGCAATACTTATGGCTGGATGACCAAAGAGAAAAAGCAATTCATGTCTCATTTGATGAAAACGGTATGATCCAAAGCTTTTATTTAAAGCCTTACACAACTTATCCGGACAGTGATAAACGGTACACCGAAAATACATACATCATGCCGATCAGCGGAGACTGGTTTGTCTTTTGGGGCGGGACGAATGAATTCATTAATTACCATTACTCTTATGAAAACCAGCGTTATGCGTATGATCTAATACAAGTAAAAGACGGTGCCTCATTCAAGGAGACACCGCTGCAAAATGAACACTTCTATGCGTTCAATCAGGAAATCCTCTCCCCTGCTGCCGGTAAAGTCGTGAAGGTCATCGATGGACTGCATGATAATACACCTGGTGAGATGGATGCAGACAATCCCGCAGGAAACTATGTCATCATCGAACATAGCCATAAGGAATACAGCATGCTGGCCCACTTACGGAAACATTCTATTAAAGTACGTGAAGGAGACGCAGTAACAGAAGGCCAGTGTATCGGGTGCTGCGGGAATTCCGGGAATTCTTCAGAGCCACATTTGCATTTTCAGGTGATGGATTCCCCTGATTTCTATAACGCGACTTCTATTCGTATCCGTTTCAAGAATGGACTGGATCCTGTTCAAGGAGACACCATATACTGATGTTATTTTCAAGATATATTTTTTAGTAAATAACCAAAAATAAAATTCAAAAAATTCCCTCAAATGTTATAATAAACTCAACTTATATAAAAGGAGTTGCGCCCATGTTACCTAAGATTGCAGTAGATGTTTGTGTAAAAAACAAATAACCAAGGGGTTGTATACCCAACTGCAGCCCCTTATAAAGGGAGAAAAACAATGGAACAATTGATGAATGAATTTTTAACAGGCAAGTTGATTACTTTGAAACAAATGACTTCAGATGATTTGACGAAATTTGCCCAGATCGAAAATGAAATAGGCACGCTGCTGCTGGCAAATGATGATATCCCCTTTCCCGGCACCTTTGAAGATCATCGCACGTTTTTTGAGGGCATCAGCGGAAAGAAGGAAGAATTTATCTTCGGGATATTCGACCGTACATCTGATGAGCTGATTGGCTCATGCGGTGTATTTGCGGTAAATTGGAAGAACAGCACGTGCCAGGTCGGCATTGCCATTGCGAAAGACTGGCAAGGAAAAGGCTGCGGTACTGATGCGATGCAGACGCTTATTTCTTTTATTTTTAATTACATTCATATTCACAAAATTAAATTGCAGGTGTTCAGTTTTAACCAACCGGCTATCCGTTCCTATGAAAAATGCGGATTTGTAAAAGAAGGTGTTTTGCGAAACGAAGTATTCCGCTTTGGAACATTTCACGATATGCATCTTTTCGGTCTGCTGCGGGAGGATTGGATAGCTGCCCGAGAGGAGGTATAAGACAGTGGAAAAATTACGAAACAACTCTTCAAAATAATATTTTGAGGAGGAAAAACGTGAACATTACGTATAAACAGACAAAAACAATTAACCTAGAGCAAGTGGAGAACCTATATAACGATGTAGGATGGACAGCCTATACAAAGAATATGGACCTTCTTCAGCAGGCTTTACTACAGTCACTCGATGTGATTTCTGCCTGGGACGGCGACCAGCTAGTCGGCCTCATCCGGACAGTCGGTGACGGCCTGACGATCCTCTATATCCAGGACATCCTCGTACTGGATGCCTATCAAAATCAAGGCATTGCATCAAAGCTGCTGCAAATGGTTTTACAAAAACATGAGACTGTACGGCAAAAAGTGCTGCTGACGGAAGAAGCACCTGATGTACGTCACTTCTATGAAAAGAACGGCTTTGAATCATGCGACAAAGGCTCAGTTGTCGCTTTCGGCAGATTCCAATAACGAAAAAAAGAGCTGCTGTGCCGGATTATACCGGCGCCTGGCAGCTCTTTTTTTCAATTTGCGGACTAGAAAATCGGCCATTCTTTCGGGTTAATAGACCAATTTTACGTCTTAATAGACAATCCCGCCATGTTAATAGACAATTCTGTCATGATAATAGACAGTTTCAATGTATTAATAGACAATCCCACATTAATAGTCTTTTAACGGATAAGCGAGCCACTCAGAAGTCCTTAAAGGCTCATATCCACGAGAATTTTACATTGGCTGCGATCATGCGCCAATGTTTCAAAACCTTTTTCCACAATATCATCCAATGCTATCTTGCTTGTGATGACTGCGTCTCCATCAATGATACCGCTTGCAAGCAGGCGGATGACTTCAGGGAACAAGCGAATATATGCATAAGAACCGCTGATTTTCGCCTCAGTTCTAACGATCATATTCGGATCGAAATTCACTGGTTTTTCCCATACACTGACAATCTTGAATTCTCCGCCTGGTCGAACAACACTAACGCCGCTTGTAAATGTTGCCTGAACGCCCGCAGCGTCATATGCAACATTTACGCCGCCATTTGATTTTTCGCGGATAAATGCGACTGTATCCGTATCAATCGGATTAATCACATGTGTAGCTCCAAGCTCCAGCGCTTTTTGACGGCGTTCCTCCGCTACTTCTACTACATAAATTTCACTAGCTCCTGCAGCTTTTACGGCTTGCACCAACAATAATCCAATTGGGCCGGCACCAAATATTGCGGCAGAATCCCCGAGCTTTAATTGACTTTGGCGAACTGCGTGCACCGCCACAGCTGTTGGTTCAACGAGTGCCCCAAGCTCTAAACTCATGTTTTCAGGTAAATGGAAAACATTTTCTTGTTTCACGACTGCATATTCAGCAAATCCGCCTGAAATCGAATAGCCATACCCTTGGCGATTTGTACATAAGTTTACGAAACCTCGCTGGCAATTATCACATTTTCCACAAGGAATAAGTGGTTCAACGGCTACCCGGTCTCCTACTTTGGCATTCGTTACTTCATCTCCTACTTCCACTACTACACCGGAAAACTCATGGCCTAAAACAGGCTGCGTACGCACTGGATAAATACCCGCTAAATATTCATGCATATCGCTGCCGCAAATACCGGCGTACTCAACCTTTACTTTTACCATTCCTTTTTCAAGGGAAGGCAATTCTGCTTCTTCTATTCGAATATCTCTTGCTCCGTATATTTTTGCTGCTTTCATTTTTCTTTTCCTCTTTCCTTATTCCGAAGTTGCTTTTAGTCCATGAATAATAAAGCTAACAGCCAGATCTGCTACTTGTTCAAGAGATAATTCCGATTCAACTTGATTCAAAAATGAATTATTAAGAGAAAACATTAAAGTTCCCATTATAAAGTTAACTGCTGCATCAACTGATGGAAAATCAATCTTCTTTCTGTCCTGGCACTCTTGTAAAATTAATCGAAGCTGTTCCCAAGATGGCAGAAACACATCTGTCAGCATCTCTAATCTCGGGCTATTCATCACTAACTCCTGCTGCAATATACTAATTAATTCATGTTCTTTATTTCTAAAAATAACAAACTGTCTACAAAAGCTCTTAAGTGCACCTAACGGATCAGATAAATCATATTTCATACCCTCAAAAAGCTGCCTAATTGTTTGGAACACTTCAAAAAAAACGTTTTCTTTACCTCCAAAATGATAAGAGACAAGAGCCAATGAAACATTTGCCTCAGTACAAATCTGTCTAACGGTCGTCCCTTCATAGCCGTTTTTCGCAAATAAATACTTTGCAGCCCGAAGGATTTGATCTCTTACATCTTTATTCCTGTCATTACTTTTGCTCTGTTTTAATTGACTCATCCTCTTTCATTTTTTATTAAACAAACGTTTTAAACAATTATTCGATTACAAGCATACCTAAGGTAAGAAGTACCGATGTTTATATGATATCCGCTACTTTGACAAGTGATTTACCTATATTTGCTCCTGTGAATAGGTCAAGGAAAGCATCAATTATATGATCGAAACCTTCTGTAATCGTTTCTTCATATTTCAGTTTTCCTTCATTTAACCATGCGGCGAGTGCTGTGTTTCCTTCCTGCAGGCGACTTGAATAATCGCCAAGCGTGAAGCCTTTCATAAGCGCGCTCGTTTTGATCAGTGCCGTTTGAACACGTGGGCCCATATCCATTTCAACACTGTTATAGGCAGAAATCGCTCCGCAGACCGGAATGCGGGCGAACTTATTAAGAAGCGGGAATACAGCATCAGAAATGGAACCGCCAACATTATCAAAGTAGATATCGATTCCGTTTGGACATGCTTTTTCTAATGCACTTGAAACATCTTCCTTTTTATAATTGATCGCTGCATCAAAACCAAGTTCATTTAAAAGATACTCGCATTTTTCTTCTGTCCCGGCAATTCCTACGACACGCGCCCCTTTAATTTTGGCAATTTGTCCAACTGCCGATCCTACTGCTCCTGCAGCTCCGGACACGACAACAGTCTCCCCTTCTTTTGGCTGCCCGATATCAAGCAGGCCAAAATAGGCCGTTAACCCCGTCATACCGATAATACCTAGATTCGCTGTTACAGGCGCTAGCTTCGGATCAAGTTTTCGAATAGTTCGCTCATTCGCAACGGAATATTCCTGCCAGCCAAGAGTACCAAGTACGATATCACCTTTAGAGAAATGCTCTGATTTTGATTCCACTACTTGGCCAATTATCCCACTTGTAATAACCTCGTTTAATTGAAACGGAGGAATATAGGATTTTGTATCCTGCATCCTTCCACGTAAATAAGGGTCAACCGAAACATATATAGTACGGATTAACACTTCACCATCTGATGGGGTTTCAATTGGTGCATCGATAAAAGCAAAATCCTCCATCACCGGGGTTCCAACAGGACGTTTTGCAAGCTTAATTTGTTTTTGCATTTGACTCATTATTATTCCTCCATTCAGAAGAGAGATTATCCATAATGAAAGTACTTTATGCTTTCATGTTTAATTGACGGATGGCACTCAACATTTTGAACATTCGTTTTGAACGTTTGTTCAATTAATAGTATAGTACTCTAATTATTTTTTTGTCAAAAAACTAGAACACCTTATTATTTCCTCTTTTATGAATAGCCGGCTAAAGCCGGTCAGCTTTGTTAATAGACATTTTCTGCGTGATAATGGACATTTTCAACGACTTAATAGACAATTGCGACCTGATAATAGACAAGCCTGCCTTCATAATAGACATTCCCTACTTACCAATAGCCAATCCATCTTTATTAGACATTTCCAACTCGTTTATAGACAATTCTGGCGTAATAATAGACAATTTCGCCCCCATAATAGACAATCCCACTTTTTTAGGCATTTCCTACTTATCAATAGACACCCCCCTTCCCTTCAGCTTTCAGTGATTTCGGTCATCAACCGGCTATCCAGCTGCTTCCGTTTCCATTCCTTATGGCGAACGATAATATTGATGAAGAAGCAAAACATGAGGACAATACCGGTTAGTCCAAGGAAAAGCGTAGTTATTTCTGCATCTTCCAAAACGAAATGCATGTTCACATGCTGCCACAGTATCCATATTAATAGATAGCCGAGGATTATAATGGAAAATCTGCTTCGCTTTTGCCGCTCCAACAATTGATCTGACACGATAAAAAAGGCGGCATATGCTAAAAACTCGGCAAACGGCAGCGCAAAATAAATGATCTGAAGCCACATAGGAATATCACTTCCCTGCGGTAAAGTCGAGAATCCCTGAAGGACAAGCGGCATAGAAAGAACGGAAGCGACAATGGCGCTCCATTTTCCCCAAGCAGCAGCCTCTCCCTTTCCTTCAGAAAAAGCAGCCCCTATTAACATCCACCCGATAAAATCCGGCAGCAAGTCAATCAATATATTGATATCTAAAAAGATTAATATAAACCCCGTCACCCATCGTCCATGAAACTTAGTCAAGATACTTCTCCACCCTTTCCTTAATCCAGGCTGCCGATGGTGGTTGATTGATCAGGTCGCCCCGTACTTCATTGAACGTTTTATCACCAGCATGACCGGATAATCGAATATATGCCTGCTGCGCCGGATAGGTACCGACCATTTCCTCCAGCTCGACTTGGAGCTTATCTCCCTCTTGAAGCGTAACGGGCAGCGACACGATTTCTTCCTCTTTTTCGAAATGCTTTATCTTGCCGAATGTATTGGCGAGCGTAATGTCTGTAAATGTCAGTGTTTCCTCCGCCACTATTGCCATCACCATCTTACTGTCTTCTCGTTCCCAGCCATTTACCGTAAGCCCAATATCCGAACTCGGCGGAACAATCAATATATCTGCCTCATACGGTTCGGGATGTCCCGAAAAGTAAATATGTGCTTTTTTCACTGATGGCAGATTCAAAAGCAGCTCCTGCCGGTCAAAGTCATCGATACTATATTGAGCGTTATAAAGAGAATAGTATTGAGCATTCACATAGCTGGAGTTCAAAAAACCTCCACCCCCATACAGATCAAATCCCCAATTTTCAGGGTGGCTGGAATACGTCCTTCCGTTGATTTCTATTCGTTCAATCATCATCAGTTTCTTTGTATCGAATAAATAGGACACATGAATAGAATTAAAGTCAAAGTCCATTACTACATCTAAAACAATGGGTTCTTCTAACTTTTTTGAATCAGCCAATACTTCACTAATGATACTAACAACCGCCACAATGGTGAGTACAATCCCCCACTTTTTCATTCTTCCCCCTCCTTCAACGCTTTTCTTTCATTCATTATGACATAGGCAAACTACCGGTAAAAGGTTAATATGGAATACCATTTCCAAATACCTATATGCGGTAGCCATAGATCGCGTATAGAGTCCCTTCTTTTAGGAAACACTTTTCATAAAAATATCATCAAGGAGATAGTGGAATGTTACGTTTAGAATCGGAATTAAATGGAAAATTTGCGCACTACGGTCAGCTGCGGGATAAAATATGTAAGCATGGATTCTGTATCGGCGGAAACTGGGATTATCATAAAGGAAGCTTCGATACAAAAATATGGTGTGACCGGGAGGAAGGCGAAACAATTTACCTGCGTATGCCTTTCGATGTCGCACAAGGGGAACTCGATGGGTATAATACAGTAATCCGCTTCAAGGAGCCGTATATTATCAAGCATGTGGTGCACGTTGGACTTGACCATGACGGCAGCTCCTTTATGGATTCCACCGGCTTCAGTCAGTTCCAAACCCCAATCGACAGCGATGCACCGATTATCAACAAGAACAAATGGGCACATATAAGCGAACAGCTCGTGAATGAAAGCGTCCTGCCATTTGTGCATATGGAGAATATTTATTAACGCTTGAAAAGCCCTCTTCATTTATGATGAAGAGGGCTTCAGACTGTAGACAAAGTCATTTATATCTTGAAGCACTGTATATTGTGATAATAAATATGCAGTGCCTCTTTTTTAATCCATCTCTGCTGTAATTGAATAAAATAGAATTTAGTTTAGTAGTTATAACTGTAAGCTATTTATATTTTGTGCGGCGTGCAACTTTGAATTGGCAGAAAGCAAACATTAGGTGAGTAAAGTCAAAGCATCCATACGTTAAAATTTAATGTATACTTTAAAATGTGAGGTGAAGAAATCGTGGCAGACAAAAAAATCACAGTACAATTTACGATGCTGACATTTTGCATAGCCTATCTTGTGTCAGGTGCTTTGATTGCTCTTGGGCAATTCGGATATTCGGTTCACAATTGGGTTCACTCGTTACAGCAATTCGGGATGAATATCCCTTTTGCACTCTATATTTTGTCGCCCGCTATTGCTTCATATATCGTTCTGAAGAAAAATAACAAAATAACAGGTTTCAAGGAATGGTTGAGAACTGTTTTTTATGCCAAAAATAGCATATCTCTCTATTTGTTTGTTGTTGCAGGACTTGCACTGTATTTTTTGATACATATGGCAGTTTCAGGCAGCACGGAAATGGCGCTTCCCGTTTATACGTTCTTCCTTTCCCTGCTTGGTAATCTTATAATCGGTGGCTTGGAGGAAGCTGGCTGGATGTACATATTGCAGCCTGAGCTTGACAAAAAATACGGTTTTGTTTTGTCTTCTCTTTTTGTAGGAATCATTTGGACTTTATGGCATATCCCTCTCTTCTTCATTCCTGGGACGAATCACGGAGAGGGACTCATCAACTTTTGGATGTTTGCAGTTCAACTCATTGCATTTCGGTTTTTCAATGGGGCAATCTACAAAATATCAGGAAAAGGCCGTGTGTTTATGTGCGTATTATTCCACACCATGTTCAATGCGGCATCCCCCATCTTTGGCACCATGACTATGACTTGGGCGGGAACCATTGCCGCAAATGCTGTGTTAGTTCTTGTTTCAATTGTAACCATTGTGATATACGACAAGAAGAACAGGCGAATAGTATAAGCATAATATTAAGCAATTAAATTCCAATTTAAGAACAAGTCAATAGGACACCAGATATCATAAATCATCTGGCGCCTTGTATTTATATACAATAACTGAATAAAGAAACTATAGAAATATAGTTTGTCTACAGTCTGAAGCCATTTACGGATTCAAAACATTATAGACCATTCCATAATTGCTATGCTTCAAAGCATCCCACTATAAGCTCCACAGTTAAGTGGGAATATATGGACATTCATTGCCCCCCTATCTATAATGGCTATATAAGCTGTTAGAGTAAGGGGTGTATTATGAAAAAGGTCATCATTACCTTTGCCGTAGGAACAGTCTGTGTATTAATCATTCCGTATTTACTCTCTTATAGGTTTCACTATCCCCCGCTCCCGTTCGAAAATATGACTAAAAGAGAAGTCGTAGAAAAAATAAATGATGCCGATAACCGGCTTGTTAAATTAACAACTGAAAACGGTCATGAATGGTTTATAACGAGTGAACGGAATATAGCCGCAGTTGATGAAATGATTAAAGAACTGGTCAGCAAAGAAGGCTGGGTGTTCGAACTAAAAGAAGGCAGCGGACTCATATTTGAGAAGCAAGGGGAAAGATTGATCGTAACGACACAAAAATGGACCGGTGACTATGTATTATGTCAAATTCCTGCTTATTTTAACGAATAAAAAATCAGCATGTGAATGGATTCAGTTATTGAAATGTTCCAGCACAACTGAAAAGCCCTCTTCTTTTATCTGAAGAGGGCTGATTTGCTTTTATCATCTTTTCTTACTTATCTATCTTTACCTTCGATGGTAGGACAAGCCCGATTACCGTACCGACAAGTGCCGGCGCAATCCATCCAAGCCCGATATCATATAGCGGTAAAAAGCTTTCATAAAATGCCGCAATTGCATTGAAGAAGCCCGTTTCAAATGCTGGTACACTTGCGATCAGCGCATTATATCCATCGATAATGCTCACAAAGAACGTAAAGATCATGGCAGCTGCAAATACACTTTGCTTATTGTTAAACAGCGGTGCAGCAAGACCGAGTAATATTAGGATAATTGCCAGCGGATATAGGAACATAAGCACCGGAACGGCAAATGTGATGATATTTGATAAGCCGACATTAGCAATCGCAAACGAAACGATACATAAAATCACAACGAACACTTTGTAGCTGATTTTTGGGAATACCTCGTGGAAAAACTCTCCGCACGCTGTAATTAAGCCGATGCTTGTTTTTAAGCAGGCAAGTACAATAATAATGGCCAATAAAATCGCGCCGTAAGAACCAAAGTAATGATCGGCAACTGCTGCGAAAATTTGCCCGCCGTTTTCAAATGTTCCAATCGCCGTAACACTCGATGCGCCCATATACATGATCAATCCATAAATCAAAGCCATAAGCCCTATCGCAAAAATACCTGATTTCCAAGTTGCTTTGGCGATATCTTTTTTCTCCGTGATGCCTAAGCGTTTAATTGCATTGATGACGATAATACCGAATGCAAGTGATGCCAGCGCATCCATCGTATTGTAACCCTCTTTAAATCCGGTCATAAATGCTTCATTTACATAGGAAAGACTCGGCTCGATGAAGCTGCCCATCGGAGATAATACGCTAATAATAATTAAGGCGAATAAAAAAAGTAAAAATGCCGGTGTTAAATATTTTCCGATGTAATCCATAATTTTTGCCGGGTTTAATGAGAAATAAAACACGACAAGGAAAAAGATCAGACTGAACAGCAATAGCCACAGCTGTGCATGTTCTGGGTTAATGAATGGTTCAAATCCAACAACAAACGGTACGGTTGCAGTACGTGGAATCGCAAAAAATGGACCGATTGTTAAGTAGAGCGCCATTGCAAACACAACCCCAAAAAGAGGATGTACCCGGCTTGCCAAATCTCGTAAACCGTTACTGCCTGATAACCCGATTGCTAGAATTCCTAGAAATGGTAAGCCGATTGCTGTTACTAAAAAGCCGATAAGTGCCCACCAGTAATTTGTTCCGGCAAGCTGCCCCATTTGAATCGGGAATATTAAGTTTCCTGCCCCAAAGAACATGCCGAATAGCATAGTTCCAATGATGGCATAGGTTGAAAACGGTATTTTCTTTTCCATAAATGTCTCTCCTAAGATGTTCTTTTGATAACTATTTGCACGCTTCTATGCAAAAATCATAAAAGCTGCCTTACTCAGTCCACACCAGCACATAAAACTAATTTTTCAAAAAATTCAATGTGCATGATGTGGACATTGTCTCTTTTCTCTTACCTTGCAGATAATACCCTCCCGTATATTCAGTGTGAAAGGCACACAAAAACCCCATCCCAAAAGGGACGGGGTTAACCGCGAATACCACCCTAATTCTATTGAAAAACATTCAATAGCTCTCAGCAACGTACAATCATACGTGTTCTTTTTAACGGAAGACACCGGATCAGCTTACTGTTTATTGTTCAGCCAACCTTCTCAGAGGGGAGTTCATGTAACATCTGTACACCGACTTCCACCAACATGCCGGCTCTCTGTAGAACAAATTGAAACACTACTTTTTCTCATCAACGAATTTGTATGCACTTATTATTAATCTAGAATGCTCTCATTTCATTTTGAATGTGATAAAGCTCAAACCTGTATGAGCGATAAACCGCCTTTTACATGGATAAACAAACAATTCGAAGCCGTCAAAACGAATCGAATATATGCTATGCGGGTTTAATATTCAAGAGATGAAACGTTAGTCTTAGGAACTACACCATACTCCTGCAAATGACTAGCGCGTACGCCGCTGTCCGCAGGAACCCCCCAATTCTAGGCATCCGCCTGACTGTGGATAGTTCAATAGAGGTTACTTTAGCAAACATTCAAAAAATAGTCAACGTCAATTTTAGAAATGAAGTTTTTTTACCACATGTATAAGCGAAAATACCCAAAAATGACGGAATATTTTACAATCTTTAAATATCTTTATTCGAGCAGATATAATCGAGTTTTATGGGAATTTTCTATGCACAGGAAAAAGCAGCATTATTTAAACGCTTTATCATGCTGATAAAATAAATCGTAAAAATACACTGTTATTATGTTGTATTTTTCTCTCTATTACAGCTTTTTCTTTTTTAATCGAATCATACATGCACCCTAACACTGGCACAATTAATCCATCACAAGCTGAGCCCGATCTATAAGAAAACAGCAATCAAATTAACAACGATCAGCTTAATTCTATTTTCTCATAAATACTGCTAATATCTTTCCACCCATATACAAGTTCTTTAAGCTTTTTGCCCCCGATTTCCACTTCTACGGTATCAATCATTTGGCCGCCGAGTGCTTCATAAAAATGCTTTGACGTATTTTCCTCCAATACACTCACAACCATTGTGCTGATGCCAAGCATTTCGATTTCCTCAATGATTGTTTTGACGAGACACTTACCGAGCCCCCTGCTTTGGTATGCCTCTGCTATATATAAAGTGCTCAGTTCACCTTGAAATTCTTCATACGCTCCGCTTCTTTCCACGCCGCCTGTCGCAAAACCAATAATTTGTCCTTCCTCATTTTCCGCTACAAAGACGCAACCTTCCAGCAGCACGCTTTCCCATAATCGCTTTTTCTTGTCATACGTCATCTTTTTCAAAAATTTTGGCGGGACAATATCTTTATAGGTCGTCCGCCAGCCATCCACGTGCACTTTGGCAATACTTGCCGCATCCGCCATCTTTGCTCTACGAATCCTCATACGATCCCTCCTTTTGGAAACAGACCAGCTTTCCCCTACTATTCTACAACGGAAGCTATATCCCTTCTAAAATAAAAAAGGAGCTGTGTTAAAAGTTAAAATGACCTTTAACACAGCCTCTTTCCATCATAAATAGTGCTCCTAAGGTTATCCCCTCACGCTGTCACTATTCTCAATACAACGAGGATGTCCGACAATGTCTTCCCGGACAACTCCCTCGTTTTTTTATTAGGTTTGGCTTTTCTTCTCAATATATGTTTTGACAGCCGGCGGATTGTAGGAACGGAATTGTTCAAGCAGACTGGACGGGTCTATATCTGTTAAAAACATCGGCATATACTGATCGTGCAGGAACTGCTGCTCATTCATGTGCTTGAAAAACGAAATGAGCAGATCATAGTAATGACCGACATTTAAAATCCCCGACGGCTTTTGATGAAGCCCAAGCTGTGCCCACGTAAAGATTTCAAAGAACTCTTCCATCGTTCCAGGCCCCCCCGGCAGCGCAATAAAGCCATCTGCCAGCTCGGCCATTTTTGTTTTTCTCGCATGCATCGAATCGACAACGATCAGCTCCGTCAAATGAGGATGGGCAATTTCTCTTTCCTCCAGCATTTTCGGGAGGACACCAATAACCTTTCCTCCTTCAGCCAGCACTGTGTCTGCTACAACCCCCATAATCCCAACGCTTGAGCCGCCGTAAACAAGGGTCAGATTTTGTCTTGCCAGTTCCTTTCCAAGCTGAACCGCTCCTTCCTTATAGAAGGGCTCTGCTCCTATACTGGAGCCGCAAAATACTGCAATACTTTTCATTATTTAGCCTCATTCCTTTATTTCAGTTTTGTTGTATGATAGTTTTATCTTAAATTCAAAATAATCCGAAAAAGGAGCCTGTACTAATGAAAACAAATGAATTCCAGCAACGATTAAAGCAATTTTATAAAGAAACGGGAGGCTTCGAGGAGGAAAATCTCCTCTCTGTCGTTATTCTAGCTGAAAATATTGGTGAAGTCGCTAGAATCTTAAGGGATATGGAATACGGCTCCCACCCTTTAAATACCACCCCTAATACATATAAAACAAATAAAAATCTGCTCTCTGAAAAACTCGGCGACATTTTAGGTACTATTACGTTTATTGCTAATCAGCACGATATTCAACTGCAGGACATATGCAAAAATCATATAGAAAAGCTAGAAAAAATACATACAATGATGCATAACTAATATTCTCATATTTTTAAACCAGGCAAGGAACCCTTCCCCCAATCAGCGTTCTTTGCCTTTTATTCATAGTTTTCATCCCGTGACAAGAAAAAATAATTTTCATATGTTTTCCGGAAGGATAAAATGACGCCAAGCAACAGGAAGTTCGATAAAAGCGAGCTCCCCCCGTAGCTAAGGAAAGGCAATGTTACCCCTGTCACAGGTAAAAGCCCCATCGTCATGCCGATATTCTGGAATATCTGGAAGGTCAATAAGCTGATGATACCAGCTCCCGTAATGTAGGCAAATCGTGTCCTCGCCTTTATAACAATAACAACAAGCCGGTATAAAAGAAGGAAATACAACAGAATTACAATAGAGCCGCCAATAAAGCCCGTTTCCTCCGCAATCGTGGAAAATATAAAATCCGTATGTTTTTCCGGGATATACACATCATTACCCCGGTAGCCTTTACCTATAATTTCACCTGTGCCGATTGCCAGTATCCCCTGCCTTGTCTGGTACGACGATGCCTCATATTCGAAGGGCTGCAGCCATCCATTAATCCGTGACACCTGATGGGGCGAAAGACGTCCTAATAATTCCTCCTGGTAAATATGATGAAACTGAAAATAAATAATTAGTATGCCGATGACTAGTGTCACTGGAATCGCTGCAACGGTTATGAGCAATTTTTTATTAATGGATGAAAAGAAAATCATAGGTGCCAGCAAGGCAAGATATAATAGGATCATTCCTGTATCCGGCTGTTGGTATACGAGCAGCATCGGCGGCATAGTGATAATGGCCACTTTGCACAGCAGGCGGCAATCAGACATAAAGGATGGCTCCTCCGTTAACGTATAATGCTTCTCCATCACCCGTGTAACAACGAGAACAAACGCAAACTTTAGAAACTCCGACGGCTGCAAGCTCCCTAGAAATTTAATCTGGTACCATGCCTTCGCTTCATTAATCGGCCTGGCAATGCTTTCCGGCGCAAAAATAAGTCCAATCAGCAGCAAAACAACCCCCGCATAGACAAACCAGGATATTTGCTTTAATTGTTCTACATCCAACATTGCTACGCCTACCATCAGGCTAAAGCCGAGTATGTAAAAGATGATTTGCTTGATCACAAAGGTTTGCCCATATTGCGGGAAGGCCTCTGTCGTTGAATGGATAAACAGGCAGCTAATGAAAGCGAGCAATGCTATGTATAATGCGACCTGCTTATCGATATATTTTTCTATCCCAATTCACCCGCTCCCTTTCACTTCATGTGGACAAAAGCCTTTACAGCTTACTGTATGTCCCTGCATGAATAAAAACGACTCCAACAGGAAAATGTTCCTGAAATATACTTTTATTGTCTAATTTGGAATGCTGTCATTATAGATCCATACACCATAAAGATTAAAAGCCATACTAGTTTCGAGCGTTTTCTCTCATTTTTTAAACCTGCTCTTATCGTCTTGCTTACGGTCTATACTTATTATCCCCCGGCAGGCTTTTTACTGTTTTCCACGCTGAAATAGCGTCTTCCCGGCTCTTTCCTATATTTTGTGGGTCTGCAAAATAGTCACGTGTAAACTGGTTGTATTCAAACTGAGGAGCGAGCTTGCTTTTTTTATAGGAGGGGTCTTTCTTCCGCTCCATTTCCTCATACCAGGCTGTGACCACATCCTGATATGTCTTCCCGACATTTTCTTTAAAAAACTGCTGGATATAGGTGGAGAAATGGAATTTAGGGATGATAGAGGTAAAAAACGCCCTCACTTGCTGGCTGCATCGATGGTTTTCCGTAATCACTGTTTCCAGCGTTAACGGTTCATTCGAAAGTGCCTTTTTGCGAGTAGTTTGTTTTTTTCGCAGCGGTTTTAGCTTCTCTCCAGTGTGAAGAAAATGTGTAATACGCTCTGCTAGCTCGATCTTTGAGCCCGTTGCACTCATTTCCTCCTCCCGGCAAAATGCCTGCAGCTCTTCCTTCAGCCAGTAATAATTTTTGAACTCTTCTACATTGATTTCTTTTGTTAAGTTAGGGCGCATCGTATTCCTCTTCTTATGTGTATTGTGTATTACTTATATTTCCAATATATTATTATACATTTTTTATCCATTTCACAAAACCCATGATGATTCGCTTCCTCTTTTTCCATGAGTACGGGTAAGGCGCTGTTTTTAATACAATTGTTCAAAATTATCTTGCTCCATCTCTATATCAGCAATTTTCCATTCATTCTCTTCTTTCACGACCTCCACTGTCACTTCCGTTGACCACCATGCCTGCTGCACATTCGAGGCCCTTTTATATTGCCCAAACTCTACTATATAGGAGACTTCATACCCGTCCTCTTGTTTAGTCTCTTGCTGTTTTTTAATATCGCTAATTTTATAATCACTTTGGTTCATATATGCCCGTTCAAACATCGCCGTCAGGGCACCTGTATCAAGCAGTGTATCAAAGCTGTCTGATGTTACATATCGGCCAAACTTGTCCATTGCGGTATTCTCGATCGCCTTGCTCGAAAACGTAACAATTTCCTCATCATTCTTTTCCAGTGCTTCTTCGATTTCCTTATCAATCGCTTGAAAAAGCTTCTCGCTTTCCACAAATTCCACTGTAAAAAGCTTGGTTATAAAATCGACTGTTGATTCGTCCTGAAACTCTTCTTCCTTTTGAAAAACAAACCATACCGCTATAGCCACCCCAAGCAGTACGATGCCCCCTGCTGCAGCCTTTTTCCACTTTTGCATTTCAGTCTTTCCCCTCCCATTTGCTAATCAAAAAGTGCTAACGTGCTGCTAACTATTTTATAAATAGAATGATAGAAATATGCGCGCCCTTTTAGTGGTGAATGGGCGCTCCCTTGGATAATAGAGAAAAAGGGGAAATAGTGTATAATGGATAAACAGGAAATTAATTTACAAAAATAGAAGGAGAATAACATGCCAAATTACACGACCCTTATGCTCATCCTTGTCCTTGTAGCGTTTGTGCTCTATGCATTTGATTATGGGATGAAAAAACTGTTGAAAGTGAAACGGGAAAAGTGGCCTTCCTATAACCATGTCAATGCCCGCCACCGGAAAATTGACTGGGGGATTCGGTGTACTTTTCTGCTTTTCATATTGTCATTATTCATTTATTACGATAAAACAGGGATGACTATTACCGTCTGGCCGTTTGAACCCTTGACTATTTTCATACTTTTAACAGTCCTCTCTGAATCGGTGCGTGCCTATATGGAGTGGAAATACGCTGAAAACCGCCGTACATATGTATTAACATTATCTAACATGGCCTTTGCTATTGGATTGATCGTTCTTCTCATTGGAACCGATTGTTTTGGATTCCTATAGCACACAAAGCAGGGATAAAACACGATTGTTTTATCCCTGCTTCTGATCTGCTTTTATGATCATTTACTTGTCCTTCTTATCTGCGTAAGTTTTCCTGATCCTTCAAGCGATTCTGCTCATTAGGTACACGGCTTTGGTCTGCGATGCTTTGATTTTTCTTTTCTTCCTGCATATCACGCTCGACTTCTCGAAGACTTTTGTTGTTTTCTTTGTTGTCTGACATACAGCATCCCTCCTGTTTTTGAATGTTTTCCCGCCCGTCATCTCCTTTAAACACATACTTTTTCCGGTCAAGTGCTCGAATCCCTGCTTCTATCGACTTACAGACACTTCTAAAATAGAGATGAACAGTACGCTCCTGCTGGCATATAAAGGAGACGGAGTGTTTCATGTACACTCGACAGGAACCACATCGGATATTGTCTATGATGACGGCAGCAAGCCCGACACCAGTATAGACGTTTCCGGCCATTTCTTTTTCGAGAATTATCAGAAGTGGCTGTAGATCGGTAACGTTCAAGAAAATTCCACATTTACCCAACGATCATACAAGCGAAAAGATACATAAAAGGGTATAATAAAGATGTGCAATTATTTAAATACTCTGTTTATTAGTACCTATGTTTTTCATGATCTTCTAAAGAAATGAGGGGTATATGTATGATCTTTTATGAATCCGTCTGTATTTGCTGCAAAAAGAAGTTCAAAATCCTGGAAGGTACACTCAAATATCAAAAGTATAAAACCAATATGCAAGGGCGCTTTTCCTGCGAGGACTGCGATCACAAAATCTATATGGAAGCCAGAAAGTATATGATGGCGAAAATTACGTAGCACGTTTGCTTAAGCAGAGCATTTCATGTAAGGAATGGCTCTGTTTTTTCTTTTTACTTTTTAGGTATTTAATTACTCGAAAATATAGAACTCAATTGTTATACCAGAATTCAAGCAGCCATTGGAAGATTAGACGATATTATATATTCTTTATCGTTTTCCATATAAAAAAGCCTGTTCTGAAGAAATGCTTCGAAACAGGCTTTCCTTTTAAAATTCCTACTCCAAATACTCAGCAGCTAATTGCTGATTTTGATAAATCGCCATACCGGTTTTCAATTTTTTAAAGCCGCACTTTTCATAAAAGGACATATTGCCGGTCGTAGAGATAAGATGAATACAGGAAACTTCCTTTAGCTCATCTAGTATCCTTTCCAGTAAAAGACGTGCAATCCCCTCTCCCTGATGCTGTTTATGGACAACAACATCATAGATCGCCGCGTTAAAGATGCCATCCGATAGAGCCCTCGCAAATCCGATTACTACTCCCTCTTTCACCGCAAAAACCTTATGCGTACTAGCTTCAAATACAGTACGGATTACCTCCTCGTCATGCTTCATCCAGCCAACTGACCTGTATACCTCTCGGAGTTCCTGTAAGTGAAGTTCTTTTATTTCCTTTTTTACTGTAATCATGTATACCTCCACTCACTTGTTTTCTGCAGCAATTAATGAATTCTTTAGTATTAATTCGTCTCTTTTTTAAATATCCCAATTAGTAAAATAACCAGGCCGGCTAAAAATAGAGGAGGAAGTAGAATCAACATGACGCCTATTCCCGCAAAACCATCTCCTTCATAGATGGCGTAGCTCATTCCTATGAGCCATGATAGCAGTGGTGCAATGACAAGCATTGTCGTTATTCCCCAGATGATTCGTTTCTTCCTCTTTCCAATTCCTTTTGTCAAAACAGCTGCGAAAATGAGGCCCCCTATTAAAATTGCTGCGCCCATCAGCATACTTTTACCTCCTTTTGCATGCTCCTGTTCACCCATTAAATTATGTTCCAACCCTACCTCCTGTAGATTATTTTGGAGGATGAATTCCTTTACATACGAAACAACTTCTTCATGATTCCCTTCTATATTGTAGCCTACATGATATATAGCACCGTTGTAGTACGTATACAGCTCATTGGCAGTTGTTTGTGTGACATTCATTTCATTTTTCTCATCATCAAATGTAAAATACCGATAGGCTAGAGCACTATTCGTTGTACGGATTTGATGGATCAGCGGTGTTGTTTCGTCCAACATCTCCTGCTCAACCCGGTTGCCGACAGCATCTTCCGTTAAATCCGCAAGAAAATCCGGGTACAAACTATTCATAAAGTGTTTGGCCACCGAGATAACCATATATTCCTCACCATTCCTGAATGAAAATTGCAGTTCTGTCTGCATCCCGTCATTTACCGCGAGAACTTCTGCGTTGCTTTTGTTAAACGGTTCAATAATATCAGGGATCATTGCATTATTTGCATTAAGGAATTCCGTTAACGGAACAGGCTTGAAATATTTCAGACGGCGTAAATCCTGGTGGTCAAACTCTTTAAAAAGCTCGCTATACGCAGCCCCATTTCCGTCCACCTGCTCAAACACATGTAAAATGGTATATCCTCGAGCGCTCTGTTCACGAACCGTCCCCCCGCTATATTGCAAGAAGACGAACACGAGCGCGGCTGCTGTGACAACGGCGGCTAAAACTGGTGCCAGGATACGTCTCTTTGGCCTATTTTGTGAAAGATTTTGCTTTACACGCCGGATGATTGCCTCCTCATGCTGCTTTGTCTGGCGCAGCTCTTTTAGTTTATATGGTCTCATCCATTAGCACCTCCCATTCGATGGATTTCAGCTGTTCCTTGAGCTGCTCCCGCCCTTTTGCCAGCCGGGACTTCATAGTGCTTTCCGGCATATTCAACAGGCTGGCGATTTCCCGGATGTTCAATCCTTCCATATAGTAATAAACAATTGCTTCCCTCTGCTTCACCGGAAGTGCCAGCACTGCTTTACTGATTTCTGCCTCCTCATCCTGCTGGATTAAAGCATCCTTTTCGGTAACTGTTTTAGAAGAAAACAGCCTCTCCTGCAGCACAAGCTTTCGGTAATGCCAGCTTTTCAAATAATCCTTCGCCTTGTTGGCAGTCATGCGAATTAAATAAGGTTTCAGGTCCTCCTCGGATAGCTGAACATTCGACTGAAAGAATTTTATAAACACTTCCTGCACAATATCTTCAGCGGTATGTAGATTTTTCGTATAATAATATGCAATTCGAAACAGCAGGGACGTATGGTCCGTCATAATCCGGTCCAGCTCTTCCTCGTCTTTCATGTGTCTCCCCCCTCTATATACAAAACGATGCCAAAAATGGAAAGGACGAAAAAAACTAAACTTTTCTGAAACCGTAAAATGGGAAATTTCCCTTATGGAGATGTAAGGGGGCTCTTCAAGTAAAAAAAGAAGAAAGAATAGAAGAAAAAACGCTCATCATAAAAATTAACAATGTAAATGAGCGTTATATATAGATTTGCTATTATAATGGTAAGTTCCACCATAAAAACTTTATATTGTACAGAGCCGGCTACTAATAAGGCGATGAGAATCACACTTCCTATTAGGCGTTTAAATACTTTTTTCATAAATACTCTCTATTACCCCCACCACATTGCCAAAACAAAGAATGACCACATACTCACCATTCCGCCTACGGATAATGTTGCCGTTAAAAGCGGGCCAAGCTTTTTCCATAAGCTTATGCCTGCCACGAAAATCAGCAGCACATAACTGCTGACCGTGACAAATGTTAAATAGGCAATCGGCCAGCCCGTATTGAATATTCCTTCTAGAAAGTAAGCAAGCGACTGCGCGTAGATACCAAGCAGGCACCCCGTTACAAGCAGCCCCCATAATATAGTTTGTTTCCTCATTGCCTCATCCCCTTTTTTATCGAATGTTCTGCGCCAGCTCCTGTAGGCGTTTTTTTGCTTCTGTCTCATCAAATGAGCTGTACCAGCGATAATCTTCTTCATCGAGGATACGGTAATGCTGGCTGAACATGTTTTGCTGCAGCCGGAAAATTCCTGCTGCCTCCACCTCACGCCACCATACCCGGCCGCCCATCGATTTTTGCTTTGGCAGCGTAATTTCCTCATGGGCAAGCATTTCTACGATTTCAATTGGGTCCTCCCCGATAGTTGCCTGGAGAATTTCACTTTGGCGAAACAATGTGCATACCGCAATTACTGTCGTCCAGCCGGCGAGGATACGTTCCTTCTCAATTTCCACTAACGTCTTTTTCGAAATGCCGATAATCGATGCCATTTTTTCCTGTGAGTAGCCTCGCTCCACACGGATCAACCGCATCTTTCTCGAAATTAACTGGATGAATGTTTCTCTATCCAATACAATCAGCTCCCAACTAAATTGTTTCATTTAGTGTAATTTTACACTATTCTATGTGAAATAAAAACAAAAAGTACACCTAATTTGAAAAGACTTTTACTATTTAGATGCCAAGATCACTTCCTACCAAAATAGAATTCACTCATTGTATAACATCATAGAATATTGAGGTTATATTACCGTAAACTGTAAATATTATGCTATGATTTTTAAAAAACGATTCACTAAATGGAGGGTTGATCTGCTTGAGAAAACATACATACTTCGCATAGCATTGGCTATGTTTTATCTAATGAAATGTAGCCCTTGCTCTTTCTAATAAATTATCTTGATTATTAGGAGTGTAAGAATGAGCTATAAGAAGGCCGAAGATTTTTTACCATGGGAAGTAATTGAGTTAATTCAACATTATGTTGACGGTGAATCAATCTATATCCCTCGAAAGGCGGAGCGGAAAAAAGCTTGGGGCTCCGGCACAACGACAAGGCAAGATTTAAAAGTGAGAAACGCGAACATATATAAAGATTTTTTATCCGGCATTGATACACATACACTCAGCCGGGACTATTATTTGTCATTAAAAAGTATTCAGCGAATTATCCTGCAAGAAAGAAAGCGTCGATTATAAATACCGCCAATACGGTTTATCCCGTATTGGCTTATTTTCATTTATGAAACAAGATTGAGGTTTCTATGTGAAATGACTGCAACTTATAATGAACGTATCATGAACCCGCATATCAACCGCTAAAACGGAAAAAGGAGTTGCTTGCAGTTGAAAGAAGATACTTTATTTACCATTGACTGTGGTGAATTTTACTTAAGAGAGTTTTGTGAGGAAGATGTGGATGCGATTGTTGACATTACATCACAACATGAGGTCGCTGAATATCTGCCGGATTGGAAGTCGACTAGAGAACAGCGTTTAGATTGGGTGATGAACTACGAAATCCCCGAAAATCAGGAATTTTTGGCTGCTGTTCCGAAACTCCGTCACGAAATAATAAGACTTGGAATTATTTTAAAAGAATCAAATGAGTTTATTGGTTTTTGTACATCCGGGATAAAAAAGGAATTAGGCAGCTCATGCCGGGAAGTTGCCTATGCGATTTCAAAGCATCACCAAAACAAAGGCTATGCAACAAAAGCTGTAAAGAGATTAATTCACTATTTATTTCAGCATACAAACGTAGAGATCCTTCATGCGGTAGTACTGCCCCGAAATGGCAGCTCCAATAAAGTCATTCAAAAATGCGGTTTTCGTCTAAATGAAATGGCTGAAATAGACGGAGAGCAATTCAACCATTATGTGCTAATGAAGGAAGACTGGAATTGATCAATATTCAAAGAGCAGTCTTGACGGATACTGAGAAGTTAACAAGCATAATGAAAAAGACTTGAGGTGAAGAAGCGAGGAAATCGAAAAAAGTAAGTTCAAAAAGTTCTAATCAACCCTTATTTAGCAACAAAGGCTAAAACTCCATTTTGAAAAGATTCCTCAAAATGGAGTTTCATTTTAGTTAAGTATGAAATTCTTATTATAAAGTTTGACCATTTCCTCAGACCGCTGCCCCGTAATCTCGGCCGCTTATTAAAGATTGGTATTCAACTAAAGCATCCAATAGCACGACTAGCCAGAGTTAAAATTATAGATGATTGAAAGCTAATAAGATTCTATTAATTTCCGGTATTTTTCTCCGTGTATACAGGTCATTAACATTAGCTCTGTGTGGCGTCTACGGTTATGTAAGTATTACTATAAAGAAGCATATGAACTCTCTTTACATTCCATAATTCCTTAAACTCATTAATTGGAACTTTTCGATTGTAACTATTATGTTCACCATCACAATTCACCAGATGCCTTAATGATTCCGAAAGGTAAATGTACTCCTTGTCATAGCCTACAACAGGAACAAAATGCAAAAGATTACGATCCTTCTGTACTTTAATAAAAACAATTACGGGAGTTCCTTTACTAACTTCGTATTTTAATGTATTTATACTTCCTTTATAATAGCGTGTTTTAAAGCCCTTTTTTCTTAACACTGTTCGGATTCCCTTTGGATATACATTCCCCGCCCTCGTTTTACTAGGAAAATGCGTATATAACGCTTCCCCCGCATCCTCCATACCAAAATGACGCAGCACATACGCTGTTGAAAATGCTGCACATTCGGTATTTTGTTGAAAATCTATGCGGTTGTTTTGTTGAATCAGATAGTTAGCTGGGTAACCTCTTTTTCGTAAAACAGGTATAGGTAATGTCATTAAATAGGCATTTATGATAGTTGATATAATCACCCATAAAACAACTGTTCTAACTATAAACATACTGCATCCCCCAATACTTTGTGCATCTATATTGAAATGATGATCTATAACCTGCACCATTAGTTTATATCAACGGGTTAAGCCCTTCAGGCAGCTCATTTACTTTGAAGAATTCGCTTCCGTTGTTTCCTCCCCATTTGCTTTAAGAACACCTCCTCTAGTTTCCTTTGAAATATAGGCGATTGTAACAGGATAAAACTCATTGCCGTTTGGTAGTTTCACATAATGCTCTTTGCCTGAAAATATACCTACCAAATCGAGCTTTCCAATTTCAATTCCCCTTTCCTCCAGCACTTCTCTTCTTCCGTGATTTCTTCTAATTCTATAAATCCGCCGGGAACGCCCTATAGCCCATCGCTTCGCTTCTGTAATAAAACTCCCCCATTTTCATTCACAACAGCTACCGCAACTCCAACTAATAGTAGAGGTTGACTTCCAACAACTCTGCGTAATTCATCAATATACCCCTTCATTTCCTACTAAAAAAATATTATTTAAAGAAATTTTCTTTACAGCCAAGCTCAATCCTTCACATACCCTATTCTTTTCAGTAATTTCTCCGTTGTCCCGTTTAGCTCCGGTAATGAGTCTAACGGAAAATAGCCGAGCTCCAGGCTTTCTTCATTGCCCATTAACGTCCCCGTCACTTTCATTGCCTTGAAAACAGCGGTTACATTATAAATCTCATCTCCATGCGGAAATTGATAATAAAATTCCTTACCAGATGCAATATCGAGCAATTCAAGGTCCTGTGCTTCTAGACCTGTTTCCTCGAAGAGTTCCTTTCTAGCGGTTTCCTCCAAGCTGTCGCCTATTTCCATGCCCCCGCCTGGTATTCCCCAGTCATTCGTATCTGACCGTAATTGCAGCAATATCTCGTTTTGTTCATTTAGAACGATCACAGCTGATCCGGGTGCGATAATCGGTTTTGTACCGATGACTTTCCGCAGTGATTGGATGTAATTCACAGTATGTATCTCCTTTTGTTCTATTATCCTAGATTAAAAGATTGCCATTACTTTCAAACAGTATTTAGGTCAACTGCTGTCACTCTTGCCGCTGAATGAAATGCACAATCGCCTCTTGGAATTCTTCTCTGCTTTCCACATAAGGGTGATGAGCTCCTTCCAGTATACGCACTTCCGCATTTGGAAAACGGAACGATTTATAATGATCAGGACCAACAGCATCATCATATACTCCTGTGAGTACTAATACTGGTTTCGTGATATGCTGGGTCATTACTGTAAAGTCCTCAAAATATTCTCCTGAGGAAAATACATAGTGCTGAAACTGTGGATCACTAGCAAGTCCTTCTCGATCGATAATATCCATCTTTTCCTTGTTTGCCGGATTTTTATATTGAAGTTTAAAATATAGATCTTTCTCCAGCAGCTCGGAAACCATTTCATAAAAAGCGTCGATAAATGGCTGTTCAGTAAATGAGCCCTTTTCCTTCTGTCCTAATAGTTCTCTTCCTTTTTGCAGCTGGTGCTCAAAGGAATACCGCATAGAAAGCGTTACATTTGATAAGATCAGTCCCTTCGTTCTCTCATGGAATCGATAGGCATAGTTGACTGCTAAAATCCCTCCGAATGAATGTCCCATCACATACCATTCCTCTATGTTTAGGGACTCCCTTAATTCTTCAATATCCGCTATCAGTCTATTTAACGAATAGTCCAAACTATGTTCCGAACGGCCGCATCCTCGCTGATCGAGATAAATCATTTCCAGGTCATTTTCCAATACATCCCCCGCATGATATTGGAAGGATCGGCTCCAGTAACCCGGTCCTCCGTGAAGAAAAAGACAAGGCGCCCCCTTCCCCCCTTTTTCCACATACAGTTCGACACCATCACTTGTTTTATATTTCATCTGTACTTCCCCTTGTTCATTGTAAATTGAAACTACTCAATTCTGTTCATACCCTTCCTCCTCCAGCTGTTCTTCCAAGCGCTGTTGGAGTTTTTCGCTCGGATCTGTGAAAGCCTCGTACCAGTCAAGATCGCTGCCCAGTATTTGTTCTAAACTATTGATAATAATCGTTATTTTCCGTATAGATGTATTCAATTTTTCCTGGTCCTCCGGTGAAAGTACGCCGTCATTTTCATAATCCATTAAAAGCATAATAATCGTTGGAAGAAGCGAGGATACTTCCGACTCACTACTATAAAGCTGCATCTCCGAATACCTTAGTATCGTGCCTAGATTGCTGACGCTTCCGAATGTCTGAGGCTCGGTACTTAACTCCGATAATGCCTCATAGTCTAACCCATGCAGTGCTGTAGCTATATTCACTACATTAATATGATAGCCTCTTCCAATCTCCTTTTTCAGATCCTGCTGTGCCCCGTAATGAAAGGCGTATAAAAAAGTAAGCAGAAAAGCTGCCAGCAGCAGCTTGCCGATCAATCGTTTATTCATGTTAGCTCACCCCTTTAAGCTCTGTACTTTCTAGCGTAATATAAGTTCCATTTTTATTCAAATAAGATATTTATTAGATGCCAAATAACCTTGAGGTTTTTTAATAAAGGTTTGGTGAAATAAAACCTTTCTAAAACAAAGAAGCCGGTATAAGGACTTCTTAAAAGTCCATTACCAGCCGTTCCTTTACCCGCGATTGAATTTTTTCGTTCGGTTCCATAAATGCATAGTACCAATCTATTTCGGTGCCGAGTATGTCTTCAAAATCGTTGATTAGAAATTTTACTTTTCGTACGTTTGAATTAAACGCCGCCTGCTGTTCCTCAGTCAGCTCCCCTTTACTTTTATAAACCGATAATAAATTACTAATATCGGAAAGAAGCGACTTGATTTCCGGCTGTCCTTTAAAGGTTTGGAAATCCGTATACATCAGCGTAAAATACAATTTGTTCAGGCTTGTATATGTGCTGTTGTCGGTTTCCATTTCCTTCAACCTCTCATACTCCAGTCCTTCAAAAGCGATCGATATATTTACCATGTTGACATGATACGCCCTGCCGATTTCCTTTTTCAGTTCCCGTTCCGCTTTATAATGATACATTTGCAGGGCCAGGAGAGCTGCGAGTGCAACCAAGCCGAGTCCAATCAATTGTTTTTTCACCTGTATTCCTCTCCCTTTATATTTGCTTTCAAGAATAGTTTATTGCCCGAAGCTATTAAATAGAATGAGTTATTAAGATGTTTAGAACTGCAGCAAGAGAAGAATAAAATATAGCCTTTCCTTCCACCATGATATGATAAAAGGAAAAGGCTATTACTCATGATTGATTATAGAAACGTCTTACTTGCCAAGCCTTTAATAAGCCGAGCTGATGCATAGCACACTTCACCATTCTCTAAAAAAATGGCTCTTTCTTTCGAATCGATTTTTTGAATTTTGCTTTTATTTACAATAAAAGATTTGTGACAGCGGTAAAAGTCTGTATGTACCTCTTCATAGTTTTTTAGCCTTCCGTAAAATTCAATATGCTCATTTTCTAAATGTAAAATAATTTTATGTGAATCCGCAGATGCCTCGAAAAAATATATATCCTGAAAATCAACATTATAGGTACGCCCGGTTGTTTTGATTTGTAATTTTTGAATATGATCTTGTTGGCCTATCTGCAAATAACGTCTATGTGATTCTTTTAAGGTAGATAATACCTTTTCTTTTAACGTATCCGATTGGTCTTTAATAATAAAATCCAATGCAGCTAATTTATAAATGAATGTAAGGTAACTCATTTCAGCATGTGTTGTAATATACACTAAATTAGCGATAGGGTCTTTTTCCCTGAGCTTACTGCCTAATACAATGCCTGTTATTTCATGTTTCAGGTCGATATCAAAGAAATAGCAATCCGCTTTTTTAGTTTCCAAAAACGTTAGAACATCAGCAGGATCGGTAGTAGCTAGGACAATTTTCATTCCATTGTCTTCCATCATGGCGTAATTTTCAATTATTTTTTTAATGTTCTCTAATTGAGCTAGATCATCTTCACAAATAACAATCTCCATCTTATCTACCCCTTTCAAAGCCGATTTCTTGAATAAAATAAGGAGGGCTAATTTTCGTATTCAAACTGACATTCTGTAAATCCTTTTTCATTTGACGTAGATTAGCCAATCCTAGACCTCGATTTTCCCCTTTAGTTGAAAAACCTTCTCTGAAAATTTCGTGCACCTTTATATTTGTTTTTTCATCAAATGTATTGCTCACAACTAATAGGATCGCTTCATCCATATGAATAAACGCTACGCGGACTTCACCATTTTCGATTTCCCGTGCAGCTTCAATCGCATTATCCAGCAAGATGCCGACCATTCGGTTTAAAATAATTGGATCTACTGAAATATTTCTGACTTCCTCGACAATTTCAATATAAAACGGTATATGATGGGATTGAGCCTGCAAGATTTTCGTCGTTAACAACCCTTTTAAACTATTAATTTTCAAGTTATTTAGTGTCATCATCGCTTGTTCGTTTAGCTGTTCCTGGTATTTCGTATCTAAAATATGCTGATAAAAGTATGTTTGCAGACCATCATAATTTTTGTCATCAATGAATGTACGCAATGAGGATAAAATATTCACGTAATCATGCTTAAATCTGCGCATATCCTGATTAATTTGTTCTAGCGATGCGACATAGGATTCGAAGTTTTGCAGTTCCAGTTCCCGCTGCTTCACTTTATATTGTTTGAATGCTACATATAAAACGACAAACATAAGCACTGCGAGCAGTGCTAAATACATCATGAATGTCATTAAATTATTTTGGACACTTTCGTAAAAGTTGTTATGGTCAATTGCTACAATATTGATGTACATGCAGATAACCGTAAAGACACTTAGAAACACCAACATGGTTGAAATATAGCTGTTGAATACCCAGCGGTCAATCAAATATCTTATAATCCGCTTGTAAAAATACGCCAGTACTACGGCAAATAATATAAACAATATACAATAGCCAATAAAAATGTAATGATTATTTCCCTTTTCATTCAGTAAACGATAGGAAATTATATAAGAGAGATTGTCGCTTATTACTAAAAAAAAGAGCGACATAAATATATGAAAAATGTGGCTGATTACGTTTGTTTCCCGGTACACCATTATGGCTAATATCGTCAAATAGAATAACATCGATGGTGCGCCAATAAGTGAAAACAATATATAGGTTGGGAAAAATATAAAACAGATAGTAATTATATAGTGCTTCTTTGACCAATTTAGATCGAGGGTATAAATGCTAAACAATAGTAATGTCATATATTGAATAACCATTAATAGAAAATTCTCAAATGCTGTAACTACCATTTCACACCACCCACTGCATTTTTGTATATATTACCATTATATACTATTTTTTAAAATAATCTGTTTTCCTTAATTCATAGCATTTTTTACAATAAAAAGACTCCCCAAAAGCTACTTACACTTTGGAGGAGGCTTATTTTAAATTGCTAGAAGCGGTGCCCTAGCGGTTAGATTGCATCAGCTGCTTAAATGTCAGGCTATCTGATTTCAGAACGCCTTTTGGATAGATTTTCGCCGCCACTGCTGCAAATAGAGCAATAAACAAAACCATTAGGAGTAGCGAAATCACCGTTTCAACTGGTGTAATGGTGTTATAGACAATCCGGACCAATACAGTCATAGGTGCCGTAAATGGAATATAGGAAGTAATCGTCGTCATCCTTCCTTCCGGTGCATCCATTACAAAGAGCATTTCCACTGCTAAACTGGCCATTAATAAAATCATAATGGGCATTGTTGCACTTCCTAAATCATCCGGACGGCTTACCATAGATCCGACAATCGCAAACAGAGTGGCATAGATAAAGTAACCGATGATAAAGAAAATAAGGATACATGCGGCTGTTTCCCATGTGATTGTTTCCATGATTGTCTGGACAAATGAACCTTCAGGAATATCGAAAATCCCTATGTTGGCCCATAATAACAAGGCGCCAATAAAGATAAATACTTGTGTTAGACTCGCTAGGCCGACACCCAGGATTTTCCCGTACATCATCGGTACTGGTGCCACTTTTGTAATCATGACTTCCATGACACGCGAGGATTTTTCGGATGCAATCGCTGTTGCCACATTATTGCCGTATATGGAAATGGCCAGGAACATAATCGTGATTAACCCATATACAATCAGCAACGCATTTGGTTTTGTTTCATATAATGGTTCCACGCTGCTTTGCAGGGGGGCATTCAGTGCCTGCACGACAGCTGGATCGATTGACTGTACCGCAACGATGGATGCCACTTTCTTTTGTTCGATATAGGATTCCAGCGTAAGCAGCAGTTCATTGTTCACTTTCGGCATATAGATATTCAGCTGCATCATGTCCGTCTGCTCTTCCAGTACAAAGAAACCGGTTAATGCCTCTGCCTTCACTTCTTCCTTCAGGCTCTCTATCTTTACACCGTCTACAATCTGCCAGCTGCCACCAGCACTTGCCAGCTCTTGTTCGGACAATTCCAGCGACGTATGATTGACGATTTTATACGTTTCATCCGGGCTGTTTTTATTGAACATGGTAAGGATGGCCGGGGAGGCAAAGAGCAGCACGCTCAATGCCACCAGACCAATCGTGATATATAAGTAGGGCTTTGTTTTGACTGCCTCTTTGAAAACGGTGCTGAATACAATACTGAAATTACGCAATGATGTCCCCTCCTGTCCGTTCAATAAAGATTTCATGCAGACTCGGCTCTTTTAATGAAACCCCCTGCAGTTCGAATTTCTCCCCGAATTCCTGAATAAGCCGGTAGATTTCTTCGCTCCGCGGGATACGCAATTTATAACGGTTGTTTTCCTGTGTGAAATCATATTGTTTTTGTGTCAGATAGTCCTTCAAATGCGCAGTTGCTGTCTCCAGCTCCAGGTAGCGGTAGTCATACGCACGCTTTACGTTCGCTAACTGGTCGGAGACAATCAGATTGCCGTCCTTCAAAATGCAGATCTGACTGCAGAACGATTCGACCTGTTCCATTTGATGGCTGCAGAAAATAATCGTTTTCTTTTTGGCAATCAATTCTTTCACAACGCTTTTTAGCATATCTGCATTCACGGGATCCAGTCCGCTGAAGGGCTCATCTAAAATGATAAACTCCGGATCATGGATAAGCGCTGTAATCAACTGTACCTTTTGCTGGTTCCCTTTCGATAATTGTTCGGTACGCTTCTTTGCTGCATAAGAGATTTCAAGCTTCTCCAACCATATCAGCGCCTCTTTTTTTGCCTCTTTTTTGTCCATGCCTTCCAGCATGCCAAAGTAAATAATCTGATCCAGCACATTCATTTTGGCATATAGCCCTCGTTCTTCCGGTAAATAGCCAATCCGCAGGTTTTTCTTGGAAAAAGGCTTTCCTTTCCATAAAATCTGCCCGCTGTCTTTCGGAATAAGCTCTAACATCATCCGGATGGTCGTTGTTTTTCCGGCGCCATTCCGGCCCAGCATCCCAAGAATCTGTCCTTCCTCCAATTGAATGGAAATATTATTCACCGCTTTTTTGTTACCAAAGCTCTTGTTTAAATTTTTAATTTGAAATGTCATGAAGCACCTCTCCTAGCTCATCGTTTTGACAATAGAAATAACTGCGATTCCAATAATTACCCCAGCTAAAGCCATTAGCACTTTTTTCATTTTGTTTGCCTCCTCCCTTGTTTTTATTTATAAACACTGTGTTCAATACGTAATGATTTTCTGTTCAAATGCCTTACTAATCGATTCTATATAATTCGGCACTTGAAAATAGGTGTTAATCCGGTAGAGGGACTGATCAATTTCTTCAGCCGACAGCCCCCGTGTACGCTGGATAAATTCAAAAGTATGTCCAATTGCTAAATCTTTGAGGACTTTTTTGTCCATCTCCATTAAAGAAACCTTTGGGAAAGTTGATACATTACTTTTAAAGGACTCCATTAGCAGTAAAAACTCATCCAGGCTCGTATTTTTAGTAACACTAGCCCAGCGCTCTTCATCTTTTACATGATGATATACCTCTCCCAGCCTTGAATCGACTAGCAACATGATATCTATTTCAGGACCCGCTAGTTTCTTTACACTTTCAATCATTAGGGCAAAATGCTGATTTGTTGTTTCGATGACGACAATGTCTACCCACTGTTCTTGTATTTTTTTCATCACTGCTTGATTGAATAGAGGTGCTTGCATTGAATAAGTTTCCACTTGCCAAGCTGGACGCCTATCACGAATCGCGATTTGTAATGCTTCGATAAATAAAGCAGACATGGAAACAATTAATACTTTCAACGTATCCCCCCTTTTTTAAAATTGTCTAGGTTCACTATACTGCTGATTTACGTTTTATTGGTTAAGTGCTCCCCAAAACTAAAAAATCATTCATTACTGTTCTTTTTTAGAGAAGATAAATACGTTCATCAAATCATGAACGTGTTTTTCTGTGCTTAGATTATTGGAGTAAAGGGCTGGTCGAAAGCTTTATATTGGGGGTTCTATGTAATGATGAATTTGGCTGGACTTTAAAATGTAGATGATTGCTCGTCTTTGTAATAACATTTTTCCTGGAGCTTTAAACAAAGTTTAATTTAAAACAACCCACAGCCCCATATTTTAAGTTACATTAAAAGAGCCCGTTTTGAGCAAACATTGTTCAAAACGGGCTAATTCTTTGTTCATAAAAAAGTTTGATTATTTCCTATTGCTGATCTTCCACAATCGCGCCCGTTAATTGAAGAATATATTTTCACAATCCACTTAAGCTAACCTGTCATAAGTAAGAATCAATAACAATATTCACTTTTTATTTTTATCCAAAGCCATTTTGATTTTTGTTTTATTTTTTACATAAAACTATTAATATTAGGATCATCCATTGGAGGACATAAGGGCGTAGAAATAGATAAAAAAGTACCATAATTTGTATATTTGGCATTAAAATGATATTACCTTTTTATAGAGTGAAATTCTTCCTCGTGACTTCTATGCTCGTAGGTCCCTGATAATTTAAAGGGTTCCCAACCTATTGAAGCACTTCCCCGGGAAGCTTGGTCAATAATTTGCAAATCTCTAAGTTTTATTTACTCAATTTAGTGGAATAGGTTGAATGTGAACATATTTAGGAGGGATAAATAATGACAGTCAAATTGACAGTAGAAAACGTGGTACAGGCGAAACAAGAAGTGGAGAAATTAGAAGCGCAAGGATATCTTCGAGATAACATTTACATCTTTGCACACTATGAAGAACGTGAAGATGATATTAACGAAGCACTGGGGACAGAAGAAGCTGGTATTGGCGAGCAAGGGTTCCTGACTTCTATGAAGAACCTGGTGAATTCCCGTGGAGATGAACTCCGTAATGAGTTAGCTTCTGTCGGATTAAGTGAATCGGAAGCTGCTCAATTCGAAGAGGAACTGGATACAGGTAAATTGGTCATAGTTGCCAATAAGTAAAAACAAACCCGGGAATACAATCCCGGGTTTGTTTTTCATTTTACAAGTCCTTCTCGTATTGCTTGGACTCTGTATTGCAGATGGCCTTTCAACCAAGTCAGAATAAAAACCCATCCTTCTTTATTGTCAATGATCTGCTCGGGGAAATTTTTATCTTCTTCGTTAAAGAGTCTTCTACCATACAGGTTTTTATCAAACTTTATTATTAATGATCGAACTTAATTATAAATTATCCATCTTTATTAAAAGACCGCATTTCCAATAAAGAAAAAATTATTTAATGAAATTCAACATATAATCCTATTACCTAATAAAAATAAGCTCTAACAACAGCATCACCCCCTGCCCATTCATTCGGGAGGGGGTGATAACTTGGATTTACTATTGATGTTTGGCTGTCAGCCTCTATTTTTCTGGCACTAACTAGCCTAGTACAAACTCTTCTCATTCGTCGTCTTCTTAAACACTACACCTGTATCAAGTGCAGCGAAGTGCTTCCTGCCGCATTTGATTTTCGCCAGCTCTGTCGGACGAATATCTTCAGACGCGGTGCTGCCTTTCGTTTCAACGATGAAATACAGTCGTTCCTCACCGAATTTCTCCAGCAGAATGGCCCAGTCCGGGTTGTACGGACCAAGCGGTGTTTTCACCTTGAACCATGAAGGCAGCTTGATGTAGCTTTTCACATTTTCATCCTGCTCGCATTCCTTCACAAACGTACGCTCGACATCAGAATCAACAATAATATGTTCGAATGGTGAACGACCGCCTTTTACTTCGACTGTCTTGTCCTTATAGCTGACAAGCTCTTCATGAAGAAACAGCTGCTGGTCATACGCTTCATTGCTCGGCAGCTTTTCGTATTTGATCCCGTCTACCATCGCCAGGCGCTTTGCCGCGTTCAAAATACGAGCAGTCTGCATCATGTACAGCTGTGGGTTGCGTTTGAAGTCCGGCAGCGTGCCGCTTTCTTTTAAAATCGCAATAATCGTCTTTCGCGTGAGCTTCGTTTCGTGCTGCAGGTAGCCCACAATATCTGGTGCTTCCTTGTATTGCTGCTTGGACGCTTCAATACTTGTAACTGTCTGTTCTCCCACATCGATTCCAGATGCTGCCTGCACGAGGTTTGCTTTCATATATTCCAGCTTGGCAAGCGTCACTTCGAGCTCATCTGCCAGCTTTTCAGCAGCACTGTGAACAAACTTTTCCGAGTCAAAGGAAATCGAATAGTTCGTTTTATATTTGATTTTCTCCCATAGCTCAAGGAACGGGCCGGCAAGCGCCTCTTTCTTTACCTTGACGGTTACACGCTCGTCCCTATTTTTGATATCGACCTTGCTGCTGTCAAATTTCCGCTTGATCACTTCCAGCACTTTTTCTGTTACACGTTCACCAAGTGCGGCTATTACCGGAGGCAGCTCAAATGTACCTTCCTTTATTGCCTTTGCCAGCGTTTCCGTTCCCTTGCCCCGGCTATCGATATAGCCATGATCACCTAAATAATGAACAAGCTCGATTGATTTTTCGTGGCCGAGCGGTTTTTTGAGACCTGTATGCTCGTCTACCTCCAGAATAATGGCGCTGAATACGGTGGCATCAATCACACCAAACTGAACGCCCTCCTCTTCGTATTCACGCTGCAGACCTTTGGCAAAATCCTCATAGCTTTCATTTGCCATGACTGTCAATGTGTTGACTTCAAAGCCCGGAACGCGCTGACCTTGCTGATTAACAGCAATCCGCAGTCCACGGCCGATTTTTTGTCTTTTTGTGATTGTATCCTTCGATTCAATGAGCGTACAGATCTGGAAGACATTCGGATTGTCCCAGCCTTCCTTCAGTGCTGAGTGCGAGAAGATAAAGCGTAGCTTGTTCGCTCTTTTTATCTGCCCCTTTTCTTCATCATAGAACGTCAGCAGATCTTCCTTATCCTTCATAATAATTTGGTACGTGCTTTCATCTGCCTGTGTTTCACCGTTTGTATTTTTCAGCCTGCCCTTGCCGTCCTGGGCGAAATAGCCATCATGTACGTCTATTACTGGTACTCCCCGGTCACGCAGCGTGCGGTATTTCTCCTGGCTGATCAGCTGCTCATATTCTTCCTCAAATATCTGGGCATACTCGCCTTTTACCGTTCTTCCCGCTTCATCGTACTGGCGGTAATTGGCTACATTATCAAGGAAGAACAGGCTCAGCACCTTAATACCGAGCGGATTTAGCTTCAGCTCCTTGTTCAGATGCTCCTCAATCGTTTTACGAATTTGTGCACGTTTGATCTGGCGGTCGTTTTCCACTGACTCCTTCAGCCGGATGATGGACGGCTCACCTGATAGCTCAATGTACTCATTACCGGGCTCTGCGGAGATTTCTTTTATAAAGCCAAGCTTTTCATAGGTGGAAATACGTTTTGATTTAATATATAAATCGTCCCCCTGCTTTAGCTTGATCTCTTTTTTGGCAATACCTGTCTTTGACTTTTCGTACATTTCCACAGTTGCCGTAACAGCACTTTTGGTAGCTTTAATGCTGAGCAGCCGGATATAGGCCTCGTTGCCATCCGTGTTATGACGGATGCCCGCTACCTCGATTTGCTTGACGAGTTTGTTCTCATAAGCTTCAACCGGCCCCAATTTATAAAGCAGCGGATAGTCCGTATTTTTATGTGTTGCAGAGTAACGGAAGGTAAAAGAAGGGTTCAATGCCGCGATGGCTTTCTTCGCATTTTCCGTATTATCCACGCTCTGCGGCTCGTCAATGACAACGACCGGATTCGTTTCTGCAATGAGCTCGATTGGTGCAGTACCGAATAAAGAATCCATATCCTTACGGTAGATGATATTCATATTATCCTCATTCTTACTGCTTTTTGAGAATGCCTGGATGTTAATGACCATGATCTCAATCGATTCGCTCTGCGCAAAATCCCGCACTTCATTTAATCGTTTGCTGTCATACATAAAGGCGCGGTAGATTACACCGTTCATCTGTGCCTTAAAATAATTCTTCGTTATTTCAAGTGTCTTCATGACACCTTCCTTGATTGCAAC
This sequence comes from Lysinibacillus odysseyi 34hs-1 = NBRC 100172, assembly GCF_001591965.1. Lineage (GTDB taxonomy): Bacteria > Bacillota > Bacilli > Bacillales_A > Planococcaceae > Lysinibacillus_B > Lysinibacillus_B odysseyi. Next base: position 314,113 of record NZ_BCVX01000001.1, read on the forward strand.
AGATGGAACAACGATAACAAACTTCGTAAGCCCGTATAACCTGTTCAGTTCAAGGATTGTCTTCAAATAAACAAACGTTTTACCCGTTCCTGTTTCCATTTCGATGTTAAACTGCGGAAATGGTTTGGGCAGTATATTAGATACCGGAATACCGTTATCAATCTGGATTTGCTGGACGTTCCGCAGTATGCGTGCCAGGTCATGGTCGATCCGGTTGCCGATTCCCTTTTCACCGAACAGTTTCCCCTGGCGGTCGTCTCCTGCAATCATAAAGTCCGAGCTGCGGATTTGCTGGCCCTCAAATACACGGAGTACAGATTGAATGGCCTCTGTTTGATACGATAGTTCATCAAATTGTATGTTCATGCTGCTCACCTCTAAATAGACAGCAGATTATCTTCTGGATAACCCGCATCCTTCAGGTATTCATAGCAGTTCAGCTTTTCTGCGTCATTGCCGGCAAAGCCAGCGTCCTTAAAGATCACAGCACTCGCTCCAACCTTCGATTTCCCATGTTCTTCCACAATTGCCTCTGCAATGTGCCGGTCAATATGGTCGTCAAGGCAGATAAATAAACGTCCTTGTGCAACATTGTAGACATTCCGTCCGTCTACATCGAACACACTGACTGGACTTGTCAGCTCCAGTCCATTTTTCAGTATCATTTCATATACGATATCAAGCTCAGAGCGTCCGTCGACAAAGACTTCTTCAAACAGATCTAATTCACTCTCAAGCTGTTCAAAATCTGTATTCCACTCACGGATATTGGACTTATCAAGCTTGAGCACCTTAAAGCCGGTATCGAGCTTTTCAGGATTCAACTGTTCATTATTTAACAGTCCTGCTTTCATCGCTTGTTCCTGCATCGCTTCCTTCAATTTTTCCCCTGAACGGCGTATCCGCTCCTCACCGATATCGCAAATTGTGCTATAGCCATCCGTATTTTGTGCAATCGGTTCAGGCAGCTGCACAAGAATAAAACGGCGGTTTTTCCCGTCCTCTGCATTTCGCTTCATCACCGCATGCGCTGTCGTGGCCGAGCCGGAGAAGAAGTCCAGAATAATATCGTTTTCCTCTGTTACGACACGGTCAATCAAGTACTCGATTAAACGGACCGGCTTAGAATAGTCAAATACATTGCCCATGCCGATACTATCAAGGAACTTGGAGGCCTGTGTACTGGAGTATTCTTCAATAATGCCAAGCGGTCGCTGTGTTCGCGTAATGGGATTGCCGTCATTGTCCATTTTTAAATATTGCTTTGTATAAACCGTCCAAATACCCTTGGAATCTTTTTGGATCACAACGAAATCATTTTCAACGCCCCATTTAAACTTCGCCTCTGACCAGCGCCAGCAAGCCTTTTTGCCATTGTTGTTATCAGCCGGGTAAATACTCGTGCCGTCCGGCGCTTCGATTGCATAGTCAAGCGATGATGAATATTGAATCGATCCCATGCCAAGCTTTTGCAGGTAATAAGGCCCCCGTACACTTTCATGCTCATCCTTTTGCTTATAGCGGTCTTCATTACTGATGGCAACGCCTGTAATATCAAGCTGTTCAATCGATTTGGCATAGCACACGATATACTCATGCTTAATACGGAACAGCCGGGAATCGGAGCTGCCCCCGCCCTCCTTGTTCGCCCACACGAGGTTTGCGACAAAATTATGCTGTCCAAAAATCTCGTCACATACTTTGATGAGATTGCTCTGCTCATGGTCATCGATGCTGATAAAGATGACACCATCTTCTTTCAATAGATTACGAGCGAGCTTCAGGCGCGGGTAAATCATGTTCAGCCAGTCCGAGTGGAAACGGCCGTTGCTTTCTGTATTCGTCGTCATGCGGTTACCTTCTGCATCGACCTGTCCTGTCTGCTCCAGGTAGTTGTCGACACCTTTTGAAAAGTTATCCTTATAGACGAAATCCTTGCCGGTATTGTACGGCGGATCGATATAAATCATTTTAATTTTGTTATTATACGATTTCTGTAGAAGCTTGAGGACTTCGAGGTTGTCCCCTTCGATATAGAGGTTTTGTGTCGTATCGAAATCCTTGCTCTTCTCAGGTAGAGGACGCAGCGTTCCCTTTGACGGCTTTTGTGCACCAAGCAGAGCTTCTTTCTTGCCATTCCAGCTGAAGAAATAGCGTTCATTGCCCTGTTCTACTGCTTCCCCAAGCAGCAAACGAAGCTGTTCAAAGTCTATACGTCCGTCCTCCGTCACAACTTCGGGAAACAGCTCTGCTAGCTTTCTGCTATTTGTCTTTGTGAAATCCGTAGATTCTCCTGACATTTTGTGATACATAGTCATTCTCCATTTCTATCGCTGAATTTCATATTTTCAGGTGATTCTTATTTAATAAGGAATCTACAATCTCTATGTAAGTATGTTATCCACCCTTCATTGTAGACAATTTCCCTCGCAAAAACAAAGCGGAAATTCTTCCATATATAGAGTTGGGAAACGATTCGGATAATAGTTTTTCGAAAAGGCATTAAGTAAAGGGAAAACTGAGGAATCTATATTTCATCTACTAAACAAACTCAGAAATGATAGAGGAATTGTAAGAAAGGCAAAGCTATTTAAGTAAATTCTCTTAAAAAAAGGAGTCTTTCTCTTTCACAGCTACAACAATAATCGCAGCGAGGATGAATAAAAAACCGGCGCTTGTCGTCCATTTCGAATCCTTTTCCTTCGGGATTCGTCTGATAACGAGCGAACAGAGGACAGAAAGCAACAGAAAAGCCAGCGTATTAAAATAGCCTGAAAACAACATGGCAAGCATTATCACAAAGTACACTGCACCTACAATCAGCATAAACTACGTCTCCTTTTCCTATGTGTTAAACTGCAGCAGGCCGCCCAACGATAAAGGCGGCCTCTTTTACAGGAAATAAGCCTCTACTTCTGTGGCAAGCTGCTTGTATGTAACAAAAAGCTTCAATCGACAGTAAATTATAGGTTTTGTTTATCCTTTCCTACTGCACTTGGATCGCAGTACAGGCTAATAGAAGAGGACTCCTACGTCATATGACATGCACAACTATCCCGTCGTGCTTTAAAAGCCTTTGCGAATTTCATGAAAATTATTCATTTCCTCGTCCTTCCTTATAAAAGCTTTGCCATATAGTATTCATCCACATACTCCCCATCAATGAATAATGAGTGTTTCTTTACTCCCTCTGTCTCATAACCAAGTTTCTTATACAGGCTGTACGCTTGTTCATTTTTAGAAATAACCGTCAGCTCCACCCGGTGGATATCTCTTGCCTTCGCCCAGTTGTGTGCATACTCAAACAGGGCTCTTCCGACACCTTTCCCGCGGCTTTCGCTATGCACACCTATAGCAACACTCACTTTATGGGAAACGCGTTTTGGCTTCGTTTCCCCCTGCATGATTAAATAGCCTAGGATGCTGTCTTTTTCCTCGGCAGCAAATATCGCCGAATGCTCCTTTCCGTTCATGCTTTCAATAAAGCGCTGGAACTGTTCAGCTGTCAACTCCCGTTCTCCCGGTCCGTACATCATAAAGTTTGACGCTTCCGCATCTTTCATCACCTTAATGATTTGCTCAGCATCGCTGCTTACTGCAACTCTTACTTCCATCTTCCCCACTCCTCTTTATTTAACGGGAGCTGCTGCCTCCCAGCTCCCCACCCTTATTCTACCATCTTACTATTCACATAAATAAGCAGCCCAAGCAGGATTACTACACAGGCTATGACGAGGTATTCTTCCGGTTGTACGCCGACCAGTCCGCCGATAATAAGTATTGCGCCCATAAGGATTTGGGTGCCCCCTACAAGATTGGCCAGCCGCTCCTTATCCTTTACCCGTCTTTCGTTAAAGCCGGAAAGCAGCCATGTCATCTTCTTTACGCCGACGAAATAGCCGATTGCCAGAATGAGTAAGCCGATAATGATTAAATTGATATTCATCAACATAACCTCCTTTGCCTCGCGTAATAAAGCTCTTATCCTTTTTAGAAACGTGCCACTTCAGAAAAAACGAAATTCGTTTTCGTATGAGCAAATGGCTGCAGTTCATCGATGAATGTCTCGGCATCGACGAAAGTTTGAAAGTGGGCCTTTAACAGAAAGCATGCCTCACCTGCAATCCGGTAGCAAAAATCAATATTCGTATAGGTCTGGATCTGTTGCTTGAAATCATTGTAACGGTTATTTTTAATCGTTGCCTCAATGATGGCCTCGATTGGATATCCCATCTTTTTTATGTCTAGGGCAATTGTAAACCCTTTAATGATTCCCTGCTCCTCCAGCTGCCTCACCCTTTCCCTGACAGCCGGCGGTGATAGGTGAACCCTTCTGCCCAGCTCACTCATCGAAATTCTGCTGTCCTTTTTTAACTCTTCGATAATCATTTCATTTACAGCATCCATATTACTAAATTCCTTTCATTTAGAAAGTTTCATTCCCTTTTTTCCGTCAATTCAGTCTGTAGCGCCTCTTTTCTCTATTTTATAATCATTGCAGGAGGAATAACAAATGACACTTATCCCATTACACGAAAAAGGCGCTACGCCATTTCAGCAATTGCTCGCCTATAATGAACACATTCTATCAAGCTGGACCGAGCTTGGGGATGTACTTGAAAAAGACGGTGCATTGCCTGCATCGCTGAAAGAAGAGGTCCGCCGAACGCTTGCTGCGCAAAACGGCTGCGAGTACTGCAAGGCAAAAGGACAGCCGAATCCGGAAAATTACGATGAGAAAACGGCTGTTTGTACAGGCTTTGCAGAGGCATTTCTAGCTTCAAAGGGAAAAACTTCACCACGCGTGACTGCTGTTTTAAAGGACTATTTATCAGATACTGAGATCAGTGAACTGCTTGCCTTTATTTGCTTCACAACCGCTTCCCAATATTTCGGGGCGCTCATGCAGCTGCCGGCAGCAGGAGAACACGAGTAAACCAAAGCCGGACTACTGTGAACAACCGCTAGTCCGGCAATCTTACTTTCTGCTATTCTTTTTTGTAGAGCAGTCCTATCTGACCCGCCACATATTCCGAACTAAATTGGATACCATCCTTCACCCACCAGATGATAATGCCTAGTAATGAAGCCCCGATAATATCAATGGACACAAGTTTCGGCGGTAAGTCTGCCCCCTTGGCGTCTCTTCTTGCCTGGATCGTCTTCTTTAATAAATTGGAAAGACTCATTTTAAAGCCTGGATGCTCCACCAGCACAGCAAAGAACTTACGATAATCATAAATACAGTCCAAAAAAGCGACAAGCTGTTCATATTCATCGGAACGCGGAGATTTTAACAGCGGCTCTACCTTCATTGACAGCTCACCAAATATTTCATGCACGATATGACGCAGCAGATCGTTAATGTCCTCATAATGTAAATAAAATGTCGCGCGGTTAAGCTCAGCGCAATTTGTGATTTTCTGGACGGTCAGCTGTGTTACGTCCTGATTTTCCGCCAGCAGCGAAAATACCGCCTCCTTTAACACTCGCTTTGAACGTAGAGAGCGCGGGTCTTCCTTTTTCATGATAAACAAATACTTCCTTTCTATCGATTAATCCCTATTTCTTCAACAAATCACTTTAATATGTTGTTTAGTCGACAATTTCTTCAAAATTGATCATGGGATTCTTCCTGTTATATTGATATGATCTATTTTATCGACATTACGTCAATAAAACAACATAGAAAGGACTACTTATGGTACAACAACAAAAAGAAATCAAAAAAGGGATTTTACTGACTGTCCTTATTGTCGGCTGTTTCCTTTCCACATTAAATCAGACATTACTAAATGTAGCACTCAGTAGTTTAAAAGATACGTTCCATGTAGAGGCGACAACCGTCCAATGGCTTGCGACAGGCTTTATGCTTGTCAACGGTGTACTTGTGCCGATAACAGCTTATTTGATGAAACGCTTTACAACACGCCAACTGTTCATCAGTGCCATGGGCTTTTTACTGATTGGTTCCATTATATGTGCTACTGCGCCTATCTTCGGTATACTCCTTGCTGGACGTATGATCCAAGCAGCAGGTGCAGGGATTCTAATGCCCCTTATGATGGGGGTAGTACTTGCGATCTTTCCCGCAGAAAAACGAGGCAGTGCTATGGGGTTCCTCGGCCTTGCCATCATTTTCGCACCAGCGATTGCGCCGACACTGGCAGGCTTTGTCATCGACTTTTATTCATGGCGCTGGTTATTTATCGGCCTGTCGATTCTTTCTGTGCTTGTGATCCTGTTTGCGCTAAAATTCTTAGTGAATGTTTCCGAAACAGCAAAGGCAAAGCTCGATCTGTTCAGTGTTATCTTATCGACAATCGGATTTGGGCTGATTTTATACGGATTCAGTAATGCAGGAAGCAGAGGATGGGATGATTGGATTGTCATCCTTTCAATCGCAGTCGGCGTCGCTGTTACAGTTGCCTTCTGTGTTCGTCAAATAAAATCCGACGATCCGCTGCTTAATCTATCCGTCTTTAAGCATAAAGTATTTACGCTCACTTCCATCATCAATATCACGGTAACAATGATGATGTATGCAGATATGATTTTACTGCCGATTTACTTGCAGGACGGCCGCGGCTTTACAGCATTTGATGCAGGGCTGATTTTGCTGCCGGGAGCGATTATTAACGCATTGATGTCTCCTGTTACAGGTAAGCTCTATGACCGCTTCGGTGCAAAACCGCTGTTTATTACGGGGCTGGTTCTTATCATCCCATCGATGTGGGCGGTGACAGATCTTTCTGAAACGACTACCTATATGTATGTAGTTATCCGAACGATTTTCCTTCGCATCGGCTTGAGCTTTATTACAATGCCGCTGAATACCGCGGGGCTGAATGCCTTGCCGAAGGAGCTTGGCACACATGGTTCAGCAGTGAACAACACAGTCCGCCAAATTGCCGGAGCCATTGGAACAGCCGTCATTGTCACTATTTATACGGCACAGGCAACGTCTCATGCAGAAACGATTATGATGGACAATCCTTCGACTGCCCCTGATACACTTTCTTCCATGGCATCAATGCTCGGGTCCGGGGATGCCTATTACTTCATGACAGTTTTGGCGGTCATCGCGTTGATTTTAACGCTGTTTATGCCAAGGAAAGCAAAACAATCTCGCTAGCTTCAAAAAAATGTACGCCATGTAATCCAACTGGCGTACATTTACTATTTGGCGCAGAAAAATAAAATAAGCTTACTTAAAAAATCTCATAGTTGTTCTTTCCTGCTGCTTTTGCATTGTACAATGCACCATCCGCATTTTTGAGGATGGTGTCTAGAGAAATATTGCCATTGGCTGGATACGGCACTATCCCCATACTTGCCGACAGCTGACATTCGGGTTTCCATGTATTTAGACGATTAAGAAGATGTTCCGCTCGCTTACCTATCTCTTCTCTAGAAGACATATGAGGGAAAATGATAATGAATTCATCTCCCCCTAATCTAACCGCAAATGCTTCTTCCTGGTCTTTTATAAACTGTTGAATTCTCGCCGAAACCTCTTTAAGCACTTGATCCCCCGCATCATGGCCATATACATCATTCACCTTTTTAAACCCATCCAGATCCAGAAAGAATAGCACTCCGCCAAGTTTAGAAAAGTCTGCAAAGAAATTAAAAAGATATTGCCTGTTATATAGTCCTGTCAGCGAATCCTTATAGGCAAGATTCTCTAAAGTTAAATAATAGGAGAACATCTTCGCTATTTTTTGGAGCATGCTTATGCTCTTTTTATCAAAGTGAGTAGCTTGATCATGAACTACACATAAAGTTCCAAATCTCTCGCCATTCTTTAGAGAAATAGGAATGCCCACATAAGCGTTAATATTGACTTTTTCATATAGGCTTCTTAAGTCATCCAGACTAGCTTCTTTACTTGTGTCCTCAAAGACTAATGGCTGGTTTTTTTCGAAATCAATCCGATTACAAACAGTTCGGTTAAGCTTGATAGCCGTTCCTTCAGACACATGAATATTTGGATTAATATTTGAAAGTTTAAGGATCACTTGCTCGCTATCGGTAAAAGAGCTCAAATAAATCAATTTATCAGGTAAAATTTCCTTTGCCAGGTCTAATACATCCCTAGCAAGCTCATCGAAATTTCGATACATCTGTAATTCGTGTAATGGTATTACCATAAAAGCCCTCCATTATTCAACATTACTTTTATAATTTTAATTAGAGGTTCAATTGCCGCTTTAAATATAAAAACCCTAAACGTTAAGTTCAAAGTTTGATTTTCTTCCCCAAAGCTTAACATAAATAACTAGTTCCTGTTTAATGTTGGTCAGAAATAAAATTTGATTAAAAAATTCTATTCTACCCCTATTTAACAGCAAATGCAAAAAACCATTTTGAAAAAGATTGATCAAAATGGGATTTTTCACTTTAACTAAATAGGCGACTATCATAAAGAAGGTTCAATCAGTTTCTTATAGTGTTGTTCTACTATCACGTCCCATAATAGAGCAGTTAAAAAATCATTTAGCTCCTAAGCCACTTGATCTTTCTTCCACTAAGACACCCTTTAGCTAAACAAGTTTAACTTACTCAAACAGCTGGACGTTCGGTTCCCGCTTTAATACATGAACGATCAGTGAGTGCAATTGCCCACGATGATGGAAAAGATGAGCCTGTGTATCCAACAACCATTCATATCGAGAATGAGTTATACCAAAAAACGAAGTGGTTTCCCGTAGCAGCTCTTCTTCATGCAATAACCCTATGCCTTCTTTTAGATAAGAATAATTGCTAATAAGGGCATTGATAATGGCAGTTTTATTTATATTTGGTTCAGCCTCTATATAAAAACGGTCAAGCTCTTCTTCAGAAGCACCCATCCCTATCAGGAAGTCTGCTTTGCATATAACCGATATGTGTGAGAGGAGTTCACCAATAGACCATTTTCCCTCAGTTGGTTTAATATCCATATCTTCTTCGCTTAAAGTTTCTATTAGCTTGATAATCGAATCAACAGCTAAATCCATCTCTTTAATAACACCTTTGCAGTATACATTCACGCCGCCATTCCCCCTTTTTAAAAACTTGTCTAACGATATTCACGGGTTTCTCCCGCTCTGCTACTCCTCTTCGTCCAAGCACATTTCTATAAACGCAAACAGACCCGTTGCCTCAACAGAGCGGTCTCCCCAGTCATGCCAAAAATATAAAATCTGCCCTGCTGTCCCTGACTCAGCAGGATCCGTATCGATGCAGAGATAATCCCCTCCGCCATTTTCTGCAATCGGAATCCACTTTTCGTTCCATAGGACCGGTTTAATTTGCTCTTCATTATCAAGCTCCAATTCATCATCCGGATCAAATTCTTCCTGCAAAAACTGCCAATTTTCAATAATGTCGAACGTAGGAGACAGAGTCAAATTTCTTACAAAAGGGTTAACGCCTGATTCCCAAACTTGTCCGTTATGTATCCGGTATATACTTTTCATTTCTTCCGGAAGTGTCACACCGAGTGTCTCCTCGACCAGCTTCAATTCATCATCGCTAGCGCCTGGCTGGAGATTTAATGATTGTTGAAAATGCTCTTCAACCTGTGATCCCTTTTCAAAAATCTGCTGCCACAGCCATTCAGCTTTATTTGTCATTCTATTTCCTCCCCCAACTACTAATGCCTTATTTCATTTAACTATCTGCAAAAGGACTTCCTATTAATATATCCTATAATACTAGCAGCATAAATACTCGATTATGCTCCACTTATTTATAATTTCGTGCGCCTGTCAATAAGCGTAACAAATAAAAGAAGATTACCTTTACCGGCAATCTCCTATTCTATAGTGCCTATTGATTCCCACAAAAAACGTCACTTCTTTACCCGAAGTGATGTTCACATATTTTATAAGCACTCGTTATTCTTTTTTCGGCAAACATCCTGCAAAACTAACCCTATTTCAAAGTTTCCTAATTATTATTAATCAGCACTATAAACCCGCCACACAAAAAAACTTCCGCCAGCCCCTATAAACAAAAGGTTGGCACTAGGATATACAATGTCTCCATATGACAGTTGAACGGTCAACAGCCACACACCCGTATCCATGACCGTAACAATCAACACTTTTACAAATGAATGATCAAGCCTTTTCATGATGAACCGAGCTGTTACTAGTGCAATGTTTTCTCTAGTACTTGTTTATTTCCCCCGCTTTTAGCTTCTTACTTCGGCACTGGCTCTGTAAATCTAACTTGATTGTTTCTTAGGAAAATAAACACCGCATTCAATATTAATGCTAGGATACCTACTAATACAACGTATTGTGTGCCCCATGCTGATATAAAGAATCCACCTGCAGCTGCACCGATTGTTGTGCCTATATTACAGGAAGATAAAAATAGACCATTCGCAAAGTCAGGAGCTTCATTGGCTGCTGAGGCTACTACATATTGATTGATGTTTGCAGCCAACCCAGCAAGGATCCCCCAGATTAACGTAATAAGTGCCATTGATATAGTAAACTGTCCCGTGAAGAATAACAGGACGTATACCGTAATAACATATTGTAGAATAGCATTCACCGATTACAGCGGTGTCAGAAAATGAATCGGTTAAGAAGAGCTGCTGCACTTATGTAACGAACCCCCGCATACAAAAACTCCCCATTATATAAACAGACTTTATATCTGTCTATCGAATGGGGAGCATATGAAGCATTATATTAGAGGACCTTTTTAAAAAATCAGAAATCTCATCTGACAGGAAGCCTCTTTTTACTATTCATTACATATCCATCACTGTATTTTCGGATTCAATCACATCATGTTTGTCTAATTCTGCCATCTCTTCTTTCGTCAACTTCTGGATCGTAAAACCAGTAAATGCATAAATAATGGAGATGATCGGCACGATGAAGTTCAGCACTGCATATGGTGCGTATTCAAATGCACCGACACCGAGAGTTGCTAATATAAATACGCCACACGTATTCCAAGGAATAAATACAGATGTTAACGTACCACCGTCTTCTAATGCGCGGGATAGGTTTTTCGAATGTAGCCCTCTTTGTCTATAAGTAGAGGCAAACATACGGGCCGGAACGACTATCGAAATGTACTGCTCGGAACATGAAGCATTCGTTGTAAAGCAAGCTGCAATTGTAGCAGCAACTAAAGAGCCCGTTGATTTTGCAAGCTTTACTATTTGATTCATCAGCGTTTGCAGCATTCCGGAATATTCGAGGATCCCCCCGAATGTCATAGCTACCAGCGTCATGGAAACGGTATACATCATTGAATCCAGCCCGCCGCGATTAAATAGGTCATCAACCATTGCATTTCCTGTTTCAATGACATAGCCGCTTTGCAAAGAAGCAAATGCTGTAGCTAAACTATCTCCCTGGATAAAGACCTGGGATAAAGTTCCAAGTAAAGCCCCGACGATTAATGCTGGTATTGCAGGTACTTTCATCACCACTAAAGCAATGACAGCGAGCGGTATCAATAATAACCAAGGTGAAATAATAAAGCTTTCTTCAAGTGCTGCAATTGTCTGGTTAATACTCGCCGTATCAATCGAGCCATCTTTATAGTTCAAACCGATAACTCCATAAACCGCTAATGCGATTAAAATTCCTGGAATCGTTGTATAAAACATATGTTTAATATGTACAAATAGATCTGTATTCGTTAAACCGGAAGCTAAATTTGTCGTATCAGACAGCGGAGACATTTTATCCCCGAAATAAGCTCCTGAAATAACAGCGCCAGCTATAATTGGTGCTGGAATTCCCATACTCAAGCCGATTCCCATCCCCGCAACACCTACTGTTCCCATCGTAGACCAAGAACTGCCGATTGCCAAAGATACAATGATACAGATAAGCGTAATCGTGATTAAAAAGAATGCAGGCGTAATGATTTTTAAACCATAATAGATCATTGTTCCGACGACACCGCCGCCTATCCAAGAACCGATGATTAAACCTACTAAAATAATGATAATGATTGCAGGTAGTGCGAGTTTTATTCCCTTGTACATCATTTCTTCGATTTCTGTCCACTTAAAGCCCTGTTTCCAGGCAACAATGGCAGCAATAGATGTACCGATAATTAATGGTATGTGTGGGCCCTGTTTTAAATAGACAATTGTTATAATCATTGTGATAATCATACTGACTAGCGGCAATAGCGCCCAGAAAAGAGTAATCTCCTTTTTAGCAGCTTCCTTTTTCATCTTATTCCCCATTTCTGCATCAATTTTCTGGATGATGTAAATATATTTCTTAATATTATTAGATTATCCACCAAAAAAGGCTATGTCAATATATTTCGAAAAGTCTGAACTAAATGCTTATATTATTTTTCTTTACTTTCCTGGAATCTTTCATTGTCTATACTATCTCCTAGATCTTATTAAATGAGCTCAGATGTTAAAAAGTTCTTTTGCCCATAATTGAACAGCAGTAATTTATTTTTGGTATGTAAAAAGCACCTCCAGAAATGATGCATGGAAGTGCTATGTATATATTAAATTGAACAGATTAACATCATTTAAGGCATTCATTATAAAATCTAGCTAAACGACTTTAAGATGATTTCTGAATGATAGCCGAAAGAGGACTTCCTGAATACTATTGTTATAATAATAAATATATAAGCAGCTGCTCCCATTTTGAATGAATCGATGATACCTATTAATTATTTGATATGAGGTGTATTTTATGAAGTACCTACAATTAGCCGATAGCGTTATTATGGAAGGAAAAAGGAAAATACCGCGGTTAAAGGGCTACAGTTCTGCACTTCAATTAATTGGCACAGGTAGAAGTGCTTACGTATTTAAGGTGCAGGATGAACAGATCGCATTAAAGGTGTTCTTCCCTCATAAAACGCATCTTGCACGGGAAGAAGCAGCAATTTATCGAAAGCTTCCATCTGGCAGTTATTATCCTACCTTACATGAAGGTGGAAAAAATTATATAGTAATAGATTATCTCGATGGATATACTCTATTCCACTACTTAGAAAACGGTATATATATCCAGGAAGAAAAAATATACGCTATTAATGAAGCATTGGAAATGGCAAGAAAAGCCGGACTCAACCCGTCAGACATCCACCTTAAAAATATTATGATAACTTCAAACAAACAAGTGAAGCTAATTGATGTAGCACGCTTTCGCCAAACGGAAAAAGACAGACAGTGGGATGATCTTCAAAAGGTCTATTTTAAAGGTTATGTGAAACCGTATTTTCCGAAAAGAATCCCTCGGGTTATCCTAAACTGTATAGCCGCTGTTTATAAAACTGGACTGCGTTTTATAGGTTGATGGGAATGTCGAAAAGCTTAATTTTAAAGTACTGACATTCGGCAGAAGATAGAAATTATTATATAAATGAAATATTTAAAGTATAAAAAGAAAATAATAATTAAATTAAAAAGCATATCCCATCAAACAGTAGTTAAAACTGCCGAAGAGATATGCTTATTTTTCTGAAGCCTGTATTTATCATTCAAAAAAAGACAACCGACTCTTATTGTTGAAACTAAGACTTCAACTCAAAAACCGCCTTCTGTTTAGCAATCTCCTCCAGTAAAAGAGATAGCACCTCCTGATCGTCAAACAAATCCATTAGTGTTTCCAGTCTTCGGAGTTCCTCTTCATATGGACGCTTCAAGTGAATATGGCAAATTGTTTTATGGGTAAAAATATAGCCCAATGATTGATAGGTTAATTTTCTTTTGAATTTTTTGTAAGTTCGGTCCAGCCATTCGATACATGCCTCATATTGTTCATTTTCCAAATATAAAAGGGTTAAATTTAAATGAAAATATATTTTTAAATACGTTACATCTCTTTCATAATCATCGTAGGCATTTAACCTTTTGATTGCCGTTGTGGTGATTTGAATTGCGGTATCCAATGGGAATAAGACAATGATCGAATTTAGAAGCTCCATATCTTCAATATACCAGTGATCCAACTTCTGGACCCGCTCCCAAATATTCTCCGCAATCGCCCTTACTGCTTCCAAATCATCTTCCTCCGTTAGAATGAGCAATGCCCGGTAGGAATCAAAAAGCAGTTTAATACCGTCATCAGGCTGTTTTTTTAAATACCGCTCAATAATCCGCAATTGGTCTTTTATTTCCTTTGGAAGCGTGAGCTCCATTTCCCGATAATCCTTCAATATTTTTTCTCGTTCCGTCGCTTCATACTGATGATGGATATAAAGAAATTCATTCAATGATATATTGAGTCTTTCCACTAGTTGTACAAGGAGCTCTGCACTTATTTGCAATTGATCCTGCTCAATTCTAGAATACGTGCCTTGCTGGACAATCCCTTCTATCAGCTCTTTTTGCGTCAAATTACGATTTCTTCGTATGCTTCGCAATGTAGCCCCAAATCCCATTTTACTCCTCCAATATTCCGATCCGTATATTTTGTTCGGTTTCAGTTACCTACCAGTATAATAAACATATATTCTATTGAATATGGCATTTTATCGAAAAGGAGAACAGGTTTATGTTCTGGTTAGGCGTATTTTTATTAGGCATCTGCATTTATTACCCGGTTTATGATGCCATCTATTTAAAACAGGATCTTTCAAAAATCCAAAAGGTCCAAATGTATAAAAGCAGCATTAGAGCTCAATGGCTTTTCGTATTGGTCGCATTCGTCATCTGGTTCTGGCAAGGGTTAGGATTTTCACAATTAGTGACTTTTCCTGTTCCATCCACTATTTCTTTTGACAAGCTAACCCCCTATACGGCGGGCGTATTAAGCGGGGTCGGACTGTCTATTGTATTATCCTATATATTAGTGAAAAGAAAAAAAACCCCACCAACAATGGGCGATATCGACTTCCTTTTGCCGCAGACGAAAAAAGAAAAGCTATGGTTCTTCTTTTTATCCGCAACTGCCGGGATTTGCGAAGAGCTTATTTTCCGGGGCGTAATGGTGTATTTTCTCTTCCACCTTCCACTGGATTTGCCTTTATGGGCAATCGGCTTGATTGCTTCTAGTGCATTTGGAATTGTCCATCTGTATCAAGGTTTCAAAGGTGTAATAGCTACAGGCTTCATGGGTTACTTTTTATTTGGACTATACATGCAAACAGGCTCACTTTGGCTGCCTATACTGCTGCACTTTATAATTGATGTAAAATTTGTGTTTATGCCGAACAGAGTGAGCACAAAAACAAGTGAAAGCTCACGTATATGATTCCAAAAGAAACCTCATCATTTTGGTGGGGTTTCTCTTCGTACAATCATGGAACTGTATTCTATGTAAGAAACCATCGGCCTCTGTTTTGGTGATTCCATTATACGATGTAAATAAAAGGCTTAAAAAGGTCTGCCAGAAATAACTCCCTGGCAGGCCCCTCCGCTACAAAGTGAGAAATACCTCTTATTCACACCAGTTCTTCTTTTGTTTTTCATATGCCCAGTTGTATGGTCCGTTGTGTACAGTAATGGAATGATTTTCGATCCATGCTGTTTTTGTAAAAATCCTTTGTAAAAAGTAACGGTCGTGACTGATTGCAATGATTGTTCCAGTAAATTTCTCCAATGTTTCTTCCAACACTTCTCTTGATTCGATATCCAAATGGTTTGTTGGTTCATCTAAGATTAGGACATTACAATGCTGATACATTAATTGGGCTAATCTCAGCCGCATTTTTTCCCCGCCGCTTAAATCACCAACACGTTTAAAAACATCGTGCCCATAAAACAGAAATTGGGCAAGGATATGACGCGCCTCCCCTTCAGCTACTGATAAATCTTCCCTGAAGGCATCAATTAACCGAGCTGAAGGATTACGAATATCAAATTGCTGTGATAAATAGCCGATCTTGACATTACTTCCTTGCCGAACGTAACCGGACAGCGGAGATATTTGCTGAAGTAATATTTTTAGCAGAGTTGATTTTCCTGTTCCGTTGTTTCCGACAATCGCAAGCCGGTCCTGCCAATAGATCGGTAAATTGACATCCATAAAGAGGATTTCCTCTCCAAAGCCATGCATCACATCCCGTAATTCAAATACTTCTTTACCAGCCCGATGATTAGCCTGCAGCTGTAAATTCATTGCTTTTTCGTTTTTAGGCTTTTTTACAAGTTCCATTCGCTCCAGCATTTTTTCCATTACCTTTGCTTTGCGGTATAAATCAGGATTTGGCGGTGATGCCTCGTTAGCCCATTGACGCAGCCTGCGAATAGTTTCTTTTATTTTTTGGATTTTCTTTTGCTGCTCCTGATAGGCTGCAAATTGCTGCTCAATCTTCAATTCCTTGTTCCGCAAGTAGGCATCATAGTTACCGATGCTCACCCAGATTTCTCCGTCCTCCATTTCGAATACTTTTTGGGCTGTATTATTTAAAAATTGGCGATCATGGGAAATCATGATGACCGTCCCTTTAAAATAGTGGATATAGTTTTCCAGCCATTCAATGGCAGCCAAATCGAGATGATTGGTCGGTTCATCCAATAATAAAATACTTGGCTGCTGTAAAATAATATGTGCTAGCATCACCTTTGTTTTTTCCCCGCCGCTAAGATCATCAAAGAGACTATCCACCAATGGATGAATACCTAAACCATTTGCTACGGAAGAAATTTTTGCATCCATTTCGTAACCGCCGCGTACCATAAACTGCTCCTGGAGTTCTCCGTATTGATGGAGGAGCTTTTCTGTTACTTCTTGGGTCATTTGTTCCTCAAACTCTTTTAGACGTTCTTGCATTTGAAGGAGTTCTGCAAAGGCTTCTTTCAGTACCTCATACACCGCTTTATTTGGAAAGTCCGGGATTTGATGTAAATATCCGACTTTATCGCCTTTTGCTTTCATTACCCTTCCTTCATCAGGCTGCTCAACTCCTGCAAGCAACTGAAAAAGTGTTGTTTTCCCACAGCCATTTCGTCCTACTACCGCTATCCGCTCCCCAGCGAGCACTTCTATATTCATCTTCGTGAAAATCTGATTACCACCGATTGATTTTGATATATTTTCTGCTTTTAATTGCATTTTCTACGCCTCCCAGCGCAGCTGAAAAAAGCATACAAAAAAGACTACTCATTAACTGAGCAGTCTTTCACAAATTGTGAAAAAAATGAAGTTAATCAGCTACGCGTTCTTTTGAATTTGTCTAAAAAAGGGCACACCTATCCCGTTAGCAGCAAAATCAAAAGTAATGACACGTGCAAAATACATAGCTGTATCCACTTTTACACCTGTCTTCGTAGCTAAATTCATCATTCTTTCCACCTCCGTTCATTAAAGTTGTTTTAATCTTACCATATTTCAATCAATTTACAAGTCGTAACGGTAAAAAATTCCGAAGAGGTTTTACCACCTTCTCGAAAGCGAAAATCAGCATTTTGCCTTCCCTGCTAAATCCCTATCTTTATACAACTTCCAGCGTAACTTCAATATTCCCTCTTGTCGCCTTGGAATACGGACACACCTGATGTGCTTTTTCTACCAGTTCTTTTAATTGGTCCTGTTCAATATCCGTTCCCTTCACCTGTAGAACAACGGCCAGCTTAAAGCCTTGATCCGCCTCATCCTTTAGGAGGCTGACGTTGGCTGTCACCTCGGAAGTAAATTTCACATGTTCCTTACGTGCTGTTAACTGGAGCGCGCTGTCAAAGCAGGCGGCATAGCCGGCAGCAAATAGCTGTTCCGGGTTTGTCGCATTTTCTAATTGCTTTGCTCTTGGTGTACCAGGCATGGCAGTATCAAACTGGATAACCCCATCATCAGACTGCACCTTGCCCTCTCGCCCGCCTAAAGCGGTTGCTTTTGCCGTAAATAATTTTTCAGACATACTAACAGCTCCTTTTGCGTTTTTGCTTTCTCTCCCCTTATACCCATATGAATGTTCTTTTATCAGGATAAATAAATCTTACATATAATTTGCATGAAGTTTTACTGCAAATTACCATTAATTATAAATTTGTTAAACTCATTAAAACGGATACAACCAATGCACTGTAGAAGCAGTGATGACAGTGGCGAGATTCAGCATAAAAAGAATGCATAATATCTGCAAAGGATAATGATCTTGAAATCATCAAGTACGCTCCTTCTTTTATATGACCCCCTCTATCAAAAATCCAACTGTATCTTTATGCACTCGTTTTTTCGCCTCGTTTACCACAACAGCCATTTCCTTCATAATTTCTTAAGATTATCCCTTAAATTCTGTTAAGATTCCTCTGCTACACTGGATAGACCAATGTTGTTCAGGAGGTTGCGGTGTATGGATTTAATCAGTGTTGTATCTGGTCTTTTGCCATATGTAAAATATTCTGTTGTTATACTTATCATTCTATTTGTTGGATACTTTGTTTATAGAAAGTTTTTCTATAAACAATACCCTATCCGTTTATCTACCTTTGTCTGCATCACCTTGCTGATCTGCTGGGCAGTGGTAGTAGTCGGCATCACCACACTCAGCAGGCCGGCAAATTTTACAGGACAGGTGAATATCAGTCTATTTAGCGGCTATATAAATGCATGGAATAAATGGTCTCTGTTTGAATTGCAGCTCATTATCTTTAATATGGTCATGTTCATGCCGCTCGGAGCCCTATTGCCGTTGCTTCACAAAAAAAATAGGTTATTCTGGCGTGTGCTTGTGCTGTCGCTTGTAGTCACACTCTCTCTTGAAGTTTTCCAACTGCTTTCCGGAAAAGGAATTTTTGAGTTGGACGATCTGTTGCATAATACAGTCGGGAGTTTGGCTGGATATTTCTTTATGATGGGAATTATTGAGGTCATCAAGCAGAGAAAATTAAAACTGGCCCCGGTTGTAAGAGCCATTGCCATTCCTTTATCCTTCGCTGTGTTATTTGGAATAGCAGCTATAGTCTATGAAGTACAGGAATTTGGGAATATGCCCTTCAAACCTGCCCAAAAACAAAGCATGGAGCAAGTTCATGTGCAGCTGGAAACAACGCTTTTCGATCAAAAGGCAGGAGCATGTATATATTACAACGAAGATATCAGGAATAAGAAAGTGATAAAAGACATCGCCCATTCTATCGCCAAGCAATTTCAACTTCAACAGGTGGGCGGCCTGCGCAGGGAATCGGAAAATCTTAGCTTTGCATTTGTTGATGCTGAAGGCACCAACTATTCCCTGTCCTATAGCATAACGAATGGCACATGGGACTGGTACACTGATCATCTAGACGAAAATCCTTCACCAGCAGATATTAAACAGCAAAGACAGCTTATAGAGGATTGGCTGAAAAAGGAGAGTTTACTGCCAAGCGAGGCCATCTATCAGCAGCAGGATGAACGGACAATTCGTTGGGATTTAGCGAAACCAGAGAATCGGCAAACTGCCTGCGAGGATTTTTCCGAAGGCATGATCATAGCTACCCTTTCCCATCAGCAGAAGCCCGAAAGTCTGTTTTATATGATAAGTAACAATGAAATGGTGGCAAAAGAGCCGATTATTTCACAGAAGGACGCATATGAAGCATTAGTGAACGGGGAGTTCAGCCTTTTCAATCCTTTACAAAAGGGCGATACATTAACAATTACAGATGTCCAGCTAACTTATGCTTATGATACGAAAGGCTATTACCGGCCGGTCTATGAATTTACAGGCAGTGTAAATGACCCTGACTTTGTAGTAGCTATTACAATAGACGCGATGCAATAGGAAAAACAGCATCAGACTGTAGACAGGTTCAAAGAAATTTGAATTTGTCTACAGTCTTTTTTGTACTTTCAATCAACTTACAAAGATAAAAAGGTATAAAAAACTACGAAAAGCATCACTAAAACAAAAACCAGAATAACGTCAAATACCTTTGTTGTTTAACTATTCATGAAATGAAAGGCCTCCATCTTATTTCAATTAAGCACCCAGAATAAACAAAATAATTACGATACTTTTTTCATATCAACTGCTGCCAAAAGGAACTGCTAAACAGATAGATTTTCAATAATCTCCACCACTTCAATTTTGCCATCGACTAAAAGTTCAGCAAGCTCAACTTTCACATTCCCTTACCAGTATTCTCGAGCTTGATCTATTTTTCGGGCGAACGAAGCTCCATTATCTTTTGGTAAAAGATTTCCGTCACCTTCAAAAACCATGTCATATAAAGAAAAAGCCCGCCGGAAATTGCTCTCCAGCAGGCCCTCTTTACTCATTTTATAAAATAGTTCATCTTCATACACTCTAATGAGGTGTTTCTTATCCAGATAATAATTAAATTTTTGTGTTAATTCGTAAAAAATATAATCGATATAACGGATCCGGCTTTTAATACCTATCCGTAATAACCCCAATTGACGATGCTTTAATGAACGGAAGTTCTTTTAACTGAGATAGTGTTTTTGTATCGCCCGTCACAACCGCACCATAATATTGCAGGTCATTGCCGGCTAATATTCCATCTTCACCGCTGAGCGTTTCGTACAATCGTTTATACTCCCCTTGCCATCGTGCTTTAAATTTTTTTCCAGAAGAAATATTCCTGATAAATGACAGTGCAGGCTCCTCTGCCTCGTCTCCATTCGCATCTAATAGAGAGAAACCATAAACCGTATCCTCTGAACGAATCAAATAATCTCCTAAACTAACTACTTCCCCATTCTCATCCATGTGTCCTGTCTGGAAGTTATCTTTTTCCTCATCCACATCGTCGACCCATATCCATGAAAGTGTCACATCATTTGGAATGAGTGATTGCACTTCTTGTAATGTGTATCCTTGGTCGAAGGAAAGCGCTACTTCCATCACCTTTTCCTGCCCGATTTCATCCAACAAGTCTAAATCACGACGATATGAATCATATGGTAAAAAAGGATAGTAAAAAACCATCTGTCGTTGACCTAATTCGTTATAGGTTGGCTTTTCTGCCTCTTCTTCCGTAAAGGCAGCTCCGATTAGTGCAGGATATCCTCCTCCCTTACTTAACACTTCATCACGAAACAGGCCGTATCCGTAACCATCTTCCCCTGTATATACTACTTTCCCTTCAATGATTTTATAGGTAGTATAATAACTTTTTCCTCCTAGGAATCCTGGGTATCTTTCGCGTTTTCCTATAAATTCATTCGGTGCTGAAATTTCATGCATCCCCCGTATTGAACTCGTAACTTGTCCTTCTATTACACCCGTTAATTTAGGATTGGCGAAAGCAATAAATACGACTATAAAAGTAAGCACCAGGATCGCAATCAATACCATTTTCCAAGTAGCTCGCCGCTTTGCCTTTTTAATCGTTCTTTCCATTTTCTCTATGTTAAAGAGATCATCCCTTTTTTCATTGTCCATGCTCCTTCTCCTCCCAGATCTTTTTAAAGCTGTTCCTTGCACGCTGTAAGTATGTTTTCACATTCGTTTCTTTCATGTCTAAAATATCGCTGATTTCTTTATAGGAAAATTCCATATAGTATTTTAGAATAAGCAGCTGCTGGAAGGTTGGCTGAAGTCGCTGCAACGCTTCCGCCATTTCCCTTCCTTCCTCTTTAGATAATAAATTTACCGAAACATCTTCCATTGCAGGCTTTAATTTTTCTAAATCCTCATCCTGCAATCGCACAATCAATTTATTTTTGTTATATAGCGAATAATAGCGGTGAATCGCCACTTTAAACATCCATCCCCGCATTTTCCTTGGTTCAATTTGTTGCAGACATTCGATTGTTTTTATAATCGTTTCTTGCGTAATATCCTCTGCATCCTCTTTGGCAGCCCCAATTTTCAATAAATATTTGAATACAATTTCTGCATGTACAAGGAGCAGCTGCTCCCATTCATTTTTCAATCGTTCACCAACTTTTGGATATCCATTTTTCGTATGTAGTGATCACTCACCTATATAACAATTGTAAAGCAAAAAAGTATACAGCTTTTTACAAATTTATATTAAAAAGAGAAATATACAGCTAAACGCATGTAATGTATATGGTCTGGCGGCTGATGTAAATGAAGGATCCATATTAAAGTTTTCCTCGATAGAAAGCAGCTACTTCTCCCCATTTACTATGTACAGTTGTCTCGCACGCAACGTCATACCCATACATAAGATAAGAAAGTGATACCACCTGAAAAAAGGACTTCTAAATACCAAACAAAAATGCTGCATATGTAATGACCGCCAATATTAAGCTGACTGTTCAGGAAAGTAATCAACTTGGCACTTTTTGGTTTGAGCCATACATTCTCTGAAAGTACGTGATGTATATGAACATAAAATGAGCAATCAGCTTAATCTATACAGCAATTCACCCTCCATTTAGACGGCATACAAAAGAATCGCTATTACACAAAGCGTCTCTCTTTAGCGAACGTTCCTCATCTCCATATATTTCATAATGGTTTCGTACGTTTCCATTACCATTTAGATAGTTAAAACTACGTGAGATAGTGATGCATGAAAATTTATAAAGGGAGTGAGTAAATATAAATGATTTAGTAGCTTTACTGCTTTTAGGATTTGCAGTGAGTCTTGATAGTTTCACAGTCGGGTTAACTTATGGGATGCGCAAAGTAACAATCCCGTTCAAATCATTTATCATTATTTCATCCTGTACGTTTCTCGTATTGCTCCTTGCGATGGGGCTTGGTTCATTTATTGAGCTGTTTATATCGTATGAAGCCGGGGAGAGAATCGGCGGAATTATCCTGATCGGGATCGGTATTTGGGTGTTATACCAATTCATCACTTCCCAACGGAGTGCGCATGAGCCGGCATCTGATTACAAAATTATCGAATTTGAAATCAAACCATTTGCCATCATGATAAAAATCCTGAAAAAACCGATGGAAGCCGATTTTGATAAGTCAGGAAAAATCAGCGGAATAGAAGCTTTGTTTTTAGGGCTTGCGCTGTCACTAGATTCCTTTGGTGCGGGAATTGGCGCAGCATTAATTGACTTGCCCCCTATTTTATTCTCTATCGTTGTCACGATCTCCAGTGCCATTTTTGTTATAGCCGGTATCCATATAGGAAAAATCTTTAGAAGTGTAACATGGATGAAAAACCTTCCCCTGCTTCCGGGGATCGCTTTAATATTGATTGGTCTCTTTAAAATGTAACTTTATAGACTGTCTGTTTTGTCAAAAAGAGCGCTAATTTCATATTATCGCTCTTTTAGATTTAGAGAAAAAAGAAGTGTCATAAATAGTATATTTTGAAGGCAGCAACCATACATTTGGTTATATTGAATGATCCAATCGGATAGGACATGGTCAAATAAACGGCTATAGCAGCTACATGAATCTTCCGGTTAAAGTATAAATCATTCATATAGACCGATGGAGGGGTTTTCTAATGGATGCGACACAATACTACCGAGCCTCTGCCCAAGAGGTAATGAAGAAATTGGACGTCACACCTCAAGGATTATCAGAATTTGAAGTTCAATTAAGGCACAAAGAGCACGGGTACAATGAATTAAAAGAGAGCAAACAAAAGAATGCGGTGCAGGTTTTTTTAGAGCAATTCCAGGATTTTTTAGTCATTATTCTAATAATGGCAGCTGTTATTTCCATCTTTCTTGGGGATGTTGAAAGTTCCATCGTCATCATAGTAGTCATTGTTTTAAACTCTATTTTAGGAACAGTGCAGCATATAAAGGCTGAAAAGTCATTAAACAGCCTAAAAGCAATGGCCGCCCCTATCGCAAAAGTAATGCGGAACGGTGAAATACTTGAAATCCCATCAAGAGAGGTTATTGTAGGAGATCTTCTTATTTTAGAAGCCGGGGATTATATTAGTGCAGATGGCCGTATATTGGAAAGCTATGGGCTGCAAATCAACGAAAGCTCACTGACAGGTGAATCGCTGGCTATTGATAAAATGGCCCACATTATTAATGAAACAGATGTTGCCCTTGGCGATAAGAAAAATATGGTCTTTTCAGGAAGCTTTGTGACAAAGGGCCGTGGACAAGCAATCGTTACGTCTATCGGAATGAATACGGAAATTGGAAAAATTGCCAGTTTACTGGATAGCGCCAAGGAAAAGAAAACACCCCTTCAGCAAAGCCTGGATAACTTCGGGAAACGGCTTGCATTCGGGATTATACTTATCTGCCTTATTATTTTCGGGCTGGATATTTTACGCGGACGTGAGCTAGTCGATTCCTTTATGTTTGCCGTTTCGTTAGCCGTTGCAGCCATTCCGGAGGCATTAAGCTCGATTGTAACAATCGTGCTGGCATTCGGCACGCAAAACATGGCAAAGCAAAATGCAATTATGCGTAAATTGCCTGCCGTCGAAAGTCTCGGCAGTGTCTCTATCATTTGCTCCGATAAAACAGGTACACTGACACAAAATAAAATGACTGTGCAAAAAATGTATATAAGTGAAGGAATATTCCACCATGATCAACTGCAAACAAAAAATCCACTTCATAAAAAGCTTCTCGATATGGCTTTATTATGTAATGATTCGATTCTTTCTGATGACAAACAAATCGGAGATCCGACAGAATTGGCGCTTGTCAATTTAGGCCATCAGTATGACATGAATGAGCAAATAACTCGAGGCCTTCATCAGCGTGTCGGTGAAGTACCATTTGATTCTGCCCGCAAGCTGATGAGTACAGTTAACCGCATGGGTACCCGCAATATTATGATTACAAAAGGGGCAGTCGATATTTTGCTGCCGCGCATTCGAAAGATCGAAACGTCTAAAGGAGCCATGAGCATTACAGAGCAGCAGCTTGAAAGCATCAAGCGGGCAACCCATACGTTTTCTAGTGAGGGACTACGAGTACTTGCCATAGCTTACAAAGATGTCGTCTCCCCTCGCATCAGCACTGAAGATGAAAATAATTATACATTCGTTGGATTAATAGCGATGATGGACCCGCCGCGTGAGGAATCTGCCCAGGCCATTGCGGATTGTATCGAAGCAGGCATCAAGCCGGTAATGATTACAGGTGACCATAAAATCACAGCCACGGCTATTGCAAAGCAAATCGGTATTTTAAAGGATCCGTCAGAAGCAATGGAAGGCGTAGAGATTGAAAGATTAACAGATGAAGAACTGCAAAATAAAGTAGAAAAGATATCCGTCTATGCCCGAGTCTCACCGGAGCACAAAATCCGGATTGTAAAGGCTTGGCAGGAAAAAGGACATGTTGTGGCCATGACGGGGGATGGTGTAAATGATGCCCCTGCCCTAAAACAGGCAAACATCGGTGTTGCGATGGGTATTACCGGAACTGAAGTCGCAAAGGATGCTTCCTCGATGATTTTAACCGATGATAATTTCTTAACGATTGTCAAAGCCATCTCAAATGGCCGCAGTATTTATGCTAACATCCGCAATGCAATTAAGTTTTTATTATCCGGTAATGCAGGTGCTATTTTAGTCGTACTGTATGCTACACTGCTGGCTCTGCCGGTTCCATTCGCTCCTGTTCATTTATTATTTATTAACTTACTGACAGACAGCTTACCGGCGATTGCGATTGGACTCGAGCCGCACAACAAAAAACTGATGAAGGAAAAACCGCGTAATATCCAAGAGCCATTACTAAACAAAAAGTTTGCCACCCAGGTAGGATTAGAGGGGCTTATAATCGCAGCGGTAACGATCATCGCTTTCCAAATCGGCTTATCATCCGGTGATCCACTAACAGGCAGTACAATGGCCTTTGCTACACTATGTTTAGCGCGGCTGTTCCACGGCTTCAACTGCCGCTCGGATCAATCCATCTTTAAGCTCGGTCTTTTCTCCAACATCTTTGTATGGATTGCCTTTTTACTAGGCTTATCTCTGTTGAATGCCGTACTAATTGCAGGCTGGTTTGAGGTTGCTACATTAAACCATGCCCAATTGCTCGCAGTGTATGGATTAGCGTTCATTCCATTGGTTATTATTCAGCTGGAGAGAGTATTCTTCGGGAAAGATGAATAATGGTGACTTGCCGATTTTGTAAATACCAATTCAAAAGATGATGAAAGGCGCTGGCTTTATAGGTCAGCGCCTTTTTTCATTAGGTGTCGAGGCATTACGAAAAAGGCCTGCCAGAGAGCTCCCTTTGCCAAACCTTCTTTCCAGAAATAACAGCTATATGGCAACGTCCTGATATCCTACTGTACTTACCTTTTCATCGAGCAAACGAATTCCTACTCCATTTTCTTCATCCCATGTACAATCAAATGACAGCCCAATATCGCGCTCGTCATAAATATCTCCGTATGGAACCGTAATACCTACTAAGTTTATTTTTTCAAGCAGTTGCTCCGTCGTTTCAATAGCGGCATATTCTTCGTTATACGCGACATCATACCCTAGCTCATGCCTTTTTTGTTTATAATAATCTAAGATTGGCTGTAACAAATGGTACTGTAGCTGCTCCCATTTTTGCATGAGTGCTTTATAGGCTGCATATTGTTCTTCATCAAACTTGCCGTCCTCTTCGCCGTCTATCGTAAGAGCGATCTCTGCTTCTTTTCCGCAAAATCCAATCGTAGTATACCGAAACCACATTAGTTCATAATCAAGCGCCCCAAATACAGCATCATTTACCCACACAGTAACATCCCCTCTTCCTGTTGAATACGTTTATCTCTTCTGCACTTACATGCCAAATATAGGGATAGTATTAGCTTACTATGCAAAGACCTATGGCACAATCTCATGAAGAAGACTTCGTTCTTTTTATATGGAGACATCAAATATAGTGTCGAAAAGATGTTTATCACTATCGTATTTGTTACTATCTTTTGGATTACAAACTCCGTCACACTTTGCATCTCTTGCGGATAAAAATCTTATTGTAATTCTTTTCTTAGATGCTCCGCTGCAGCCAGTGCTTTTAAGTCGTGTGAAATATCCCCTGGTCTGTTACCTTCTCCAATAATATATCCTTCAAAAGACGTCCCAATAAAATCAAAGATATGCTGGAACTGCTGAATCATCGGCAGACCTTTAACGTATGGTTCATCCCCGCCCACGGCAATGACGTATGCCTTTTTGGAAGCCATCATAGTCTTGAAGTCAGGGTAATTTGGGTCTCTTAAAGTCTGTGACCACCGATCCACAAAGTTTTTCATTATGCCTGTCATGCTATACCAATAAATCGGGGTAGAAAAAATTAGAATATCGTGTGGAAGAATGCGATCAATGATGGAGTTATAATCATCGTTTACCTCTGGAAACCCCTCTTCAGCATGCCGTTTATCTAGTATAGGTTCAATCAAATAATCCTTCAGATATACCTCTTCGACGGCTAACCCTTCAGTTGCTAGCTTTGTTAATGTTTCTACATTTCCATTCGCCCGGTTTCCCCCGTAAATAATTGCTATTGTCATGTTGATAAGCTCCTTTTCCTTAAGTATGTTGCTATTGTTCTTTGAATAATAATATTTTATGATATATGGATAAATCGATAAAGACGATTATTTCGATTGAATAAATCAAAAAAAGCGATTTAAAAGAGGCTGATAAAATGGAAATTAAACAATTGATTACATTCAAACAGGCTGCAGAAAATCTGAACTTTACTCAAACGGCAAAATTATTGAATTTTGCGCAATCAAGTGTGACGGCTCAAATCAAAAGCCTGGAAGATGAAATTGGTAAACCTTTATTTGAGCGTTTAGGGAAACGACTCGTTTTAACAGAAGCAGGACAGCAATTTAAAATATATGCTGAAAAAATGATTAATTTAAGCAATGAAGCAATCTCGGCTGTAAACGGAGAAGAAGAATTAACGGGCACCCTCACGATAGGTGCTCAGGAGAGTCAGTGCACTTATCGATTACCGCTAATTTTGAAAGAGTTCAAGGCTGCATTTCCAAAAGTAAAACTTGTATTTAAACCCGCTCATTCTGACGAAATGGCAAGAAAACATCTGATGGAAGGATTATTGGATGTTGCCTTTATTATGGATAAAAAAAAGCCTGAGGGATCGTTAAAAGTAGAGCAGCTAATGAAGGAAGAGTTAAAATTAGTTGCAGCACCACACCAATTTATATCAGCGTTTTCGCTAGATGACCTAAAACATGAAACGCTTTTACTTACAGAGGCTGGATGTTCCTACCGAAGCATGTTCGAAGAATCCTTGCATTCTCTAGGAATATATCCACTGGATAAAATAGAATTTTCCAGTGTAGAGGCTATCAAGCAATGTGTCATTGCAGGACTGGGTGTAGCCCTGCTCCCTGAGATGGTGGTGAAAAAAGAGATTGGAGAGGGACGGTTACAGGAATTACCGTGGGGACCTTTTTCCTCTTCGCTATATACTCAAATTGCTTGGCACAAGGATAAACTAGTAACACAGCCTTTAGATGAATTTATTAACTTGACTCGCAAGGTATTTGCATCTGATTGTTTAAAGTAATTTACTATTTAAAAGATGATTCAATCATTAAGAGAGAGCCTTATGGAACAATCAGTTGCCGTTGTTGAATAAAACATAGATTTTCGAGTGACTTTGTTGTTATATTTCTTGGGATAGAAAAGTGCCCTATATTAAATTTAAACAACCATAGTTTTACCCCGGTCTAAATCTAGAGCGGGGCTATGATTTTCTGGAAAACCGCAGGAGTTACTTCATGAAGTCTCTATATAACTTTCTGCCAAATCGATATCCTGTGTCATTTCTAACTCCGGGTATTTTCTATCTAGCCTCCTTAACGAGGCAATTAGTTTTTTACTTTGTAATTTTTCAGCTATATCTTCAAAAACCTCACTTATATAATATAAATCTTCTTTACTACAATTCTCTAAGTACCTTATTGCCTTCTCCTCATTTTCCGAAAGAACTTCTGTTATTTCGTTCCAGCTTTTATAGATTCCATAGTCATCATTCAAATGTAACTGTTTCCTTTTAGACAATATAACTTTCATTTTATCGGCAATATTCATATTAAACCTCCCAACTCCATCAAGATTGTTATGGAATTTTCCGACGGTACTTCACTTCATCGATCCTCTTCTATTTTAAGCACTTCCGCAACAGGTCCCAGCTTTTCAATAAGCTTCTTTGCTTTACCATATGGATAGCTCTCTATCAATGTATACGGAAGATTTTTTGAAGCTTTCAATAGGTCTGCCGGAGAAATTTTAATCCCTAGAATAGTTTTTATCTTTACCAAATCTTTTAAGCCCTCACTCGGGGCATTCACCAGCACTATTTTACAATGTTCCGGCATATCAACTAGTAATTTCTCATCCGACACATCAATAAAACCATCGTTCACCCATTTACTAAAATCCGGGGTGATCACCTCAGCGTGGTTCGGATTCATATCTCCGCTATCAACGACTAACACTTCTTTTTTGTTTTGCTGAGTATGCATTAAGAATACGTTTCCTCCGCCGTCATCCCCCACGGCAATAGTACCCGGAGCATATTTATCCACTTCCCACGTTTCATTTCTTTCCAAAATATCTTCTGTTCCATAAATGAATATTCCGCTATCAATTGAAAGCCCATTTGTATGCCTTAACAGCTCTTTGTAGTCATCAGGTAAGTTTATGCATAATCGACTTTCCACTTCATGAATATCAGCTTCGCTGGCTGCTCCATTTTTTGTTAATCCTGCAATACCGGATAAATCTATCATTTATAAAGCCTCCTATACGTTCAAGTTACTTCGTATCCTTCTTTACTTTTAGAATAGCTTAAGTGCTAATTACTATTATTATAAGTAATTCTAAGTCCCCCCTGACAGTTAATTTCCTTTTTTATTAATAAAAAATAGCACTTGCTGTCTTTAGCAGACAATCAGGTGCTAACTTCACTTGATTATTTTTTAATAAACTTTTGAACACAAACTTCGACAACCAAAAATTAGTATATGGAATCCTTGTAAATCTGTATAATTCACTTTAATTCTAATTACCAGGAAGTAGTCACTACTAGTTGAATGGGCATAAAAATATGTCGAGTAGATTCATCTCACTCAATATATAAGAACAACCGCCTTTTCCCAACTTCTTACTAAAGGCACTAGAAGATTACTCCAAAACTAACATTCTCAAAACTCAAGTATGCATTACAAATAGTTGAAATATAATAAGGCTTGATTGCTTCGATTTCTCTCCTTGTAATAAATAATCCAAATACAGATATATCATTACAGTTCTTTTCAAATAATTGTATCTCTACGTCCGTATCGTCATTTGCAACTATTATCTCAACATCTTGATTAATTAACTGCATTGCTTTTACGTGAATATTAATTAACTTATCAATTTCTTTAAAAACATTTTCCTTGCGAAATTCTATATCAATTATATCAAAGTCTGTTTCAAAATATTTTCGATCCTCATACTTATAGCTATTCACTTCAATATTTTCAGCATATTCTTTTGCGAATAAATGACGTATGATTGCTATTTCTTGTTTCTTTATTTCTTTTATCGAGAGATAAGTATTTACTAATCTCACTACTTAATTCCCCCAGTCTACATTAGAAATTAAAACAGTGACATACCCTGGATTCAATTTCCCCTACTGCTTTTAGCTGTCAATCAGGTGCTAAGCTGGATTTTTCTATCTATATTCGTTTAAGTTATTCATCTACCAACATTAAGATTCTATAGTCGTCCGATCAACAAAGCTATGGTTCTCTCTAATCACCATTCGGGAAAAACGTCTTCCTGCTCTCTTAAAAAAGAAATCATCTGCAAAACAATTTGAATCTATAGGTGAAATCTGGTTGATTACCTCATGTTTTTTATCATATTCAATCCGTCCCATCGTATTCTCATTCGGTCCATAAAAGTAAACAACCCTATCCTCATCTTCAAACTCCTTTATCGTTAATACAAAAACTGCCACAATTCTTCGCTCCTTGAGTTTTCTCGCTTGAAAAGTGTTACACAAAAACAATTTCATCTTGAGTATTTCCCCTCAAAACATTCAGTAAATAAGCGGAGATACAAATGATTTCCAAGCTGCCACCACACCTTATCTTTTGCAATTTGATTTTACTTACTCAGCACTTCGGAAATACGGCGAAATGTTTACGTTTCAACTCCAGAATTCATCTTATCTATAAATTTTATTTTTCTCATAGCCGCTAATCTATTTGTATTATTTCCACCAATTAGCAGTAATTTGTTTTAAGTTTAATTCAATAAACTCAATAACTTCTTTATAATCATTTGATATAAATTCACGAATAGGATGTTCCCAGTCTGAATCTTTCATAATTAATACTAGGTAATGGCCCTCAGTGGAAATGTCAGGGTACCACCCCAAGTTTAATGTTAGCGATGCTCTCTCATGATGGAATTACAATAAACTATCGGTAAACATAAACCAACGATCATCATCTGTATCTAAAGTCTGTGGATCTATTTCCTAGAACTTATTAAAGTGAACACTCCATCTTTCCTTTATTCTTAACGGATGAACACTAACTTCTGGAACATCCAACTTAACATAGTTCCTCATAATTATAACCTCTTAATCATTATATTTTATTCCCTATTTGTCATAAGTATTTGTTCTAATATTTCTAAGAACATTAATTATTAACCTTTTATACATCTGTTCAATTATTCTCAATCCTCTCTATAAGTTCCTCTATTACATAACATTCTTTGCGAAGCCTTTATGTTTGGAATTCATTGTTTATTGTCTTACCCGGCGGGAATATATTTACCAGCATCCCAATTAAGGGAAATTTTTTAAGAGTGAAATTATTTTTGTGTTTTTGGTGTAAACCTTTTTAATAGACCAATACTAAACAAATATGAAATATAAATAGGAGTTGATTACCTTGGCAGAAACGAATCCAATACCAAAAGAAGAAGGAATGGACCATAGCCTGAATTTACTGCGGGAAGGTTATACGTTCATTCTAAATAGACGACGCGGCTTTAATTCGAATGTTTTTGAAACACGTCTTCTTGGAAAGAAGGCAATTTGTATGGGCGGTGCTGAAGCGGCAGAGGTTTTCTATGATGAAAGCAAGTTTATCCGTTCAGGCGCAGCCCCGCAGCGTTTAATTGAAACGCTGTTTGGTCAGGGCGGTGTCCAAACACTTGATGATGCAGCGCACCGTAACCGGAAGCAAATGTTCATGTCTGTTATGAAACCGGACGACATGCAGAGACTTCGTGATATTACGAAAAAGCAATGGGATATGGCATTGACAAAATGGGAACAGATGGAGAAGGTTGTTTTATATGAAGAGGCACAGGAAATCACTACCCGGATCGCCTGTGAGTGGGCTGGTGTACTTATAGCTGAGCAGGATGTAAAGACCCTTTCCAAGGATCTGACAGCTACGTTTGAATCTCCGGCGGCTATCGGTCCTTCCCACTGG
Organism: Lysinibacillus odysseyi 34hs-1 = NBRC 100172; assembly: GCF_001591965.1. Lineage (GTDB taxonomy): Bacteria > Bacillota > Bacilli > Bacillales_A > Planococcaceae > Lysinibacillus_B > Lysinibacillus_B odysseyi. The sequence continues at coordinate 346,366 of NZ_BCVX01000001.1, forward strand.
CAAGGAAAGCATGCGCGAAAGGAATTGGAGAAATGGCTGATTGTGCTTGTAAATGAAATCCGTGAAGGAAAGCTGCAAGTACCGGATTATACTGTATTTTATAAATTCTCATGGCACACTGACTTAAACGGGGATTTACTGGATCCCGAAACAGTTGCAGTGGAAATCATTAATATCCTCCGTCCGATTGTAGCCATTTCTGTTTATATCGCCTTTGTCGGGCTCGCTGTTCATCACTTCCCCGAGGAGGCAGCAAAGGTTCAATCAAGTGACGATGAAACTGCACAGCGCTTCATTCAGGAAGTGCGGCGCTATTATCCATTCTTCCCTGCCCTTGTAGCGCAGGTGCGTGAGGACTTTGTGTGGAATGGGTATGAATTCCCTAAGGATACGATGACATTGCTTGACATCTATGGCACGAATCACGATCCAACATTATGGGACAATCCGGATGTATTTAATCCGGACCGTTTTATCGATTGGCATGGCAGTCCGTTTAGCTTCATTCCGCAAGGCGGCGGAGATTATGAAATGGGTCACCGCTGTGCAGGCGAATGGGTAACGATAGAAGTCATGAAGATCAGTCTTGATTACTTGGCAAACCGGATGAAGTTTGACGTACCGGAGCAGGATTTAAGCTACAGTGTAATCAGCATGCCAAGCATACCAAACAGCAAGTTAATCCTGACGAATGTAAAACGGAAAATGCAATAAAAAACGAAAGCCAACCGTTTATACGGTTGGCTCAGAGTGAAGACAAAGTCCTTTTTGACTTTGTCTTCACATTTTTTCAGATCGTTTTATAAAGTAAAATTTTACCCAGCCTGTCTTGAAAACGCTTGCCAGACAAGGCGCGCCGACAAGCGAAGACGCGAATAGAACCTAAGTTCATGAGTGGACGAGCGCGGCAAGCAACGCTGGATGAAAGCGTTTGTCAACAGGCTGGGCCAACCGTTTATACGGTTGGCCTTTACATAGGTATTTTTCTTATAAAGAAAGAGTCCTTTTCTTTCGTACCTTCCATTTTTGATAGACGATGGCAAGACTTGTCATGATAAGAGGAATTACGATGCTAATAGCCCCTGTAAATGCCCAACGACTAATTGTTTCTATCATGCCATTAGACAGGTTAAAAAGGATACAGAGTACAATAGAAATAGGTACCATCATAGAAGTGATGGCAAGAACAGGCTTTTCCATTCTGCTGATTTTCTCGATTGTCGTCTCTGATTCGCTATAGATCGGCTGTGTATCTTTATCGGCCTTAAATAGATGGAAACCATGCTCAGAGCAGATACGTGCCCAACCCGTTGAAGCGAAAAGCTCAAAATACTCGCCCTGCTCACTCTCTTCCATCGGACGGAAGTCAATGCTATAGATAACGTCCTCGGGTTTTCCCCGCTCAAGCTTATAACCCATAAACGCAAAGCGTTTCACATGCCACCCCTTTAGTGATTGCTTACGTAGCTTTTGCAGGTCCTTTTCCTCTGAAAAGGCTAACCCTCCTGACATCATATACTTTTCCTGTCTCACCCTATCTCCCCCTTTTCTAATCCTTTTTCAGCTAATAGAATCATGACTTTTCTTCTTTCAATATCCCTTTGCAGCACTGATCGTCCTTTTTCTGTTAGGACATATACTTTTCTTCTGGTGTCAGAATCGTCATATAAAATAATAAACTCCTGTTCAAGCAATTTTTTTAAAATGGTATACAGCGATGCCGGACCAATAATGAAATCTCCCTTTGTTGTCTCTTCAATTAGGCTCATTACAGCATAGCCATGGCGTGGCTCTGTCAATGCAGCCATAATATAAAATACGGAATCTGTTAGTTGCTCAAAGGATTTCAATGCTTTACCCCCTTTATATCATAAAGTGATATATCTAAAAACAATATATCATTAAGTGATATATACTTCAAGAATAAATTCCCATCTTTATTCAAAAAAGCCCGACCGCCTCATCGGCAGCCGGACTTGTTCTCCTATAAAGCTTTTCGCAGCAAATACACAAAATAAGGTGCGCCAATCAGCGCAACGATGATCCCTGCTGGAATCGTTGCCTCACTGTATATTACCCGTCCGATTGTATCTGCTCCAACTAAAAGAGACGCTCCAACAAGCATCGAAATCGGTAGGAAGCGTTGATGCTGGACGCCTGCCATCTGCTTTGCTATGTGGGGCGCAATAAGACCGATAAAGCTCACACTGCCGACAACTGAAACAGATGATGCTGCCAATGCAACAGCCAGTACAAGCAGGATGGCCCGTTCTCTTTTAAAATGAATGCCCAGTCCTTTTCCGACACTATCCTCAAGCCGCATAATATTCAGCCGCTTTGCCTTCCATAAACTAACCGGTACAGCGATAACAATCCAAGGCAGGATTGCCCATACATACGGCCAATCAGCCCCCCATACATTTCCGGAAAGCCAGGCAGCGATAAACTGTACATCTGTCCTGTCAGCTGAGGACATCAGGATCGTCATAAGCCCTGATAAAGCAAATGCAAAGCCGATCCCAATTAGCACAAGTTTCATAGGATTCAGACCAGCATGCCTTTCCATCGCCAAAAAGTAAATCAAGCCTGCTGCAAGAATCGCACTGATAAACCCAACAAGCGGCAGCATATATGGTTGATTTGTTAATCCCCCGCCGGCATATATGTAAAAGATCGTAACCCCAATCCCTGCACCTGCATTGATCCCAATAATACCTGGATCGGCAAGGTCGTTTCTTGTCAGCGTCTGCAAAATCGCTCCTGATAATGCCAGCGCACTACCCGCAATCGCTAAAACGGCAAGTCTTGGCAGCCGGACAGAAAAAATGACGAACTCCTCTTTAAACGTACCATCTCCTAAAAGTGTGGGGATGATCCGCGAAATGGAAACAGATGATGCGCCTAGTGAAATCGCTAATACACAAATTAAAAGTAAAACGGTGCTCCACATGATCAGCCAAAGGGGAAAGCGTTTTTTATACTTATTATACAATGTTTCTTCCTCCCTTCTTCACAAGGAATAGGAAGAACGGCAGGCCAATGATGGCCACGAGTGACACAACCGGGGTTTCAAATGGTGCATTGATGACACGTCCGGCAAAATCTGCGAATATCATAAAAGCGCCGCCTAAAAGGATAGCCATCGGAATGATCCGACGGTAATCAGAGCCTACCCAGCGCCGGACAATATGCGGAACGATCAGTCCAACAAACGCCAGGTTTCCGATAAGTGCTACTGCTGCACCAGCCAGCAGTACAACCGTCATAAGTAGAACAGGTTTCAGCCATTTTGTATTCTGCCCAAGTCCAATGGCTACTTCCTCATTCAGGCTCATAATCGTCACATGGCGGCTGAGTGCAAGCGCAATGAACAGACCTACAATAATGAAAGGCACAACAACGAGTGAACTCCAAGTCGTCCCTACCAAGCCGCCTGCCGTCCACATCGAAACATCCTTTGCCAGATTGGTCAAAATCGCAATCCCATCAGCAATCGCCTGTAGGAATAAGGAAACGGCGGCCCCTGCCAGCACCAGCTTAAAGGCCGTCATCCCGTTCTTACTAGAAGCGCCTATCCCGTAAACGAAGACCATTGCGATACTTGAACCGATAAAACAAGCCGCCATAATGGTTAAATGGTTGGCAGCAGGTAAAAAGGCTAATGCTGCAGCCAGGCCCATGTTAGCACCCGAAGTAAGCCCTAAAAGGCCGGGATCAGCTAGGGGATTTCTCGTAATCCCCTGCATAATCGCTCCTGCAGCAGCAAGCGCACTTCCAACAAAAAAGGCTGCGATCACCCTGGGAAATCGAATTTCACGTAGTACTTCGTAATATTCTCCGCCAGATTGTCCAATGATTGCTTTGAATACGTCTGAAAGTGTTGTTTCTGCAGCCCCTATCCCAAAAGCCATGCAGCTGATCGCCGCCAATACGGCGACAGCAAGTATGACCTTTATTGAAAAAGAAAATTTTTGATATGAAGCGTTGATCATAGCTCCGGCTCCTTACGGTTGAATCGCAGCAAATGCTTCTTCCAGCACCTTTAGCTGATAGTCAAGTGAGGATGCATCATTAAAGTAAAAACTCTTGGCATCCACTTGAATGAAATGCCCTTTTTGTACAGCCCCGATCTTTTTAAACCAATCCTTCTCAAGGAAGGATGTATCTTGTCCATCACTAACTAAGCTCATCAGTAAATAATCCCCCGTGTAATCGCCTAGTACTTCCTGGGAAATGGCATAATAGCCCGGCTCCAGTGCTGCTTCTTCTACTGCTTTCGGCATCTTCAAGCCCATTGCCTGATACAAAACTTCCGTACCTCGGCCCCATGCATCACCGAAAATATACATTTGTTTATCGTAGTTTTCTACAACTGTAATCGTTGCTTCTTCTCCGATTTTCTCCTTGATCTTATCGCCGGCTTCAGCAGCACGCTTCTTGAAGTCCTCCACCCAAGCCTTTGCTTCTTCTTCCTTGTTCAGTGCTTTACCGATTTCGATATGCTGCTGTAAATAATCGTACTCACCGTATGTAAATAAAACAGTCGGTGCAATTTCAGCCAGCTTATCCCCATTTTCAATACTGTCAAAGCCAATAATTAAATCCGGCTCCAGTTCAATAATCTTTTCCACATCTTCATTCGATACAACCGCAGCATCTTTTAAACTCTCTTTGAATTCCGGATTATCTGCCGACCATGAATCCACTCCGACAATATTTACACCGAGCTTCATGACATCGCCAGCATAGGCAGCGAGTACAACAACACGCTTAGGATCTGCAGGCACTTCAATTTCTGTTCCATCGGATTTAGTATAAGTAACCGTATCGCTTGATGATTCCTCTTTTGCCTTACCTTCATTACTTCCTTTTTCTTCTTCGTTACCGCATGCCGCTAACGCAAGCAGCATTACTGCTACACATAGCCATAGCCATTTTTTCATGTTATTTATCTCCTTTTAGTAAATGATATGTCATACAAAACGGCTTTCCTGTAGTCGGATCTTCGCTGATCATTGCGTCAATCTGGAAAACCTGTCTCAGCACTTCCGGTGTCATGACAGATTCAGCTGACCCAGCTGCCACCACCTCTCCTTTTGCCAGGGCAATCATATGGTCGGAAAAACGAACAGCATGATTTAAGTCATGCAGTACCATAATGATCGTGCGGCCTTGCTCCTTGTTTAACTTTTGCAAAAGCTCTAGCACTTCCAGCTGGTGGGCCATGTCTAAATACGTTGTCGGTTCATCCAAGAAAATAATTTCCGTATCTTGAGCAAGCGCCATTGCAATCCAGACACGCTGCCGCTGCCCTCCGGATAAGGCGTCCACTGTCTGATAGCGGAATGCTGCCGTATTCGTCACATCGAGCGCCCAGTCGATTATTTCCTTGTCTTTTTTGGATAAGGAACCGAATCCTTTTTGGTAAGGGAACCGACCGTACGAGACAAGCTCTTCTACTAACAAACCATTATTTGCATCCTGTGTTTGCGGCAAAATGGCAATTTGTCTTGCCAGTTCCTTTGTATCCAATGTATGTATTTGCTCACCATCCAGGTAAACTCCCCCCTTCTGGTACGGAAGAATTCTTGTCATCGCTTTTAAGAGTGTCGATTTCCCGCACCCATTGGCACCTATAATGGTCGTGATTTGCCCATCTGGTATACCGATGGACAATTGCTCTATAATTTTCCGTTTATCATAGGCGATTTCAATATCCTGTACTAACAAACGCAAATTCCTCTCACCTCATTTGATAATGATAATCTTTATCAATTACATTACCAACATAAACTTGGAAGATAACTTTGTCAATAAAAATTTAAATCATAAATCAGATAAGTGGGATAAAATGAATTGTTTCGACGTGATTATATTAAGCGTAGAGAAGGTGCAGCTGTTTCCCTGTAATTTTTTCTCAGCCGCTTTCTTTGTTATGGAAGACAAAAATCCTTATAGAGGTTGACTAAAAATAAAAACTGTGTATAATACAGGGTAATTGCATAAGTTGAATGTTTTCTAGGGTTCCGCAGCAAATATGTTGGACTGGTCCGAGAGAAGACTCACGGCTTACGCTGTGGCACGGAAGGATAAAAGCCTGGGAGATACTGTTTTTAACAGTGGTCTCTTTGGCTTTTTCTTTTTGTCAAAAATACAACGAGGAGTGTTCTAGCATGAATACAAACTGGCTGAAAGTCTTTATCGCTGCTTTTTTAGAAATCTTTTGGGTAATCGGGCTGGCGCATGCCTCTGACTTTTGGACATGGACAGGAACGATTATCGCCCTTATTATCAGCAATTATTTAATGATCACCGCTGCACAGATTTTACCGGCTGGTACCGTTTATGCCGTGTTCGTCGGGTTAGGTACAGCAGGCACGGTCCTTGCCGAAATCTTCTTCTTTGAAGAGCCCTTTGACTGGCGGAAAATTTTGCTGATTGGACTGCTGTTAGCCGGAGTAATTGGTTTGAAAATGGTTACAGAAGAGAAAACAGAGGAAGGAGCTGAACAGTAATGGCTTGGATTTCATTAATTATCGCAGGATTACTAGAAGCATTCGGTGTTTCCATGATTAATCAATTAAGTAAAACCCGCAACTGGCAAACCCTTCTACTGCTCATTTTAGGATTTGGATCAAGTCTCTTTCTGCTTGGCTACTCCCTGCAAACTTTACCAATGGGAACAGCCTATGCTATTTGGACGGGTATCGGCGTCGTAGGAGGAGCAATTACGGGAATGATTATGTATGGGGAAAGCCGAGATTGGAAACGGATGGTTTTTATCGCCATGATTTTAAGCGCAACAATCGGATTAAAGCTTATTTCATAATCCCCCTTATTCCTTGGTGGCATAAAAGATAAGAAGAAAAGCATTCCTTTTTTCAAAAAAATAATCAGGAGGTTTGTTCCTCCTGATTCACTTTAACTTCTGTTTTGCGTTTATATTCCTAACATTTTTACAGTATTTGCAGCAAATTATGCCTTTTGTCTTACTTAATTCAAAACAAGCAAGAAATGCGCAAGAAATTCACCATAAATAAATTAATTTTAATATTTACAAACTATTCTTTATATTAGAAAATAAGAGTAAGAAATAGAAAAGGTTGTCGTTGTATTCCAAATTCATGTACATACCTATGATTGAGCCCATAAAGGGTTCAATACTCTGAACCGCCGCTCTAGAGAGGTGGTTCTCTTTTTTGTTACAAGAGTGTTGAAGCATCCTTTCTCTTAACAGGTACACATATTTCGCAAAAGTGGCTGCTGACCATTTCCTGCCTATACCTTTCAATAACCGGTTTATGATCTATTTGATACTCACTATGATGTAAACCTTCCAAACTATCTACCCAAGCCTTTTGAATAGCCTCCGCTGTATGTTCAACTTTATAAACAGCATACTCCCCTCCTGCCAGCTCACCTTCATTCATTCCTTCCTCCAGCTGAAAATCGTCCGGAATAACAATACAGGCATCATATCTGCACTGTTCAGGCTCTGTTTCAGCAGGGTTATCCTGAGGAATTCCATAGATCCCCTTATCATTCAGCAGATTATTATCCGCTGCCCAGCTCTTGATCCTTTCCATCGCCTGTTTGTTTGCAGGACCATATGGACCCACTTGCCGTACGTAGGCCATACGATAATTAGGAATCGTTTCAATTTTCATGGCTACCACCCCTTTTTCCTTTGTGCTGTCTACATTTTTCATGCTAATTCAATATAAAATGATTTTCCACCCATTTTTTTGAAATAATTGAATTTATGTTACTCACCATCGTAACCTGGAGTTGTTTTTGTCTGGACGCTTTCCTGGAGGACGGTTCCAACTAAATAAATTCGGCGATAGCCCCCGATTTCATTGGATTTTCTGCACGCGCTCGTCCCCAAGGAGTCGCCAGGTGCCGCTTCAAGACAACTCTAAAAACTAGTTTGTTATTCTTGGTTTATGGTGAAGAACCATAAATTTTTATAAAGGAAAATGGAAATGGCGCTACCCTGAACATTATGTTTTTTCATAAATTAGAACGAGGCTTTACTATGTTGATTTTTGCAATGAACAACTGAAATACTGAGCAATCAATTATTTAATGTTCTGTACTCTTTCCAGCCGAATACCCGTCGAATAACTGTCCTCCAAAGGGTTCCAGCATATTTTCAACGAAATGGATTACACTGTTTTTTTCGCCAGTCCTATAGAATAGATCAAACGCTTCTACAAATTGCTTTGCGAACTGCTCGTCATAATGGTTCAAGGCACGAACTACCCATTTTGAATGGCCAATCCATTTACGGTTTGTTCTTAGTACAAATTCACTTACCAAGTCAGCAAGCGCATTAGCTATAAATATTTCTTCTGCTCTATTGGAACTCCCTATAAAATCATGAAGCGCATCTGTAATGAAATACCGTTTTGTGTTAATTGTTTCTGCTGTCCATTCTTCCGGCCCTTTTTCCAGCATGTCGTTTGCCTCTTGTTTTATAGAAGTAATGATTCCTTCATCTTTTAAGACAATCCCTTCGCTTACCATTTTGGGCAGTGTAGGCCTCGCTCTCTCGCAATCGCTTTTAAAATAACGCTTATAGGATACCAAGTCATGCACGAAGATTTCGATAGCCCATCCGAAATCCACAAGGGACTCCCGGTATGGTGCAGCGCTATTTTTATCAAAAATGACTATATCAAGATCAGATGTCTCTGTCGCTTCACCTCGAACAACGCTCCCTGCTAGCAGGGCTCCTATACAATTCGGAAAATATTTATTAACAACCTGATGTGCTGCATTTATCGGCTCTACCCTTTCCATCGCTATACCTCCAACTTTTGGTAAATAAATTTTATAACAAATTATAATGGTCCCTTTACTATCAAATCAACCCCCAGTAGAGATAGATGACTTTAAGGCTCACAAGTAACACATAGGCACATATAATTTCAAAATCATTATTTCCCTCTTTTCATAATCACTTTCTTTAATATAGAATGTTGTCCATTTTCTTCCTAATCTTTATACTAGAAACAAACACAATGTTATCTTAAAGAGACAACTGAAAAGAGGGATTAGATGAATATCCGTTTAGCGACAATGGAAGATATAGACCAGCTTATTCGTATGCGTTGGGATTTTACCTTGGAGGATTATCCGGAGATGGTAGGAAACTCATCCGGTTATGAATCGTTTGAAAAGGAATGTAGAGGGTTTTTAGAGCAGGCAATTGCCGGTGAGCGCTGGCATATATGGATAGCCGAAATGGACGGTCAGATTGTTTCGCATATGTATATAGAGCTGATTGAAAAGGTGCCGAGACCTGGACGGATCACCCGCCCGTTTGCTTATATGACAAATGTTTATACAGTGCCGGAGTGGCGGGGAAAAGGGGTCGGAGGCAAGCTTCTGGCACAGGTCAATATGTGGGTGAAGGATAATGACTATGAGTTTGTTATTGTATGGCCTAGCGAAGAAGGAACAGAATTTTACAAGCGGCACGGCTATACACAGTGTCAGGATCCTTTGGAATTTGTTCCATCTTAAAGTTTTCTTCGACTCCTGGAGATAGAGAGAACTTAATTTGACTAAAAAAAGCGTCTAGACTTCTTTCTTCGTCTAGACGCAGGTTTTTAATTCACGGTTTGTTTGCTGCACATTTTCTCAATAAAATACTTCATCAAGGACCGGTCACCCGTCAGCTCGGGATGAAAGGAGCAGGCTAGCAGATGGCGGTCTTTTGCACAGACAATATCGCCTTCATGTGTTGCTAAAACCTCTACCCCATTTTCTACAGCGGCAATTTTCGGTGCGCGGATAAAAACAGCTGGAAAAGAGTCGCTCACACCTTCAATGGCAAGCTCTGTCTCAAAGCTGTCCACCTGACGCCCGAATGCATTGCGGCGAGCAGTCATACGCATCTGCCCGATATGCGCCTCTTCGCCTTCTACCGTTTCAGCAAGTAGAATCAACCCTGCACATGTCCCAAATACCGGCTTGTTTTTGGCGAATTCCGTGAGCGCAGGCAGCATCTGCGCATAGTCAATTAAGCGCCGCATCGCTGTACTTTCTCCCCCCGGCAATAGTAAACCGTCCAGTTCCTTCAGCTGTTCCCCTTGTTTAACGGCAATACTTTGTGCTCCGCATGCTTTAATCGCCTTCATATGCTCGGTTACAGCCCCTTGAAGTGCTAACACGCCAATCTTCATTACCAGCCACGCTCCTGCATGCGCTCACCTTGTGCAAGCTGGCGGATTTCGATTCCCTTCATCGGTGTTCCGATTTGCTTCGACACATCAGCGATCAGTTCGTAGTCCTGATAATGCGTTGTTGCCTGTACAATGGAACGCGCAAACTTTTCAGGGTTTTCCGCCTTGAAAATGCCGGAGCCTACAAATACACCGTCCGCTCCAAGCTCCATCATGAGTGCTGCATCCGCAGGAGTTGCTACCCCGCCTGCTGCGAAGTTAACAACCGGCAGACGTCCTTCACGCTTAATGGCCAGTAGTACTTCATAAGGAGCTCCTAAATTTTTCGCCTCTGTCATCAATTCATCTTCATTCATTGCCACGACTGCTCTTACTTGCGCATTCACTTTTCGTAAATGACGGACAGCTTCGACAATATTTCCTGTCCCGGGCTCCCCTTTTGTACGGAGCATAGCGGCACCTTCCCCAATACGGCGTGCAGCTTCCCCTAAATCGCGGCAGCCACAGACGAATGGTACTGTATATTGGCTTTTCAGTAAATGGAACTCTTCGTCCGCCGGTGTCAGTACCTCGCTCTCATCTATGTAATCAACACCCATTGCCTCTAGCACCCGAGCCTCGACGATATGACCGATCCGTGCTTTTGCCATAACAGGAATCGAAACAGCATTCATTACTTCCTCCACAATACGGGGATCTGCCATACGCGCTACCCCGCCTGCTGCCCGGATATCTGAAGGCACACGCTCCAGTGCCATAACGGCTACAGCTCCTGCTGCTTCAGCAATTTTCGCCTGTTCAGCATTCACCACATCCATGATGACACCGCCCTTTTGCATTAATGCCATTCCTCTTTTCACTACATCTGACCCTGTTAAAATTGACATTTCTTACTCACTCCTTCAGGTTAGTATATCGCTTATTATAATAAATTCTGAACTTTTAGAAATAGTCAATTTCAAACATTTTAAAGTGGTCAGATGGAATAAAGCTTTATTTTTCAAGAAATTTTATCCTAAATATGCGGAATAGAAGGAAAATTGCTACCAAGAGCGGAAGTATTTATTATCGTTGATGAATAATTCGGTGATAAGTTCCCCATTATCCATTTGAACCAAAATGAATTCAACAAACAAGCACAGCCATATGTAAAAAATGGAGGTAGTTATATGAACCAATCACTCATAAGAGTCGGAACGCTCTACCTACCCGTCACAAATGTAGATCGTTCTGCAAAATGGTATGTTGATAATCTGCATGCCCAACTTACCCATCAGGATGAAGATAAAGCGATTCTGAATCTGGCGAATGTCAGCATTTTTCTAGTAAAATCTCCGGAAAGCGAAAGTGCCAACTTTGTAGATGCTGCCGGGGAACTACGGTGCTCTATGACTTTCGAGGTTGACGGTTACCCTGCCCTGCAGGCGCTGCGGAAAGAATTCATCGAAAAAGAAATAGAAGTCGGTGAAATCGAAAACCGAGGGCATGCCGGAAGGAACTTTATTTTTAAGGATCCGGATGGCAATAAGTTTGACGTCTGGAGCGAACTGAGTCCGAATTTTAAGAGAAACTTATTTATTTCATGATATAGGAGCTTTATTTGCCCAGTGAAAAGTGATTCTTTTACCGCCACGGTAGGCGGTTTTTTAAAGCCTATTTACATTTATTAACAGGCCGGTCTATACTTTCTTTACAGTAGAAAGGAGGAGATAAACTTGAAAGATTGTTTTATTTGCCAAAAACATGCCGGAAACATTCAAACTGCTGGAAACGTTATTTATGAGGATGATACCTTGTATGTGGGGCATATTGATCAAGCTGGAAAACCAAGCTATTTAGGCCATATCATGATTGATCTAAAAAGACATGCCCCGACACTTGGCGATATGACGATAGAGGAAGCACAAGCATTTGGCGTCATGATGGTGAGGGTAAGTAAAGCGCTGCTGGCATCAGAAAAAGCCGAACATGTATATTCTCTCGTATCTGGGAATTCCGTTCCCCATCTGCATATGCACCTTGTCCCGCGCTATCCTAATACACCGGAACAGTACTGGGGGCCATTTGATGTTTATGGATGGGAGGAAGCTCCAATGGGTGATAATGATGAGGTTACAGCGCTTTGTCTTCGTATAAAAACATATCTAGAAAATCATCACCATGAATAATTCAGCGGCAGGATTTTGCTGGGTCGGCAGCCAAAAGGATTTTGTAGATGAGCCTGATATCATAAAACTTCAGCATATGATCATTGGCCGATATGGCGGGAATTCAAATGCCGGTCAATATAAAAATGAAGACGGATGTTTAGCATGGATCGATCAAACAAACGACTGGGAATTTGCCATTCTGTTAGATGCCCACAACACAGCGGAAAGTGCAGAGCTTATTTTATCTCTATTTGAAAACAATAAGGACCAGTTCGTTTCTTTGTTATCCTGTTCCCTAACAAGACACACCTTCAACATAATTGAACAGAAGGTGCTGAAGCTATTTCAATCAAAAGAATTTTTATCTGTCTGCAGACAAGCGACTGGAGAGACTGCTTGTTTACTTGTTATTCGAAAAGACAAATATGTTTGGTGGTTTTCAGTAGGCGATTGTGTCTTTTACATGCTGCACCCGGAGTTAGCCGTATTACGCCAGTACCAAGTAAACCAACGGCAATTTTATGAATGGATAGGTCAGGTAAACACCTTCGAACAGAAAGTCCCCTGCTATACAGTCGGTGTGAAGGAGCTGAGGAAAGGAAAAAACCAGCTTTTTCTCACGACGGACGGCTTGCTTGAATGTCCTAATGAGCCTTATGCCGCTCCCCAAAATATTTATAATACCCTCATGCAATCCGGGATTGAAGCTGGCATCCAAGCAATGTTTACAACATTGATAGAGAATAACGTGAGAGACAGTACAACTATTATTTCCTGGGCTATTACCGTTACAGAAGATGCTACAAAGGCGAGTAATCAATAAGTGATTTTCGTTTTACAGGGGTAAGAAATAGAGTTATATTTACACCGACAGCATGGACGATGCTTTTAAGATTCAAAACATCAGTGAATGTGTATGTCACATGGAAAGGAGGTATACCTTATTTGTGTGGAAAAAGTATGTAAGCAGTATATCAAAAGACTATCGGTTTAAAGCACCCGCTACAAAAACGAGCTGCAGGTAATTCAGGAAGAATTAAACGTTGAATTACCTATGGTGTTAGCTGAATTATACAGCGAGACAAATGGAGTATATGGCGACTATGGGGTTTCTTATATATGGTCAACACAACAGCTTATCAAAGAAAACATGTTTTTTCGAACTCTTCACGAGTATAGAGATTCTATGATGCCGTTACATAATTTCTTATTTTTTTCTGATGCGGGGAATGGTGATTTATTTGGCTATTCATTATTAAATGGAAGAGTTCCCGGCGACAATATTTATGTGTGGAATCATGAAGATGATAGTCGGATCGTAATTGCGTCATCGTTAGAGGAGTTTATCGAAGGCTGGTTTACAGGTCGGATTTTTGTCTAATCAATATTTTTTACTTGATAGGAGCATCGTTTGGAAAAATAAAGGGAACCCCGCAAGCAGCAGGCTCCCCTTCTACATACTATAATTTTATTAATACAGAACTATATTATAAAATTTCTATTTCAAACTCCTTCACAAACACCGCCGTGCCGGAAATCGAAATAGACAGCTGTCCCTCTTCTTCATCTACATGTACGTACACTTTGCCGTCCTTATGAATCTCATGTCCCTGCTCCATTATAAGAGTAGCAGGCAGCGGCAGGTCGGGTTTTACATATGTGTTATAATAGGCACCCATCACCCCGGATGCAGTACCGGTGACCGGATCTTCTACCGTTCCTGAAAATGGTGATGAAAAATGGCGGCTATGCAGGATACATTCCTCATCCCGTGTTTCCAGACAGATCGGGTGAATCGACATACGCGGCATTTCCTTCAGCACTATCGGAAAGTTTTCTGTATGAGGCTTCATAGCAGAAAAGCTGGCAAGACTCTTGATGGGTACAATGAGCGTCCAGATGCCGGTGCTTCCGTAAACAATCGGCAAATCATCATGGATATCCTCTTCTTGGAGTCCGATTGCTTCAGCAAGTTCTGCCTTGTTCCCTGCAAAGGTTTGAAAGGCCGGAGCAGCATGCTGCATAGTGATCATTATACTGTTGTGTTCCTCTTTTACATCAATTGGCAGTATGCCCGCTTTTGTATCGATTGTGAAGGACTGTTTTGTAAGCTGTCCCTCTCTGTACAGGGCAAAAATTGTGCCCATCGTTGCATGTCCGCATAAATTATTTTCGTGTCCCGGCGTAAAATAGCGGATGCCGATATCTGCCTTCTCTGTTGGTACGACAAATGCGGTTTCATTAAACCCTACTTTTCTTGCAATCTCCTGCATCTGTTCGTCTGTCCACTGCCCCCCGTTTAATACAACCCCAGCCGGATTTCCCTTTCCGGGTACTGTACTGAACGCATCAATATGCAGTACTGTTACGTTTCCCATGTTTTTTTCTCCTTCATTATGCATTACTGCTTTGTTTCTTTTTTATTTTACATGAACGGCTTTTTAACGTATATTTTCTCATCATTTACAGCAGCTTTTCATATTGGATTAAGGCGGTTTCCTCTCCGTAATACATATCCGTCCCATTACGGCTTACCTCCCGAAATCCAAGCTTTTGGAGCATTTTTCTAGAGCGGTGATTCGTCTGGTGGGTTTCGGCAACTATCGTTGTAAGCCCAAGCGTTTCTTTGGCATAATTCAGCAGCTTTCTTGCAGCAGCCGGCCCAACACCTTTCCCCCAAAGGCCCGATTCCCCAATAGCGATGCCAAACTCTGCCTTGCCATAGCGGATATCTGCCAAATCAGCATAGCCGACGAGCCTCTCTTCAAATTCAATTCCAATACGTAAAAAATCATCCATCTTACTATTGACCCAATTTGCCCACCATTGATAAAGCTCTTCTTCCTCCCTGCTAGGTTCCCAGCTGTTTGCAAAACAAAATTCCATATCCCGGCTCCATTCTGCAACCCTGCTGAAATCCTGTAAGCGTAACGGGCGGAGTTGGACCTTTTCAGCAATTTGCTCGTCTACTTTCAAATTCGCTCTCCCTTCGCATTATACGATTTACACTTGTAAAAAAGCGGATATCTTGACTGATCATTCTGTAGGCAGCTCTCCTATTTTATATTCGGATAAGTGCCTTTTCATCCCCTTCATTCCGTAATTTACGGCCATTTAATTGTTATTCGCATAAATTTTATACAAGGCTCTCGATTTGTATAAATGTTATAACTTTAAACAATTATTCTACGTAGTTCTTATTCTGCTTACGAAGGGAATCCAGCTGGCGATTAATTCTTTTTCGAAGTATGTTAAAAAGCAGCTTCTTAACAAAACGATCCGTATTGTGAAACTGTGAAAAAAACTCATCAGGACTGGCATAGATGCCAAGATCATCGGTAATGGAAAAGCTCTGGATGTAAGTACTCGCCCCGTTCCAGCATACATTTATATCTTTTGGGTGCTCAACAGCCACGCCGTAACCTATATAACCATTATTAAAGCGGTATAGTTTTTCCTTTACTTGCTGCAAATACGGCTCATCAATGATGACTCCTTCCAGTGCCAGCCACTCTCCTTGAAAATATACCTCTGTCCAGGCATGGACGATTTTTTTCGGTGCAAACTGGTACACAATACCAGTCAGGGCTCCTTTTTGCATCCGCTTATCAATATAGAACCCATGGATTCTGCAAGGAATACCAACCGCCCGGAGCAGAGCCATAAGCAACGTGCTTTTTGTATTGCATTGCCCGTAGCCATCACGGAGCACTTCCGAAGCTGTTAGTTCATCGCTCTGGTTATAGCCGAACGTTATATCATTACGAACAAATTCATAAATGTGTGAAATCCTGTCTCTTTCCGCCAGTCTGCGCCAGCCTTTTCTGTCGATTAACTGTTGAATGCTTGGATTTTCAAAATTCAGCATCATTGTACTTGCCAAGTATTCTTTCATAGTGAATCATCCTTTCTATAGATTCACTATAGCGAATGCTTTCATAATAAAATTGCAAATAGATGCTATTTTTTTATAGCACTTGGCGTCATCCCGAGTTTTTCCCGGGCACTTCTCGTAAAATGCGAAGAACTATTAAATCCTGCTTCCAGGGCAGATTCCGTCAAGCTTTTCCCTCCAAAGATCAGCAAAAATGCCCTTTTTAATTTTTCATGCAGCAGATACCCCGTCAACGATATCCCCATTTCTTCCTTAAATAGATGAGATAGCCTGCTTTCGGATAGATGAACATATTTACTTATCTGACGGAGATTGATCTCTTCTATTGTGTGGTCACTTATAAAATCCAGCGCTTGCTGTATTCTCGAATCGAGCCGGGAATCTGTGTCCACTACTGCAATGCCGAGTGTCTTTTTTAAATTACTCAGCAGCAGATCGTAATGTTCGCGGTCTTTCCATGACGTGATATCTAATATGTATTCTGGACTTTGTATTTCATCGCTATCCAGCAGCATAAAACCTTTATTTGTCTTTATCTTGTTTTTTAGTGACTCACCGAAAACTGATTCTGGACTTACGAGCAGGTAGAGCTGCCAGCCATTTGTCCCCTGTAATCGATGCTGTTTCTTAGAATCGATCAGTACACCACTTGTTGTAAATTCCCGGCCATCCACTTCAACAAAAAAAGTACTTCCTATTGCCAATGTCAATTGGATATAGTGATGCTGATGAAAATCCGCGTCTACCTTATTTGTCCAAAAAGCAATATGGTCCTGAAAGAAAAGCAGTTGTATATTGCGCTCGAAAAGCATCTGCATTTCCATCTCACTCACCTTCTTCCCACTCCAACTTTTCAAAATAGTGCATTTCGTCATGCTTTTGAATAGATAATAATACATCACCATTCTTACTGCCTGGCTACAATACTATCCAGGAAAATAATGGTGACTCGATACTTTTTATTCATTATATAGGATGAATGATAGAAAGGGGAAGCGAACGTTCTGAGGAATCAGCAATTAAGAGCAGCTATCATTTTTTAACCTGCATTACCAAAAATTACACGGTTTTCTTATGTATTAATAAAGCCTTTTTTTGGTTACCTTTAGGATAGGCGAGTTCCCGCTCCTTCAAAAGTAAAAGGGACTAAAAAGAATTCTTTTTAGTCCCTTTTTTGAAAGCTGGGCGAAACGCTATGAGCAACGTTTCGTTAATTGTGATGCTTGTCCTTTGGTTCAAATGTCTGACAGCACGTTTCACTGGATGTGCTGGCTTTTTCAGTTACAGAATAATCATCGAAATCAGATGCAAACTCGGTGTTATTTTTACCACGGCTGTTTTCTGTACGGTCTACAAGAATCTTTTCAGCACCGCATAAATTTCCTTTTTCATAAAAGAGACAATTTGAGATCGTACAGTTTACTTCTACGTTTGGCATACTATTCCTCCTCATTATTTAATATGACAAGTACAAAATGCCTGCACTTCATTTTTGTACTCCTCATACAATAGTTTGTCCAATTTTATTGGATTTTATTTTCCTTTATTCTCTTGTGTAAGTTTTTATTCCCATGTATTGCGCATTTCAAACTTTCATTTAGGAAATAGGTATTTTAAATTGCCCTTATATCAAAAAAGTACTAAAAAAAATACATACATGAATTGTCCCCCGAATGTGTTCCTCCACCTAAAAACGGCTCATCTTTACTAAGTTGAAGCAACATTCATATTTTTACGTTGGACTCACAAAAAGCGCCCTCCATTACCCTTTACTTGGAAAATAACAAGACATCATTGGTTTATTCTTATTTATTTTCATAAACTCTTATTATTTTTTAGCTTTATAAGGGTAAAAGATAGGGTTTCTAATATGTTTACTGTATAATGAGATTGATATATATTAAAAAACGAATACGCTTTCAATTTAATATTTCACAAAGTAAAATAAGTGACTTTCCTATTAAACATCCTTTGAAGGCCACTATCAATTTAATAAAAATATTAGAATTGGACTGTACTATTTATTATTGTACGGTAGCTAAATGACAAACTTTTTTGTAACTATTTAATTGGGATAAGGTGAAGGAAAAATGACGATTCTTCTTGTGGACGATAATTCAGTTAATTTATTTGTTATCGAGAAAATACTTAACAACGCTGGCTATCATGATTGTGTATCGCTTGCCTCAGCGATGGAGCTGTTCGATTATCTTCATTTAGAAGATACGAAGGCAACCGGCGGAGCGGTCGACTTAATCCTGCTCGATATAATGATGCCGGAGATTGACGGCTTGGAGGCATGTAAACGTATTAAGCAAGATGATCGATTCAAGGATATTCCCGTTATTTTTGTGACGGCACTTGAAGATAAAAGCAAGCTTGCTGAAGCGTTAGATATTGGTGGCGCCGATTATATTACGAAACCTATCAACAAAACGGAGCTGCTCGCTCGTATCCGTGTAGCACTTCGACTGAAGTCTGAATTAGACTGGCACAAGCAGCATGAAAAGAAAATTCAGTATGAGCTGGATTTAGCGACTCATGTACAGCGAAGCCTGCTAAGCCCGCCTCTTTCTAAAGAAAATCTGCAGATTGAAGTAACTTATATGCCTTCCTCCAATTTAGCTGGTGATATGTATTACTGGCATAAAATTAGTGAGCACCGCTATGCAGTCATCCTGCTCGATATGATGGGGCACGGCATTTCCGCTTCGCTCGTTTGTATGTTCATCTCCTCTGTGCTTCGCGAAGCGGTCAAGCAGCTTGTTGAACCTGAGCTTGTCATAAAGGAGCTAAACCGCTATATGGCTCTCCTGCAGGATGGTAAGCAGGATATGCCTTACTATTTCACGGCGATTTATCTTGTCATTGATACAGAAAGCAACACAGTGGAATATGTCAATGCGGGACACCCGGCAGGCTATGCGTTTGTTGACAATAAGGAGCTTGTTCCTCTGGATAAGGGCAGCTATGCAGTCGGCTTCTTTGATGAAATCAAAGTGAAAAAGCAAACGCTCCACTATACAACTGATTTACAAATCATCTTATTTACGGATGGCCTGCTTGAAGCAATGGGTCCTTGTGAAATTGAATCTGAAAAGCACATTCGTGCAGCTTCCTCTTCGAAATGGACGAATTTCCAGGAGACAGTTGAACAGCTCATTTCCAAAGAAAAGCAGCAAGATCAGCCAGATGATATTTGTATCCTGATGCTTCAGGCACAGGCAAAATAAGAGGCATTAATAGCCAATCTATCCGTAACGATAGATGGTATCTTTCCCTCTACAAGAGCAAAAACTATCCAGAAGTGATACCCTTCTGGATAGTTTTTATTTTATTCAGGCGCTGTTATGACAAAATCAAACACGCTATCTTGATTGTTTAAAGACGCTACGGAAAATGTATAGAGCCCTTTAGGCATATACCCTTCTTTATATTGTGCAACAAACGTTTTAGACTGTCCCGGATTCAATTCCCCACTATTCCACATACGGTCATCGGGAGCAGTAATCTTCCACGAAAATGGGCTGTCTCCTTTATTCGTAAATCTGTAAATGACTTGCTTTCCAGTAGTTTCTATGTAAAATTCATTCTGGTACTCGGCCGGTGCCCCGGCATCCCGGTACTGGACGAGCAATGTTTTTTCATTTTCCCAGGAAGAATCCCCGATATAGCCGGTATGCTCAGGGAGAATTTCATTTTCTTCCTGACTAATGGCTTCTTGCAAAATCAAGCCTGTACTCACAGCCACATCCTCTTTTTTATCCGTTTCAGCTTGGCAGGCTGCCAATACGATTACACATCCTATTGTTACTAATAGTTTATTATATCCATTCATCGCCTACTCCTCCACCTAACACCGATTTTTTTTTAAATATTCGATAGCTCTTCGTCTTTTCCTTTGTCATTCTCTCTTTTTGTTGCAAAGAAATAAAAAAAGGGCTGTATTAAAAGTCAGAACGACTCTTAACACAACCTTTTTCATAATAAATATCCCTTATAAAATATTGCTCCTGCGATGGTCACATCAATATATTCCCATCCTCATGGCAAAGGGGATGTCCTCGAACAACTTCTCGGACATCCCCTTTTTTACTATTTAACTTTTTGGTATATTTTCTCACTTGCTACTACTTCTTCATAATTAGAGATTAGCTCTTCAAACCGCAATGTCTCCTTGTCACCTAAACAGAGGAACCCGTTTAAGCTAAGGCTATCATAAAATAATCCATGAACCTGATTTTGCAGTGGTGGTGAAAAATAGATTAGCACGTTGCGGCACAGGATTAAATGGAACTCATTAAATGACTGGTCTGTTACAAGGTTATGTTGCGCGAAAATAATATTTTTTTTCAAGAATGAGTGAAAATACGCAAACTGAAAATCTGTTTTATAATACTCGGAAAATGCTTGGTTTCCGCCCGCAAGCATATAATTTTTTGTGTAGGACTGCATACGCTGAATCGGAAACACACCTTGCTTCGCCTTTTCGAGTACCCGTTCATTCATGTCCGTTGCATAAATGACCGCCTTATCAAGAAGCCCTTCCTCCTCAAGGAGAATCGCCATCGAGAATACTTCCTCACCGGTAGCACAACCCGCATGCCATATGCGGATTTCCGGATAATCGCGCAGCTTTGGTATAACATCCGTCCGCAATGCCCTGAAAAAGCTGGGATTGCGGAACATTTCCGTTACATTAATCGAGAAGTCATTTAGCAGCTGCGTTAAATATCCTTCCTCATGTATGACCCTTTCCTGAAGGCGGGAAATTGTCGGGATGTTATTGATTTTCATCCGGTTGTATACACGACGGGAGATGGAAGCCCGGTTATATTGGCGGAAGTCATAACCCGATAATCGGTATACGGTTTCTAGCAGTAAATCTAATTCAAGATTGGCATGCTGATTATTTTCCAACCTCTGTTCATCATAATTCCCCATTACTTAACTCCTTTAGACACGAGCCATACTCTCAGCACTGAGAACAGCTGCTCTAAATTTAATGGTTTACTAATGTAATCAGATGCGCCGGCTTCCAGCGATTTGTCACGGTCATTTTTCATCGCTTTCGCTGTCAGTGCGATAATCGGCAGATCCGTTAATTTCATTTCGTTACGGATGATCGACATTGTTTCATAGCCGTCCATATTCGGCATCATGATATCCATTAGCACCACATCTATATTATGATCTTCCCTCATAATATCTAAGCATTCCAAACCGTCTTTCGCGACTAATGTCGTCATTCCCCGGTTTTCTAGAACTCGCTTCAGTGCATAAATATTTCGGTTGTCATCATCGACTATTAATACTCGTTTATTTTGGAATACTTCCAGCTCATTTTGTGGAGATAAAGCAGGGGCTTGCTTCTCTTCTTCTGCCTCTTCTTCCACTGGCTGCTCTTCAAATCGGCTGGCTTCCATTGCCTCCAGCGCTTCTAATTCCTCTATATCGTCATAATCCACGGCAGAAGCTGCACTCATCTCTGCATAGGATAAATGCATCTGTTCCTCTTCGGCAATACCATCAGGTAAGCTTGGAATAATCAATGTAAACGTACTGCCTTTGCCCTCTTCACTAGCAAGGGTAATTCTAGCCCCCAGTAGTTTGGAGAATTCGCGGCAAATTGAAAGTCCAAGACCTGAGCCGCCGTATTTACGGACAGTCGCACCATCAGCCTGCTGGAATGTTTCAAAAATCAGCTGATGTTTATCTGCCGGAATACCAATACCCGTATCGCTCACGGAGATTTCCAGCCAATCAGGACTGATATTTTGCATACATGTTGTCACTTGCTGATCATTCAATCTATTAATGTTCAAGCTCACAGAGCCCTGCTCGGTAAATTTGAATGCATTCGCTAATAGGTTTTTCAGAATCTGCTGGAATTTCTTCGCATCTGTATAGAAGACTTCAGGAACAGAATCTGCTTTTGTAATATTAAACTCAATATTTTTTTGGTTGGCTACTGGTGAGAATAGCTGATCCATCTGTGCTGGCAGTTCGCTTAAATTCACTTCGCCAAATAATACATCAATTTTACCTGCTTCCACTTTAGAAAGATCAAGAATATCGTTAATGAGCGACAGTAAATCCACACCGGACGAATGTATGACTCTAGCAAACTCCGCTTCTTCATCCGATAGATTATTGCTGCCATTTTCCACAAGCATTTCAGATAAAATAAGAATACTGTTCAATGGTGTACGCAGTTCATGCGACATATTTGCCAGGAACTCGGATTTATAGTTCGAGTTCAGTCTTAGCTGTTCAGCCGTCTCTTCCAACTCTTTCTTCGCCTTTTCCAGCGCTTTAGATTTCGCTTCGGCGTCTTGTGTTCTTTCCTCAAGCTGCTTATTAATCGCTGTCAATGCATCAGTTTGCATTTGCAGTTCCTCAGACTGTGTTTGCAGCTCTTCTGATTGTGTCTGCAGTTCTTCTGATTGGACTTGCAATTCTTCCGTCATCGCCCGTGATTCATTTAATAAACGAACGATTTCCATGCGTCCTAAAATGCTGTTTACAGTTAAGCCCAATGTTTCAGTAATCTGCTTAACTAGTTCCAGCTGCTGCTCATCATATTCTTTCATTGTCGCTATTTCAATGACTGCAATCGCTTCATCATCATAGATAATAGGTAAAATCACTACTTGATTCGGCGGTATTTCCCCAAGCCCCGTGCCGATTAAACGATAATCTTTTGGCAGGCCTTTATTCGTGAACATGCGCTTTTCAGCAGCTGCCTGTCCTATTAGCCCTTCTCCTAGCTTGAAGTTTTCACGCCCAACCGTAGCACTATCTCCTGCAAATGATGCCTGTTTTACGTAGCTGACTTTATTATCTACCGTTTCCCGTACATAAAAGGCGGCATAAGAAGTTTCTGTGCGATCTGCCACTTCTGACAGGAATACTTGTGCCAGCTTCGTAATTGAAGAGACACCTTGGTACGTGGTCACAATATCAGCAATATTCTTCTGCAGCCATTCCCTTTTTTCCAATGTATCCAGTAAGTAGTTCGTAGCATTTGCAAGGTCTCTCACTTCATCCTGCGTTTTCACCTTGATCCGCTCTCCATGACTGCCCCCGGATAAGGCTATTTTTCGGATTGTATCCGTAACGTCGCTAATTGTATTGACAATCATCCGTGAGATGCCACTTGAAATTCCAATAGCAATTAATGAAATTATAATTAACAGAGCGAACAGGCCAAATGTTAGAATCTGGTTTCGGCCATCAAGTGCTGCAGCCCGTTCATCAATGTTTGCGGCCTCAATCGCTAGGAAAGACTCAAATTGAGATTGAATGGCTTCCGTATCCTTCCGTCCTACATCCACCCGGAAGAATTCTTCCAATTCTTCAACTCTATTTTCCCTTTTCATTTGGATGACAGGATCACCCGCATTCGCAATCCAGTGGTCAATTGTTACCTTAATCTCATCTAATAACTTTAATTGTCCAGGATTCTCAGCCACTATCTGACGGAGCTTATCATAATTTACTTTCCAATTTGAAGAGGCATTATTATAAGGTTCTAAGTAGCTAGTTTCTCCCGTTATAACATATCCGCGCTGACTTGACTCCATATCTTTTATACTTTTTTCAATATTATTCGTCAAAGTCTGCACTTGCGAATCAAATTGGATAAGATGATTCCTTGACTTTTGCAATGAGGTAATTTGCGCATTTAAAAAGATAACGGATATTAGCAAGCAAACAATAATGACAATATAGCCAACCGTTATTTTGGAGCGTATACCTAATTTTATTCTATTCATAGAGTCTCCTGCCTTTATCTTCTCTATTTTCTCTTCTTTAATACTATACTAATTAAAAGGGAAATGAAACCGAGAGTGAGAGAAATGGTCTTTATTAATTAGTATCTATCATAAGTAAATCATACTATTTATGTTACATCGCCTCAAACCTAAAGGACTATTTGTATTTTTCTATATTTTCCTTCTATTATTAAAGCGGATTTTTTCTACTCAAAAAACGACAACTGTCTCTTTTACCCTATCTTTTAAAACTCTAAACATATTTTTTTATTTTTATCTCAGCTGAAGAGAAAGCATATATTCCATGAGGAATACTACGTAAGATTAGTGCAAACAGCAGCCTCTCTTCGGGAGCAGATCATAAGCGTTGAAGTAATTTGCACTATGCAGCTGGTTTTGTATGTATAAGGGGGTATTAGTCCAGCCGCAAAAAGACTCTACCTGATAGGCTTTTTGCAGCCGGTTGACCTGATTTTCCGCTATAATTCCTGTAAGCTGGCCTGTAAATACTCCTTCTCCCATTTTTCCTTTTTTTCGAGAAAGTCTACAGTAGACAAATCGTCATAATCAAATTTGATTTTCATGTTTCCTTTGCTATTTAATTGGAAGGTCAAATTTGTCCAAAGCTCCTGCTCGGCTTCATCAAATGCTAGGAGAAGCCGTTCAAATGCGTCATATAGCGCATTCGCCAGCACTTCCCATTCCCGTTTGCTTCCCTTAAGCATACTGGCTACATCCAGCATGTAAACTGGTTCCGTGCTGAACTCGGGATAATAATAGAAAAACAGCCTATGGTTTTTTTCATCTATTTCCGTATAGAGAAAGATCGTCTGCCATTTCTCCGGAATCATCTTCACCAAAATGTCGGCAACTTCCTGATAAATTCTCTCCATCTCTTTTGTGACCATCTTATTCCCCCTGCTATTTTATTCACCGTTTCCCCATCATTTGCTTTCTTATTAGTTAAGCGTGATATATTCCATCTGTTCTTCTCCGTCCAGTCCCTGCCATACTATTTGAACTTGATAAGAAATATTGTCTGTTGGCGGGTCGCCGAAAAATAAATCCGGGAATGAAAAAGGATGGAGGGTATGAACCGTTCCATCAACATTGTCTACCCAATCCGAGAACTCTGTTCTGCTGACGATAACTTCCTCCCCCTCTAAAAATGCCAGCTTCTTTACGGTAAGTTCTTCCGTTGTTTTTTGTTCCACCGAAAGCATCCAGCCTCCTTCTAAACTGCCTGGGCCCTGTTCTTGGAAAAGTACCTTCCATGTGCCATCTTTAGAGCTGCCCTTCATCGTATGGGTGGAATAGTCCCAGTAAATGAATCCGGCAATAGCGAGCACGAATACACCAACTAAAGCAGCGTAAAATTTCATCATTTCCCTGTTCCTTTCTCTTTGCCTGCTAAGAATCGTTTCCTCCTTTTTTCTGCATATAAGCGTCGAACTCCTTTGTCTTTTTGCGGGTAAATTAAAAACAGGTCTATTGCCTAATGGCAATAGACCTGTCAGCCTGTTGAAAAACGCTTTCATCCAGCATTGCTTGCCTCACTCGTCCGCTCATGAACTTAGGTTCTATTCGCGTCTTCGCTCATCGGCGCGCCTTGTTTGGCAAGCGTTTTCAAGACAGGCTGGGTATACCTTCTGTCAGTAATTCTACACTAACGCCTTTTCCTTTCTTACATGTACCTGATTCAGAATCAGTGCACCAAACAGTTGGATGATCGTTTTCACGATAATTTGCCCTAAAATAGCAGTCGGCACCGCCTCCCAAGGCAGTATTCCGGCGCCAAGCGGACTTAAGCCGACAATGACAAAGACAGCAGAATCGAGTAATCCACCGACAATACCGCTGTAAAGTACACGCCAAGCCATTGGCAGTTTTAGGCGCGTATAGATTTCTGTATCGGCAGTTTCTGCAATAACAAAAGACAGTGCTGACGCTGCTACAATCATAAGCGTATCTCCTAGCAAAAAGGAAGCGAGCGCTGATAACAGAAGGGCTGTCATAATAAATAAATATGTTTTCGCCCGGCCGTATTTATTTTGCACTAAATCACGGAAAATAAAGGTCGCTCCTACGAAAAGCGTTCCCATCGGTACAATGAACATGCCAAATTCCAATGGTGCAAAGCGTGCCGTCACTACATTGGCAATGACGATTGATAATAAGTAAAATAAAATTCTCATAATCGTACTCCTGTTCTTCTAAATAATTCATCTGTTTAGGCAGGCTGTTTTGAGCTGCTTTTATTCATGTTTTTTTGAGTTCATATACTCCTCAAGCCCTCTTTGACGCAGCTTACATGCCGGGCACTGTCCGCACCCGTCCGCCTTTATACCGTTATAGCAGGTAAGTGTCCGTTCGCGTACAAATTCGAATGCCCCCAGACTGTCCGCCAGTTCCCATGTTTGTGCCTTAGTAAGCCACATAAGCGGTGTGTCGATAACAAATGTCTTATCCATTGATAAATTTAACGATACATTCAATGACTTGATAAAGCTGTCACGGCAGTCCGGATAGCCGCTGAAATCCGTTTCGCACACACCCGTCACAATATGCTTTGCTCCTACCTGTGCAGCCAAAATCCCGGCAAACGTAAGGAACACTAGATTCCGTCCCGGAACGAACGAGGATGGCAGTTCATCATCTTTTCCGTCGCGCACTTCCATATCAGTGCGCGTCAATGCGCTTGGTGCTAACTGGTTAAGGAGAGACATATCAAGGATATGATGCTTGATCTGAAGCTCCTTGGCAATTTCAGCCGCACATTCGATCTCCAGGCGGTGCCTCTGTCCATAATCAAATGTTACTGCTTCTATTTCCGCAAACTGCTTTTGAGCCCAGAAAAGACAGGTTGTACTGTCCTGTCCTCCACTGAAAACAACGATTGCTTTTTCCTGGATCAATAAAATAACTCCTTTCAACGTTAAAAAACGGCATTCTAAGAAAAATGCCGTTTCTTCTTAGTTTTTTTAAAGAGGGGTGCTAAAAACCTCTTGCCTCATACTAGACTTATTTAATTAGCGGTTATCAATTGTTTCTGGGTTAAGGTCATGGTTCATCAGACGGTACTGTGCCATCTCTTCATACTTCGTCCCAGGGCGCCCGTAATTACACCATGGATCAATGGAAATCCCTCCGCGCGGTGTAAACTTTCCCCACACCTCGATATAACGCGGGTCCATCAGCTTGATTAAATCATCCATGATAATATTGACACAGTCCTCGTGGAAGTCACCGTGATTGCGGAAGCTGAACAAATACAGCTTCAATGACTTACTTTCGACGATTTTCTTATCCGGAATATATGAAATGTACATTGTCGCAAAATCCGGCTGTGATGTAATCGGACAAAGACTTGTAAATTCCGGACAATTGAACTTAACGAAGTAATCACGGTTTGTATGAAGATTATCCACCGCCTCCAGTACTTCCGGGGCGTAATCAAATGAATACTTTACATTTTGGTTTCCTAATAATGTTAGTTCCTCTAATCCTTCTTGTTGGCTTCGGCCAGACATAAAAAAACCTCCCTAGTAAATGTGTCCGGACACATAACAAGAGAGGCGCATGGAGTAATCTATTAAACGTATGATTGAAACAAAAAAGCCATGTCCTGTATGGACATGGCATATAGGCATGTTTCCATAGTTTTTTATAGAGGGTATCAGCTATGAACCTCTCCCGTTTAAATCCGGGCATTCTTTTCTTTCACATAATACAGAAATAACGCCGAAACGTCAATTGTATTTTTATAAAGGAAGCCTATTTTGCAATTAACTTGTCCCTTACAAAAGAGACAGGACAGCAATAGGTAAACGGTACTTCCTGTCTTTTGGGCTGAATATTTTCGCGGATGCTTATCCTAAAACCGGTCTCTCCTTTACGAAGCAGTATCTGCCTGTCTATATGATTGCAGCCTTTTTATATTTCCTCATCTTTCCCAGCGATACAGATACGATTACGTCCCGTCTCTTTCGCCTTATATAATGCCTGATCAGCACGTTGCAGCAGCTGGTGCAATGTCTCATTCTTCATTTCCGCAGCACCGATACTCACCGTTATTTTTACCGGACCGCCTTCTGTCATGACGGGTTGCTGCTCAATAGCTCCCCGGAGTTTTTCGGCAAGTGTTATCCCCTCTTCAAGAGATGCTTTTACCAAACCGATAAACTCTTCCCCGCCGTACCGCGCAAAAAGGGCTTGTCCGGCAAACTGGAGCCGAATTGTTTTAGCTACATGCACGAGCACCTCATCTCCCACATGATGCCCATATGTATCATTCACCTTTTTAAAATGGTCAACATCTATCAAAATGACGGTAAATGGGGCAGATTGAGCTCTCAATTGATCAAATTCACGATTGCTTTTTTCAAAAAAAGCGCGACGGTTATACAGCTGGGTCAATTCATCAAAATGGGCCTGATGCTCCAATTTTTTATGCAGCTGCATCAGTTCGGTAATATCAGTAAAAATGAGCAGAAACCCCTTTCTATCTGCTGCCCCTACGATAGTCGATGTCCGGATTTTATAGATGTGCTCTTGCTCATTGATGGTAAGCATGATATCACTACTGGATTTTGCCGTAAAAGCCTGAACGGAAAAAGGCACGCCGGTAAGCTCAAGCCATAGTTTTTCAAATTCATAGCCGAGCATTTTTTTGTTCAATGAAGGAAGCATGCTTCTAAGCGGCTCATTAAATTCAATCAGCCTGCGAGATTCATCAAGTACTGCTACCCCATCATTCATACTATTGAAAATGACATCTTTAGCAACCGGCATAATCGCAAACAGGCCGGAAGAACGGATTGACCAAAAATAGAAAAGCGATGAGAGCCATAAAACCATCGGCACCGGGTCAATCCCTGCAGGTGTCAAACCAATCAAATAGACAAAGGCTGTAAATATCGGGACAAACTGACCGCAAATAAGAGAAAGAAGCTGGGGGCGGTATGGTTTCGCCGTTTCCTTCCACCGGGACAAAGCTAAAATGAAGGCAGCAAACATACAGCTAAAAATAAATGTGCCATGAATGGTATACCATATTCCAATTTCCTGATGGACAAAGGGCATACCAAGATCTTTATCAAACTCAAACACTCTATAGTGCAAATGATGGAGATCGTTTGTTGCTACCATTAAAACAGTAATCGTCGGGATAGAAAGAAGCGCAACTATCTTTTTCTTTGTCATTTGGACACCTAAATAGGCCATAATAAACAGCAATCCTGCCGGCGGTGCAAAGGCAATCCCGATATACTGGAATACCGTCCAAATCTTGATTTGTTCCAGTGTTGTCGATAACAGACCAAATGCAGCAGCAAAGCAGTAAATCGTCGTTACAAAGGAATTAAATAAAAAAAACTTCAGGACTGTTGAATAATGATGACGCTTGCCGAACGCATAGATGGTCAAAAAAAGATTCATCACTCCCGACGTGCAAATCAGCGCAATATAAGCCGTTATTTGAGAACTCACAGTAGGATACCTCTTCTACTCACAATTTTATTTAAATGTAGCATAGTTGAAAAAATTTGTGGATAACTATTCAGTGAATCGGCAGAAGAAAAGAAATATAGTAACTTTTCGACCATCCAGCATACATTATTCACCTTTCCCCTTACCTATCTAGTATTCAATGGAAAAACCAGCATACTCTAATAGCTTGACTCATATCCTCTAGAAGAAAGGATGATGAACATGAAAATCATTTTAGAATATACAGAGCTATTGGAGCAAATCTATGAGATTTCCATTGCTGTACTGCTCCTATTCTCTATTTTAACTCTCCGTCTTTTTAGGAAAATTAGACGTGAGAGAAAACTATCTCTCTTTGAATCACTAATGTTTTTAGTGCTTAAAATCGCTATTTTCTTATGGTTAGCCAGTTTTCTTCTTCTAAACTACGGTGATTATTTACCTTAACTACATTTACATTGGAAAAGTAATCGTGCCTAACGCAATGGTTGATAAATATCCTTTCCCGTAAGAGGCGGCAGCTTACAGTAACCTGAAAGAAGAGCCTTTACTATGTATTTAATGTCAAAGGATAGACTACCTCTTCTAACATGCAAATACAGGAAAACCGAACAACTCCGCTTTCATAAAGCGTCTGCTATTCGGGGCTCCATGTATCAATATTGCTAAACGACATGTATCGTTTGAATATGATCCATATTAATATAAAGGTTCTCTTTAGCTGTTCGCAACTCAACAATATTATTATGAATAGTTTCAACTTTACCTATATCAGGCACTTTGTCTCCCACATTTATTACTACGAGCCTGCCTATCAATTCTGCAAACTGCATGCTGAAATACTGCTTGTATTGCCGGTCGCTAATTGACATTTTGTAGTTATCTTTAGACAACCCGTATGGCTCCTCGCCATGTATATAAGGAATCAGCCACTTTAGATGTGTAATGGGAATATACATCGTTTTATATATCGGTGAATAGAATACGAAATAGTCGTTTAATACTTCACCTATTGTGCCGTACAGTGGTTTTTTACTAACGACACTAATTTCCGTATACATTCCCCTTGCTTTATGAAGAGCTCCTTCCAACGTTAAATTAACATTTAAACTATTGGAGATAATGCTTGGGAAATCGGCAGGTTTTACAATTTTATTTTCCGTCTCCGCTTCTTCATTCTTAATATCTTTTACGTGGCGAAACGGAATATAAATGAAATTTTCTCCATTAAATAATATAATCATATGGCTGCTGCTATCTATGATTTTTCCTTTAAAAAATTGGTCTCCTACTAAATTGACCATGACGAGTTCTTTATCATTTTGCTGAAACAGATTGTACAAGGTTTCTTCCTCCCGTCTGCTATACAACCCATATAACCCATACATATAAACAAACCAAGCTGATAATCAATCCTACAGGAATGATTAGAATCGTCACTTTTACATACTGCCCCCACGAAATTTTCACTCCGTATTTTTTCAGTATAAACATCCATATTAATGTAGCGAGCGTTCCGATCGGTGTTAATAAAGCACCAATATCGCTGCCTATCACATTAGCAAGATACGTGATTTGCAGCAGCAGCGGATCTAACTCCATATCCATAATAGACATTGTCCCTATCATTACCGCTGGAAGATTGTTTACTAAATTGGATAGGACAGAGGTAACGATCCCCATCACAAACGTGGCATGGATTGCATCTTTCATTACATATTCCTCAGTCATCGCGGCGATCCACTCATTGAAGCCTACATTATTGAGCCCATATACAAGTACATACATATTGAATGCAAATAAAAAAATATGCCATGGAGATTCTTTTACGACATCCAATATACCAATTCCTTTACGGACCCATCTATATAACATGAGAATAAATGCGCCAAATAGACCAATCCATTCAATCGAAATACCATATGGTGTAAGAATGAAAAATCCTACTCTCGTTGCTACTACAATGATTAAACAGACTTTGAACATATACCAGTCTATTTCTTCATCCCTGCTGCTTGTATCAAGCGGGTGAGTATATAAATAGTTACTATTCAAGGGCATATGTTGAAAAAAATTAGCAGAAAAATGAGGAGGTATATCTTTTTTAAAATAGGTATATAAAAGCAAGGCAATTACGAAAATGCCAAGCATGGATGGAACAAACATCATCGTCACATAACTATTTAAGCTCAATCCAACAATTTCTAGAGCTATAAGATTTGAAATATTACTAACTGCAATCGGTGCACTGGCAGAGGTAGCTATCAATGCGCCTGAGATCAAATAAGGTAACATTTGATGAGGTTTAAACTTAAGCATTTGGATGATGCGGATAATAATAGGGGTTGTAATTAATATGCTGCCGTCATTATTAAAAAGCACCGTCATTAAAAAGCAAAGCAGGTTGGTATAAATATAAAGTCTTATACCCGAACCTCTAGACTTTTTTACTATATTTATAGCAACCCATTTAAAAAAACCTATGCTTTCCAAAACGATAGACATCATGATGGTTGAGAGAATAGTGAGTGAGGGGCCGCTAATAATACCAATAATCCCGATGACATCTGACCAAGAAACAATGCCTATCATCAGCACAAGAACTGCGCCGATAGTGGTAGGAATTGTTTCATTTATATCAAAAGGCCTCCATAGCATGAAGATGACAGTGAGTGTAAAAATAATAAGCATGACTATTAATGAGCTATCCCACATTTATATCCGCCGCCTCATTACTGGTGATTTTCGGTGGTGTTACTACTCTTGTTAAGTCCTTTTCATCCGGTACTTTTATAAATAGTGTGTAAAAGAGTCCCCCGACTGCGGAAAAGTAAAGGATTATTAACGTAATGAGCACTTAGCTCACCCCCCTTCAGCCCAAAACCTTGCTTGATAACCACTGTAAAAAAGGAAATTTAAAATTCAATATGCACTAACCGGTATGGTTGGCGTTCAACTGATAATGTGCATATTAATTTGGCCATCAATTCGCTTATCTTGTAAGAATAGGTTTATGTCATGACGGATATTTCTTTATCTCTAACACACAGACCCTTCGTTTGAGCGCAGGCAAAATAATCACCAGAAAAGAATGCAATAACCTATCTGTTGTTTGCATTTCGTGATCAGTGTAGCAGCACTATTAATCAGGCCGTTATTTTTCTTAACCGATAAATGCTATCCAGACCAAGCGGATAAAAATTACGTTAAATCTTTTAAATCCAATAGCTGTACATTTTATAACTTACCTGGGCAGCCTAGTTTCTTTTTCTAGCTCCAGTATTTTTCCCGCCCTCATTCTTTTCCTGCTCATCTTCTTTTTTGGCATGTTTCATATGACCATAGCTGATATTTCGAATATGGAACATGGAATACCTTACTAACTCATCTTTCGAAAAGACAGAAATATAGTCATTCTCCACCTCATTCAGCATTCCCTCCAGCATTTCCGGTCCACCACGGTTGACCTTTACCCACTGGTTTCTGAATTTTGGGATGACGTTTTTAAAAGCGTCCCCTTTGTGCCATACTAGATTTTCAGGTACTTCGAAATCTTGATCCAGCCCGCCTTTTACATCAACCGTGACACTTTTGACATGCTGCATTTTATAGTAGACGACACCATCCTCTTTCGTGTACATAGTGAAATGATCTCCCCCTACGTCCAATAGCTTTCCTACACGGGATTCAGGTCCTCCCCTGTCTACCTTGATTACACTATTGACAAGTGTAAGCATCAGTTCTTTGTTCATACTGCTGCACCCTCCCTCTTATTATTTACTCAATAATATGTCTTCATTATTTGGTTCACGTAGTTAGGAGCCTATAATTAAAAAAATTCTCCAATATCGATTCAAATTAAATTACTGTTTGAAGACATATTTTTGCCTATTTGGTATGGGCTTTTATATATAAGGACAAGCCCCTAAACAGGAAAACGTAAAAAATTTTATCGACTGGTGCTCCACAGAAAGCAAGAGAAAATAGTACCTTCTGTTCTGCAGCGACTAAAAAGTGTCAGTTTATCTTGATAGAATTTATTTACCGGAAATTGTAAGTTTTTCTGTATCTCACCTAAAGATGGTAGTCCCATTTGTTAATACAAGAACTATAGCAGAAGCGATTCCTGAAATTAAAAAGCGCAGCTAGAATATTATCTGCATATATACACCCCGGCTATCCTGCTTTTACAGAAATAAACGGTTTGTTCACTAATAGGCTGGCCTGCACAACCGGCTTTTTTCATAACAAAAAAACCTTCCATCCAATAAGGATGAAAGGTTTTGTTGCAGCCTAATCTACCGGTTGATTAGCTCTGCACAGATGCGTTTTTATTTAAGCCAAGTGCTTGATCTGCATTTTCATTGATTTGTTTTAGTAATTCTGGGTTTTTTGCTAAAGAAATACCGTAAGATGGGATCATTTCTTTAATTTTAGTTTCCCATTCCTTCGCCTGAGCTGGGAAACATTTATTGATTACTTCCAGCATAACTGGAACAGCTGTAGAAGCACCTGGAGAAGCTCCTAGTAATGCAGCGATCGAGCCGTCTTCTGCACTAACTACTTCTGTACCGAATTGAAGTGTACCTTTACCGCCTGCTTGTGTATCTTTAATAACTTGTACACGTTGGCCGGCAACGACGATATCCCAATCTTCCACTTTTGCATTCGGAATGAACTCACGTAGTTCTTCAATACGCTGTTCTTTCGATAGCAATAATTGCTCAACCAAGTATTTTGTCAATTTCATTTCTTTTACGCCTGCTGCCAATAACGTTGTAATGTTATGTGGTTTTACAGAAGCGAATAAGTCTAGGTTTGAACCAGTTTTCAGGAACTTCGGAGAGAAGCCTGCAAATGGACCGAATAATAGTGATTTTTTATTGTCGATATAGCGAGTATCAAGGTGAGGAACAGACATTGGCGGCGCGCCAACTTTTGCTTTTCCGTACACTTTTGCATGATGCTGCTCAACAATTTCTTGGTTTTTACATACTAAGAATAGACCGCTGATCGGGAATCCACCGATGTGTTTTCCTTCTGGAATGCCTGATTTTTGAAGAAGCTCCAAGCTGCCGCCACCAGCGCCAAGGAATACGAATTTCGCTGTATGGTATTCCATTTTGCAAGCGTCTTGGTCATGAACTTTTACTTCCCATAGACCTTCTTTTGTACGTTTTAATCCTTTTACGCTATGTTTGTAATCTATTTCCACACCTTGTTTTTGCAGATGTTCAAATAGCATACGTGTTAATGCACCAAAGTTTACATCTGTACCCGCATCTACTTTTGTCGCCGCAATGCGTTCGCTTGCCGGACGGTTATTCATAATAAGCGGAATCCATTTTTTTAATGTTTCTGGGTCATCTGAGAATTCCATGTCTTGGAATAATGGGTTTTGTTTCATCGCTTCATAACGACGCTTTAAGAACTGTACGTTCTCCTCGCCTTGTACCATACTCATGTGTGGTAGTGGCATAATGAAGTCTTCTGGGTTGCTGATTAGCTTGTTGTTGACTAAATGAGACCAGAATTGTTTTGATACTTGGAACTGTTCGTTTACGTTGATTGCTTTTGAAATGTTTACTGTTCCATCTGCATTTTCAGACGTATAGTTTAGTTCACAAAGCGCTGCGTGCCCTGTTCCGGCATTGTTCCATTCGTTTGAACTTTCTTCACCAGCTTTATCAAGATGCTCGAATACTTTAATATTCATGTCTGGTGCTAATTCTTTTAGAAGTGTCCCTAAAGTAGCACTCATGATACCAGCGCCAACTAAAATGACATCTGTTTTCGTTTCATTATTGCTCATTTTTACCATCCTTATTCCCTATTATATTTAGAAAGGATGTAGGCGTCCTGCTTAAGTGCCACACCAAGCCAAGGCGCGAACACCTTCCCTGTATCAACTTTACCATCTCATAGTGTATCACAATTATTTTTAGATTGAAATATCTACTATTATATAATAATTTCAAGCTACTTGGTGAGACACTTACTAATGAGGCTTCACTACTAGATGAAAACGTAAAACAATCTGTTCTTAGCATTTTCGTTTTACCATTTCATAGTGTATCATATTCATTTTTATATTAAAATAATTTTGCTCTTCTCGCAACCTATTGACTATCAAGAGATTTCTCTCGAAATATACCTTTCCAAGAAGCTATGTGCTTTCCCTGAAATAACATTTTCAATAAACGGTTGTAGAAAAAAACGTCCTATTCCTTGGAATAATCGACATGAAAGAGTAGCACATTAATCTAAAGATATATGTAAAAGCATGTTCAATTTATTTTCGGACTATAACAAAGTCTAAAGGGCTGATAAAAAAATTTAGCTATCTAAAAGCCCGCATGGAAAATCCATACGGGTTCAGGCATTTTTTATAAGTTCTCTTGCGTTTCCTGCAATTGCTGTTTAATCGTATCAAGCATTTCTTTGTTTTGTTCCACCATATCCATATGCTCTTGGTGCTGCTCTGCATTCAGCAATGCATTTTCCGCATGTTCAATGGAGTTGAAGGCGTGTTCCATCGCGATTTCTTCCGGATGTGACATCACCTGCTTCACCGCACGATTTGCCTTCTGCACAGAATTGGTTAGTAATGTACTTGGATGATCTTTCTTCCAGCTAGTATCTGAATGCTTCGCCATATATTTTCCCCTTCCTCACTTGTTTTTTCGAATGCTTAGTATTCGAAGGAGAAAAGAAAATATGCGTGAAGACACTTGGTGAGAAGCTGCACATACTGTCCTCTGTTAGTAAATCACACGCTTTTTAGGAGAAACCCTACAATCAAGCAACTGCGCCAAATATATTTAAACAGCTTTTTTATATAACTTTCTTACGTAGATTTTTTCAGCAATAGCGCTTGCTGCAAGCCCGATTATGAACGGTAAAAATGAGCTGGCCGAAAAAAAGAATCCTTCATCGCCGGCTTCATATTCGTAACTGAACTTCAGCCAGTCAACAGAAAATTGTTCACCAATCAATATTAACGCACTTGAAATAATAATAAACGTAAAAAGTCCAACGAGAAAGCGCTTGTATCTCATATAACCCCTCCTTTTTTAGGGAAGATCACCGTCTTCAGTATCTAATCTTCCGTGCACGAAATTAAATTATTTTCTATTACCATACTTCCGTAGAAATGTAAAAAAACGCTGTAGTCACTTGCTAATCCGATGTCTTATAAAATTTCTTTTAGAATGAAGGCGGTGTGACAGAAAATAAAATGCTGACCGGGTGTTGTGATTCGTTACGCCATTGGTGAGTCGTATGAGCCGGAACTTTTACACTGTCCCCTGTTGCCAATATATATTCCTCTCCTATTAGCGTTAAATGAATCGGCCCGTTTAATATAAAGGCCACTTCCTCTCCTTTATGACTCATCGGTGTTTCTGAAGATGATTTTCCCGGCGGCAGGTGCATAATGGCTGTAGCAAGCTGACTTGTAAAATCAGGCGACACTAATTCGTATGCAATACCATCAATCACCATTTGTTTTCTTTCATTCTTTCTTATGACGAGCTCCCTTGTATCCACTTCATCCATTAAAAACGTAAAAACCGGTACATCCAATGCTTTGGCAAGTGATTTCAATGTCTGAATGGATGGATTGCTATGGCCTTTTTCTATTTGACTGAGCATTGATGGTGTAATAGCTGCTTGTTTCGCTAAGTCCCGCAGCGAAAGGGCTGCCTGTTTGCGGTATTGTTCTACTTTTAAACCGATGAATGATTGCTCCACTGGACATACTCCTTATTTGATGTAATTTATTTTGTTGAAGAAGCTCATGATTCATGTTAATTTAAATTTAACATATTAAGTAAAAGTGAACAAATATAAGGAGTGTGGATGGTGATTACCTATTTGGTTATGACGTTTTTTGTTGTCTTGAGTCCCGGAATCGATACAGCCCTGATTACAAAGCGGACGATTGCTAATGGTAAGAAGGAAGGTTTGCAAATGGCATTTGGGATTACAGCAGGTTCCATTGTTCACACACTTGCTGCGACATTAGGTATTTCCATGCTCATCTTGCAGTCCGCCGTCGCATTCACTCTATTAAAATGGGTTGGCGCTTTGTATTTAATCTATTTAGGCATTCGTTCATTTATTAAAAAGCCAATAGAGCAACCAACCGAAGGCAAACTATTCAATCATGGCCATGCTTTTAAAGAAGGCCTTCTATCCAATATTTTAAATCCAAAGGTCGCTATCTTTTTTATTACTTTTCTGCCGCAATTTGTAACGGCAAAAGAAACAGCTATGATCGAGCTATTAATGATGGGAAGCATATACGCCATTGTTTCGATTTTATGGTTCGTCTGTTATGTGTTTTTTTTATACTATGTGCGGAAATGGCTTCTATCTCCGCAGGTGCAGGGCTATATGGAAAAAGCAACCGGTATCGTACTTGTAGGCTTTGGCATCAAGCTTTTGTTTACGCAAAATGAAGCGTAAGTTTATAGAATGCCTATTTTCTTTATATCAGTAATTAGTTCAAAAAAGAAGCATTCCTCGTAAAAAGGAATGCTTCTTCTTCATTTTGGTGAAGTAATGATACCCACCATGGACTTCTATAGAACGATTATACGCCCACAAGCTCCTGTGTTGGCGCTGTATGGCGGATTAAATAATCAAACGCCCCAAGTGCTGCTGTTGCACCTGAGCCCATAGAGATGACAATTTGTTTATACACAGTATCTGTACAGTCTCCTGCCGCAAATACACCCGGCATGCTTGTTGCACCATGTTTATCGACGATAATTTCGCCGTGTGCGTTTACATCAATCGTACCTCGTAAAAACTCTGTGTTCGGCAGCAGCCCGATTTGAACAAATACACCTTCCAGTTCAATATGGTGCTCTTGCCCGCTGACACGGTCCACATACGTCAGCCCATTTACTTTATCTGTACCTGTGATTTCCTGTGTTAACGCATTTGTCAGAACTGTTACATTTGGTAAACTGCGAAGACGCTCTTGAAGTACGCGGTCCGCTTTTAACTCATTCCCGCGCTGCAGCAGTGTTACATGGTTAACGATACCTGCCAGGTCAATCGCTGCTTCTACACCGGAGTTACCCCCGCCTACTACCGCTACATTCTTCCCTTTGAAGATAGGGCCGTCACAGTGCGGGCAATACGCGACACCTTTATTTTTAAATGCTTCTTCCCCAGGTACACCTAGCTGACGATAGCGGGCACCTGTTGATAGAATCACTGCTTTACTTTTTAAAACAGCACCGTTTTCAAGTTCCACTTCTACTAACTCTTTACGTGAAATATGTGCGACACGCTGTGATTTCATCACTTCAATATCATAATCGGCTACATGCCCTTCCAGGCTTGCAACAAATTTCGGGCCTTCTGTTACTTTTGTTCCGATGATATTCTCAATGGATAGTGTATCGTTTACTTGACCGCCAAAGCGTTCTGCAACAATACCTGTACGAATACCTTTACGTGCAGTATAAATGGCCGCACTTGCACCTGCTGGACCGCCGCCCACAACTAAAACATCAAAAGGTTCGACATTTGCAAACTCGGTGCCGTCTGATTTACTGCCCAATTTTTGCAGAATATCTTCGATTTCCATACGGCCGCCCGCAAAGTTTTCATTGTTTAAGAAAACAGTCGGTACAGCCATAATGTCTTTTGCTTTCACTTCGTCCTGGAATGTGCCGCCTTCAACCATTGTGTGCGTAATATTCGGGTTTAAAACAGCCATAATATTTAGTGCCTGTACGACATCTGGACAGTTGTGGCATGTAAGACTTACGAATGTTTCGAAATGCAGCGGCTCTTGAATTGCTTGGATACGCTTAATGACCGCCTCATCCACTTTTGGTGCACGGCCGCTTACTTGCAATAATGCAAGCACTAACGACGTAAATTCATGCCCTAATGGCAGGCCGGCAAACACAACACCTGAGTCCTCGCCCACTTTATTCACGCTGAAACTCGGCGTACGCTCCAATTGTACATGCTCTACGGTAATGCGTGGAGACATTTTTTCCAATTCTGTGACAAGCTCTACCATATCACGCGATGTTTTATCTTCGCCTGCGCTGATCTTTAGTACAAGATCGCCTTCAAGCATCGTTAAATACTGCTGTAATTGTGCTTTAATTTGTGTATCTAATACCATGTTATTTGCTGCTACAAAACTATTTACCGTAGCAGACCATTCACCTCGCATTCTCTTTAGTAAAAACAGAGCGACAAAAACCAATCAAAGGGATTGTTCTTTGCCGCCTGCATCGCTATATGTTCAGTTTCAAAAGCTTAGATTTTACCTACTAGGTCTAAGCTTGGTGTTAACGTCTCAGCGCCTTCTTGCCATTTTGCAGGGCAAACTTCGCCTGGATTGTTGCGAACGTATTGAGCTGCTTTGATTTTGTTAACTAAAGTAGAAGCGTCACGACCAATACCGCCAGCATTGATTTCGTAAGCTTGTACAATACCGTCTGGGTCGATGATGAATGTGCCGCGCTCTGCAAGGCCATCTTCTTCGTTTAATACATCGAATGCTTTTGAGATTGTGTGAGATGGGTCACCAACCATAATATATTCGATTTTACCGATTGTGTCAGAAGTGTCGTGCCATGCTTTATGTGTGAAGTGTGTATCTGTAGATACAGAGTATACTTCTACACCTAATTGTTTTAATGTTGCATATTCGTTTTGTAAGTCTTCTAATTCAGTTGGGCACACAAATGTGAAGTCTGCTGGGTAGAAGCATACTACGCTCCACTGACCTTTGAAGTTTTCTGAAGATACATCGATGAATTCGCCTTTTTGGAATGCTTTTGCTGTGAATTCTTGGATTTCTTTACCGATTAATGCCATGATAATTCCTCCTGCTGTCTGTTATTTATACATTAGTATTCTAATTATGTTAGAATAATTCCAATCAAGATATGAAATTACCATATTGCTGTCATACAGTCAACCCATCCTGCAAAATTCACTACAATAATCGCTATACCAAGCAGAAATTAATGGCTATTCGGTGACAAAGCTTCATGTTTTACCTAACAAAATAATGCTTTATTGTGGCATTCTAATTCCATTTAGTAATTCTCAATTACCTTTTTGCCGATCCACTCTTCTAATTCCTCCGCCTTCATTGGTTTTCCGAAAAAGTACCCTTGAACAATTGGCTGCTTTTCAAGTGATTCCAAGAATTCCATTTGACTCTCAGTTTCTACCCCTTCGATCACTACATGCAATTTTAAGGAATAGCCTAGAATGATAATAGCTTTTAATAGCTCTGCCTCTTTCTCAGATGCAGGGACACCATCTACAAATGATTTATCGATTTTAATCGTAGAAATTGGAATCCGTTTTAAATATGACAATGAAGATAGGCCCGTTCCAAAATCATCAAGCGCTACAGATAACCCTTTTTCCCTGAACTTTTCCAAAGCAGTAATCGCATTATCCATATCATGAATAACACTTGTTTCAGTAATTTCCAGCTCTAATTGCGTCGGATGAATACCATGCATTTCTAAATTTTCGTTCAACGTACTCGTTAAACGCGGCGACGTTACATAAATGCCTGGAATATTAATGGACACCTGTCCAAAAGATATATTGGCTGTGTTCCAAAGGGCAATTTGGTCGCAGACTTTTCCAATAATCCAATCTGTCACATCATAAATTTTTTGTGACTCTTCCAATACCGGGATAAATACCCCAGGAGACACCATGCCATATACTTGGTGATTCCACCGAATTAATGCTTCCACTCCGACGAGTTCACCGTTACCGGGATCTATTTTAGGTTGATATACCAGATACAAATCATCATTGTCCATTGCATGTTGAATATCTGTAACTAGCTGTCTTTCAAAATTGAATGTATGAATAGAAGGATCATATTCAATCACAGCATGGTTATATACCGTTGATGGTGATTGTAAAACAGCCATCGCATTCGCAAAATGCTCCCCGATATAGCAGGGGTCATCTGATTTTGAAAGTGAGCAAACCATCTCTACCGCAATCGCCTGCTCCTCTACGGAAATCGGCTGCTTTACTACTGAACAGATTTGATCTAACACGTCAATTAATTGTTTTGTCTGGTCGCGCTGTGTATTGACAATCGTAAAACGATTTGCCTCCGTTCGGTAAAGCTTTACACTTTCAGGAAGCGTACTTTCAATTCTTTCACTAATACTTTTAACCAGCTCGTCTGCTACAGAATAGCCATACGCTCCTATATATCTTTCCAGATGAGGAAGATGGATGATGGCTACGGCATAGCCCTCTCCCTCTTTTTTCTGATCGTCTGTAAATTGTTTTTGGTTTGGTAATTTCGTCAGGGCATCAAAATTTCTCAAACGAAAATCCACATATTTATCCAGCCGACTTGTCAAAGCTGCCAGCAAAAACAAGCTGATCGTACTGACCGTCACAAACACAATAACCCATAAGACGTCCATCGCATGCTGTTCATGCCCTGCTGTTATCTCGTCAATTGTATAAAACTGCACAGCAACCATTCCTGTATAATGCATACTCGTAATCGCTGTCGCCATCAGAACGGACGTCAATATTTTCACTATTATGCGATCCATCAGTTTCGAAATAATCGAAAAAATATACAGAGAAGCAAAAGATGCTACCATTGCAATGACTATGGAGAATATAAATATACTTGGTTTATAAACATATTCTGCATCCATTTTCATGGCAGCCATTCCGATATAATGCATCAATGAAATACCAAGTCCCATAAAAACGCCCGCAGTAATATAGGTGTAGATGCTCGTATTTTTTCTGTTCGCAAAGTACAACGCTAAATACGAGGCAATGATCGCCGGGACGATCGAAAAAATCGTCGTGCTTATGCGG
Source organism: Lysinibacillus odysseyi 34hs-1 = NBRC 100172 (assembly GCF_001591965.1). Taxonomy (GTDB): domain Bacteria; phylum Bacillota; class Bacilli; order Bacillales_A; family Planococcaceae; genus Lysinibacillus_B; species Lysinibacillus_B odysseyi. The sequence continues at coordinate 388,739 of NZ_BCVX01000001.1, forward strand.
TATTCCATATGGATAGGCAGCATAAGCGCACTCATACCAATAAAATGCATTGACCATATACCAAGCCCCATGGCTAAAGAGGCAAGCGTAAGCCACACATTTTTATGGAAAAAGCCATTTTCCCTTATGCGCCGATTAATAAATAACGCTGTATAAGAAGCAGCAAAAGCGATAAGGAAAGACAGTACAACAAGTGGCATTGAATATTCCCCTTTTATAAGGTGGACATCCAATGAAGCAGGTAGGTTAAACATAATGCAAACTCTCCATCTTCTATAATAATCACTCTTCCTATATCGACAACTATAGGTCATTTATAACACAAAAATAGCTGTGTTTAAAAACTTTTTTATCTTTCCACTCAAATTTCTGACTATTATTACAATAAGGTAATATGTTGGAAATAACCTTTGATTTTGGATATGCTTTATCGGGTTTCTACACTGTCTTCGATGAATATCCTTAGGAGCAATCACTTTATGGATTGACCTCTGCACAGGCATAATAAAAAGGCTTATAGGTATGTAATCCAAACCTATAAACCCTTTTCTCATTCCCGTTAAAATAGCTTAAAAAGATAAAAAGATCCAACAGGGTAGACACTATTTACCGCAACCGCTATGAGTGATTTCATGCGCGGTTCCTTCAGAACAAGAGCCCCGATGCCTAGCATAATACCAGCAAATGTAACGAGCGGAAAGAAAATAATCCCTAACAGCACAATGCCTGCAAGCACCCCTGCTTCGATAACTATCAGTGCAAAATAGCTTATTAAAACAATTATATTAAACGCCGCGCACATACAGGACATTTTATAGACAGCCATACAAAGACCTCCAGTAATTGTAAAGCAACTCTTAGTAGTACAGTCTATTTTCTATATTTCTCGATAACGGCTTTTCACTACAAATGATCCGCTTAATAAATAAACGCCTCCAGCTCCGCTGCCTTTTGCCCATCCAATTGATTTGTGACGCCATATAATTCGCCTTTTCCGTCATGGTTTATGATGATATCAAGATCGTGAAGCAATTCGGTGAAGTAAGTAATCGCTTTATGTAAGGACTCGGTTGCTTCTGCCGTTCCAATCCCCTGCTTCTCCTCTTCTAAGCGTACATACATAAAATGGCTGATCGTAGTCCCAAGCACCTGTAAAGTTGTGAAGTCCTTCTGAAGGTATTCCCCTTGGACTCGGAAATATTTAGAGCTCTCTGTTGAAATAGCAGTTGCTTTCGTTGCATATTCGTGAACATCCGTTGTTTTCGCCATTTCCTCGGCATGATAGGCGATCCATGCTTGTAATGTTGGCTCAATACCGTATTTGTTGAAGCCTTCTGGAGTGGATACATCCTTCCATACCTTTTTATCATTCATTACTTCCATTACTTGCTCGTCTTTTACTTCTTTCTTCAGCTGAGGTACAGCTTCCTCGGTACACCCTGCAAGCAATCCGCTTATGACAAATGCTGCGAGCACGAAATTTATCCGCTTCATCCCTCTCCCCCTTTATGGAAATAAGACGCGGCATTCCACTCGTTTGTTTCCTAATCCATACCTTTTATCCACCGATTTACTTTTACTTAAAACTTCTCTGCACGAAACCTTATGGATACCATGAAAGCTTGCTGTCGCTGTCCAATGACAGCGATTTAATTTCTTCGCTCAATAGACTGAACCAGCTAGTGACAATTTCCTCTACCTCTAAATTTGCTTTCGCATCATCACCCCAAATAATATGTGAAAACCAAGCGCCTGTTGCCCATTCGAACTGCAGCTGTGCATAGGCAATTACCGGGTGATCCGCCTGCACAAACTTTTCATTAACCGCGGCAGCCACATTTACCGCCTGGGGCAAAAGCTCACTCTCAATTTTCTGCTTTATGTCATCATCCTCCAGCTGATTCCACATAACCAGTTCCCCATCTACCTGATAGAAAATAGCAAATGCAGGATGCTCTCTCATATCCACTACTACAAATGCACGGTCTACCGAATTATCTGTTGCCTTTACCGCATTGACAATGATGTTCTGGGCCATCTCCACCCAATAATCATTTGCTTCATCTAATGCCGATTCTATATACAGTTCATCATTAAGTTCGGAAATATCCGCCTCCCCTTTATTCACATCCTCCACTTTTTTAAATAAGCGAGTAAAAAATCCCATGTGCCGTATCCTCCTATTTCATTATTCATATCCTTTAGTTTAGCATTCGATGAATAGGAACAAAATCCTCGTTATATCATCTATTTCTTGTTGAATTTTTGCATTTGTTTTATATATCACTCAAAAGCGGTTTGTCATATCCAGCCTTCCCGTCACAAAAAGAGTTTATATGAGCTCTATTAAATAAAAATTATAAGGGTAGATTATAGACGGGCAAGAGTAAAAGACAGCAAGTGGCAGGCAATATTTTTTCTCTAATAATACTTAAAAATTTTCAGGAAAGAACACAATGAATAGATTAAATTGAACCACAGTAGGGACAAAGGTTATTGTAAAATCATGCGCCTCCTTTAATAACCTTGGCTGGAAATATGATAAGCATAACAATATGCAAAAATTAGATATAAGTATGATAAAAAACAGCAATTACACCCTAAGAAAAACAAGCTAACCTTTTCTAGGCTAGCTTGTTTGGAATAGGAGGTGAGGAATTAGTAATCATTCATTTTTTAGGAAAGTACTAGGCATTACCACAAGCACTACGGTACCCCGGGCACAGAGAGTATCCTGCGCGTAAATTTCGGTCTCAACCTTCCACTTTTTAGGATGGATTTCTTCAACAGTCCCAATAGCTTTTAATAAAACATGCTGTGGAGTTGGTTTCAGGAACTCTACATTAAGACTCGCAGTGACAAATCGAGGGGGTACTGACCCATCACCAATTTCGTTCCCATTTTTGCGATGCAGCGCTAGTGCAGCAGAGCCTGATCCATGGCAATCAATTAAGGATGCGATTAAACCGCCATATATAAACCCGGGGATTCCCATGTATTTAGGGTCAGGTGTAAAGAAGGTAACAGTGTTGTCCCCTTCCCAGCCCGTACGAAGCTGATGACCATCTTTATTTAGCCGACCGCACCCATAACACCAAGCAAAATCATCTGGATAAATATCTTGGATTGCCTCTTTAATTATTAAATCTTCCATTCCATTTCCCCCTTACTAATGTTGTATAAGTATGTTTTCTAAACAAGTATTCGAGCAATTAAGTAATTTAAGTATAATCCACTGCTCTCTTTCTATCAATCATTTATTGATTATTCAGTAAATTACCAATACCCGCCGTCTTTGTGATAATTTAAATGTGGATTTAGGAAAACAGTAAATCAGCAACAACTTGAACAGTTTAAGGCAGCGGCTTACATACTATGTTATTTATGCTTTTCTCCATGCTGTTATAGTTCTTTAAAATTTTTCGTTAATTTTATAAAATGGCACCATCATTTTTGGGTAAAAAACACCTTTTTTATATTAAACAAAGTCTATGAAAAGCACATGTATTTTACAAGGTTTTCCGCATTGATAAATAAAAACTGTTTAGACAGATTTCTCCATCTAAACAGTTTTTTCATTTCTGGCTTATTATTTCTTCTTATTGTCCTTCTCTAATTCTTTCATAATCGAGTCGCCTTCAATATCGATGTTAGGCAGAATTTTATCGAGCCATTTCGGCATATACCACGCCGCTTTGCCCAAGAGAAGCATGACAGATGGCACGATCATCATGCGGACAATAAAGGCATCGAATAATACGCCGAACGTTAACGCAAGGCCAATTACTTTTGTCATTGGGTCCGGTGCCATCATAAAGCCTGTAAATACCGCTATCATAATTAGCCCGGCTGCCACTACAACACCGCCGCTATCACGGATACCTGCCAGTACCGCTTTTCGGGCATTGCCTGAATGGGCATATTCCTCACGCATACGGCTCACGAGGAATACTTCATAATCCATAGCCAGGCCAAATAAAATACCAACCGTTAAAATCGGCAGGAAGTTTAATACAGGGCTTGATGTGGCGAAGCCAAACACCTCGTAATAGTGCCCATCTTGGATAACCCACGTAACAAAACCCAGTGTAGCCCCGAGTGATAGTACGAAGCCAAGCACCGCTTTTAACGGTACTAAAATTGAGCGGAAAACGACCATGAAAATAATGAACGCCAAACCAACGATCAACGCTGCGAATACAGGCAGGGCATCCGCCAGCTTTTCAGAAATATCAATGTTCATCGCCGTTGTGCCTGTCACATTCAATTTCATGCCCTCATAGTCTGCATTGCGGATATTATGCACTAAATCGATTGTTTCCTCTGCATTCGGGCCGGTTGTCGGATTTAGTGTAATTACAGCCATTTCCCCAGACTCTTTTGGAATCACGTTTGTAATGTACGCCACGTTATCCATTGTACTTAAATCAGCCTGAAGCTGCTCTAATTTTGACAATACCTCTCCGTCTTTATCTGTTGCCTCTGCTACAACAACTAAAGATGCATGGTAACCTTCACCATAAGCTTCTTTTAGTAAATCATATGAATCACGTTGATCTGTTCCTACTTCATAAAAACTATCATCCGGCAGACCAAGCTCCATATGGAAAAATGGAACCGTAATAACACTCAGTAAAATAATTCCCGCTAACGCAAAGACAATTGGCATCTTATGTAAGGCATTGGCCCAGCCCTGCATTAGCTTTCCTGAAAATTTCACACGATCCGCGATTTTTTCAGCCTTTGTCTTTTTACGGTCAACTGGAGGCGTGATTTTATGGCCTAGTAAATAAAGCGCGGCCGGCACAACGATAACAGCTACAAAAATCGCCAGCAGTACCGTGAGTGCTGCAGTGTAGCCCATCATTGATAGGAACGGAATTTTCGGGATCGATAAGCCGATTAATGCAATGATGACTGTAACGCCCGCAAATACAACAGCTGTCCCGGCTGTTCCGTTCGCAATCGCAATGGATTGCGGGATTGAATACCCCTTCGCATACTCCTGACGGAAACGCGAAACGATAAATAATGCATAATCAATACCTACTGCTAACCCAAGCATCGCTGCTAATGATAAGCATACGAAGGAAACCGATGTGAAATTTGTGGCCAGTAAAATCCCAAGCAGACCGACGACAAGACCTATACCTGCCGTGACAATCGGCATACCTGCTAAAATAAGCGAGCCAAATGTAAAGAATAAAATAATGAATGCGACTGCTACACCCATTACTTCCGTTGTAAAATGCATTTCAATCGGATAAAGTTCCGTTTCAGAAGAGTATAGCTCCGTCTGGATACCTTCATCCGCCGTAATGTCCAATACGTCTCGTAACTCATCTATTTGATCAAATGTTACTTCTTTTGACGGGACATCATACATCGCCATCGCAAACGCAACCGTCTGATCCGCATTATAGTTTTGCAGCATCTCTGGTGTGTAAACCGCTTCAACACCGTCTAATGCTTGTACCTTTTCTGCTAATTGCGCAATATGACCCTGTACTTCCGGATCAAGCAGCGTTTTTCCTTGAGGTGCTTTAAAGACAACTTGTATTTGTGCTCCCGCCTTCCCGACCTCAGGGAACTCTTCTTCCAGCATTTCAATCGTCTTTTGGGCAGGTGTGCCTGGAATCGACATATCATCATCAAAATCAAACCATAAAACAAGCACTGCCACACCTACTGCCAGCAGTAAAGCAACAGCCGAAAACAACACGGCTTTGGCATGGTTTGCCGCCCAAAAACCTAGTTTGTATAATAGTTTAGCCACGGTAGAACCCCTCTCTATATGAACCATTCCTTATGGTACTATAATGACCCAATAAAAAAAACGTACATTCAGCATGTACGTTCGGGCATTTTTAAATGTACTTTTTGTCAATTGCCACCGCGATTGCCTGTGCTCTTGACTTTACATCCAGCTTGCTATAAATGGTTGTCAAATAAGACTTAACAGTACGTTCTGCGACATTCATCTCTTCGGCAATTTCATTATTTTTTAGTCCGCGTGCCAGCGCTTTCAGGACGAGCAGTTCTTTTGCCGTAAATAACTTCGGCGTATGCTTTTCCGCCTGTGCTCTTAGTAAAAGCTGTAGCATCTCCGGCTGCAGCAGTGTCTCTCCACGTAGGGCAGCATCTATTGTAGCAAATAGTTTTTCCCTTCCCGTGTCTTTTAATAAATAGCTGGCAACCCCCAATTCAACAGCCTCCAGCAGCAAATGCTGTTCATTATAGGTCGTTAAAACAATAACAGGAATGCCCTTTCCTAAGCTATTAAATTTCTTTAAGAAATTCAGTCCGTCTAAAATCGGCATATTTAGATCTAATAAAATGACATCTGGAATCTTTGTCTCCAGCAGTACAAGCGCCTGCTGTCCATTCTCCGCCTCTCCAATTACCTCATAGCCATCCTGTGTTTCTAATATGAGACGGATTCCTTCCCGTACGATTAAATGATCATCTACTATTATTATTTTCACCATTTTTCTACCCTCACTCCAGTGGAATGGCCAATGTAATGCACGTGCCGTTCTCTTTTTCAATCGTTACTTGTCCCTGCATGAGCCGGACACGTTCCTTCATGCCCAAAATGCCGTAATGCCCCTGTTTATGTAAATCCTGTTCGATTTCTATTCCTTTACCATTATCAATAATTTGGACGATTAGCGAATGATGCTGCTCCTTAATCGTAATAGAAACCTTTGTCGCCTCCGCATGCTTATATACATTCGTTACCGCTTCTTTTAAAATGGATAAAATATGTTCTTCCACAGCTGTTGGACAATGTAGATCGCCCATTGTCAGCTGAATCGGGATATTATATAAATATTGCATCTGCGCCATTTCCTCTGTTACACGGTCTGTAAACGACTCATCCGACTTTGCCAGACGCAAATCATCAATCACTTTCCGTGCATCTGCCAAGGACCCCCGTGCCTGTTCTTTTGCTGATAATAAAATGGTTTCCACTTTCTCGACATTTCCCTTTTTTAAATGCGCCTCGCTTGCGTCCAGTTTTAAAATAAGACCGACTAGCCGCTGCGCCAGTGTATCGTGTAAATCCCTTGCCATCCGCTCCCTTTCCTGCTTTAACGTTAACTGCTCGATTTTTTGATTCGCCAATTTTAACTCTTCAATATAATATTGCAGCTCCATATTTTCCACGTCTTTTTGATTGAATAGATACAGCACTAAATGCAAAATGACAAACAATATAACAAAGATTGCAATAAATAACCATAAATATTCAGCGCCAAAATGGATATACATACTCGCAATATAAAAGCACATATAGCCAAGGACAAGCATCGTTAATTTAGCTGCCTGCTGAAAATAAAACATACCTTGAATAATAAACACGAGCATTAAACCAAGGATAATAAGCGGTGAAGCATCAGGTAACAATACGGTACACGCCAAAATGATGATCCCCTGCAAATAAAAATAGAGCGATTTTATTTTCAGAAGTATAGTATCTGAATGCCAATGAAGCCACGTATAAACGGTAAACAATCCAATGCACAATAAAGTCTGGCTGACGGAAATACGGACTGTCGACTGCATAAAAAGCACACCAATCAGGACAATGAAATGCATCATCGTGATCGGTATGCGCGCGAGTTCTATATTATATTGTAATCTTTGAAAGTAATTAATAGCCTTCATCGCATGATATCCTCAGTTTTTAGTTGAAGTATATCATACTTTTCCTTTGCTGCAGGGAGGGCTTCTCCAAAAAGATAACATATAGGCAAACCTGGCTGCTCCCTTTCCCTTTTACCGAAAGCCGTTTAAAAAGTGCTCAATCGGTGCTTTTGCACTGACATACAGCGGCTGTGGATCATTCAAGGTACACCAGTAATAGATAATGCCCATCGCCAGCTGAATAAACGATACTTTCAGCTCCTGCAGGGATAAGTTAGATTCCTGCTCCTCTAAAATTTCAGCTATGAGCTTTTCAAACAGCATAAAGAGCTTTCTGTCCGGTGTTCGGAAATACACATGTGTTTCTGTTTCCAGAGAGGTCGAATAAATTACCGCCAGAAACTCCTGCCCAAATGTTTCCTCCAAGTAACGGTACATCTTTTCCATGAACACCCGGAAGCGCTCCTTTGCCGGTATTTCTGCCGGCAGCTCCGCATATACCTTTTCATAATATTTATCAGCAATGATGAATTGCTCATTTAAAATTTCAGCCTTTGATTTATAGTGATGATAAAATGAGCCTTTCGATGTCCCGCAAACACCCACAATCTCATCAACCGTCACCTTTTTATAACCCTTTTCTTTAAAGAGTTTCAAAGCCTCAGTCGCTATTAAGGACCTCTTTTCTTCTCCTCTTTGTTGCTTTTTTTCTACTTTAACCATTTTATTTCTCCTTCGTGTATTGACTACATTTTCATTTTAAACTAAAATCAGACTACAGTCTAGTATTGTGATAGGGAGGAGAGATTAATGAAAAACAAGGTAGTACAGAGTGTTTCCGATTTAAAGAGCATCTTTAAGGACAAGCAGAAAATCTTGGCTGGCGGCTTTGGTTTATCCGGTTCCCCGTTGACGGTCATTGATATGATTGCAGAAACAAATGTAAAGGGGCTGCATATCGTCAGCAATAACTTAGGAGATCATGGTATTGGTCTTCACAAGTTATTTATCCAAGGACAGATTGAGAAAGCAATCGGCTCTTTCTTTACGATGAACCGGGAGGCAGTTGTTGCCTGGTCGGAAGGAAAGCTCGATATTGAACTGCTGCCACAAGGTACATTGGCTGAAGCCATACGCTGCGGCGGGGCCGGGATCGGCGGATTTTATACAAAAACCGCTGTTGGAACAGAGCTGGCAAAAGGCAAAGAGGAACGTGAAATTGACGGGGAACGCTACATTTTTGAAAAAGCAATAAAGGGCGATGTAGCAATTATCCGTGCGAAAACGGCCGACCGACTCGGAAACCTCACATACCATACGACAGCCCGAAACTTCAATCCAATGATGGCAACTGCAGCCGATATTGTGATTGTTGAAGTGGATGAAATCGTGGAGACAGGCGAGCTGGACCCGGAATCCATCATTACCCCGCATGTGTATGTCGATTACATTATCCAAACAGCCTATACGAAGGCAGGTGATCAATATGTCAAAGCTTGATGTACGTGCTAAAATCGCGAAGCGGATTGCCGAGGAACTGGAAGATGGGCAGGTTGTCAATCTGGGCGTAGGCATCCCTACCCTAGTCGCTTCTTTCATCGAGGGGAAACAAGTATTTTTGCAATCGGAAAATGGACTTGTAGGTATGGGCCCTCCCCCTTCAGAGGAGGAACTCGATATCGATTTGATTTCTGCCGGCAAAGAACCGATCACCATTACAAATGGTGCTTCTTTTTTCAGCAGCGCTGACTCTTTTGCAATGATTCGCGGAGGACATATTGATGTGGCGGTTTTAGGTATTCTACAGGTGGATGTTAACGGTGAAATCGCTAATTGGGCTGTACCCGGACAACCGATTCTAGGTGTTGGAGGAGCGATGGATCTCGTAGTTGGCGCAAAAAAAGTTATCGGTGCTGCAACTTTATTGGCAAAGGATGGTCAGGCGAAAATCGTTAAGCAGCTGACATATCCGACAAGCGGTGTAAGACAGATTGATTTGTTAGTAACGGAGTATGCCGTATTTTCCTTTGAGAACAGGGAGGTTATCGTCAAGGAATTGCTCGGTCATTTGACAATGGAAGATTTACAGCAGCTTTTAGGAATCCCATTAAGACAGGAGGTCACTTTATGAATGAACATGCATTAGCCGCTTCTACTACAAAGAAGACAATGGTTCGTATATTGCCGTTTATTTTAGTGCTTTATGTAATCGCTTACTTGGATCGGGTAAATTTAGGCTTTGCCGCGCTTGAGATGAATTCAGATTTAGCTCTTACAGCGGAAGTATTTGGTCTTCTTTCAGGTATTTTCTTCATCGGTTACTTCTTCTTTGAAATTCCAAGCAACATGATTATGCATAAGGTGGGGGCCCGGATTTGGATTGCCCGCATTATGCTTACTTGGGGAATTATCGTTATCTTAACGGGCTTTGTACATTCCGCTACTCATCTATACATTTTGCGCTTCCTGCTAGGGGTAGCAGAGGCAGGATTTTTCCCAGGTATCATTTTATATTTAACGTATTGGTTCCGTGAACGTGAACGCGGTAAAGCCACTGCTGTACTGCTATTGGCTTTACCGGTTGGCGGCTTGATCGGTGCTCCGCTATCCGCATGGATTATCGATAACATTGCATGGGCTGGAATGGAAGGCTGGCGCTGGATGTTCATTTTAGAAGGGATTCCGGCACTTATTTTAGGGGTTGTGACAATTTTCTTCCTTACTGACCGGCCGGCAAAAGCAAAATGGCTGGACCCTGAGGAAATCGCCTGGCTTGAGGGCGAGCTCGAAGGTGAACGCCGGGCTGCTTTGCGCCTCAACAAACCGACAAAATGGGAAATGCTAAAAGGGGCAACAGTGTGGAAATTATCCGCCTTCTATTTCGCAGGCTATACTGGCGTTTATGGATTATCTTTCTGGGTGCCGACAATTATTAAATCATTGTCAGCTACAACAGCAACTAACATGGAAATCGGCTGGATGGCGATGCTCCCTTCCTTGATTGGCATACCTGCCATTATCTTTACAGGATGGAGCGCGGATAAGACAAGAAAACATAAGCTGCATCTTATCATCTGTTTAGGCGTAGCCATTGTCGGATTTACCGGCTGTGCCCTCGCAACATCTTTATGGCCTATGGTTGCTATGCTATCGCTCGCCTCTGCCGGACTTTACGGCTTTACAGGCTGCTTCTTTGCTTATTTAACATTCTTCTTCACCGAATCAACCGCGCCTGTCGGCATTGCACTTGTCAACTCCTTCGCTGCGCTGGGAGGATTTGTTGGGCCGACAATTTTAGGCTCATTCACTTTACAGACAGGTATGTTCGTTTTAGCCGGACTATTAATCGCCGGTGTCATCATTCTATTTACAATGCAGAAGACAAATATCGAAATGGATGCCCAAGAAGTAAGAGTGACGCCTTCCGGGAAACGGCTGGCATAAATGAAGCAGAGACCCTCGCGTTATTGGCAGGGTCTCCTTTTTGTTTGTTAATAGCCGGACGGAAGAACATTTACAGTGAAGAGTTGACGGACAATAAGAAAAGCTTCTTGAAAAGCCGGTATAATATATATGTAACGATGTGTAAAAAGCAAAAAATAATCAGCTGCATAAATGCATAAATGAAAACAAAAAGAAATAAGTCCCAGTATACTTCGCCTGGCGGGAGCCCCTCTCCGGCCGCCGCGTCTATATCCATATAAAGGACAGTATAGAAAAGAAGGATGGAAAAAGCATAGCCAGCGTATAACAATAGCCAATATTGATAGAACTGTATTTTTTGTCCGACGAACCAAAGAAGCATGTTCATGCCGACAAGGATGAGAGGAATGAAGAGATGAAAGTTAGTTAAGCCCATCCCATCGTTTAGCAGTGAGGCGACGTACCATTGGAACAGGCAAAGGCCGATCAGATTGATGAGCCCTACTGTTAAAATTGTGGAATGTTTGATCATATTCATTCCCCTTTTCTAAACCCTTGAAATAGCCATCATTAACCAGACGTCAGATTTATCAAAAATGTTACCTATTAGTTAAAATACAGCGTATTGCTTAGACATTTAAAATGAATTTGTAAATTCTTTAATCTCCCCACTCATTTCTTTATAGTTCTTCCAATGCAAATAATGATGGCCTTTTAAAGCTATGAGTCTCTCGTTTTCCACTGAACGTAACTGCTGCTTATAAAATGTCTCCATGGATTTCCCGTCTTCCGTCACTTTGTCATCCTCCTTCATGAAAATCATGACAGGCAATTGTGATGGGAATGACAGCTCCTTTGTCTTCTCGACATTTTCTTGAATTGCATTTGCTTCCTCGATGATATTTTTGTTATAGCCTTTCCATGCTGAAATTGCTTTTGTCATTGTTAGATTTTCTTCAGAATAGGTGCCCTCTTCGGCAGCTGGAAGAAAATTATCACTGTTTAAAAGAAGGGTTAACCTGGCAATACCTGTGGGCGCAAGAAACCTGAAATACGAAGGCATCTTTGGAGCTGCTTCATCAAAATATTCGAGTGCTTGCGGTAATGTAGGGTCAATGCCAATAACGGCTTCCACTTCTTTCGGATACTTATCGGCATAGTACATACTGTAAATGCCGGCAAGCGAGTGCGGCATTATGATATACGGTCCTTCAATTTGGGCGGTTTGCAATGACGTTCTTATTTCTTCCACTATGTTTTCAACCGTTCTCTCCCTTTTTGTCAGATCGCTCCATCCGTATCCGAACGGCTCGACTACGACTACCCGAAAGTCTTTTGATAATTCATTAACCAATGGTTCAAAATCAAGTGCCGGTGCTGCTGTTCCTAAGCCTGGCAGCAGGACAATCGTTTTCTCCCCCCTTCCTTTTACTGTAACATGAAGCTTTTCCCCTTCCATGTCTACATACTCCCCGGTAGCGGGATATTTGTTTTCTTCATATAGTTTCATTCCTGTATGAAAGATAACCCACATCATGCAAAGGACAATGAAAGATAGCACGATATTGCGAATTACCTTCCAAACCCGAACCTTCTTTTTGACCATTATGTTTCCTCCCCTATTTTCTCTTTGTTATTTAGTGGATGGTCTGTTTTCCAGCAGCTGTTGCCGGAAATGCCGCTGTAGATCTTCCTCTTTTCCACTTTATAAAACTGGTCACATGGCAACCATCGATTATCCTAACAATGTCCAGCCCTACTGTTACAATTTCGTCACTTACCAAGCAGCCTGCATTTTGCTGAAAAACAAAAAAGATGGTAGGAAAACTGAATTTCCACACCATCTCTTTATTTTTTCACGATGTAACATATGGTTACAGCCATTCTTCCACGCATTCGACTTTACGCTGCTTTGTATCGACCCGTATCCGCCTTCCAATTGCCAGCGGGTGCATCGGATGGGTATGGCATGTGTCAAACCCATTTAGAATGGGAATGTTCCTGCCATCCAGCTGTTCTAACAAAATATCGATAGGCTGCCTGCCAGTCCCAAGATCATCATAGCGCTCATGCTTGCCAAGCAGGATCGCAGCTGCCTTATCAAAAATGCCGTGCAGCTTAAGCATCGCAACATTCTTTTCGACGATTGCCGCATTCTTCATGCAGTCTTCAATCAGCAAAATATCTCCTTTTTTAATTTCCGGGAAGTATTCCGTACCGATAAAGCCGTACATTGCATTATTGTTCCCGCCAATCAGCCGCCCTTCTGCCACCCCATCATTCACGGACGTCCATTCATTCGGGTAAAGCGTCTTTTCCGTTTCCTTCTCCAGCCAATTCACCGGTTCATCCGACCAAACCGGTGACATCGGGATGGTATACGGAATGCTCTGCTCCCGGCAGAAATAATTTTCGAAAAACTCATATGTAATAGTAACAAGCGGTTCAAACTCTCCAAATGACGGCACAAGCGCCGGCCCGTAATAGGTGCTGATGCCAGTCTTGGCATAAAGCGCAAGCAGGACAGCTGTCGCATCCGAGTAGCCGACGACAAGCTTCGGGTTTTCCTTGAATGCCCCATAGTCGATATACGGCAGCATACTATTGGCGTTCGTCCCGCCAATCATTGACATAATCATCGGTATGTCCGGATTCCTGAGCAGTTCATTCAGCTCCCCTGCCCTCTCTTTTGGAGAGCCTGAGCGGTAGACATCCGATTGACCTGTAAGGCTTCCTTCCACGATTTCAAAGCCCTTCTCCTCAAGGAAAGCCTTTGCCCGTTTATATCTCTTTTCCTCTGATACCGATGCAGGGGACGACGGTGAGAAGATACCGATTTTATCTCCTTTTTTCAAGTATTTCATTTCAGCACTCCTTCTATTATATAGTAGTTAAATCGTTTATCAGTGCGGGGGGAATGCCCCTTCTTAACTGCGCATTCTCCCCTTAAACATATCTATGATTAGAGCTTAGGAAAGCCAAAAGGTATTCAGCCCAGGTTGAAGGCAATGTCAATAAGCCCTGTATGACAAAATTCATTTCTGTTAAGCAAGGAGCGTTATACAGTCGCTACATCCCTGGCTATTCCTATAAGATACCAGTCCCCTTCCCGTTCCTTGTAGATGAACCGGATAGATTGGAACGAATGCTCATCTTTTCCTGGCGAATAGTATTCCACATATTTAGCATCCGGATAATACGTATGAATGGTGTTTATAACACCCGCAAAATTCTCTGCCGATTCATTAAAAGTGATAATATTATAGTCTACTTCCTCCTTTCCCCATCGTTGTAACAGCATCTGCTGGACATACTCATGTAATGTCAATTGATATTCCTTTCCTGATTCATCATGTCCCCATACATACTCCCTATCAGTTGCTGCGCTTATCTTCTCTTTGGATAAGTGAACATACTGTCCGCCATAGCCATCCGGATTGCCAAAATCAGCATAAAAAGCAAAGGTAATCCCGTCTTCCGGGTCAACCTTATCAGCCATATTTATAAAGTCAGACTCCTGTAGCAGCGAAAATATTTCTGCGGACAACGCTAATAACTCCTTTTCCGTTTCTTTGTCCGAGCTGTTCTTTTCAGTGCTGTCAGCTAAAGAGACCGCTTGCTTTTCATCTCCATTACAGCCGTAAATCAATATCAAACTAAAGGTTATATAAAAAAGGCCCAGAAGGTTTCTCATTTTTTCCCCCATTGCTTTATTACTCTTTTTTCATCGATTTATTGATACAGTGCGGATTGTTACTTATACAAATAGAAACACAAACATTAAACCAATAGGAATCGCGATCCAAGGTGAAAATTGCCTAATAGTAATAAATACTTCCACAAGACTGCTCGCTATCATATTACTTCACACTAAAGTCTATTTTATATGGAAGTCCGCCTTTCACTTTTTATATAAAAAATTTAATAAATGTTTCCGTATTGATCACAGTTGAATTCAATACTGAACGCTTTTTCAAATGTTAACCCCAGTCCGCTCCAAATCCCTTCAATGTCGATACTATATGTGCGCCCGCCATCAATTAGGGACACCTCAACGGATGTCTGCTCCCACTCGGCATAGGAGCTTACCCCCTTTGTCGTGATGTTATCTATCCCTGCAAATACTTGCCGGCCGTGAGTCTCGCTGTATTGTGTAGTAAAATTTGCAGCAACCTCAACTACATGTATTACATCACTAATATACATATATGCCTTTTTCGCTATTTTCCCGTCCGCCTGCATCTTCGTCTCTTTATCCGATCGAGATAATGATTGCACAAATTCGCGTTCTTTTGCCAAATGCTGTTCCACCATGTCGCGCATTCCTTTTTCAAAAATATCCGGGTCCTGCCAGGATTCTTCCGTGAATTGTTCAATCGGAGACACTTCCATATGAAGCCCGGCTTTCTGCTCGTTTAGCCACGTTACTGCCTCTACATACCGCCTGTGATATGCCTCCTTTTGCTGCTGTGTTAATTCTAATGGGGCAGCTTCCGCTTCCTGCACAGTATCAAACATACTTTCTTTTTCTGAAACAGCTTCCTTCTGTTCTCCAATGACTGGTGTATCTACCATAACGTCCGTTTCCTCTTCAGCCATGCAAGCTGCCATTGTAACAGTTCCTAGCAAAACACTCATATAGAATCGTTTTTTCACTCCTAGCCCCCTCTCATTGGATTATATCCTCTATTGTTTATCCATACTTTACCATTAAATACGTAGTAGATGAATAACTTATCTTATTTTTTAGAAAAATTAAAAAAGGAGTTATTGCATCTTCTGCAATGACTCCTGATATTCCTTTTAAAAATTCCTCTGTATTAAGTAATCTCCCGTACCCTTTCACGCCGTAATAGCC
The DNA here is from genome assembly GCF_001591965.1 of Lysinibacillus odysseyi 34hs-1 = NBRC 100172. GTDB lineage: Bacteria > Bacillota > Bacilli > Bacillales_A > Planococcaceae > Lysinibacillus_B > Lysinibacillus_B odysseyi. Next base: position 404,670 of record NZ_BCVX01000001.1, read on the forward strand.
GATAAAAAAGCAGTAGAACAAGAGTAATCAAGCCAACGTAAATCCCCGGCACTATCCATGGCAAATGATACGTCTGGAACAGTCTTCCGAGCGCCATTGGAATCACCAGCCAGATGAACAGTCCAATCAGCACAATCTGTGTCGCCATCTGAATGAGATAATTGCCACTTAAAGAGGAGCATGCAATGACCAGCATGCCAAAAATAGCACTAATAAGATACATACCAATTACGACAGAGATAATATACTGACCGAATGTGACGTCATACCAATAGTTAATATTGTCCATATGATACAGCTGCATAAAGAAGAATGGTGATGTGCCATTTCCCATATAGAGAAGGCCGTAAGCTGCAATCAAAAATGTTGTTACAAAGAGTGTCAACGCCAGTCCAGCCCACCATTTCGTAGCAAATATCTTACGGCCATGCTTTGAGCTGTATTGCAGCGGCACCATTTGATTTACCCGATCCCTCAAAAATAGAGGCGACAGTAAAATCATTAGGTTGAATAAAATGATGATGGTGACATTTTCTGCAATCGTTATGAAATTTTCCACCACCGATGAGCCGTAATACTGATAGCTCTCGTTTTCGAGCAGCTCATCAATGCGTTCTTTTTCCTGCGCTGACCTATAATATTCTCCATAGAAAATTCTATCTTTATACCGATAGTTTTCAAAAACACCTTCATAAGCCTGTATCCACCACATCAGGTCGAAATCATCCGTTTCCCAAAAAGCCTGCCTCATCTTATTGAAAGCTTCATCGTCCCTCTCACCTTCTCTGTACTGTTCAATCGTCTCCACCCCCGCTGCCTGACTAAGTGGATGGACTTTCAAGATGGCTTCAAATTTCTCAACTATCTTCCCATATTCCCGTTGAACTTCAGCTATCTCTCCATCGTCAATAACTTCTCCGTACTTTTCAACCATATCTAGCTCGATTTCAAACCTTTCACTTGATGGCCGCCCATTTGGAAAATTGTCTAAATGAAATTCCACTAACAGACTATATAACAGCACATTCATCACAATGAGCAGCCCAATAATAGGCCATGTAAAGCATTTCTTTATTTCCATCCACCAAAGTCTCATTCGTGTATGTCCTTTCGTTTAAATCGTTTCATAGTACGTATTGCGACTACAGCAGCTAGAAGCATGAAGATGCTTAACGTCAACAGTTCGTGATACCAGAATCCCGTCATCCCTGACAGCCCATTGAACAGCATATGCGGATTTAAAACAAGCAGCATAAGGTTGAAGTGGCTAGCGAGCATTAGCAGCGGCGAAAACGTAAAATAGCTCGGTACAACGAACAACGCGAGGAGAACGAGCAGTATTGCAATCGATACGATATAGCTGCTCTGTACACGAACCGCCATCGCGAATGTGGCAATCGTAATAATCAGCCATGAAATGAAAACGATGACTACTGCCAATAGCAGATACTGCCATATCGGCATATCCCACCAGAAAACGTATGGGGCTTGATATTCCCAATTCAGCCCGCTGCCGACATTGACATTCCAAAGTCCGCTGTAGTCATGGAAACTAAAGAATACCGCTAACGTGCCTGCCATTAGCAAAAGACCAGCCCACACTGTTGCAATGCCAGCCGCCCAAGCCTTTTTCTTCATTAACCCTCTGCCTATTTTGCTTGCAAATACAAGGAGATGTGTACGTTGCTCACGTTCATAGGCTGTAAGGTAGGCCGTCATTAGAACCGCAAGCAGAATTCCTTCCAGGGCAATGATTTTCATAATGGAACGAAACAAAAAACTATGCATCCGGTACGGGTTCCCTGCAAAAAACCACTCGTTGTAGGATTCATTTTCCATAAAAGTTTCGAATCTTCCCTCCAGCTGGGCAAAATGCTCATCCATCCAGGAGGCAGAAATCCCAGAAAGACCGTATGTTTTCTTCATATCTTCACCAAATGCATGGATGTCTATTTTCTCATAACGCTCCCCCAGTCGGCCGGCAAGATCTGCATACATGGCATATAAACTGAGTTCATCAATTTGCTGCTGCATGTCTTCTGACTGCTTGTAATAAAATTCAGGTGTCATCGAATCCAAGTAGGCAGCTGCCCCTTGCTCAGAGCCGAGCGCTATTGCTTTTTGTTCGATTTCCTCTTGTAGTCCTTCAAGTGCTTCGTCATTAATTGTCTTTCCGTATGTTTCCACGATATCATTTAATATAGCGAGCTCTTTTCCTTCACGTGCTTCTGACCATATGTAAAAACTATTAAAACCAAGAAACACAATCAAGAGTATCCATATGACAGGAGACCGCCACAGCTTTTGCAGTTCTAATCCTATGTATCTCATCTCTTCACCCGACAGTGCTTTCCTGGGCATACTCTACAAGGAAGACATCTTCCAGTGTCGGTTGGACTGGGTGCCAGTCCGGCTTTTTCTCCTCTGCCATAAAGCGGACGAGCATGCGGCCTTGTTCCTGCTTTTCCGCAAGGACAATATATTTTTTTGCAAAATCTGCTGCATCAGCATAATCAATAACTGTTTCAAAAATACGGCCCGACATTGTAGCACATATGGAAGCAACATCTTTTTGATAGAGCAACTGCTTATTTTTGATCATAATGATTTCATTGGCAATCGACTCTACATCCGAAACAATATGTGTTGATAAAAGAATTATCCGTGTTCTCGCCAAGTCAGAAAGAATATGGCGAAAACGTGCACGCTCCTTCGGGTCCAGGCCGGCTGTCGGTTCATCTAAAATAAGTATTTGAGGATCGGCTAGCAATGCCTGTGCGATACCAACACGCTGGATCATGCCGCCGGAGAATTTGCGCATTTTCTTCTTCTTCACATCAGATAGTGCAACAAGCCCAAGAACCTCATCAATGCGGCTCGCTGCCTGTTCCTTTGGCATCCCCTTTAGTGCTGCCAAATATTGCAAATACTGTACAGGCGTATAGTGCTTGTAATAGCCGAAATGCTGCGGCAAGTAGCCAAGCTTTTCCCGATATCCCTCACCTAACGCGAGAATTTCTTCGCCATTATAGGTAATTGTCCCTGCCGTGGGAGTTATGAGTGTCGCCAGCATTTTAATAAGTGTAGTCTTCCCTGCTCCATTTGGCGCAAGAAGACCGTATACCCCGTTTTTAAACGATAATGAAATATTCCTTAGAGCAACAAAATCGCCGTATTGTTTTGTTACGTTTTCGATAACAAGCATTCCAATGTACCTCCCTGTTGTTTCTTGAAAAATTGCTGCAGGCCAAATAGAAAAAGACTAATGGCTGCGCAAATCATCATGATATATAAAGCGTTTGGCAGCTGCAGTACAACCTGAATGTAGACCAACTTAGCCTGACTGAACAGCACAAAATTCCCTGCAAACCAACTGATACTGTAAATGATGGTATGTAAGAGCGGCCGTTTGCCACGCAGTACATACAGTAGACCCGCGGCAAACAAAAACAGCCCTGTCAGTGCCGCGCTGATCATCTTGAAAACATCCATCGATATAAACTGCGCTGCGATTACTATGCAACACACATGTGCAATACTCGCTGTAATACTGTAGAACAACATACGGATGGCCAGTATCTGATACACCGAATACTTCATCGTCATTTCCAGCTCTAAGGTCCCTTCAAGCTGCTTTCGAATTGTTGAAAAGCCTGTTAGTGCCAGAAATAAGAATGGTGAAATAAGAAACAGCATGGCCGTCCAGCTATCTGTGGTATCCCTCGGCGCCTCGATTGTATACAATAACAGGCTAGCAACAACTGCTAGCAAGAGGCTTGTAAACAGCAATTCTCCGCGTTCAAACAATAGCTGCCTCTTCGGAAACTCACGCCATATCTTTCTCATTACCTCCCACATCGATTGCTTGCGGGACAGCCCCTTGCTGACAATAATGGCAATCTGCCGTTCGATTTCAGCCTCCTCAGGCAATTTTGCTTCAAATTTCGTCCTCATAATATGCCTCCATTCCTTTTCGCAGCATCTTGATTGCCTTATAATAGTTCGTCTTGACAGTTGCTTCTGGCATTTGCAAAAGATTTGCTATCTCCATAAAGGTCAGCTCCAAGAAGATTTTATAGCGTACGATTTGCTGGGTAATCCCGCTTTGCCCACTCAGCAGAGCATTGACCGCTTCGTACTGCTCCTTGTATTCAAGCTGTAACATGCCATCTTCAGGTTCTATCTGCTCCTCATCCACCATAAACACCGTTTTCTGCTTCATCTGATACTGCTTTGAGCGGAGATAGTCGATGCAATGGTTTGTGGCAATTCGGTATAACCAAGTACGAAACCTAGACTTTTCCTCATCATAGGAAGCAATGGAACGCAGCATACGAATGAAGATTTCCTGCGTCAAATCAAGCGCCAGCTGTTCATCAAGCGTTTGTTTATAAACGAATATGTACATTTCTTTATAGTATTTCCGTGTCAGCTTGTCCGCACTTTTCTCATCGTGCTTCCGCTGGATTTTCCGAATCCAATACCGCTCATTCATCTCCCTGCTCTCACATCTCTTTCTTGTGCTTCATTTATATATTCGTAAAAACGAGATCAATAGTTTTATATTTTTAAAAAAAATTCCCTTTCCTTTTCAAATCATACAGGAAATGAGGTTATTTGGAGAATTAACAAAAGTTTGTAAGAGACTTCTTGTGCTAAATATTTAAAACCCCAATCACTCATCACGGTATTTATAGAATGTTTGATAAAGGAGTATTTGTGGCTATTTAAAAGAAAAGTGCTTTATAAATTGAGGTCATTCGGGGAAAAATGGTTAGATGACAGGCACCCAAAAAAGAGAAGAACATCATTATTATTTTAACGGACCTATCAAATAGTAATTGGAAGTAACAAAGCAGCATTTTGCATGAATTAATAAGGAAAAGGTGTGAAGACGGTGATCGGTTTTATCGGTATTACGAACGACAATCATATAGAAACGCATATTTCTATAAAGAATCTCAACTTTTCTTCTTATAAATGGTTTTGGGTGGATTTTAATCAGCCTACCAAAGAAGAGGAGCAGCATTTAGCGGATACTTTTCAATTCCATCCCCTCGCAATCGAAGACTGTGTACACAGACTTCAGCGTCCGAAGCTGGATTATTATGATAACCATTCTTTTTTTGTGACACATATTGTCAGGGAGGAAGAGAATGAAATACTGAAAGATGAATTGAATTATTTTATTGGGGACAATTTTATCGTTACATTCCATCTCACGCAGTCCGATGAAGTGGACGAAGTATGGAACAGAATGCTATTTCAGGAGGATAAGGAACAATGGGATTCCTTTTATGTCTTCCATCAAATTTTAGACAAGACGGTCGATAACTACTTTCCTATCCTTCATAAAATCGAAGATAATTTAGACAAAATTGAAGGCAATATTAACCGTAAATCGATGAACCTTCTTATGAATGAATTATTTGCGACAAGAAATATGCTATTAAAGCTCATACATACAATTAATCCAATGCGCGATTTGCTTTACCGTATGTTGAATTCCCATCATTTAAACGGTATAACCGACAGAAAAGAATATTTTTCCGACATTTATGACCATCTGTTAAAGCTATCCGATATGATTATGTCTGATCGGGAGCTGACGGCAGATATTCGGGATAATTACCTCTCGCTGAATTCACATCAAACAAACAATGTCATGAAAGTCCTCACCATCATCACATCTATATTTGCCCCGTTAACATTCATAGCCGGGATATATGGAATGAACTTTGAGTATATGCCTGAATTAACATGGAGGTACGGCTATTTTCTTACGATTGGACTGATGGCGGTAACAGGTATTTCCATGTTTATATGGTTTAAGAAAAAGGGCTGGTTTGGATAACCAACCCTTTTCATCTACATATCTGAAATAGGCAGTTTTAATACTGCTTCATCCTTAAGAATAGAGTTTAAGTGGTAAACAAGTGTCCGTATCACCCTGTCCCGATCAAGCCTTTCCCGCTCAAATAAGGCATGAATTGCCAGTCCGTCCACAGCAGCATACAGCCTCTCGACCTCTAGATCCAGATTCAGACCTTCCTTTAGAAAGCCATATTCCGACAGCCCATAAATGGTTTTTTCCATTCCGCTAAACAATGCATTAAACGGAACATTTGCCTGTTCTTTCTTATGCTTCACAGCCGCTATGTAAGCAAACCATACCTCCATCTCAAGCATGCTTTGCTGATCGACAGGCAATGCTTGCAGCAGCACGTGCAGCACCTGTTCCTGCAGAGGCATACTCTTCTTTAGTACTTCTTCAATCCGTTTGTTAACATTCTCCGTTACAAGATCCATGGCATAGACGAGCAGCTCATCCTGGTTAGAAAAGTAGTGTCGCAGGGCTCCTAGTGATAACCCCGCCTCTTTTGCAATATTTCTGACCGTCGCTCCTTCCATCCCTTTCTCCAGAATGACCCGCCATGTTGCCTCCGCTATGGCTTTTTTTCTTTCCGCTACATCTACAATCTTCGGCATATACTCAGTATAGCAAAAACCGTTTTTAAAATACACTTGTATTATTTAAAATCCTATGTTATATTTTTAAAAAATACAAGTGTATTAAAAAGAGAGGGGATTTTTTCATGGGAGGAATTGGTTGGCTGATCGTCGGAGCGGAAATCGCCTTTTGGGTTGTAATTCTGCTTGGATTGTTCACTAGATATATACTGAAAAAGAAGAGGCTGGGGTTATTCTTCTTGGCACTCACTCCTGTCGTTGATCTCGTGCTGCTTATTGCTACGGCAGTCGATTTATATAATGGAGCGACCGCTACAACAGTTCACGGTATTGCGGCCATTTATCTCGGAGTTTCCATCGCCTTCGGAAAAAGTATGATTGCCTGGGCTGATAGACAATTTACGTATTATTTCTTAAAGCAAGGAGAAAAGCCCCGTAAAAAGTATGGCTTCGAGCATGCCCGCCACGAAATTAAGGGCTCGCTTCAGCACCTGCTTGCCTTTCTGATCGGCGGAGCTTTCATTTTCGGGATTCACTTCTTCATCGGAGATCCGGAGCGTACAGCAGAGCTGCTGAATCCGTTGCGTATCTGGGCAATTGTAGTCGGAATCGACCTGCTCTATTCGGCTTCGTATTTTTTATGGCCAAGAAGAGCAAAGGGGTAAAATCACTTCGACGTATAACATTATATCGGTAAAGTAAGTACAGGGATGTTGAACACTCAACTTCCCTGCTTTTTATTAATCTGCCCACCTTTCTTTCCGTGTCCCGCAAGCAGGACCATCTGCACACTAATATGCTGTTTGAAACTACATTTTGCCTTTTTAATTGTTTGAATGGTCTTTCCGGCAGAAATATAAAATGAAAATCGATATACCTCCTTTAAAGCATCATGGTCACATATTTCTAATCCTCTTTTTCGTTTTAGTAATATAGATTTTTGGGTAATAGTATCTATAGATAGAAAATTACCGATGCAGCAAGAAAGGAGTTCACTATGAAAAAGGTTGGAAGAAAAAAGTGGATTATCATTAGCATCCTTGCCCTCGTATTGATTGTATTTGTGGTCATATATTATACAACGGCAAGTTCTAGCTATCAGTCGCTCGAAGATATGAATGACTTCCCTGTACCAAAGTCGGCAGAGCTTGTTAAAGAAGAGGACAATGCAAAGTACTATGAATGGGACGGAGCCAGCACGGCGAACGGCCTTCCGAAAGGATACCAGCTTGTCATTCAAAACCGCGGATGGGAAGAAACCGCGCGTGAAGGTGAAACAATCACTTACAAAAAAGGAAATGTTATTCTCCAGCTTCAGTATGATGATGATTCTATTGACATCATGAAGGAGAAGTAATAAGAGGAGCAGGACAAACCTGCTTTTTGCAGTATTATCTAAAAAAAATGTAAAGCAGCTTACGGGCTGCTTTTTCTAATTTTCATAAAAAAATAGATAATCGCCTATTGACAATTGCTTCATTTCGTTTTAAAGTAAATAACAATTTTAACCATACAGGCAATGAAGAGGACACGAATGGATAAGAAAGATTTGCAGAGAGGGAAATCACCGGCTGAAAGTTTCCTAATTCGGACTTATCGATTTACTACCTCCGAGCTGTGCCGGGAAACCGGTGACGTGAGCAGGCGTTATCTGCAATCAATGAGCTGCTGGTTTGTATCGGCAGGAATTTGGGTGGAACCACGGGTAATCAACACATACTCGTCCCTTAGCGGACGGATATGTGTTTTTTTATTTTATAGAAAAGGAGAATGTTTATGTCAAATCAACAAGTAATGATTCAATTTCCAGATGGCAAACAACAATTGTTTGCACAAGGTGTAACACTAACCGATATTGCAAAAGCAATCAGTCCGGCTCTTGCCAAAAAAGCTGTTGCAGGGAGTGTGAACGGCACCACAGTTGATTTGACGCGTCCCATCCTAACAGATGCCCAAATTGCTATTTATGATGCAAATTCAGCGGAAGGAATAGAAGTCATTCGTCATTCTACAGCCCATCTTCTTGCACAGGCTGTCAAAAGACTGTACCCTACTGCACACCTCGGAGTAGGACCAGTTATAGAAAATGGATTTTATTATGATATTGAGCTAGATCATTCATTTGTTCCAGAAGATCTGCAAAAAATCGAGAAGGAAATGAACAAAATCGTTAAAGAAAACCTCGCTATTTCCAGAAAGGAAGTTACAAAGGTAGAAGCAGCACAGTTATTTGCACATGATCCATTGAAGCTGGAGCTTCTTGAAGCGATTCCTGTTGAGGAGCTTGTGACTGTGTATGAGCAAGGAGAATTTTATGATTTGTGCCGGGGTCCCCATGTACCGTCCACAGGCAGGCTGCAGCACTTTACGTTAACAAATCTTTCCGGTGCCTACTGGCGTGGAGACAGCAACAATCAAATGCTTCAGCGGATTTACGGCGTTGCCTTTGCAAACAAGGAAGACATGCAGGCATATTTCATATTTTTGGAGGAGGCTGAAAAGCGAAATCACCGTAAGCTCGGCAAGGAATTGGAGCTGTTTATGTTTTCGGAAGAAGCACCGGGGATGCCATTTTATCTCGCAAACGGGCAAATACTGCGTAATGAGCTGGAGTCTTTTTTACGTGAATTGCAGACACGGTACGATTACAAGGAACTACGGACACCGCTCATGATGAACCAGCGTCTATGGGAACAATCGGGGCATTGGCAGCATTACAAGGAAAATATGTATTTCTCGCAGGTGGATGAACAGAAATTTGCATTGAAGCCGATGAACTGCCCAGGGCATATGCTAATCTATAAAAATGACTATCATTCCTACCGTGATTTACCGATCCGAATGGCTGAATTCGGGCAGGTACATCGACATGAATTCAGCGGTGCGCTTAACGGGCTGCTGCGCGTCCGGTCGTTTTGCCAGGATGATGCCCATATTTTTGTCAGACCAGATCAAATCGAGGACGAGATTACGCTTGCTCTTCAGATTATTGACCATGTATACAGGGTCTTCGGTTTCACATATGAAATTGAGCTATCGACACGCCCCGAAGATTTTATGGGGGAGCTGGAGTTATGGGATAAAGCCGAGACAGCGCTTGAAAATGTATTGAAGAAATTAGGCTACCGCTATAAGGTGAACGCAGGAGATGGTGCCTTTTACGGACCGAAAATCGATATTCATATACAGGATGCTATCAAGCGCAGCCATCAATGTGCAACAGTACAGCTCGATTTCCAGCTTCCTGAAAAATTCGACTTAACGTATGTCAATGAACAGAATGACAAGGTACGCCCTGTCGTCATCCACCGGGCTGTTTTCGGATCGATTGACCGTTTCCTCGGCATTTTAATTGAGCATTTCGGCGGCGCCTTCCCGTTATGGCTTGCACCGAAGCAGGTTGAAGTAATCGGTGTTTCCACTGTTCATAATGCCTATGTTGAAGAAGTTTATGAACAGCTGCGACGAGCAGGCATCCGGGCATCTATCGATAGAAGACAGGAAAAGCTTGGTAAGAAGATTCGGGAGGCACAGTTAAAAAAGGTGCCGTATATTCTTGTGCTTGGTGACCAAGAGCAGGAAAACACTACCGTCACTATCCGCTCCTATCATCAGGAGAATTTGGAGACAATGGCTTTGGAGAACTTTCTTCTTGCTGCGAAGAGAGAAATGGAAGAGAAGAGACTGCCTATGACTGGGGATCTTCATTAAATTCGCGGGTATTCAGTTGCAAAGCGCGGGTAAAAGAGGTGATTCCGCGGGTATTTTCAAAAAAGCGTGGGTAAACTCCAAAAAACCTAGGGTATCTACAGCTTCACTAATGAGAAAAACCGCGCCAAGTGAATTGGTGCGGTTACCATTTATGTAGATATTTATTTCCCTATTTTATCTAAACTTGACTGAATTGATTGAGGCAAGCTTTTATAGAACAGTCCTTTATACTTAATATCGAGAAGCCCCGCAACAGCAACGGCAATCCCGCCTATTACAAGCATGCATTTTTTCATCCTTTTTCAACTCCCTTCTCTTTCTTTATTATAGTCTATTGCGCGAATTTTTGGGTGTATTGCGCGAATTCAAGGCTTCATTGCGCGGTTTTAAGTGTCTATTGCGCGAATCACAACTTTCCGCCTACAGATTAACAATCCCCTCATAAAAAACGGACATCCCGCTACAGCAGGATGTCCGTTTGTCTTACGTAAAATATTCAAATTTGGCCTCTGGAAAGAATTCATGCATATATTCCTCAAGCCGCTCCTTTATCTCTTCTTCCTGATCTTTTTGGTAAATATATTTGTGGATACCGTACTTGCCCCATTTTACTCGTCGAACTGATTCATCCAGCTCCAGCTTTGTTTTCGGGTAGTTTTTTAAAATCACCTTTTTCGCCGGCTTTGTAAAACGATGCTGGATAAATTCAAATGTGATATCAGCCCGAGCATCTGCAGGCAGTTCTGCATCCAATCGCTCGAACATATGGCGATAGCCCTCTTCCCACCCATCGTGTAAATATATCGGTGCCACAATAAACCCAAGCGGATATCCCGCCCGTGCTACCTTCCCTGCCGCCTCGATCCGGTCGACAAGCGCTGATGTCCCCGGCTCAAAGTTTTTAATTACATAATCGGCATTTATACTGAAACGAAAGCGCGTATGCCCGTTATGATTTGCATCAAGTAGATGATCAACATGATGAAATTTTGTTACGAACCGCAGCCTTCCAAGCTCTGTTTGCCCAAAATGTTCGATAGCATGTTTTAATGTATGCGTTAGATGATCAATGCCGACAATATCTGATGTACAGGCCGCCTCAAAGCGAGTAATCTCCGGTGCCCGCTCCGCAATATACTGATCGGCGACGTCCAGGATTTCCTCTACGTTTACATAAGTACGAACGTACGGTTTACTGCCCATAGTCGTCTGTAAATAACAATAGTGGCAATGCCCCATGCATCCTGTCGCAAATGGAATCGCATATTCGGCAGACGGTTTTGACGTATCAAATTTCAATGTCTTTCTCACTCCTACGACGAGCGTGGATTTTGCCATCCGATACTTTTGAAAATCGTTGTCGCCGGGAAGATCCCGCACCTGATTGTGAGAAGTTGTATAGCGGATTTCAATCCCCATCTTTTCAAACTTTTCCTTCAGCTCTCGGCCAAGTGGATACTCTAATGCCTGTGGCTCAAAATACACAAGCTTTGGAATGAATGGCCCGCTCATTTGGCATGTCTCCGTTGAGTTGCTGCCCCCTCTTTATTTATACCATGACTGGACATCCCATCACCTTCTTTAATCTTTTTCATTAGCTTGTCTAAAGAAGGCGTAATTATGAGGGCGAACGAGAAGAAAATCGCTACACCCTCATAGATAAATAGTAATCAATATTGCACCCGCTAATTATTTTCAGCGAGCCTTCCGAGCGGCCCATTTTCATCAATGATATCCTGCAGCTCATACACAGAAATCGGGAACATCGGAAAACCATAAACATAAGGAGTCAGCTCATATAGCTGAAAATAGATAACAAGTATTTTATCCGCTACATAAAAATCCTGGTTCGGCCCGATAGCATTGAATTCATTGATTAACGGTATGTCACGTTCTTTAATTTGCTTTTGGATGATCGCAGATAGCTGCTTCACATAGTCGCTCCCCGGCTTGAATAAATCCTTCAGTTCACATCTTTTTCCTTTTAGCAGATCAAAGGTCAAGGATTGGAGGACTGTCATTCCATGTGCAGCATGGGCATGGTATGTATAATTGCTGAGTGATAGGCTTAAGACATTGCGCTGGTTATTTTTCAGTTCGTACGTGCCAAGTATTTCTTCCACCGACGGCCCACCGATATTTCCATCTTGCTGCTCAATCATTTTCTCTGCTTCCTTAATGATTTCATGATTGATGTATATTTCAAGCTGCTCATTTGCCATTTGAACGACCTGTGGAATATAAATCGTCTTCTTTGGACCACCGCTCATTATAAATGTAGCGATGTTCACAGGAAACGGCACAGTCATTTTTTCATCCTTTCTTTTTCTCTAGTATATGCCCAAAAAACAAATACAACTCTTTTCCCTTTCCCTAGTACCGATACAGCTTTCTGTGCATAACCCTAGAGAGGATGGAAATGTAAATGAAGGGATGAATGCAGTGAATTTCTTTTCCTTTTCCGGTACAGTCATTGCAATAGAAGATTTTATGGCGGGGAATGGCGAGGGATGCCAACAACTGATGTCTGTCCAAAATGAGCAAGGCGAAGTCGTCAATTTTGTCATAACACCTATGACTTATTTTGTCGACCATGCAATGGTATTAATCGGCGATCGTGTCACTGGCTACTATGACGGTGATGCGCCTGCCATTCTGATTTATCCTCCGCAGTATCAGGCACTCGTTATCGTAAAAGAAAGCCCGTATCAAAATGTAAAGGTAGGCTATTTTGACAATCAGCTTGTCAGCAGTGATGGGGAACTAATGCTAAACCTGTCGCCTTACACTGCTATTATCTTAAGAAATGGGCAGCCCTTTACTCGGTACCCTGCCAATCGCAATCTTATCGTTATCTATAGTTCAAGTACACGGAGCATTCCAGCGCAGACAACGCCTTCTGCTGTAATTGTCTGGTGCTAAAAAATGATCCCTCAAGCAGGACACTTGAGGGATTTTTTTCAGTTATCGCGAAAAGTATTGCGTAAGGAGAAACATGTTTCCATATAAATTGAAACTCTTTGGCAATTGCTACGTATGAAATAGCAAGAAAAGGAGGAGATAATATTGTCTTTCCCATCAAAAAAAGATTTATGGATGACAATTATCCTTTGGCTGTTTGCTGTTTTATTTATCATTCCACCTATCTTCTTCCCTGATGTTGGTGTATGGATGACACCAGCATTATTTGATAAGCAGTGGATAAAAATTGCCACTTTATCTTCCATCGGATTATTTTTACTATCGTTTTGGTTTAATACAGTGTACATAATCGCAGACAACCTTCTGATTATCCGCTATGGGCCCTTTACAAAGAAAATAAAAATAGCAGACATTCATCGTGTGCGAGAAACGAGAAATCTATTTTCTGCCCCTGCTTTATCCATGGATAAATTAGAAATATCTTATGGTAAGTTTGAAGTGATCGCAGTTTCTCCGAAAGATCGGGACGAATTTATCCGGTTGCTCGCAAACGAGAATCCAGCGATAAAATGGGAAATAAAAAAGGAGAATTAGCAGTTACATTCCTGCTGGTTCTCCCTATCACATACTCTATGAAAACAGGCGGTCGATCACTTGTATTTCTCCCGGTGTCAAATGAACATCCAATGTTCGAAGATTGCTCTTTACCTGCTCTGCCCGCTTTGCGCCCGGGATAATAACATCAATGCCATCCTGTGCCAAGTACCATGCCAATACAACATGTGTCACTTCTACTCCTTTTGCTGCTGCAATTTGGCGGACTTGTTCTACTTTTTCCAAGTTCTCGGCAAACACTACACCCTGGAAATGAGGCATGGAAGCGCGTAGATCATCAAATTTATCATCCTTGCTGTATTTTCCTGTCAGCAAACCTGATGCCAGCGGGAAATACGGAATAAATGAAATATTATGCTCTATTGTATACGGGAAATATGTCTGCTCCGCCTCCCGCTCCAACAAGTTATAATGGCCCTGCAATACATCAACATACCCGTCTTTATTCGCTTCCTTGAGCTGTTCCGGCGAAAAGTTGGAAACGCCGATTGCCCGGATCTTCCCGGCGTCTTTCAATTCCTTCAATACACCGACAGCTTCATCCTTTGGTGTCTGTTCATCCGGATAATGCAAATACATAAGGTCAATATAATCCGTCTGCAGACGCTGCAGTGCCTTGTCCACTTCTCCCCGTAAGAACGCCGGTGAATTGTCCATTACCATCTTGTCTTCTACATATTTAGGGCCAATCTTTGTCGCAAGTGCTACTTCCTGCCTGCAGCCCATCTCTTTTACCACTTCACCGATCAATTCCTCAGAGCGGTACGGACCATACATTAAAGCCGTATCAATCAGCTGGATACCTGATTCAATTGCAGTACGGACGAGGTTTTTCCCCTCCTGTTCATCCAGATTCGGGTACAGATTATGACCGCCAACTGCATTCGTTCCCAGCCCGATTGGATGTACATATACATCCGATGAGCCTAATTGCACTTTTTTCACCATCATTCACTCCGCCTTTCCGAATTTTCTTGTCGTAAAGCTATGGATAAAATACCGCTGAAAACCTTTCCTTTCTCCTGCAGGAAAGTTATAGCCATTCTACCAGATTCCTTTTTCTATCTCTAGAATCCGGCACACGAGTGAAGACTGTTTATTTACCCGCGATTTTCACCTAATTACCCGCGAATCTCCTCCATATACCCGCGGTTTTCAATAAATTACCGGCGAATCAGCTATCTCCACCCATAATAAAAAGACTTGCCATAGCAGCAAGTCTCTTCAAAAGAGAACTTTTCACCTAATCTATTATCTAAATAATGTCATTAACGAGCCGAGCTGTCTGAGCATATTTACACCGTTTGTAACAGTACCAACGTGCCCCATCAAAGTATTGAGATGGCCCGACAAGCCTGGGCCCCTAAACTGCTGATTAGGATAATAGGCATTTGGGTCTTGCATTCCAAATTGGTTTTGGTTAAGGAACGGTTGCCCCTGATTGCCGAACGGACTTGGGCTGAAGAAAGGATTACCCGGTCTGCCCATTGGATATGGCTGCTGATAAAATGGGGGCTGAGCTCTAAATTGTGGGACAGGGTTTGGACTAACCTGCCTGCCGAATGGTGCCGGGTAGCCTGGTGGACCGAAATTTTGTCTATAACCTGGTGGAAATGGACCTCTTCCGGGATTTGGCGGATAAAATGTCATGTCAATTCACCACCTTTCTAATTGAAGTTCAAACTAGTATATGTCTTATTTTTTTCCTATTTTAGACGTTTGGGGAAATTGAATAAAAATAACATTCCTCTTTCATTTTGTTCATTGCAGCGTTACTTTGCCGTATGCCTGCTTGTTTGCCTTTCTATCCAATCGAAGGACAAAGTGAGTTTCCTATTGGCAAGCGAATGAACTGGGCTCTTATCTTATTACCGTTCACTGTGATCTCATGGAACCATACACTGTCAGCACCCATATGATACAAATAAAATGAACAAAGAAGGTGGCTCTCATGCAGCAATCCAAATATCTTGATTTCCTCGCTGAATTCGGTGTAGGCGGCGCACACCCGGGAGGTATTGAGCTCACAAAGGAAATTTTTAAAAACGAAAATATCAATAGAATGACCAGGGTTCTTGATGCTGGATGCGGTACAGGTCAAACTGCAGCTTATCTTGCATCCACATACGGAGCAAAAGTCACAGGAATGGATGTTAACCCTACGATGGTCGCTAAAGCAGTCAATAGGATGCGGAGTAACCGTTTGCCTGTAAGACTTGTGCAGGGCTCTATTGAACAAATGCCGTTCCCTGATCAATCCTTTGACATCATCATTTGTGAATCCGTGCTATCTTTTGTGGATAAGCCAAAGGCCCTTAGCGAAATTTACCGCATCTTACGAACTGGCGGGCGATTTATCGCGATTGAGCTGACAGTCAATGATCTCCTCGAACCGCAGCTTGAGGAAGAGATCAAACAATTTTACGGATTCGAAGCTTTTTGTTCGAAAAAGGATTGGATTGATTTGTGCAAGCAGGCCGGCTTCGAAAACATTCGTATAAAAAAGAACAAATCCATACAATCTGCCCCAGACTTCCAGCACTCTGAAGATATCTCTCCAGATCTGTATGAAGTGATGGCGGAGCATTATAACCTTAACTTGGAGTATCAGAATGAGCTGGATTATCGAATTTACACAAGTACGAAATAAACACTGATCTACAAGCAAAAAAGGATGCCACTCGCCTCTTCCAGGCATGTGCATCCTTTTTTATCTTTCTTAATTTCGAAACATTAGCCTGCCAGCTCTGCATTTTTTAAGGAGGCTTTGTTCACTTCATGATGAAATTGGTACAGGCGTTCAATACGAACAGGCAGCGGCGGATGTGTAGACAAAAGATGGCTTGCCCATGCGTAAAAGCCGCCTTCCGCTTTTGCGTCCCGGACGTATTCAGATATATCCACCTCTTTGCACAACGATTTGCCAACCGCCAAGATTGTCAGTGCATTGGCGCCTGCCTCCGTATTTTGAATATAGGCAGCTGCCATCCGATCACAAGTAAACTCACATGCTCTTGAATAAGCTTTTCCGAGAAAAGGCATCCATCGCGCAGGCAGGATAATTAAACTTTTCGTGATATGGTTACGCTGGATATGTGCCAGTTCATGGGCAATAACAAAATCCAGCTCCTTTACATATCCTTCTTTTGTAATTTCTACAATGTCCGCATAAAGCACAACAAATTTCCGGCCAAAAAAGCTTGTCGCAAAAGCATTTAAAATACCGCCCTCCTGTGTGATATAAATATCAGGTACAGCCCGCATCCCCATATCTCTAGAGATTTTCTCAGCTCTTGCATAAATATCGGGAAATTGCTTTCTTGTTACCTTCACCGCGTTATTCTGAATTTGCCCAATCGCCAGCCCGTGGAGCACTACTGTAATCAAAAAGCCTAATAGAATATAAAAAAGACCAATAATAGAAATAAAAAGCGCTATATACACAAAAAAACTAGCTGCCAAACACACTCCGTAGTATACTTTCTCACTATCAAGCACCAATCGATTTTTCATAAAATCCTCCGATCATTCACTGTACACCTTCTGCCCGAAAAGAGCAGTTCGGTTATTTCCATTAATTCAAATAAAATACAAATATTATTATAATGAAGATAGACAGTGTATGGCTATATGCTGAACTGTATAATAAAAAAACGCAGAAAAAGGACATTTCTCACTCTTTCTCTTCAGCTACTATAGAAATATACATATATTTATTACATATTTAGTCTGCTGTATTGGGATAGCTTTTCTTTCCATAAAAAAACTCCTGCTCCGCCATGACGGCAAAGCAGGAGCATACAATTATTGACGGCGTTCCAGCTCTTGATATTCCAGCATAAACGGACCGTTATCGGCTACGGCTGAATGATACAGCGCTTTAATCGCCAGGTTTTTTTCCAGACCCATTTCCACTTTGATTTTCTTCAGCTCATCGTGCAGCTCACGGTGCTGATTGATTAATTTTGTCATGACTGTTTTATTATATTTCACCTTGTCACACCCCTAGTCCATTACTTTAATAAATACGACTTTTAAATAGTTAAACTCAGGGAAGTTATGAGGGACAGTAAAGTCCTCCGGCAGCTGGTGCTCTTCCAGGATTTTATAGCGTTTGTTCGCTTCCGTGAACGCTTTATCGATGAATGTTTTAAATTTTTTCATATTAAAGCTGGCATTATTCGTGGAAGCGATGATTATTCCGCCTTCATTCGTAATTTTCAGCGCATCCTTCAGCAGCTTCGGATAGTCCTTCGCTGTGCTGAACGTCATTTTCTTTGTCCGTGCAAAGCTTGGCGGATCTAACACAACAACATCAAATTTCAGACCATGCCGCGCAGCATAGCTGAAGTAATCAAAGACATTCATCACCTTGATATCCTGGGATTCGTAATCAATGCCGTTTACCGCAAACTGTTCAATTGTTTTTGGCAGGCTGCGTTTTGCCAAATCCACACTTGTCGTTCCAGCCGCACCGCCAAGAGCAGCGGCTACGGAAAAGGCACCTGTATAGGAAAAGGTATTAAGCACCGTTTTGTCTTCTGCATATTTATCGCGCAGTGCTTTTCGGACGTTGCGCTGATCCAGGAAAATCCCTGTCATGGCACCATCATTTAAATCAACAGCAAAGTTCATGCCATTTTCCAAAACGATGAGCGGGAACTCTCCCTTTTCACCCGAAACATAGTCATCCTGGTCTACATATTGGCCATTTGTATCAAAGCGCAGTTTCTCATATACACCGCGTGTATTCACCACTTCATTCAGTGCCTGGTAAATATCTTCCCGGAATGAATAGATTCCTTCACTATACCAGCTCACCATATAGAAACCGTTGAAGAAATCAATCGTCAAACCGCCAATACCGTCCCCTTCCCCGTTAAAAACACGGAAAGCTGTTGTATCCTCCGATTCATAGAAGTCTGCACGCTTCTGTGCTGCTGCCTTCAGTTTCTTCGCAAAAAAATTCTTGTCAATCTTTTCTTTTTCCTTACGGGTTAATACCCAGCCGATGCCCTTATTTTGCGCACCATAATAGCCTGTACCAATATAGCCGCCGTTTTTATCAACAAGGTGCAGTAAACTTCCCTCTTCAATCGACACTTCCGGCATTTCCACCGCATCTTTTAATAGTAATGGTTTACCGTTTGTCAGGTCTTTGATTGCTGCTGGTTTTACTTGTATTTCCACTAACTGTCTCATCTAGTCATCCTTACTATCATGTTATCCATTCATTATGACACTTTTTTAGAAAAAAAGCGAAAAACTCCTTTCTCTCAAGTAGTTTTTCGCTTTTTGCCCGTAATTAATAACCAGGTCTATTAACTTTCTGTAAGACTCGGCGCCGGCTGCCGGCTGTAAGGTTCATAGCGCTTGTACAAATCGTCCCTTCGCGTCCGGTCCTTAAAGGTCGTGGCAGCACCGATTTTACGGTTTTCATATAAATGATCGATGTTCACAGAGGCTGTAATAACCGTAGAGGTATTATCAGAAGCTTCTACGACAACCCCGTTTCCAGACCAGCGCATATCGCATGGACTAATAATGGAAGCCCGCCCATAGCCAGGCGGTAATAGCAGGCTGCCTTTGCTGATGGTTGGACAATGGACGACATATACTTGGTTTTCGATTGCCCGCGCCTGGGCACAATGACGCACCCGCCAAAAACCTGCTTCCGTAAATGTATAGGACGGACAGAAGATAATATCAGCCCCCTGCAAAGCAAGGATACGGGATATCTCTGGAATTTCCACTTCATAGCAATTGGCGATTCCAATTGTCACCGGGCCTGCCTGAAAGACCTCCAACGTATCGCCTTCTTTTGCATCCCACCCGGCCTCAGCAGGAAAGATATGCGTTTTTTCATGCCTCCCGACCAGCCCAGTTTCATCAAAGAGAGAAGTCACATTCATAATATTACCTTCTCGTTCTTCTAGATGACTTCCCGCTATTATGACTTGTTTCCGCTTCTTTGCCAGGTCTGCAAACAGATGGTGGACTTCTTCCCGGAATTCAGTGATTTGCTTAAGACCCTTGATTCCCGCGTTATATGCATTATCAAAAACACCGACTAATCCTAGTGTAAATAATTCAGGGAACAATACATAATCGCTATCTAACGGAACCTCTGCCAGCATAGCTTCTACCTGCTGGCTGAATTCTTCAAATGAACGGTTTTCTTTTACTTCAAACTGGCAAACAGAAATTTTTACTTCCTTCATTCCAACCCCTCCGATCGAAAGAATAGAGGTATGCATTATGCATACCTCCCGCATTTATTGTTCTACCGTTTCCCGGCAAAGGTTCAGTACAGCATTCAGCAATACATTCGCACCTTTTGCACAATCTTCATAAGATGTATATTCGTCCTCGCGGTGACTATATCCTTTTTCACTCGGCACAAAAATCATGGCAGATGGTACGAAAGAGGCGATAAACTGGGCATCATGTCCTGCCCCGCTGTACATTCTATGTTCTTTATAATGGAGATCCTGACTCGCTTTTTCTACAGCTTCCACTACCTTCTCATCAAATAGAACGGTATCCCGGTCCCATAACCTGCTTGAGGATACAGCACAGCCGTGAGCCGTCTCAGGCAATTGCTCTACAATTGTTGAAACCGCAGCAATAACTTCCGGATCATGATGACGAGCCTCCAATGTGAAAACAACATGAGAAGGAATAACCGTATGGATATTCGGATAGGCATTCATACGACCGATCGTGTAGACAAGTGATTCATCCAGCTGCTGCAGCTTTTCCTGCATTCCCACGATTAAATTTGCCGCTGTAAACATCGGGTCTTTTCGCATACTGATCGGTGTGGTCCCAGCGTGATTGGATTCTCCATGCACAGTAATCTCATAGCATACCATCCCAAGAACGCCCTCGACCACGCCGATTTCAAGCTTTTTATGCTCCAAAACCGGCCCCTGCTCGATATGGAGCTCGATATATGCGGTTGCCTCCTTTAAGCGGTTTTCCACCTGCCCTTTAAAGCCGCTTTCCTTTAATGCTTCGGCAAACGTGATGCCATTAGGATCCTGAGAGGCAAGCATCTTTTCCTTATCAAATTTTCCGGATAAGACACCTGAGGCCATTAAAGAAGGCTCAAATCTTGCTCCCTCTTCATTTGTGAAATTAACAATAGTAATAGGATAATCTAGCTCTGTATCCGTTTCCTTCAATGTATAAATGGTCTCGAGTGCCGTTAAAACCCCTAAAATACCATCATAGCGCCCTCCTTTTACGACCGAATCCATATGGGAGCCAAGCACAATAGGCGGCAGCTCTTTCTTTCCAGGCAGCGTTGCATACATATTTGCCACATCGTCGTATGTCACGGTCATCCCAAGCTCTTCACATAATGCTTGGAAATATTTCCTCGCTTCAATATCTTCCTGTGATAAAGCAAGTCGCGTTACACCATTATTTTCTGTTCTTCCAAATTGACTAAACCGCTCGATTAATGATTGAAGACGAGATTGATTACATGTTTTCATCAGAGGCCTCCTTAATTTGTCACCGGTTCATTTAATACTTCGTTTTCACTTTGCTTTCGGACAATTGAATTCGTTGCCAAGCTGACAGTTATCCCTATGATTATATTAATAATAATCGCAACAAAGCCCATATTAATATCATTGAGGACGCTCGGAATATTCGGGAAAATATTCACTAGCTTAAAGGATGTAACAGCATTGAACAATACAATGGATACTCCAGTTAAAATCCCTGCCATCGCTCCATATTTATTCATAAACTTGGAATGGAAGAAGCTAAAGATAATAGCCGGAACCAATTGTGTAATGAGCCCGTAGGACATAATATTTAATATCGCGAGCGCATTTCCTCCTTTTAATGTGAAAAGGTATGCTGCTAAGATGATTAAAATAACAAACACTTTTGATACCGTTAATTGCTGTCTGTCTGTTGAGTTTGGCTTGATCAGCTTATAGAAGCCTGTCATTAAACCAATGGCGCCGGACATAATCATAACCGATACAGGTACAAGCGCTGTTAATAGACCGGCTCCCCCAACTACTCCGACTACCCATGGATCAAAGGTTTGCATGACGAGACGCAGCAGCGATAAATCGCCATCTGCCCCTTGTAATCCAGGGACTTGCAAAATTGCAGCAAAGCCGATGAAGAATGCGAACAAAATAAGAATGGTATAAAGAGGCAATGTAACTGCGTTCTTTTTTAATGCCCGCTCGCTCTTCGCAGATAAAATAACGCTAAATGACTGTGGCAGCAAATAGAACCCAAAAGCATTTAATACAATCGTAGAGATAAACCATGCCAAGCTATACCCCTCAGCTTCCAGTGAAAGCGCTTCCGGTTTTGCTGCTTGTACGGCTTCAAACATTGGCTGGATACCGCCGAAATAATGATGTGGAATATAGATTCCTAAAAATATAATAACGATTAAAATCATAATATCCTTTAATACCGCCGTCCATGCGGAACCATGAATGCCTGAAATGACGACATAGACAGTTACAATGACAGCTCCGATCGTAGATGCCATAATCGGGGTAATCGCACCGTAAGAAGCCTCAGATACAATGATCCCAAGCCCTTTTAGCTGAATGACGATATAAGGAATAAGGGCAATCGTACCGATAAAGGCAACTACTACTCCCAAGCCTTTACTATTATAAGATTTCATAAAATATTGGGGCTGTGAAATGACATTGTGCTGCTTTGCAAAACGCCAGATTTTCGGGATGATCCAATACGACAAGACGTAAGCTAAACAGATGTATGCCGGTACATAATAGGCAGCTGACCCATGTGAATAAGCCCAGCCGCTCCCTCCTAAAAAGGTAAAGGTCGTATATACTTCCCCAGCAATCAGTAAGAATACGAAGAGCGTCCCAAAGCCCTTGTTTCCTACTGCAAACTCATTGACGTTCATCTCTTTTCCGCGCGTGGCTCGTATCCCTAAATACAAGGCAATCGCTGCAAATAAGAAAATAATAAGAAGAGCTGCATTCATTCTACTTCACTCCCTTCATTTTCAGGATCTAACTTGTACACAATTAATAAAATGAGGGAAGAAAGAAGCATCCATAAGACAATCCAGAAGAGTAAGAATGGCAAACCGAATACATAAGGTTCTGCCCGGTTTGCCCAGGGCAGTAATACACACATGCCGATAAACGGAATGACTAACAGCAATTGAAAGTATTTTCTCATGCATTCACCCCCGCATGCTGCTTGGAATAAACAATCTCTCCGTCCAAAATCGTCATTTCAACTTCCACATTCAATAAGTCCTCTGCTGGCCGGTCTAATATCGAAGTATTTAAAATAGCTAGATCTGCTAATTTCCCTACCTCTATGCTTCCCTTGATGTCCTCTTCTTTACTAGCATAGGCAGCATTGATTGTATACATCTTAATAGCATCGTGCAGTGTAACACGCTGTTCCTGTCCAAAAGGTGTGCCTTTTTTCGTTACACGTTCTTGGGCCATATACATACCGACAAAAGGATTGGCTGTCGTAATCGGGGCATCAGACCCTGCCGTTACTACTATTTCTTTGTCAATCAGCTCTTTAGCAGCATACATATAATCCGTACGTTTTCCATAGTTATGGATATAACTCTCGCCAAATTCATACGGGAATGAAGGGTTCAGCACCGGGATTACCCTCAGCGTGCGAACACGTTCCTGCAAATCGGGAGGACATACTCCTAAATGTTCAACACGGTGGCGATGGTCCTGCCGAGGATGCTCTGTTTGCAGCCGCTCTATGACATTCAAATACTGTTCAATCGCCTTGTCTCCCTGGGCATGCACGGTAAGCTGATACCCCTTTACATGTGCCGGCAGAAAAATATCGTATAATTCATCTTCGGTATATTGCAGATAGCCGTAATTTTCTGCATCACTGTCATAAGGTTCACGCGTTGCAATCGTCGGTCCTGTACTGCTCCCATCTGTGAACAGCTTGGCTGGACCAATTGTAAAGAATTCATTTCCTGTATAAGAAACGACTCCTGATGAAATCATCGTTTTTGTAAAAGCTTCACAATCATTCAGGCTGCCGATCATCGCATAGACCCGCAGCTTCAATTGCTTTCCTTTGGAGGCCTGTTGCATAATGCGGAAGCTGTCAGCATCAAACCCACCTGCATCATGAACACTTGTAATGCCATAGGCCAGCAGCTTATCCTGCGCCTTTTCAAGTGCTTTGTACAATTCCTCTTCACTATAGGTTACATGCTGGTTAAATTGGAGAAAAGCATTTTCAATTAAACGCCCTGTCAGTTGGCCGTTTGCGTCTTTTTCAATTGTTCCTCCATGTGGACTTGGTGTATGCTCATTCATTCCCGCCAATTTCATAGCAGCCGAATTAATCACCCCAATATGGCCACATGTTCTTGTAATAATAATAGGGTGCTCTTTTGATATAGCATCGAGCTCCTCAAGCGTAGGGTATCTTTGCTCCTCCACCATTACTTCGTTAAAACCAAATGCACGAATGATTTTTCCTGCTGGAGCTTCTGCTACAATCTCTCTTATTCTCTCTAAAAGTTCTGCTACAGAGGAAATAACAGGATCTTTGCAGTTTACATGGATCAGTGTATTGCCATATAAAAATAGGTGCATATGTGCATCTATTAAACCTGGAAGTACCGTTTTACCATGCAAATCTACTATTTGTGCATCTCTGTTTAACATCTTCCGTATTTCTTCAGTCGTTCCCACTGCGCTTATACGATTTCCTTCTATTAAGCACGCTTCATAGACGTCGCCCTGCGCATTTTGACTAATTACTTCCCCATTTAAGAATGCCAATTGTTTCATCATTTCTCCCTCCCTAACTCTTGAGTGATGCATTTCTATAGTTGAAAATATATCATACCGGTTTAACAGCCCGATATAAACAAAATGTAAAAAATATCACTCTTCCATTTTACATTATGTTATATTTTTGCTATGTAAATGCGTTTTTTTCTATTTTACATTACTTCCTTTTTCCAAGAAAAGTGAGTATGTAATCATATAAACCAGTTTCGTTTGTTCTATAAAATAGACTTGAAGGGGTGGGTTCATTATGTCATTTTCATTTACGGTTAAAGAGCTGCTTACGAAAAGCCACTTTCCAAAAGCAACCTTGATTTCCGGAAAATCAGGCCTGAAGCGTCAAATAAAGTGGGTACATATTTTAGAAACAACGACAATTGAAGAACTAATTAAAGGAAATGAACTGATCCTTACAACAGGTATCCAGCTAAAGGAGGAATCAACCTTTCTACGATTTGTACAGCAATTGATTGATAAGCAGGCAGCTGCACTTTGCATCGAGTGCTGTGAAAACATCCAAAGCGTGCCTGTATCTGTACAGCAATTAGCAGAGCAGCATCACTTTCCCATCCTTGTATTTCATGAGGTCGTCCCTTTTATAGAAATTACACAATATGTCCATACACATGTGATTAATGAGCAATTCAACCAAATTAAGCGGCTGGAGGACTATGCACAGGAAATAAATAAACTAACTTTAAAGCTAAACCACTATGAACAGATTTTAATGCGCCTGCATCAATTTTTAGACGTGTATGTTGTATTCCATGTGCATGGTCAGCAGCCTCTCTATATCCCAAATCATGGACAAAGCGTTTATGAACACGTATGTAAGCAACGCGGTAATGAGAAGATCGCACATTCCATTGCAAAATGTGATGTAACAATTTTAGAAGAAAGCTATGGTGAGGTTTGTATATTTAGTGACACGAGAGAAATCACAGAATTCGATATACTTGTCCTTGATCGTACAGTCATTGCCCTCTCTCAATATTTACTGCGCAGTCTCTACACAGAGGAAAAGCAAAATATGGAGTATCGTACCTTTCTCGAATCCTGGCTGGATGGAACGGTGGAGACACAGCAGCTGACAGCATTTTTAAACGAACAGCATAACCCCATGCTATTAAACTGCGATTATTTCGTATTGATTGAAAAAATTCAGAAGTCAAAACAAAATGTTGATTTGACCTACTATAAGTTATATTCAAGAGGGATTTTTGAAAAAAGCAGCTTTACGGTTTTCCTAATTGAATCGCGTCAGCAGCTTGTCTATATAGTCGCCAATTTAATGGACAAGGACCTGAAGAGGCGTATAACAAATTGCATCGATAAGTTACATGCATTCCGAAGAAATAATAATTATAGCCATTTAAAAATAACGACTGCAGTTGGCCAGGTAGTAGATGATCTTCATCTGGTAGCACAAAGCTTCGAGACAGCCAAGGACACGCTGCTGATCCGGAAAAATGCCCGCCAGCTTTCCTATTTTTATGAAGACATATACATATACCAGCTTGTTTTGCAGATGCAAAAAAACCGGGCGATTATGGATATGGCAAAAAATCATTTGAAAGCATTGTATGAGCATGATGCCAAGCATAAAGGACAGCTGATTCAGACATTGCAAGTTTATTTGCAGTGCAACTGCATGAAGCAAGAAACTGCCGAAAAATTGTTTATCGTCCGTCAAACGCTGTATCACCGACTTTCTAAAATCGAATCGTTCCTTGGCGCTGATTTTACCCTCCCTCCTAAACGTCTGGCACTTGAGCTCATGCTCCTGGCTACCCAGTATAACTTCTACGACAGCGAGGAAGGGACAGTCTAACAATTTTTGAATCTAAACTATTAGCAGAAAAGGAGCGCCTAACATAAGCTCCTTTTCTTTTTTTACATATAAACACCTTTTTGCTGTCCCCCCTCTTCCTTATATTCTGCATATTCCCCTATACAGACTACATACCATTTTCTTGTACACATTGTCATATCTCCATGGCTTTTTCATCTTTTCTTGAACAAATATGGCAATATGTGAAACGAACCTCTTTTAATATGTTACAGATTGTAAGATGCTAGGCAATCCAAAACATTGCACAATAAAAGAGAAAATAAATCATCCAAAGGAAGTGAAAAGATGAATTTACAGGTTGGTACAAACTTAACGCAAAAAGATGAACAGTTTTTATGGCATGCAATGAAGGCTTATAACCCAGATGCAACGATGATCATTGAAAAGGCGGAAGGCTCATGGCTGACGGACATTAACGGCAAGCGCTATCTCGATGCGATGTCTGGACTTTGGTGTGTAAATGTAGGGTATGGAAATCAAGAAATTGCAAATGCCGCCTACGAGCAATTATTGAAGAACAATTATACTCCGCTTTCGATGAGTCATCCTTCCGCTATTCTTCTAGCGGAAAAAATCAGTGAAATGCTCGGTGATGATTACGTTGTCTTCTTCTCGAACAGCGGTTCCGAAGCAAATGAAACAGCCTTTAAAATCGCAAGACAGTACTTCCAGCAAAAAGGCGAGTACAGCCGCTATAAAATTGTCTCCCGCTACCGGGCTTATCACGGGAATACGATGGGTGCTCTGGCAGCTACAGGGCAGGCAGAACGAAAATATAAATACGAACCGTTAGCGCCAGGCTTCCTGCATGTAAAGGCACCGGATCAGTACCGATTCCCCGAAGAAAGCGGTGATAACCCGTTAGAGCTTTCGTCGGTTAAAGCAATCGATGAAGTAATGACATGGGAATATTCTGATACGATTGCTGCCATGATTGTCGAACCGATTATTACAGGCGGCGGTGTTATTATGCCGCCGGATGATTACTTGCAAGGTGTGCAGCAAGTCTGCCAAAAGCATGGTGCCCTCTTAATTGTAGATGAAGTAATTTGCGGATTCGGCCGGACAGGAAAAGCATTTGGGCATCAGAATTACGGCGTAAAACCCGATATCGTCACGATGGCAAAAGGCCTGACAAGTGCTTATATGCCGCTCTCTGCAACAGCTGTCCGCCGTGAAATTTATGAGGCGTTCATGAGTAATGGCCAATATGACTTCTTCCGCCACGTCAACACGTTTGGCGGTTCACCTGCTGCTTGTGCAGTAGCACTGAAAAATCTGGAGATTATGGAACGTGAAAATCTCTTCAACCGTTCAGTAGAGATGGGGGCCGTTTTATTGAAAGAGCTGGAAGGCAAATTGGGTGCTCATCCAAACGTCGGCAACATTCGCGGGAAGGGTCTTCTTATCGGTATAGAGCTTGTCGCTGACCGAAACACAAAGGAGCCTCTTGATGTAGCCGCTGTAAACGATATTATTGCCCACTGCAAAAATAACGGGCTGATCGTTGGTAAAAATGGAGTGACAGTAGCCGGATATAATAATGTCCTAACATTGTCCCCTCCTCTTAATATTTCGCTCGAAGAAAAAGACTTGATTGTATCGAAGCTTACAGAAGCAATCGAAGCACAGTAAGGAGTTATTGATATGATTATCGGTATCCCAAAGGAAGTAAAAGTATTTGAACAGCGGGTTGCCATTACCCCTGCTGGTGTTGTAACACTCGTCGATCACGGACATCAGGTATTAATCGAAAAGGATGCCGGCTTAGGCTCCGGCTTTTCCGATGCAGACTATGAAGCTGTAGGTGCAAAAATTGTTTCTACAGCAGCGGAAGCATGGGCGGCAGATATGGTCATGAAGGTAAAGGAGCCTATCGCCGAAGAATATATGTACTTCAGAGAAAACCTTATTTTATTTACTTATCTGCACCTCGCTGCAGAACGTGAGCTGACACATTCATTAGTCACAAATAAAGTAACAAGCCTGGCTTATGAAACAGTCCAGCTGAAGGACAAATCCTTACCATTGCTGACACCGATGAGTGAAGTAGCCGGACGAATGGCAACACAAATCGGTGCCCAATTTTTGGCAAACTCAAATGGAGGCAAAGGCATCCTGCTCGCTGGTGTTCCCGGTGTAAAACGCGGACGGGTGACAGTCATTGGCGGCGGCGTTGTCGGAATGAATGCTGCTGCAATCGCCGCCGGTTTAGGTGCGGAAGTGTCCATTATTGATGTCAATGCCAACCGTTTACGAGAACTGAACAATATTTTTGGCAATACGTTGACAACCTTAATGTCTAATCCTTATACGATTAAAGAAGAAGTGGCGAAATCCGACTTAGTGATCGGTGCCGTTCTGATTCCTGGAGCGAAAGCCCCTACACTGGTGACAGAAGAAATGGTAAAGGATATGACTCCCGGCTCTGTCATCATCGATGTAGCCATTGACCAGGGCGGTATTGTGGAAACAGCAGACCACGTAACTACACACGACAATCCAACCTATACAAAACACGGGGTGATCCACTATGCAGTTGGCAACATGCCTGGGGCAGTAGCGAAGACCTCAACGATTGCACTGACAAATGTGACATTGCCGTATGCATTGCAAATCGCAAACCGCGGATTAGAAACAGCAATCCAGAAAGACGAGGCGCTCGCAAAAGGCTTAAACACCTATCATGGGCATATCACCTACAAAAATGTAGCCGAGGCGCATGGCTTTGCCTTTATGCCTTATGAAAACCTTATCAAAACAGCACATGTTTAATAACGAAGGGAGACTGATTTCATGACAAATAGTACAACTGTAAAAGAGTTAACTCATTTTATCGGCGGCCAGCAAGTAGCCGGTGCAAGCGGACGTTTCTCTGACGTATACAATCCTGCAACAGGAGAGGTCATTGCCAAGGTACCATTAGCTTCATCAGTTGAAGTGAAGGCAGCTATCCAGAAAGCGAAAGAGGCATTTCCTGCATGGAGAGATCTAAGTGTAGCAAAACGTGCAGAAGTTGTATTGAAGTTCCGTAATCTTCTCACTGCCAATAAGGAGAAAGTAATTGACTTAATCTGTACAGAAAGCGGCAAAACCGTAGAAGATGCAATGGGTGAAATCACGCGGGGATTAGAATCGGTAGACTTAGCCATCAGTGCGCCGCATTTGGTAAAAGGTGAATATTCGGTCAATGTCGGGGGCGGCATCAATGCTTATTCTGCCAAATATCCGTTAGGGGTAGTCGCTGCGATTGCTCCGTTTAACTTCCCTATCATGGTCCCTCTTGCACAAACAAGCATGGCCGTTGCTGTCGGGAATGCTGTCATTTTAAAAGCATCAGAACGGGTGCCGATGACAGCCCTTTATATTTCCGAACTGTGGAAAGAAGCGGGCTTGCCGGATGGTATATGGACAGTCGTGAACGGGGATAAAGAAGCAGTAAATGAATTATTGGAAAATCCTGCTGTAGAAGCCATTTCATTTGTCGGTTCAACACCTGTGGCACGCTATATTTATGAAACAAGCGCCAAATACGGCAAGCGGGTTGTCGCATTAGGCGGCGGCAAAAATAATATGGTCGTCATGCCGGATGCCGATTTAGAGCAAGTAGCCAATGCCTTTATCAGTGCTGGTTACGGGGCGGCATCTCAGCGCTGTATGGCAATTTCGACTTTAATGGCAGTCGGTCAAGATACTGCTGACCGTCTCGTTGGAATTTTAAAAGAGAAGATTGAAGCACTAAAAGTAGGAGCTTATCAGGACGGTGCCGACTATGGACCTGTCATTTCCCCGCAAGCAAAACAGTCGATTCTAGCTGCCATTGATCAAGGAGAAGCCGAAGGTGCGGCACTTGTCGTAGACGGCCGTGAAAAAGAGATTACAAAAAACAGTAAAGGCTTCTTCCTTGCTCCAACTTTATTTGACCATGTCAAGCCGGGGATGGAGCTATATGATCAGGAAATTTTCGGTCCGGTCCGTAATATTGTAAGAGTCGATTCGCTGGAAGAAGCAATTTCACTAATTAATGAGCATGAGCTTGGCAATGGCGTAACGATTTTCACGAATGACGGAGCAGCAGCCCGCAAGTTTACTACCGAAATTGATGTCGGTATGGTCGGTGTCAACGTACCAATTCCTATTCCGGTAGGCTACCATAACTTTGCAGGATTTAAGGGCTCACGCTTTGGTGATGGTCAAATGTTCGGACCAGATCAGGCGCGTTTCTATACAAAGTCCAAAATGGTATCAGAGCGATGGATTACACCAAGCGATTCATCCGGTCTTTCCTTCGCCTTCCCAAGTAATAAGTAAAACCCCCTTTTCCCTCCCAAGCTGCGGTTTTCTGCGTGCTTGGGAGGGCTCTTTATGCAGTTCCCCTTTTTCCTTTGAGACTTTTTAAGATTAAATCATCATTTTGCCCTAGTAAGACTCATCATATTTCATACATGCTTTGCTTCTTTATATCTGAAAGGATGCTCTCTATTATCAACGGTACATTTCTGCCAAAGCCCTTCCCGCCCTAACAAAACGTTGAAAGGCTTTACTATAAACTTATCAATCCTCCAATACTTCTACTCCTCCTTCAACGCCCTCATAAGTGCCGCTGTTTAAAAAGAAGATTTCATTAGTAATGATTGGAAAAAGCCGACGCATTTCTTTATCATGAAAGAGTAAAGTAGTAGTTTACCAGACATGTTTTTATACACGAGACATTCCCCCGCGGTAAGCTTTACGTAACTAACACAAAGGAGTAGATGGATGTATGAAGCATTTTATTCGTGGCGAAAAGGTAAAATTATCGGATTATACGCCAGACAGCCGGCTGGAAGTGACGGTACAGATTGCATCGGATTTTGAAATAGATATTACCTGTTTTGGGCTTGATACAAATAAGCAGCTGACCGATGATCGTTATATGGTTTTTTACAACCAGCTGCAGTCCCCTCATGAAGAAATCAGATTGATTTCCTCAGGCAATGGCAGCGGTACCTTTTCAATCGATTTATCAAAGCTCCCTTCTTCCGTCCAATATCTCGTCTTTACGGCGACAATTGATGGTGCGGGCACAATGGGGCAAATTCAGGATGGTGCTATGACAGTTCAGGCAAATGGCCAGCTTCTTCTCAGTTATGAATTAAGAGGGGCTGATTTTAAAAACGAAAAAGCGATTATTATTTCCGAGTTGTATTATAAATCGCTATGGCGTGTCGCAGCTGTGGGGCAAGGCTTTGACGGCGGTCTTGCCGCACTGCTCACAAGCTTCGGCGGGGAGGCCGGAGAAGAACAGTCCCCTGCACCGCCTTCACCTGCTCCACAGCCTCCTGTTGATAAGAAAGTTTTACTGGAAAAGCGCTTGGAGAAAGAGGCGCCAAAGCTGCTTGACCTTTCAAAAAAAGCAAAGATCTCCTTGGAAAAGGTCGGTCTACAGCACCATCAAGCAAAAGTCGCCCTCTGCCTCGATATTTCAGGCTCCATGTCCCGTCTTTATAGCTCCGGGAAAATACAGGATTTCGCAGAACGCATTTTGGCACTTGGCACCCGCTTTGATGATGACGGCTCCATCGATATTTTTCTCTTTGGTAGAAACGCCCATAATGCAGGTGAGCTGACGATTACCAACTTTGAGGGCTTTGTAAACCAACTGATCAAACGATACCCACTGGAAAGCAGCACATACTACGCAAAAGCGATGAAAATGATCCGTGAGCACTACTTCGGCTCTGCAGAAAAACGAAATCAGCCGTTATCGCAAAAAACGCCCGTGTATGTTATGTTCGTGACAGACGGCGATACATTTGATAAGGATGAAACGACAAAGCATATTAAAGATTCCTCCTATGAACCGCTGTTTTGGCAGTTCATGGCGATTGGTGAATCAAAAAAGGATGCAAAAAAAGGGCTTTTCAAAAACTTCATTCAATCGAACTTTGCATTTTTAGAGCAGCTTGATGATTTATCCGGACGTTACATCGACAATGCAGACTTCTTTAGTGTCAAAGATCCAGCTGATGTTTCGGACGACGAACTGTATGATCTGCTCATGCAGGAATATCCCAAATGGGTGAAAAAAGCACGTTCAAAAGGAATGTTTAACTAACAAAAAAACCGCACGTATGGAATCGTCATCGTGCGGTTTGTTATTTTAGAAGCTGCGATAGTTCAAGGGCTCCCTAAAAGTTAAAGCATATTTTTAATCATACGTATTTCTAGCTTGATTAATAAGCGCTATATATTGGGAATCACCGTAGCCCAACGTGGGGAAAACTTTAAATAGCCTCTTCACTAATTCATCTGGAGATAAATCTTTATTTTTTAAAATATATTTCGTCACCTCATTGTTTACCTCCAGCATATTTAAAAACAAATCTATTGCCTGATACATGACAGGAAGTAATTCAATCGACGGCTTTTTATGATGAATGAGCACGTCTTCGTATATAGCATAATAGTCACCTAATAGTAACTCTGTCTGATTGACTTTAAATTCATCTTCCCGAAAGTTATTTAAAAATACCTTTCCTTTATACTGTCCCTGTTCCAAATAGGCAAGGATTGTTAAGAGGTTCATCTGACAAAACATGTCTTCCCCAAACCATAGAACGATATATTGATAGTCTTTCTTAAATAAATCATCCATTGGCTTCATTACCTTCTGAATATAATTTTCCACCGAGTCCTGATGACCGGCTGCCCTCACCTTGATAAATCCCTCTGAAAACACCTGTTTTGTTGTGGCATTCACACACATTGCTTCGTTAAACGGCACATAATCCGAATCACCCATTAGCTTTTTTGATGCAAACTCTTCGTACATCATTTGCCCGTTTAAAATATTTAGCACGTCTTGATCAAACAATTCGCCATTTACATTTTTTAACCGTTCCATTTCATTTTCTCTCGTAAAATTCATCATAAATCCATCCTTACTCTGGTTAATAGTAGGTTTAACAAATGACTGTACCGGCAGCTTATTCATTTGGAATGCTTTCGGGCTTGTCCCAAACACCGACTTAAATGCCCTGCTGTATGCTTCCTGTGAAGAGTAACCGTACTCAACAGCAATATCGAGTATCTTCCGTTTGCTCCTTAACTCCTCTGTAGACAAATACAATTTCCGCAAAAGGATATAACGTCTTATACTCACCCCTGTTGCCTGATGAAATTTAAAGGAACAATAGTAGGGGGAATAGCCCATGTAATGTGCCAATTCATCTAATGAAAATTCATTTGTTAAGTTTTCTTCTATCCAATCAATCATAAGCTGTATATATTCATCCATTTGTCTCACCCCTGATTAATAGTATAGGACGCCGTTAATTTGTTCTTTTGATATTTGTTGTGGTTGTAACGGGGGTCTCCCGAAATGCCCGTCAATTTAAAAGCCTATTCAAGAGGTCTTGAATAGGCTTCATTCAGTATGAGGAAGGCTGATTGATAGACTTATAATCTACCTTTTTCATTCCTTGTAAAAAACTTCACTAAAAAAGTAGTTCCATCTGTTCCCGTGTCAACTTCAATTGTTGCACCGTGGCGGGCGGCAATGCCATAGCAAACACCTAGGCCAAGGCCGGTGCCATTATCTTTCGTTGTAAAAAACGGAGTGCCCATCTTTTCCAGCACTTCCGGACTGATTGCTTTTCCTTCATTATGAATAGAGAGCACTACAGCATCGTCCCCTTCCCTAAAGGTTTTAATAGACAATACCTCTCCTTTATCCATCGCCTCTAACCCATTGCGGGACAGATTGACGACTAACTGCCGTATCTCGCCTGGGTTTAAAAATAACGGCAGGGTGTCAGTTGTATCAACTTGAACATTTTTATCTTGATTAAAAGCATCAATCATGATCAACGGTACAATGTCTTGAACTACAGAATTCAAGTCCATCATTTGCAGATCGGTTGTTCTTGTTCTTCCCATTGAAAGAAATTCAGTAATGATCGAATTTGCCCGGTCAATCTCTTCGATCATTAAGTCAAAGTAGCCATCATATGCTCCAAAATTCTCTTTCTCCTGTAAAAGTTGCAGGAAGCCCCGGACCGTTGTCATTGGATTCCTTATTTCATGGCTGATACCTGCTGCCATTTGGGCGATTAATTCAAGGCCGGATAACCGCTTTAGCTCTCTCTCATACTTTTTCTTTTCCGTTATATTTTTAAATATGCAGCAAATTCCATCTTCATAAGGGTATGCTGCTATCTCATACCAATAGCCTTCATAAACAGATTGGGCTTCAAAATTAACGGGTGCCCTTTCCTCCATCGCCTTATAGAGTTTTTGATAAATGGCTGTTTCGGCAGCCTCGGGATAGATCTCCCACATATTGTGTCCGAGCACCTCTTGAACCGTTTTGTTTTTAGGCAGATGATGATGTTTATTGACAATGGTATATCTCCACTCTTTATCAAGCGCAATAAAACCATCTGTAATGCTTTCAATCACACTCGTCAGCTTCTCGTTTGCTGTGGCGAGCTCCCCTGTCCTCTCTCTCACGACATTTTCTAGTTTGTCCAATTGAAGGAGATTCGCTATTGAGGAGGCTGTCGTATCGACAAGTGATTGGGCCAATTTCAGCTTGGATTCCATATGTTTTGGGCCTTTCCCTGCCCAGTTAACGACAACAATGATGCCTAACACCTTGCCGAGCGAAACGAAAGGCATAATCAAAAGACTATTCATCTGAACGGATCGGCATACTTCATGATTAAGCCGCTCGTCTGCAAATACATCTTCTATGAAAATACGGGACTTTGTTTCAATTACCTCCTGCAGAAGAGGACGGAAGTTTTGATCAATATCTTCATTTGTGTCAGCCCAATTGATCTCTGTCCAATCACTTTCTTTATTCAGCTTTCCGCTTCTGACTATTTTTCTATTTACCGGCTCTAGAAGGTACGCCACTAAATTATCGTTATTCAGCAGTTTCCCCAAATAATAAAAACACTTATCAAGACCTTCCTGCATGGAGGAGCACATTGAAAGGTCACGTGTTATATCAAGCAGCAACTGCTTCTCGTCAATAAGCCACTCCTGCTGCTTCACTATATTGGCATTTTGAATGGCGACCGCTGCCATATTTACATATGCTTCCACACTTTGGATCTCCAGCTCGGTTAAATTCATCGGCGACCCATAATTAAATAAAAACACCAGTCCAAATAGCTCCTGTTCGAATGAAATAGGCAGTGCCAGTATCGACTTCATCTTGAAATCCTCCACTGGTCTTTCATCCGGCCTGTCGTCCCGCGAAGTATCATGAATATAAATTGTTTTCCCTGTTTCAATCACTTCTTTTACCAGCATATCCTCTGCAGGGTCGATTACCTGCATATCCAATGTCTGCCCGCTTATTACTTCAGGCTTTCCGACAAAGCCTCTGTATGTTCCATCGTCCTGGGGCAGATAAATCCCTACAGCATCACATTGAACTATCTCCTCCGAGATTGCAGTTGTGACATGCTGCAACACTTCCCGAAGCTCTAAATTTGTATTAATTATTTTGGTTATATTCGCAAGCCGAAGATATCTCGTCTGTTCTTTTTCCATCTGAAATCCCCAATCATTACCAGTCGTCGAATGGACAACAGCAATAGACCATAATTTAAACCACCAGTCTATATACAATGCCCCGTCTTATTCAATATTTATAGTTATGTCCATTCTATCATTTGATTGCAGGAGTTTGTTTAAAAATGACTTTTTACTAGTATATACCTTTTGAAAAACTTTCTTTTCTTCTTAATACAAAACAAAGGAGCTGCTCCGGAATGATGGGACTTTCCGGAACGCTCCTTTGCTGAATGTGTAGTTGGTTGAAGGTATAGTATCTTTCTCGTTACTTACCCTATATTGTACAGCATTTCCTTTACCTCTTCACGTGTCTGGATGATCGTATCATAGCCATTCGGAAAAATTGTGGCCGCGCCGCCGACCTTTTCTATATCAGCAAGAAAGTCGTCTACAAAGGCATTAAGTGTTACATTAAATGCCTCGTACGGTATAATCAACTTCTCTGCCACCATTTCCGCAAAGCTCCGGCTTGGCCATACAGGAAGTAAAAATGTATGCTTTTCATCTTCAAATAGTAATAAATCGCCGACCCTGTTACGTAGCAGACATACCTGTTCTTCCACTGTCACCATTCCGTAAAAATAGGCAAGTCGCTTCTCTGCAGGACGGCTTATAATAAAACGGTTCATTAGATTCATCTGCAGAAGTCCTTTATCCTAGTGTTCTAAAAATTATATTAAAAAACAGAGAAAAATACTACCTCCATTTATAGGAAAGACTTCATGTAAGATGAATGCACTGTTAATATACAAGACACGATCAATTTCACATAGTCGTTTATTTTTTATTGAAACACTGCTCGCATAGGAAACTTCCTTCGTTTTGTAAATAGGCTTTTATTTCTGTAAAACCCTTACGTTTTGGGTAACGTATTTTCACAAAAACGACTTCATCGCCTTTAATTTCTTTGCCGCATTCCGTACATTTAGGCTCTTCTCCAAACATTTTTCATTCCCCCCATAAAATTTATGTATACATGTATTACGATTGAGTTTTACAAAAGTTCCCTGAAGGATAAATACCCGCCAAAATAAAAAACCAGTAAAATCATATTAAAAGATTTTACTGGTTATCAGCCTTATGACTGTCATGCTCGCATGCTTGCCCTTTTAGCGTGACGCTTTTGGCGGCTGGCATACGTCACATTTACGCTGGTTATTGTTTTTAAATTTCGTAAATGTTTTTTCAAAGTTACTGCCGCATGCGCATTTAAAAAGCAGCTTCTGAGAAAAACCGTGATATTCTGTTGTCAGCAGTTTGCTGTCCGAATTATTCTCTACAAATTCCTTAATTTTGCCGATCGTCCATCGTTTATTCATTGTTTGTACCTCCAATTTTTCATGCAAGGCGGAGGCTCTTTTGGCATCCATTTAATTATAAGTAAGTATTATAATTCCCTTAAGCTCCTCATTATAACATGGGCTGTTAAACATTTAAATAAACGAAAAACGCCTTACTTTAAACTCCCTTTTTCAGTAATTAAAAATTCCTAAAAGAAATACGGATAGAAAATAAAAACCAGCCTATACTATTAAAGATTTCACTTCAAATCCAATGACTTAGGAGGGTTAACCCGATGAGTGCGGATGACCGATAACTCAGAAGGACAATCAAACTGATTGCAGCCAAAGCGTGATTGTCTTAGGAAGTTCTTAAGATACAATGCGGAAGCGAGGCAGTGTGTCATGGATAACAAAATGTAGTGTGATCAGACCCGGAATTCATATTCCGGGTTTTTAATTTCCTTTTTTTGCTCAGCAAAAAAACGCGGCCGTCTGTCAGCCGCGAGCTTTTCGTTTTTTTGTATATGTATTCCCCTGCCGTTCTCCTAAAGCGCCGTTATTTCTGAGCCTTTCGATAATGCTCTTTCGTTTTATAGCCCTGTGTTAATAAATCAGCCATTTCGACTAAACGCTGCTGCTGTGTTTCTTCCTTCTTTGCGCTGAAGACATAGCGTGCCCAGTCCTTTTGATAGCCGGGTGTAAGTGATTCAAACAGTGCCAGTGCTTCTTTCTTATCAGCCAAATACTCGGTAAGCTTCGGGATATATGCTACATAGTCACCAACCCGCTGACTTGACGCTGTGCGTTTTGTCTTTTTCGTCTGCTTTTTAAGCGATAAAATCGAATATGTGTCATCCAATGACTGCAAACTCGCAAACTTGACAGCACTTCCGAACACATACTTCTCCTCATCCATTTCAAATGCCGGGAAAATATCATCTCTTCCGATATAAGTATCAAATTGTTTGTTGCCTTTTTTCGGATATAGAAGGAAAAGATATGCCCCTTCCTGCAGCTGATCCTCTTTTATTATTTGACGTACCGTATCTACCATTTCATTGACTGAATACACAAAGGCCAGCACCCGGTCAAATGGTGCCGCATTAACTGATGTAACAGGGAAATCATCAGGAGCGTTCAGAACCTGAATCGCCAAATTCCCTGTTAGCTTAAACTTTTTCTCCATCTTTATCATCTCCTTCATCGACTTTATTTAAAATCATTGCCGCAGCAGTCATCCTAGAATGTTCAATCCCGGATTTCGATGCCAAGCATCATCGCAAATAACACAGCCTGCGCCGGAGCAATTTTACACCCTTGCACCTGCTTCAGATCAATATGCAGAACTTCAAACATCGACTGACTGAAATCAAGCCCCTTTAAAGCCGTTTCCTCAAAGCTAGCTTCATTCAAATCACAGGACTCCCAGGGTAATCCATTGTGCCTCATATGATAAAAGTCCGTGCCTTGCATCGTGCAGTGGGAAAATTTCGATTGTGTAAATGTCGCCTCCGCGAAAACAGCATAATTTGCGAAGCACTGTGTAAAACTTGTATCATGGAAACGCCCTTCTGCAAAGCTTGTGCCTACCAGTTTACAATTGACAAAGTTCGTGCGGTAGAAATAACCGCCTTCCCACCTGCTGTTTGATAAGTCACAATGCTTGAACACGACATCCGATAAATCAAACTTTGCAAAATCACATGCCTGAAATACACAGTGCTCGAAAACGACGTTCGACAAGCTGTATTTTTCAAGGTTTTCCTCATCCACCACTTCATGGCGAATAATACAGTCCATAATCTCCTCGTTCTTTAAAGCGTCCGAAAACGCTACTTCTTCATACTCATCATATTGGGTCATGCTATACCTCTCCTGACTTTGCTAAAGATCACGCTAAAAAATCAGCGGTTTAAAAGATTTTGCCATATTGGTTTACCACATCGTACTAAAGCTGATCTTTAATTTACTAATTGCTCAGTCATCCCAAAAAGAAATGCACAGACAAAAACGCTCATTAGTACGCCTATAAGCGCCGTAAGAACAACCGCCAGCTTAAAGTATAGGCCACCTTCATTAAATTCTTTCGTTCTCTTTAAGTAAAAATAAAAACATGGCAGGATCAATAAAATACCGACCCCCGTCTGCCATGAAAAGGACAACTGCCCCGATACCTTGGCTTCACCGAACAGCAATACAAAGATACCAATTAACATACCGTAACTGTAATATTTTGTGAAATGGTAAAAATTATATAAACGAGCCCTTTCTCTTTCAATACGTTCTTTTCGTGACAAAGCGATTACTCCTTCAGATGTTTTTCATAGATGCAGAAATCTATTACTCCTATTAAAAATATACTATAGTAATTCTGTAATTACTCTTTTTATTTAGTTACATCGTAAAGAAAACACTCAATATTCACCGCATACATTTATCTGTGCCCAACTTTTCGGGCCTGTATATATCCGTAATAGGCACACGTACCGTTTTGGGACAAATCCTTCACTTCAAACCCGCATCGCTCGTAAAAGCTGAAATTATTTGCAGAAGTATGGGCAAACCAATCGCCATGAGGCAGCTTTTGCAGGCAAAGCTCCACCAGCTTCTTGCCAATTCCTTTCCCACGATATTCAGATAATACAGCCAGATCCATAATAGTAGCTGCCATGATTTTATCTGAAAGGACCCTTACCATCCCGATCATTTTCTCTCCGTCCCACACGGTAAAAGCCCAAGTCGAGTTCGTAAAAATCAATGAATACTTTTCCATCTGCCAGGACGGTGTATTTCTCGCCCAGCCTGCATCCTGAAACAATGCTTCCACATTTTCAGCTGGTACCCCTTCTGTTCCTTCTCTAATGACTAGTCCATTAAAATATTGATACATCCGATACTCCCCCTTTTTATTCTTTACGGTATTCTACAAAGGGAGCAACATCCCTTTTTTCCATAGAAAAAACACCCTACAATTTACTCTTCAGATCATACCGAAAGTAAGTGTAAAGATGTTTTGTGTCTTTGGACTGCTCTATTCTATAAAGTTTCTGCATTTTCGTTTAAGCGATTGATCAGCCCACCCAGCTGTTTGATCTCGTCAGCTGTAAAGCCTTTATACAAATCGCCCATACATTGTTCTTTTCCCATATTGCAGCCGTTCAGCAGCTTT
Source organism: Lysinibacillus odysseyi 34hs-1 = NBRC 100172 (assembly GCF_001591965.1). Classification (GTDB taxonomy): domain Bacteria; phylum Bacillota; class Bacilli; order Bacillales_A; family Planococcaceae; genus Lysinibacillus_B; species Lysinibacillus_B odysseyi. The sequence goes on from NZ_BCVX01000001.1 coordinate 445,083, forward strand.
GTTCCTTCAGGTGAAATCGCTACAAGAATTTCCCGGTTATTTTTTTCGTTGCGCTCCCGTGTAACAAGCTGTTGTTCTTCCAGAATTTTCAAATGACGCGTAATCGCGGCCTGGTCAATGGCAAGCGTCTGCTGAAGAGCCGTTTGTGTCATGATATCATTTTCCTCAAGAGCATATAAAATTTCATAGCGTGTTAGGCTGATGCCCGTTCTTTTTTCAAATGAAAGGGTTACCCGGCGGTCAATATTTTTCAACATCAAAAATACTTGTCGTAAATCATTTTGGCATGCTGACATGGTGGTCCTCCTATTAAATACTCTCTTTTAGCATACGCTATCTCTAGCATTTCTAAAAGTATTAAAATCCATATACTGACAAAAAAGAAAGGGTTACCTTGAACCGTTTCTTTCAAGATAACCCCGCCTGATTCGTATTATGAAAAACGTAAAATTTGTTCAATTGGCAGACGTGAAGAGCCGTATGCAGGAGCCGCTTCTTTCCCGATTGCGATAAGCACGATCGGAATTTCATTTGCTGGTAATGCATATTTTTCCGCAAATTTCACTTTATCAAAGCCACCCATTGTTACTGTATCATAGCCCATTTCTTTTGCCAGCAGCATAATTTGCATTGAAATCAAGCCTGCATCAAAATGCGCAATGTTTTTTAGTACAGCCTCAGGTGCATTGCCATATAAATTCAATGAGTTTTCAATCATTGCATCAGCAAGCTCACGTGGCATATAGCCTTTTTCTGCATTCGCATCGTAAATTTGCTTCGCATTTTCATGCATTTTAATATCGCCTAACACGGCAATGACAGCCGATGATGTTTCCACCTGTTCCTGATTATTGGCAATCGCACGAAGCTCTTTCTTCTGCTCCTGATCATCAAAAACAAGGAAGCGCCAAGACTGCATATTACTTGAAGATGGAGCGGATGTCGCCTGCTCTATTAAATGCTGGAGCTGTTCACGCGGAATCTTTACTCCCTCTTTATATTTACGGACAGACTTACGATCTTCCATAAGCTGTTCTAACGGTGTTTTTGTTTGTACCATTTTAATCTTCCTTTACTATAACTGATTTTAATTACTGCTTTATTATAATTGACTAGTCAACTGTTGACAAATCATTTGTTTGGGAAGCACTTTTAGCTGTTGCTTTAAAATTAGTTTGTGCAAAATTCGCTCCGGTACTATTATTGACGTTAGTAAAAACAAACCATTTTTTAATTTAATCTTCGTAAAGCCGCAAAGGAGATGTCCCGGAAAAACTTACCGGACACCTCCTCTGTTTAATGAATGATTAGAAACATTGTAATGTAAATTGAACTTTTTCGAATTGCTTATTTGTTAATGAGTTCTTATCTATACAAAAATAAAGCATGCCACAATCGCCCCAAAGCAATTCCAAGTCGTCTTCATCCGAATCAATCTGCAGGAGCAGTACAGCTTCTTCGGGTTTAAGACCAAATTCTTCAAAAACATCATTTTGAATACTAAATGGATATCCTAACAGGTAGTGAGCCGGTTCGTAATTCCCTTCCTCATCACTAGGCTGGATAAGTTCCTGTCTCATCTCAGAATAGCTTTCTTCATCCTCATTACTAAACTCTATATCTTCAGGATACTCCGGTAATGTCAGCTTAGTTGTGAAAGAAACTTTAAAAACAGGCAAAGGGAGATAGTCTTCTGTCACTTCAGGATATTGTTTTCTTCTTAATTCTTTTTCATCCCCATCAAAGTATAAAATCTTAAAACAACCACCGTCTTCTTCAAAACCCCATGGCTGCTCTACTACATCATAGAACACATAAAGGATCCCACTGTCTGGGAAATGATTATCTACGTCATACGGTTTTACTTCCTGTAAATTGAATTGTCCCAAAAAAGAGAGCGATCTATCATTGTATGTTGGGAATTCCCAGTCTTCCGGCATATCTGGTAGACCGCCGATTTTAGAGGCACCTAACGGAATTTGTTCTTCCTCCAACTTATTTTTAATGATTTTAATGGATGGCCTTGCAGCTTTTACTATAGCTGTCTCCTTGTGAAGCAGCCTGTATTTTTGCAACAATGTTTGTAAATGTTCCAATTTATTTACCCCCTGTATATTTCAGTGTTTCTAGACTGTAATGATAAAGTTACCAATATAAAAAATTACCTGTTCTTCTCTAAAATATCCGATACATGCTGCTCAGTCTGCGAAAAGCGGGATTTTTACGTTCCTGTTGGTTTGAAATAGAGGTTGATTATTTCCTAAGAAATAGTACACGGTTTCCAGTTTTTCTGTTTTCTAAAAAAGATTAAGTAATTCTTTTTGTTTAGAAGTGTAAACCCTAATTTTCTCAAGCTTTTCAAACGTAATAAAATACTGTAGCTCTATAGCTTTTGAAGCTCATTTATAAATAACAAAAGGATGTAACCACCTATACATATAAAACCTAAGGAAAATAAGACAAAAAGCAGCGAGCATATAATCAAAAAAAACTTACCGAACCAATTACTATATATCCATTTCACGCCCTCTCCCCATTTCTAAAATTGAATAAAAAAAGCGTTCTTGATATAAATAAAAGACGAAGATTATAGGTAAAAGTTACATATAAAGTAATTTTACTACAGCAGTTAAACCAGCCTATACATAAAAAGAGCGCAATTCATGATCTAGAATTGCGCCCTATTGTTGAATATCAAATCAGGTATAGTTGCCCTTTGTTTGTTAAATAAAACTGCCTATCAATAAAAGGACATTTCCATACAGTCTTGTCGTTTATCCTATGTATTAGAGAAATGCTGTTCCAGCTATAAAATAAGCTGGTCAATAAAAATGTCTGTCCTTACGTTGGAGTTTACACACCCTATACGAAAGTGATCTTACCATTAAAAGTGTTTCTGTAGCTTTGATTTTGAAACTCCATACATTGTCATCCCAAAGAACAGTCCACCCAGAAGCCAAATCAGTATATTCCACCAGCTTACGTCTATTTCACCAGTGGAAAGATAGGGTGAAACATACTCCATAAAAACTAACATGAACAATCCCCATTGGAAACCTGCCAAAGATGATGCTTTTTTTAATTGTTTTTTCTTTTCCTCGTATTCTTCTACCGAAGCACAATCTGTTTCATCCAGTTGTTTTTTTCTTATTTTAATAACAGTCATAAGTGCGTAAACCATATTAATGAGCAGTAGTGAAGGGGTTGCAAAGGAAAGTGTGTTATGAATTGTATCTATAATAAGGCTTATAAACATTAAAAACATGGATAAATACCATAACATAATTCCCAAGAAAGCTAATTCCTTATAAATTTCATAACGCTGATATTCATCTCGATCATCTAGCACACCAATAAAACGATTAAGTAATTGATTCTTCATTATTTTTCTCCTCCCAAAATAGAGTATTAAGGTCTGTATTCAGCTCCTTTGCTAAGGAAATACACAAGGATAGTGAGGGATTGTATTTATCATTTTCAATTAAATTAATGGTTTGTCTTGCTACACCAACCCTTTTAGCAAGCTCAATTTGAGTAAAGTTGCAATGTTTCCTATACTCTTTGACCCGATTCAAGTCAAACACCCTTTCCATTACCTTATATAAGTACATTATATGTGACTTTTCTGGCTAATGTCAATTATATATGACACTCCTTTTCAATATTAGGGGTAATATATTTATTTTTCTAAAAAACAGTACAAAAAAGACCGTCTCATTGACGATCTATTGTTAAACACTTGGGTTGTAATAAACAAACCAAGGACCATTTTTGCAAGCCCTATTTCGATAAAGCACCTGCTGCCTTATTATCACTTCTCAATATTTCCAGGGTTCTCCACATATAAGCCTAATACATACCCGCAGTTCGAACAGTAATAGGACGATATCGGAGATGATAAACTTCTGGCATTATTGTACGAAAACATTTGAACGACTGCATTCCCAGACCGGATCATCCCCTTTTCGATTTGGCTGTTATGACATTTAGGACATTCTTTTTCTTTCATCTTTACAATTCTCCCCCTCTTCGAAAAATGAACAATAGAAATACCGAATATTGTTCTTCTACACTATTACGGATTACAAATAATTTAGTTTCCTTTTCTTTTGCAACCTTTTTATAAAAGCACACCAACACAATAAGCAAAATCATTGAAGAAGAATGTTGAATTCCATTTTGCAAATTGATATAGTAATTTGTAAATATGAAAATCCATGATGTGATCAAGTAAATAGGAATTGTGAAACAGAAAATATAGCCTTGGCTGAGAGCTATATCACCTCTTCTTATTGAACCCTGCCACGGAGATGTTAGGTAAAAGCTAACCGGGTCGTTACGTTACTAACGGATCGAGGACTTAATATTCATTATTAATGTCAAACGAAGGTGGTACCACGTCTAATCGCGTAAAGACGTCCTTTTTTAGGACGCTTTACGCTTTTTTTGTTCAATTTTATTTTTCAGGAGGAAAAGACAATGTCTCAAAAAACAAACGATTTTTCAAAGTGGTATATTGATACAATTCAAAAAGCCGATTTGATGGATTACACACCGGTCCGCGGCTGCATTGCCTTTAAACCGGACGGGTATGAATTGTGGGAGCATATCCAGGCGGAGATGGATAAACGCTTTAAGGAAACCGGCCACCGTAATGCCTATTTCCCAATGTTAATACCGGAATCCTTCTTCCAAAAGGAAAAGGATCATATCGAGGGCTTCTCACCCGAGCTACCTTGGGTAACGGAAGCTGCCGGGGAAAAATTAGAGGAACGGCTGGCACTGCGCCCAACTTCCGAAACAATGATCGGGCATTTGTATTCGAATTGGATTAAAAGCTACCGGGACCTGCCTGTTTTAATCAACCAGTGGGCAAATGTATTCCGCTGGGAAAAGAAGACGCTTCCGTTTATCCGTACTTCCGAATTTTTATGGCAGGAGGGTCATACTGCCCATGTCGATGAAGAGGATGCGCGAAAAGAAACGATGCAAATGCTGACAATTTATAAAGAGGTCGTAGAAGGATTACTTGCCATCCCGGTTTATGACGGACAAAAAACACCGTTAGAACGCTTTGCCGGTGCTGTGGATACATTCTCTATCGAGGCAATGATGAAGGATGGAAAAGCGGTACAAGCCGGTACTTCACATTATTTAGGGACAAAATTTGCAGAAGCATTTGATATTAAATATTTAACGAAGGAAAATAAGCATGAATATGTGCATACAACATCTTGGGGAACGTCTACGCGTTTAATCGGATCTGTCATCATGGTTCACGGCGATGAACAAGGTCTTGTCCTGCCGCCGAAAATTGCACCGACTCAAGTTATTTTGATTCCTGTCGGCCCGTGGAAAAAGAACCCTGCCATCATCGAGAAATTGGATGAAGTCTTTGCAGCATTAAAGGCAAAAGGCATTCGTGTTCGTTTGGACGATTCCGACCAATCACCAGGCTATAAATTCAATGAATGGGAGCTGAAAGGGGTACCTGTACGTATTGAGCTTGGCCCACGTGATTTAGAAAATAACCAAGCCTTACTAAAAGCCCGTGATGAAGAAGAGAAAATTTCCGTACCGTTAGCATCTATTGTAGAACATATTGAAAAAGAGCTTGAAACGATGCAAACACGTCTTTTCGAAAAAGCAAAAGCTTTCCGTGCAGACAATTCCCATACACATATCGATACGATGGAACAGCTGGAACAGCATCTGGCAGAGTCCGAGCAAAACGAAACGATTCCAGGCTGGATATTAGCCGGCTGGTGCGGCGATAATACGTGTGAGGAAAGTATAAAAGAAAAAACGAAATTTACAACCCGCAACATTCCATTTAACCCGCCGACAACAAAACATACATGCCTTCACTGCGGCAGTGAAGCAAAACATACTGTTTGGTTTGCCCGTGCATACTAATACGCGGTTTTAGTTAAAAATCTATCAAAGTAATACAGAAGGATAGGACAGCAGATACTAGATCTGCCTGCCCTATCCTTTTTATAACCACTAAATAAAAAAGGTTTTCGTTTTTCAAGTGGCATTTATTAAAAATTGGCCAGGTGGTGATTTGATTTCAAAGAAATATTGTTCATTTCTTTTTAGTCCTTCTAATTCAATACTTTTTCCATTAGGTACTTGTACTTCATCAATCACTATATTGCCGTCGCTGTCCTTTACTCTTAATAAAACATCCCCATAATTATTCGCATAATTAGTTATTTTTTTCTTCCAAAAGATACTTTTATAAATTAAATAATTTTCGTCGTTAAACTTCAGGGTTTCCCACTCTTGCATACCTTCTTCCATATTTATAACAGCCGATTTCTTTGGGAAAAAGATTTGATTGACAACCCCGACATCTTGAACAACCAAGCCTCCTATTACGGTAATCATAAATGTGATAGCTATAGCAGCAAACACTTGGATATACCGCTTTCTATTAATCTTTTTGAACGGTTTAATCGCTTTTTCAGCTTTCTCAGGGACCGGCTGAACATAAACCGGTTGCAGCTGCATCACACGTACGTATTCATGGCACGTTTTACATTGCTGTATATGGTCTTCCACTACTTTGGCCGTTTCCTCACTGCATATCCCGTCAACATAGGATGGAATTAAATCTTTAATGATATTACAATTCACGCGGATCAATCCTTTCTGATAGTTTTACTTTTGCACGGTAATACGTCACTCTCGCCCAGTTTTCACTTTTACCAAATACCTCACCGATTTCCTTAAAACTTAGGTGCAGAGAGGCTCTAAGCAAAAAAATTTCCCGGTACGGTTCCTGTAAGCGATGAATTTCTTTATGTATTGAAACGAGTGTGCTGCGCTTTATTACCTCAACATCCGGTAAATCATGTAGTGAAGGGATGTCCAAGCCCATCTGCATCATATTTTCTACACTTGCATTATGACTATGCTTCTCCTTTTTTACGTAGTTGTAATACGTATGTTTGGCGATTTGACACAGCCAAACAGACAGCTTGCATTCACCGTTATAGCGGTGAATCGACTTGACCGCTTGATAAAAGGTCTCCTGTGTTAATTCTTCAGCTAAATCCACATCGGACGTTAAGCAAATCAAAAACCGCTTTACCTCGTCTGCATAAGATTGATACATTTCACTTAGACTCTCCACTTGCTGCCTCCTTTCATAAAACTTTCGTGATACTTATATATAGCTTTCTCATCCATTTCGTTACAGGAAATTATATTTTTCCGTAAATATTTTTACTTTTAGCATCGGTACTAGTGAATTTATCAATTTACAGGCCAAAAATAAAAAGGTTTGGCTTTATCCTCCTAAAAACCAAACCTTTAATAATTTACAGGAATTTCACAAACGTAAACAATAAAGTAAATATAAATAGCAGAGGTACTTCGTAAATAGAGCTTTCAAATCGTCCGTTGTAGTAATCAATGAGCCATTTTAGAAATAACAGCAACGCCATCGCACTTGCGATAAACAATCCATTATAGGCATGAAAATAATAGAGGCTCACCCCATTTACTAGCGTGTAGATAAGATACAGGCCGATTGCTGCAAAAAAATAACGATGCCCGTTACGGCTCTCCATCTTTTCCTTCTTTGCCGGACTAATCTGTAACACGATTGCAATGTATACGGCAATTAAGAAGGACAAAATGAGTAACCGAACAAGCCCCAGTAATGACCTCTCTACTGTATCATGCATCATCATGTCAATGTTCATCGCTTCTTCAAAAGTAAGCGGCAGTGATTGCTTTGTATTCATATCGACCAATACATATTGATCATTATTAGAAATGACAGCAATCTGCGCTATGGAACCAGTGGACATCTTTAGGAGAAGCTGTTCAGCCGGCGCTTTCGGCAGGTCGTCTACCGGAACACCCGCCTCATATAACTTTGTCACAAATGGCTGGATCAGAGCCAAATCTTCTTCCTTTACTCTATTTTTCTCAAAATAATACCAATTTGTCATATACCTTAAATCAGCGGTGGAATTGTTCGCAATCGCATACCCTTTTTCGATTGTTACTAGATCGGCTGCTGTATTTTCCCCTACAGGTTGCCTGCCCGTAAAAATAGAAGCCGCTAAAAAGACAAATAGCACCGCCGCAGCCGCCAGCACGCTGTAATAGCTACGTTTTTGCCGTTTTCGGCGTTGATGTATCGTAGTCTGAATCTTGTTGAAAGATGCCTGCTTAACTGTCTGGGTCCGTTTCGGTGCCTGTAATTGCGCCAGCTCTTTGTCCATATGCTGCTCCCCCTCTCATCTTTTTTTCAAGTACTTTCATCGCCCGCTCTGTACTGTTTTTTACCTTTGCCTCATTCCAGCCTAAAACTGCTGCTGTTTCTTTAATCGAAAGCCCCTCAATCTTTCGCAGCACAACGGCTATCCGGTAATCAAATTTCAGGCCAGCGATTGCTTGGTAAAGCGCCCTTTTGTCTTCCTCAATGGAAAAAAGCTGCTCAGGCGAAAGAGTAAGAGCGATATCTTCTTCTTTTTTTGTGAAGGCGATAAATTGAATCTTCCCTTTCCGTTTAAAATGGTCATATGCTATATTTCTTGCAATCGTTCTTAACCACGTTAATACATTCGCTTCCCCCCGGTATGTATGCCTTGCTTCATAAGCCCGAATAAATGTTTCCTGCATGAGATCTTCCGCCAGCTGTACATCGAATGTTAGAAAGTATAAAAATTGATAAATCTGATCGCTATGTATTTCATAATGCTGCTCTAACTGAAACAACCTTTCCACCTCCCGTTATCAACCTAGACGACTGAACTTTCATTTTTACTCAGACGAAAATAAATACTAGAACATTTTCCCAATTCCCTTTTTACTGATTTATTTTCTACTCACCGGGTACTAGAAAATTTACGGATAATTTTGTTGGGATGTGATTTTATGTTTGGACTAGCCGACTTGTTGTCACTGACTGTTTCGGCGTTCATTATCCTGCCGGTTGTAATTTTCCTGAGGGAGTCAGGCTACTTGATCGTTAGCTGGTTATTCGGTGTCATCAATCCCAGGCTGACTATTGGTTCCGGGCCCCGGGTCAGGAAGTTCGGCATGCTTGATATCCGGAAATATTACCATGTATACAGTTGGTTTTCATATGATGGATTAAAGCGGGAAAGCAAGCTTGCCTATATTTGTATGTATGCAGGGCCCATTCTCACCAACTTGTCCATCGCCCTTCTTATCAATTTTCTAGTTGCTAATGGCTGGGCCGAGGATTATGAAACATTTTGGGACCGCTTTGTTTTCTATGCTTTTTATTATGTATTATTTGATATTGTGCCGATGAAAACTGTAAACGGCAAGCCTAATAATGGAATGATTATTTACGAAATGATCCGCTACGGCAGGCGTGTCGATTTTAATACAGAATCCTTCCTCCCAGCGACCTCTGAAATGGAAGAGGAATACCAGGAACAAATGAAGCAGATTGAGGAGATAAAAAAGGAACGTGAAGAGGAAGAGCATGGTCGCTAAATGGATCTTTCGAGTATAACGAACAGCCCAGTTGTCGGACAAACCGTACCTGGGCTTGCTACTTTTGGCGTGAGAACTTGATAAAGAAGTACATGGTTATGTTTGCTCGCTCAATGTGCTGTGGTCTTTTAATAAAGATTGATAATTTATAATTAAGTTCGATCATTAATAATAAAGTTTGATAAAAACCTTTATGGAATGCAGGTTTTCTTATTCCACAATTGGGCCATATTGTTGAATAATATTTTTTTATGAAATGCTTCGATAATATTAAAAAATATTTCCAACTTACTTTTATAGTTAATTATTGGTATATTTATTAAAAATATTATTTAAGTGAGGTTTCATATGGAGCAGTTAACATTTGGTGGGCTACAAAACTATTTGGTATGAAAATACAAAGAAGGACGCACTTCTTCTGCTTTATTAAATTAGTAGAAGAAATTGGTGAAGTTGCAGAAGTACTAAACTAGTTAGAAGGTCGAAAAAAGCGACTTAAATACTTCTTTAGAAAAGGAGTTAGTTGATGTTATACATTATTCAATAGCTATTGCAAGTATAAATAATATTGGTTTAACAAAAGCAATGATTGAAAAAGATAAGGAAGCTGCAATTAAATATAATCAATCTCCAGACTTGGAAGAGTTTTTAGAATTCCAAAAGTAAAATAACTTAAGTAACCCATAAAACATAGCTTCTTTTTATTCCACAACCGGGCGCATTTCTGCAGAAAAAATGCGTCTACGAAATGAAATGGATTAAGTGTTTAAGGATAAAGTATAAATTTCAGGGGGTATTTTATGTTTGTAGTAAATGTAGAAGGGGCAATTCGTCGCAAGGAGAAATGGCTTTTAATCCGCAGAAGTGAGAAGGAAGAGCATGCTGGTGGAGGTCTCTCATTAGTAGGAGGGAAGTGTGAAATTGAAGGTGATTCGTCTGATATTCTGGAAAGAACATTAAAACGAGAAGTTTTTGAAGAAGTAGGTAGCGAAATTACAGGCATTAAATATGTAAATAGCTCATCCTTCGTGACAGAATCAGGGATAAATGTAATCGATATAGTTTTCCTGTGTCATCATAAATCTGGAGAACCTTACGCTAAAAGTACTGAAGAAGTGGATGATGTTATTTGGATGACTACATCAGAGGTTCTTGCACATACGGAACTACCTTTATTTCTAAAAGAAAACATTAAACTTGCAGAGAAAATTCTACAAGATAATTTGCAGGAGAAATATTAGTTATACATATTCCATAATAGGGCGCGATTGTGGAAGATCAACATTAGGAAATGATCAAACTTTTTTATGAAAATTGCACATTGTTTCCCAAAGAATTAACCCGTTTTAAACAAATTTTGTTCAAAACGGGCTCTTTTCATTTAACTTAAAATATTGGTCTGTGGGTTGTTTTTAATCAAACTTTATTCTAAAACTACATGTGCCGCTTTAATAAGCTCAAACAGCTTCATAATACTTTTCGGGAATGTGCGGTCCTTCATTGTGCTTAAGTATACGTTCCGGTGCAGAAACTCGCTTTGCACCTGGCGTATCATTAGGTTATCTGATAAATGCTGCTCCACATATTGCTGCGGCAAGAGAGCGATGCCGAGCCCCTCCTCCACCAGTACTTTAATCATCTCAAACCGCTCTATTTTATACTGAATATGCGGCAGAATGCCTTCCTGCTCAAACGCTTGAAGTATTTGGGCACTCGTTTGAAATTCGGGCATGCCGATGATGAGTGATTGTTCTGTAAAGTCAGCCAACGTAATCCTATCTTTTGTCGCAAACGGATGATCTTTTTTGATTAGTACGACATATCGTTCGTTATACAATAATTCACTTTTTATTTCCGTATCGATAATATGCTGGTTTGTAATGACCGCGTGCACATGCAGCCCCAGCAGTGCTTGGCGTACCGTTTGATTGTACAATGTATCGATGATTGTAATTTGGTTATGGGGATAGTGCTTTTGATAAGCTAAAATAACTTGGGAAAACCAGTAATTTGCTGATTCGATCATCCCCAGTCGAATTTCCAGCGCCTCCCCTTTTGCCATCTCCTTAAGCTCCGTATCCATCACGTCAAATTGAGCAATTAAAGATTGGGCACGCTCATAAAACTGCTGTCCCAGCTCTGTTAATTGAAATTGCTTTGTCGTCCGTTCAATAAGCGGCGCATTCACTTCCTGTTCCAGTGCCTTTATGGCATTACTTAAGGATGGCTGCGAAATATGCAACGCTTTAGCGGCCCTTGAAAAGCTTTTATATTTCACTGTCTCAATAAAATACATCATTTTTCGTAAGTCCAATTTCTCACCCCATTTATAGCTTAAAGCTATTATAAGATATAAAATCAATATTTGTATGAATAAACAATTGAAAATATAATAAAAATATCAATTTTTCAGTCTATTGGAGGGAGTTTATATGCATAAAGAGACAGATGTAAATGTTTGGCAAGGTCGTATCGATCATGAGACAGACAGTACCTATTTCCGTTACCACCAAGTGGTGCAGACAGCTTCCACAGAAGGAGCAGTAGGAATCATTGGATTTGCCTGCGATGAAGGAGTGCGACGCAACAATGGCCGTGTCGGTGCAAAGGATGCTCCCCTTTCCCTACGCAAGCAGCTCGCTTCGCTGCCTTGGCGTCATCAGGTACCTAGTACATCGCTTATCGATTTTGGAGATGTCATTTGTGAAGGGGAACAATTGGAGCGTGCCCAGCAGGAACTTGGCGATAAAGTAGCTGATATCCTCGCACATGGAAAAGCGATTGTACTTGGCGGAGGACATGAAACATTATATGGTCAGTACTTAGGGGTAAGAAAAGCAGCAGGACCGGATGCTTCGATTGGCTTACTAAATATCGATGCCCACTTCGACATGCGTTCCTATGACAAGCAGCCTTCTTCTGGTACGATGTTTAAACAGATTTTGGACGAAGATCCACATGCACACTATTTTGTCTGCGGCATTCAGCAGTATGGCAATACGACTGCTTTATTCGAAACAGCCGATCAGTATGGGGTAGCGTACTTTTTCGATGACCAGCTGGAATCAGACGCTTTTACGGCAGCTTTGCAAGACTTTATGAATGCCCATGATGTGCTTCTCGTGACGCTTTGCATGGATGTATTGAATGCTGCTGAAGCACCTGGGGTCAGTGCGCCTTCTCCATTTGGTCTATCCGCTGTACAGGTGCGTGACATTGTACGCAAAATGGTATCTCATGAGAAGACGATCAGCTTCAGCATTTGTGAGGTCAATCCCTCGCTCGATATAGACAACCGCACAGCGAAACTCGGCGCCTATTTCATCAATGAAGCAATAATGAACATCTAAGACGAAACAACAAGGGGGATTTATATGGCATTAAACCAAATTACAACACTATGCCTAGCAGTAACATTATTTTTGATCGGTTCATTTTTAGTAAAAAGAATTGGCTTTTTAAATCGTTTTTGTATACCGGCACCTGTCGTTGGCGGCTTGCTGTTTGCGTTACTTGCAACGGTGTTAAAAAGCTTTGATATCGTAGAAATTACACTTGACACTTCCCTGCAGTCCATCTTTATGATTACGTTCTTTACAACGATCGGACTTGGGGCAAGCTTTAAGCTCGTAAAATTAGGCGGAAAGCTGCTGATCTTTTATTGGCTTGCCTGCGGATTCCTCGCTCTTATGCAGAATGTCATTGGCGTTTCGTTAGCAAAAGTCCTGGACATTCATCCATTAATCGGTGTTATGGCCGGAGCTGTTTCCATGGAAGGCGGACATGGTGCTGCTGCTGCCTACGGGGAGACAATTGAAGGCTTGGGTGTTGCTTCCGCTGTTACGATCGGAATGGCCGCCGCTACATGTGGACTGGTTGCCGGAGGACTTGTCGGTGGCCCTGTTGTACAATACTTAATCCGAAAATTCAACCTACAGCCCTCTTCTGAAGAAACGGAAGAATATGTAGAGAAATCCCAGCATCCCGTTACAGAAAAATCCTTTATGATGCAGGTGTTCTTAATTACATTCAGTATGGCTGTTGGTACATATATCGGAGAATGGTTCTCTAATGTAACTGGATTTGTTTTACCAGGATATGTAGGGGCGATGTTTACAGCGGTGCTTGTCCGCAATATCGTGGACCGCTTCAATCCTGAATTAATCAATATGAAAGAAATCAATCTAATCGGAGATATCTCCCTTGGTATTTTCTTATCGATGGCATTAATGAGCATCAAACTATGGGAAATTGCCGATCTGGCATTGCCATTATTCATCATTATTTTAGCACAGGTCGTCTTCATCGTATTATTCGCGGTGTTCGTTCTGTTCCGCCTGCTTGGCAAAAATTACGATGCAGCGATTATGGTATCCGGCTTCCTTGGCCATGGGCTGGGCGCTACACCAAATGCTATGGCTAATATGTCAGCCGTTGTATCAAAATTCGGCCCGTCACGTACAGCCTTTCTGATTGTGCCGATTGTTGGTGCATTCTTAATCGATGTATTTGGAATGCCAATCATTATTACAACAATCAATATGTTTAAATAACGGATTCACTCCATCTGAAAGAGCAGCCCTCATCTACTTGGGCTGCTCTTTTTTCAATAAACATCGATTATTTCCATACCTTTTTGGCAGCGGAGCTTTCCGTCCTGAACCCCTGCCCCAATGCAGCATCACTTCTCTTTAATTGTTTTATCGGGAGCACATATCTTCGTTTTAAATTAAAGCGTCAGGGTAATAGAACCTATGCACGGGGTTGAAAAAGCTAGAAATTAAACAGCTTTAATGAAAGGAATGATGCTCTCATGACAAAAGATTATCCAGAAAATATTCCCGCTCAACAACAGGAGCGCCAGCCAGGCTTTGAGATGGAAATGGAGCCGCGTCCGGATTTCACAAAAAATCTTGCAGGCGCTGCCCAGAGACTTGCAGGTAAAACGGCTTTAATTACCGGTGGAGACAGCGGTATCGGGCGTGCTGTAGCCATTGCGTTTGCAAAAGAAGGAGCAGATGTTGCGATTTCTTATCTTGATGAGCATGAAGATGCAGAGGAAACAAAACAGTATGTGGAGCGGGAAGGAAGACGCTGTCTGCTCATTGCAGGCGATATCGGGGATGAAGCGTTCTGCCAAGGTCTTGTTTCTAAAGTCATCGAAACATTCGGCAAGCTTGATGTTCTTGTAAATAATGCCGGTGAGCAGCATACCCAGGAATCACTGCAGGACATCACTGCAGAACAATTGGAACGAACATTCCGCACGAATATTTTCAGTATGTTTTATGTGACAAAGGCAGCGCTTGATCATTTAAAGCCGGGAAGCTCTATTATTAACACGACATCCATCACGGCATTCCAAGGAGCGCCGAACTTGATCGATTACTCTGCAACGAAAGGAGCCATCCTCACGTTCACCCGCTCACTCGCCGGGTCTCTTGTCGAGAAAGGCATCAGAGTAAACGCTGTCGCGCCGGGACCGATTTGGACGCCACTTATCCCTGCATCGTTTGCCGCAGAACAAGTCGAGGGATTCGGTAAAGAGGGAGAGTTCCAAACACCGATGAAACGAGCGGGTCATCCGAGCGAACTGGCACCAGGCTATGTGTACCTTGCCTCCGATGATTCCTCATATGTATCAGGACAGGTGCTTCATATTAATGGAGGCACACCGTTTTAACTTTATAGCAGAAGACGCTTCATCGTCTTCTGCTTTATTATTTATTCACTCATAACCATTACATAGGTATCATCTTACTGCTTTCCGCCATTTAGTAACCATTCACAAACTGTTCGATCGTGTCCATTTCACCCTCTGATACTTCCCTTTGCAGCTGCTCTTTGTATTTCTTCACTATCTTTTCCTTTTCCCCGTTATATCGCTCTGTTAGATGAGCAATTGTCCGGAGCATCGATGTTTCCTGCTGAAACTCCTCTTTTGATAAAACGCCTGTATGAGAAAGGATATATGTCTCCGCATCAAATGCTTCCAGTTTATCTAATAGTTGAAGTGTCTCATCTATTTTATAGTGCCATTTCTCAGCATACATCCTGCAATAAATGGCATCACCAAGAAATAATATCTTTTCTTCCTTCACATAGACGACAACCGAATCAGAAGCATGACTCCCCCCAACTTTCTCGATGATGCAGGTAACATCTCCAAGGTTCATTTCCAGCCTTTCTTCGAATAGGACATCCGGCAGTACGATGGAAATATTCCGTTCATCTAAGTATTCCTTTTTTATCGCAGCGGCGCAAAATTCAATTTCGATACCTTTGTGGACCCTCTCATCAATTGCCTCATCGGACCACGACAATGGTTGTAATTTTACCATTTCCTCCTTTGTTTCTCTCGAGGAAACTATCAGTGTCTCACCTAGAGCAGGCAGGCCAAAAATATGATCCCAATGCGAATGGGTTAAGATGACGATGTCCGGATGCGGCACACCTCGCTCCTGAAGCTCTTTAAAAAAATAGTTGGCATGGCTTTCGGAGTTGCCCGCATCGATCATCAATGCTTTCCCGCTGCCGACTACCATCCCTAATACTGGACGGTCTGTATCGGATATTGGTGTACTGTACCAAAAACGTTTGCCTATTTGTTTTATTGAATGCATGTAATCCATCTCCTTCACTGCCCTAACCGGTGCAGTAGTTAGATTTCAATCTAGCAACAAACGGCTGTAAAATCAACTACTATCAGCAGCTAATTCCCTTCTAGCACAATTGTTAGAACACGGGAATGTTATAATAATCCCCAGTACAAAAATATTGTAAATAGCTGAAACCTTTTAGGTATCAGGCTGCCTCTAAATAATGAGAGGAGTGACATACATAGATGAAGCATGATTGCATGACAGTAGAAAAGGCGATAAATGGCGATGTAGAGGCTTTCGAGGAATGTATTGCAGCAGAGAAGCAGCGCCTTTTTTACAAAGCCCTATCTTATGTCGGAAATAAAGAGGATGCGTCAGATGCTGTGCAAGAGACACTTTATAAAGCTTTTTTATCAATTGGCCAGCTGCAAAATCCCCAATATTTTTCTACCTGGTTGTTTAAAATATTGATTCGTGAATGTTACCGGCTTCAAAAGAAGAGAAACCGGCTCATTCCGTTTGATGACGATGAAATCATCAGACGGCTAGAGCAGCCTAGCGAGGAAGAGAAGAATGATCATGTAAGTGATGCGCTGTCAAAATTGACTCTCCCGCAGCGGTCGGCCATCGTATTGTTCTATTATTATAGCTTTCCCATCAGGGAAATCGCAGACATGATGAAAAAGCCCGAAGGAACAGTTAAAACGCTGCTTCATAGAGCAAGAAAGACAATGAAGACACACTTGACTGCTGTCATGAACAAAAATATGAATGTAACGGAGGTTATTTATTTGGTAAAAGAAGAACTAGAGAAAATTGCCCGGTCCCTTGTACAAGTACCTCAGGATTTCCGTAAAGTTATTGAGAATTATGAAGAGGATGAAGCCTATTTTTCATGGATGGAAGAGGAAAAAGGAATTATTGGCGTAAAGCTCGATACAGAGGGCCGGCTCACATACTTGACGATTGATATGCAAAAAGAAGACCAAAATACCGCGCCTTCTCTATCAGTTGAAGAAAAACAGGCAATAGCAGAACGATACCTCCTCCAGCACTACCCAGATGCCTTGCAGCATTTCACCTATCATCATGTAAAGGAGTTAAAAGAGTGTAACGCCGCCCGCTTCTACTTTGAGCAGCTGGTAATGGGTATTCCGTTAAGCGCTGCCGGCAGCTATATTGATGTGAATAATAGCGGGGAAGTTATCCTGTTTAACTATAAGGGTGTAAAAGCAGTTCCGCCTATTCCAAAACAGCTTATTTTAAAAGAGAATTTAACAGAACATGTCCTTGATCAGCTGTATTTTGAGCTTGTTGCAGATCAAATGCATGCAGAAATTCATAATGTAGAAGAAGACTCCCTGCGGCTCGTCTACTTACCTAACCTGGTTCCTATGAAATATAGGGCGGCTGATATGAATCCGGAGTCAGCGATTGAACAGGATGAGAAGATACGAGAAGTAACAAGGCCTCTTCCCTCTCTTGATTTGAACGTACAAACAGAACGGCCTGTGGAAGAAATCATCGGCATAACCGATACAATGGAAAAACTTCGGGAGGTTGACTGGGGAGAAGAAATAGGAATTGTGTGGCGGGAACGCGGGTGGAACTTTACTAATGAAGATTTATCATTTGAATCCTATCTAAAAGAGAGGACAGAACAAACCGTAAAAGCATTTATCTCTAAAGAAACAGGAAGAGTCCGAAGCTTCATGTGGTTCCAGAAACGTACAGGCAGCTTACAGCTCGGGCATGAAGCATGCTTTGAAAAGGCGCTTCACTTCCTGCAGCTGGTCATTCCAGAGCTTCTTCCTTACGTACAATATATCATTCCGCAAAATGAAGAAGAGGTACGTGAAAACGAAACAAAGGAATTTTTCATGTTTCGATTGTACAATGACCACGGAATACCTGTTCATTCAGAAGTCATTAATATAGCTGTCAATAAGGAGACGGGCCAAATCGATCATTATTCGGGTCCCCGTATAACTGTGCAGCAATTAAAAGAACTGCCGCACGAGCCCGTCCTTTCTCCTGAACAGGCATTTGAAAAATTCAAGGAGCACTTGGATTTCCAATTGGCATGGGAGAAGGATTACGTTGAGGAAGAGGAAGTGTATGAATTAGTATATAAAGCTTGTGACCGTTATACAAAAACCGCTATCCGTGCAATCGATGCGGTCACTGGCGAGGTAATATGTAATAAGGAGTAACCGTTCCATCACCGAGACAGTTTGACTTTTCAGCGGGTAACTAGAAAAATACTCTATATTATGCGGAGGTGTTTTTGCATTTATCCAGCTATTTCTAGCGTAAAATACGATTATGGGTTATAAAAATGATTTGTGCCTTTTAAAGGCATTGGCGTCTTACAATAAATTTGCTATAATATAAATAGGATAATTTTTACATCACCTTTGCTGAAAGTGTGTAAATACTATCTTGATATCAAACTAATCAGATCACTGTGTAAAGGTCTTTGAAGCATTTGAAGAGTCATTCCCTTCAATTGTTTTGAAGGCTTTTTTGTGTTGGTCTGAAACAAGAAGCGAGGAGGATGCAAGCAGAGGCCAGTCTACCCAGCATGTGCAAAATAATTTTACAGGAGGGAAATATAATGAAAGAGATCAAGACGATAATCATCATACAAGCAGGTTTGAATGAATTGGATTTAGTAGCGGAACTGTTTGACCAGCACCGGGTTTTCAGCTGGCAAACATCGGCGTTTCAAGAAGGACGCACCTTCCTGAAGGAAAGAATAGAGCGAAAGGAATCTGTTATCTTCTTAGCAGCTGATCAAAAAAGAAACGGTGACAAGACTCCGCTTGGATTTGTTCAGCTCTACCCAACCTTTTCGTCCCTTTACATGAAGAGTATTTGGATAGTAAATGACTTATTTGTTGCTCCTTTTGCAAGAAGAAATGGTATAGCAAAGCAATTAATGCTAAAGGCAAGAGCATTCGCATTAGACACTGGTGCAAAAGGATTGAGATTGGAAACAGCAATTGATAACGATAGAGCCCAACATTTATATGAATCATTAGGGTATAAGAAAAATATCCGCGGCTTCCATTATCATTATTATTTCTAAAACCTGTCCTTTGTAAGAAGCAGCATGACATAGTCCTATCCAACATGAAAACGCCCTGCATCATGCAGCGGCGTTTTTGTATTTATTCAGCTATTTGACTAAGCGCATATACCGGAACCGGACGATGCAGGCAGCAGCAATCCCAATGGCCGCAACAAACCCATCAAATATAAAGATATGGGCGATATCCCCTTTTTTCGCGATAAGCCCTGTTGCAATCGGCAATGCGACCGCCGCAATACTAGATGCGGTTGCAACAAGACCCGTAACAGTCCCCTTCTTCCGCCAAAACAGCTCCGTCATGATCGTAATAGCAAGCTGTAAAATACCGGCAGTTGTAAACCCTAAAAAGAATGAACCGATCACCATAAAGGAAGCATTCTTCCATGTCAAAACAAGCATAACGGTAAGAGCCGTCAAAATCGGATAAATAATGAGCACTGTCACAGGACGGATGAGCCTGTTTAATATAAATGCTAAAATGAGTACTGATAGTAATGATCCCATACTGTAGTAGCTCAATAATTTTACAGAATCATTTACTGCCAGGCCTATTACCTGCTCCCCGTAACTCGGCAGCCAGATTTGCGCCACTGTAAACAATGCCGTAGAGGTAAACCCAATGACAATAAGCGCAATGCCCTCTTTCCAAAAGTCAGGGTTAAGCTTTTGGTTCTGTTCCTCGAATTTCCGGTCTGTCTCAAATGCTTCTGAAACCTCCCCATGGTTCGGGAAATGAGACCAAATTAAGATGAAAAGATTCATCATGTAAATAATGGCTAACAGATAAAAAGCATATCCATAGAACAGCCCTTTTTCGCTTAAAAATAAGATAATAAACGGCAATATAATGGCTCCAATGGCCATGAAGGCCTTTACCATTACATTGGCAGAGCCAGCCTTTTTCTTGAATATCTCCACAAGCGCTGGGTAGGACCCTGCATCCATAGCTGCATTCCCAAAACCGGCTAAAATGGCAAAAATAAGCGCCATATAATAATTCGTCGTCAGCGGTATGCCGATTGCAAAGACGGCCATTGCAATGCTGGCAAAAAGCAGCAGCGGCTTCCGCCCTATTTTATCCGACAAAATGCCAAAACTGCTGTACGAAAGCAATTTACCAAAACCTATTGCGGCGATGATATAGCTGACACCTGTGCGGTCAGTGTTCCATTGTTCCGTTAAATATGTCATATGGGATGACAAAATAATATTCACCATACCGAGCAGAAAATAGTTGCTGTAAAGCCCGATAGATGCTTGTATATATGATTTTCTCATATTAATCTCCTCATCTATAGCAGCGCCTTTACTTTAACACTTTAAATCATTAAAGAATACTAAGTCAATATATTTTTAACAGTTGGAAACTTGCCCACTATAAAAAACTGCCTCCCTCGTTAGGCAAGGCTAACAAACAGGAGACAGTTTAGGAGCTTTTATTTTTATGATTTTGCTGAAAACTGCTGGCCAAATTTTTGGGCAATCGCCAGCACTTCCGCTACTTTCTCAGGCTTTAAAATATCCTGCATTTGAGGTACAAATTGCAAAGCGTCTTCCTGGGTGAAGGTTCCTTCCTGCTGTTTTTTAAAATTCTCCGCAAGCAGCGCCTTTGCTTCCTCCACTTTTTCAGGTTTCACACGCTCTAAAATATAATGAAAAAATTTCTCCTGACCTGGGTTCATATTATATCCTCCTTGACTTTCAACTCTTCTGATCTTATCATTTTCCAGCTATAATTTATACGTACAATGCAAGAAAAGATAGACGTATTCTATTTGTTTATTTCTAACAGGTACTACACTTTCTTATTTCGAGCTATTTTTAGACCGGTTGTCATCCCGGATGCCCTTTGCGAAATAAATAATAAGGGTAATCGCTCCCACAGCTGCTATAAGCATACTAATGATAAAACCTGTAGCCCATAAACCAAATGTCAGCTTCAAATCTGCATACATAAAAATAGCGAGCATCACTGCCCCTATAAACATCAGCACACTTCCTGTTTTTTTCAATGATGAACCTCCTCTTGCTGCCATACAAAATAATTACTCACATTTATCTTACACGATTTTTACCAGGACTCACAAATGTATGATAACAACTTCCTATTTTTTAGGATGAGTATGTATCATAATTAGTACCCTCACAGTTTTCTCAGAAATAATATCGCCACTAACTTACTCTAAAAAACTAGGTTTTATCACCTCTTTCTCAAATTAACAAATTAAAATATGGAAATATTGAATAATATTAACTCCTTGTATCGTCTAATTTATAAGTAGAAAGGAGAGACATCATTGGCAAGCGAACAGATAACAAGATTAGAGTGGGCTATGAATGCGCATGGGGAAAAATTAATGCGTCTAGCTTATACATATGTAAAAGACAAACATATCGCTGAAGATATTTTACAAGATGTATTTTTGAAGGCTTTTGAAAAGCAACATCAATTTAAAGGCAAATCTTCTTATGAAACATATTTATATCGAATGACAGTCAACCGCTGTAAAGATTACATGAAAAGCTGGCCGTTTAAAAAGTTATTTTTCACGGAGCGTGTAGAGGAGCCGCATACATCTACGTCTGCTGAGGAAATATTTATCCGATTTGAGGAGGATTATGAATTAGGCGAACAAATACTATCCTTGCCTATTAAATATCGGGAGGTAGTCATCTTTTATTTTTACTTGGATTATTCAATCGGTGAGATATGTGAAACTCTTCAATTGTCAGAGCGTACGGTTTACACAAGATTGCGCCGTGCTAGAGAACGACTGAAGAAAAATTTAGAAGAGCAAGCAGGTGAATATAATGAATGACTGGAATAACGAAAAGATACAGCGGGGAATTGATGCCCATATTGCAACAAATCAATTATTTACTTCTGAATTAAAAGAGAACATTCAAAAAAGGGCATTGCAGCGTGAGCGCACATTACAGCGTAAACAGAGAGCCAAACGGAAAAGTTTCCTTATTTCAGTAGCCTGTAGTCTTACGATGACAACAGCTGTATTATTTTTTGTCTTACACCAAGCTGAGACACACCGACAAGTAGAGGAGCCCCCTGTCACTACAGCCAGCTCAACCGAAGCCATAGCCTTATTTTCTGAACTGATGAATAAAGCACTAAAAGGTTTTTCTGCTGTCGGAACAAACAACTTTGACATGATGAAGCAGTACTTTCATTCGGATGTGCTGTTGGATGAAGTAAATAAAACTGTTCAGTTTGCAGGAGATATTGAGCCGCTGCAAACTAACTATTTTCCAATAGCTGATCTAAAAGATATAGAGCTCCTCTCTGCTTTTGAACAAACGAAAACTGGAATGTATGTCATGCTTCGGGTAGACTTTAACTCATTCGAAATTTACTTTCAGCGTGATCCATTAAATGAAGACGACTACCGTATTACAGCAATTGTTAACGCTAATTAGCCACATTGTTCCTGTCATATACCGAGAAAGCTAACAGAGGCTTATTTTCTCGATTCCATACACGGCTTATAAAAAACTCCCACCGAAGTGAGAGTTTTTCCACTTAATGACTCGGTCTGCTGTTTTTAATGAAGAAAGATCCGATCAAGCCTAAAACTGCGACAATCAATACAACGATAAAGGCGTGCTGGACACCGTACGCCAGCATATCAAGCGGCTGGCCGAAACCATGCTTTTCTGTATAGCTGTTTTGGCCGGCTGTAAACATCGTAATCGCCACGGCTGTACCGGCAGCCCCTGCCACCTGTGTCAAAGTATTCATCGCAGCTGAACCGTCAGCATATAGCTGAGGTGGCAATTGATTCATCGCATTTGTCTGGGACGGCATAATCGTCATTGATACGCCGACAAAGAAGATACATAATGTCCCGACAACCTGCCATACTGGCGTTGTGGAGGACAGGATCACTAACATTAAAATAGAGCCTATCGTGATAAGTGTATAGCCGATGCGGGTAAACACACGTGCCCCCACTTTATCAAAGTTTGAACCGACAATCGGCGACATAATGATATTTAAAATATTTGCCGGTAACATAAGTAGACCTGCCGCAACTGATGTATAGGCTAACACACTTTTCAAATACAGCGGGATTAAGATGGCTACTGATAAAATCATAAATAATGTTGCAACCATCAATGCGGTACCTAAGGCGAACATTGGATATTTAAACACTTGCAAATTGATCATCGGTTCCGTCATGCTGAATTGGCGTAAAACAAATAAGACCAATGCTGCAATCCCTACAACAAGCGGTATCCAAACAATCGGATCAGAGAATGAACGCTCTGCCAATGTAGCTAACGCATAAACAAATCCGCCAAACCCGATTGTTGAGAGCAGTAGTGAAATCA
This sequence comes from Lysinibacillus odysseyi 34hs-1 = NBRC 100172, assembly GCF_001591965.1. Lineage (GTDB taxonomy): Bacteria > Bacillota > Bacilli > Bacillales_A > Planococcaceae > Lysinibacillus_B > Lysinibacillus_B odysseyi. Next base: position 468,615 of record NZ_BCVX01000001.1, read on the forward strand.
CATCAATCTTGGGCTTTGTAATAGTAGAAACATTTTCCATTTTCGGCGCACCAATTAGTAATAATACAATATATAAACCAATCATGATCCAGAAAATATAGTGCCAGCTTGAAGAGCTGATAATTAATCCCGCAAGCGTTGGTCCTAGTGCCGGACCTGCAGTTAATACTAGCCCAACGATCCCCATTACAGGGCCCCGTTTTTCTACAGGGAATATCATAAGGATTACGCTAAACATTAATGGAAGGAAAATCCCCGTTCCAATTGCTTGAATTAAGCGCCCTACCAATAATACGGTAAAGCTTGGAGAAACGGCAGCAAGGACTCCGCCAATTAACGAAATGACTAAAGCGCCTACAATTAACTGGCGCGTTGTAAACCAGCGAACCAAATATGCTGATAGCGGTACTAAAATAGCTAAAACTAATAAATATCCGGTCGTTAGCCATTGGCCTGTTCCCGGGCCGATTTTAAAATCTGTCATGATGTCTGTTAACGCCATGTTTAAAGCAGTTTCACCAAATAAACCGATGAACGATCCAAACATTAAGACAGCAGCCATCCATTTTGGACTTTTGACTTGTAAATGTGATTGCATGTGTAACTTCCTATTCTTTTTTAGATTTCCTGCAGTATAGAAGGATAAGGAATGGTTAACCATTTAACGCTGTTCCCTTATATACCGAACGGTCTATTCGCTACTATAACAAAAAAAATCCTAGAAATTCAATGCAAAATTTAACCCCTCCCATACCCAAAGACACATTTCCGTCACATTTAGATTCTTAACTTGGATATTTTCGGAAAATAAAAAGAGTTGTGTGAGCACCTTTGAATTATGTAAGCGACTTCATTTCAACCACTCTCATATTGCAATCGCGTGCTAACAGTTCTTGTTCACTCAGATAGAATGGCTTCTATTTTTTCAAGTGCTTTTTTAGAAAATATATAAAATCATTATTCTAGTTACATGATATCCCTTTCACTATTTATGTAGTTATTTATCAAAAATTAGAAAGAAAACAACTGTCTCTATGTATATCATTAGCATTAATTCAAAAATGGTGGAGAGGCTTTAAGCTGCAAAAGCATCCTCCCCACCATTCAATATTGCATTTCCACAGGAATTTCCTACATTAAAATAATAATTGGTAGATGAAATAACCTATAAGGAATACTGTTATTAATACTCCGATACCCTTCCATCCCAAATCACCTGCTAGATCAGTTAGACTACCATTAGCAGCTCGATTAAAACCTTCCTGTAGTGAGCCGGCAGTGTTACTTTTCAATTCCTTCTGTCTTAGTCTTTCCCTCTCCTCTGCAGGCTGCTCTTTTCTTTCCAATCGCCTTCCCCCTCTTTTGACTGGCCTTCTCCGGCTATTGTTATCATTTCTTTTTCCTACAAGTTTGAAAAATGGGAGTTTTATTCAAGCTAGGCTTTATAAGTAGATTATCGCTTAACATACCCTCTTTAGGATAATTTGTTTCTAATTCGATGCAGGAACGACAGGGTCGCCATAAATATAGTTACTCCCCATAAAAACAATCCTCCGTACGTTACCACATACACCCAACCGGCTAATCCTTCTGCGTATCCTTTTGGAAGCACTCCTAAAAACTGAAGAGCTGTCAAGAAACTGACTAGAACCGTTAATGCGCCGACAGACCATCCTGATATGATTAATAACCATTTTGGAAATTTCTCTCCCCAGGAAGTCACGAAGGTTAATGCATATAAAGATGCCAGTACTGCCAGGACAGCTGTGAAATCTATACCGTGGGTGTATAGTGTGTATAAAAAAGCAGATCCTTCCTTCAATGCGGCGCCAAAGTCTGCTACACTTTGCACAGCTTGTTTTGTTGTAAGCCCTACAGTTGATCCCCATGCCCACAGTGATTTTAAAATTGCATACGGCAATAGAGCAAGGGTAGCAACATAGCCCCATCCCTTAGTCACATAAATTTTATCAGGCGTATCTGTCCTTATACTTTTCTCATATTTCAAACCCAAAAGACATTCTCCCTTCTCCTTTGAGCAATGAAGTCCATTAGCTTTAAAGTCTACATTAAAAACTAAGTCTTCAAAAACTATAAGCAGGTTCCTCCTACTTTTTATATCCTCTAAGCAGATTACATTGCACACACTTTCCGATTGATTCTGGATATACTTTTTAATTGTATCTATTTATCGTGGAGAAAGGCTTATGGAATAAATTGTATTTCCGAAACCGTTCATATAAACTCCTTCCTGATTTGAGCCCATAGTCTGTTTGTTCAATAGTATGGTCCGTTTTTTAAACAAATTTATTTCCCTTACACTTAATACCGCAGTCTTCCAGCCGCTAATTCAAATATAACAAAACGGCCAAAAACCGTTCAGTGTTAATGTTAAATATTGTATAGGATTGTCTTAAATCATCTCCTTCTTTCAATGACTAGGTCATTAGACCAATTCGGTGTAGTCACTTTTCATACAGTACAATATCCGAAGAAGAAGGAGCGATAACATGACTTTTCCCCCAAACGGATTCCCAGGCGGATTCCAGGGAGGGTTTCCAGGTGGAATGCCTAGTGGAATGCCGGGTGGATTCCCAGGCGGCGGCCAAGGCGGATTCCCAGGTGGATTCCCAGGTGGCGGCCAAGGCGGGTTCCCAGGTGGATTCCCAGGTGGCGGCCAAGGCGGGTTCCCGGGTGGATTCCCAGGCGGCGGCCAAGGCGGGTTCCCGGGCAGCTTCCCAGGCGGCGGCCAAGGCGGGTTCCCAGGTGGGTTCCCAGGCGGCGGCCAAGGCGGGTTCCCAGGTGGATTCCCAGGCGGCGGCCAAGGACAGGGCAGCTCAACAACCCCTCCGCCTCCATCCCAGCAAACTATTAATCGATATCAAAGTATAAGGCAAAACCCTGCTCAAGCACAAAGTATGCTGCAGCAAGGTGGTCAAAGCGGCATTACAAGATTCGCAGCAGGCTGTGATGGCAGATGGACGATCGTTCTCCTGCGCAATGGCCAGCTATTTTTAATGTATGTGCTTTCCTCAAATGTAACGGGTAACACAACAGGTATTATTTGGCCAAATTATACTTTTGGCTCATTCCCATCCTCAGCGATTGCAGCTTACTCTTGCTAGCAGAATGTTAGGTGTCCCGTTTTATACCGTCAAAAAAAGCTGTCCATTTAGGATAGCTTTTTTGTTTTTAAAGTAACAAACCATTCTTTTAGAGCCATAACGCCAAATTGCTCCTTCAGCCCAGAAGCACTCCTCTCTTTACATTTACCGTATTATTTTTCTCTCCTTTTAAATGTGTCTTTCTGTACTTCCTCACACCCAGCTTTAGGAGAACATTGATTTTTATCAAGAAAATATTAATTAGCCCTAAAAATGTGTAACCAAATATTCCTTTTCCTTGGGTAATTGTATATAATTTATAAGTCTTGTATAGGAAAGAAGAAGGGGAATGGATAAATGAAAAGAAAAAATAGTATCGTTTTTAAACTCTCGGCTTTAATTATAGGTATTTTCACAGTACTATTTGTTGTCTTTGCTTTAATGACGAGTATAACTACCCATAAAGAAACGGTAAAAAGTGCGGAGGAATTTGCCGTTACTGATACGGAACGTGTCGCATTAAGACTAAGTCAGCAGTTCAGGCAGGTCGATGAATCGTTAACGACAACAAAGAATGTTTTAGAAACGTTATATGCAGAGAAAAAACTTCGGGCAGCAGAGATTCTTACAATCTTAGAGGCAAATTTAGAAGGAAGCCCGAATGCTGTTGGGATGTCTATTATTTTTGAAAAAGACGCACTGACAATAAACCCGCTCTCTACTGAGGAGCAACAACTCATTGATCCACAAGGAAGGTTTGCTGCTTATTTACAAAAGACAAGAAACGGTTACGAGCTAAACCCTGCATCAGATTACGATAAACCTGGCCTGGGGGACTGGTATTTAGTTCCTAAAAGCGAAAAAAAGCCAGTATTTCAAGAACCGGTTACATATAATATAGATGACAAAGAAGGCACTATGACGATGCTGTCCGTCCCTCTTTTAACAAAGGACGGAAAATTCCTCGGTGTACTGATGGCCAGTATTTCACTAAATTTCTTAACAGATTTAACAGAGGAAATTACGCCTGCTGGAGGATACGCTAGTGTCATTTCAAATGATGGAACAGTCATTGCCAACAGCTTGAAGGATGCGATGAACGGGACAAATATGAAGGATGCGATCGATTGGAAACCGGTCAAGGATGCGATAGACCGCGGGGAAACGACATCTGTATACGTGGATTCTAAAAGCTTTAATGAACGTGCTTTCAATTCATTTGCACCGATTCAACTGGACGGTTTTGATGAAACATGGACAATTCAAACAGTTCTGCCTCGCTCGGTAATTATTGAGCCTTTCGAAAAAATCGCTATTATAACAATCTTTGGCGGTCTTGTTATTATGCTGCTGATGGGGCTTTCAACAGCTTGGTTTATTAACCGTCATATCAAGCCGCTTACAAGTGTCCAAAAATCAATGGAGCATGCAGCAGCTGGTGATTTAACGGAAAAGGTTGATACGGCACGTCTGAAACAGGACGAAATAGGCTCTGTTGCCACATCATATAACTATATGCTGGACCAGACGAATCAAGCACTTGCTGAAGTACTGGAAGCATCTTCGCGGCTCACTGATTCCTCCGCGATTGTCAATCATGCATTTGAAGAAATTGTCGCTTCCAGCCAGGAGGTTTCCGCGGCGATAGGAGAAATTGCATTAGGTGCATCGAAGCAATCAGAAGATACAGAGGAAACAAGCGAGCAAATTGGCAGACTTGCAGATCAAATTACGTCTATCTCCACTCTTTCAGATACGATGGATCACTTATCTCAGCAAAGTGTCCAATCGACTCAGAACGGGCTGGAGCAGGTTGCGCGTCTTCGTGAACAAAATGAGGTTGCCAATCAAATGAATGAACAAGTTGAACAACAGATACATGCTTTGACTGATAAAATTGCGGGCATTAATCAAATCATTACTTCTATCCAAGACATTACAGCTCAGACAAATCTACTTGCATTAAATGCAAGTATTGAAGCGGCACGTGCCGGTGAACATGGAAAAGGCTTTGCTGTTGTAGCTGAGGAAGTACGCAAGCTGGCAGAGCAATCCAGCAATGAAACAAGCACCATCCAAAAAACTGTCCACGAAATTTTAGAGCAGTCGAAAGCAACAATTGAAGTAGTAAATGAGAACACTAAATCGATGAAAGACCAAAATGAATCTGTTGCAAGTACAGGTCAATCCTTTACTCGAAATGCCGAACTGACAGAAGAAATGAATAATATCATCGCAGAACTATCTGCCAAGCTCGCTGAGATGGTCGCAAACAAAGACCAGGCTATTTTCGCCATCCAGAGTGTTTCAGCCATCTCAGAGGAGACAGCTGCTTCTGCTGAGGAAGTAAGTGCCTCTTCTGTCGCACAGCAGGATGAATTACAAAAAGTAGCGGAATCTGTTCACCACCTGACACGTATTTCGTTGGAATTAAAGCAGATTGTTGAGCGTTTCAAGCTCGCTGAAGGCAAAGAGTAAACTTAGATACCGTCATAGTGAAATAGCTTCCTATGGGTTTCATCAGATGAAGACATATAGTAACGAACCAGCTGCCATTTTTGGAGCAGCTGGTTTGTTTTTTCGTTAGACAGCCAATCGATTATCATTTATCCATATTTTCATTATGAGGACTGCCTGGTTTAGAATCCCTCCCCTTTCGTTTAAAGCAGGAAACCAAAACAGGCATGTTTTCCCAAAAAACTTGAAACTATTCGTCGCTCTTATCCGTAAGTAAATGGAAGACAGCAAGAAAAGGAGTATTGTATGGACGTTACATATTATAAAATCTCAGAGAAAACCTCTAAAATCCGTAATATAAGCGAGGTGATCACATCTGTTCTAGCAATCATTGTTTTAGGAGTATTACGTATTTGTACCGTTATGTTTTCCTGGTGGAGCTGGGTTGATTATGTTCTATACGGCTTGTTTGCCATTACTGTGTTAGGCGCATTATGGTCGATAGTGATCGAACACCCGCTTTTTTATAAAACATTCCGTTATGGGATGACAGACGATTATCTCTTTATTAAAAGCGGTATCTTTACCATTTCGGAAACAGTCGTGCCAATGGCAAAGATTCAGTCAATCGATTTAAATCAAGGCATTCTTATGCGTAAATTCAATGTTTTTTCGGTTACTGTGACAACGATGAAAGGCCACCATACCATTCCCTATTTAGAGGAATCGGTCGCAAAACATATACGCGAGGAAATTGCGAAGCTGGCCCGGCTAAAGGAGCTGGATGAATAATGACTTTCCGATATCCGAAAATAAAACTACTATATGATGTCATTTCATTGATTCAAGGCTGGCTCTTCCCTATCTTTTTCTTTTATATTGTCAGGTTTACTAGCGACGGGACATTCTGGATTACCTTAAAAATCTTGCTTGGTATTGTGTTAATAGTGGGATTATTTAACCGCTTCGGAGAGACGTTGTTTACACATGTGGAATTCTTGGATGAAGGGGCGCACGTTTATACAGGCGTATTTTCTAAAAAAGAACGCTTTGTACCAAAGGAAAAATTCGAAAACATTCAAACTTCCGCATCCATTATTCAAAAAATCTTCCGCGCAGCTCAAGTAACGATGGAAACAGGAGACGCAACAGGTGATATTGAACTTACGTTTGTACCGCAGCGCTTCGTTCCTACGCTGGAGTCTTATATATTGACCGCAAACGTCAGACCAAGTGAAGAAAATGAGATTGAGCCTGAAACACAACAAGTAGACAAGCCCGTCCGGACGACGTTATTTACGCCGTCCACAACAGATTTACTAAAGGCATCCTTGACTTCCTTTAGCTTTTTGGCGATCTTCCCGGTTATTGCCTCGCTATGGTCTGACTGGAAGGTTGGTGAGTGGCTGCCATTTGAAGTTTCGGCACTTCCACTGGCGCTGATCATCATCCTTATTGTTTTATTTGTGATTCTTGCCATTGCATTCGGTATTTTCAAAACGTTCAATGCCTATTACCGTTATGATATTTCGATGGATGATGAGCGTATTTATGTAAAGAAGGGCTGGCTATCTTCCCAAAGCTTTTCCATCCGGAAAGAAAAGGTACAGGCCGTTATTTATAAGCAAAGCCTTTACCAGCGTTTATTAAAGGTGACGACTATCCGCCTAATTTCTACCGGAGAAATACTTGCTTCCGAAGAACAGCAGATTAATGAATTTTTCCCGTATTTACCGACAGCAAAAGCAAACGAGCTTATCGCACAAATGCTGCCGCATTTTACTCGGCAGCAGCCGGAACACCAGGCGAGCAACAAAGCAAAAGCCTTAATTTTTTTTCGACTTCCGATTTTTAGCTTCGTTGTACTACTCGGCGCATTTTGGAAGGACATCTTTTTCTACTTGGCAGCCGTTACACTTTTATATACTTATATAGCCCGCTATTTACAATATAGCCATTTATCGTTTGCGATGAATGAACGCCACTTACAAATTACAACCGGCGCTTTTACAATTGAAACAATTGTGACGAACCGACCGAAGCTCATCGAAATGGAATGTAAAAGCTCTACGTTACAGCGGCGTTTTAACGTCATGGACATTCATGTTGCAAACCGTGCCAAGCCGATTCATATTAGTACACTGCAGGATATCGATGAAGCATTCCGCACGGTCTTTATGCAATGGTTTGAAGCGCGTAAGCATGATATACATTATGAGCGGCCTTCAAGCTAAATAAGAACATATAACAAAAACGCTCACCCACATAAGTTCAACATAAAACTGCTAGTTTGCTACCGATTGATTGTATCTTTTGAAAAAGTTGAATTGTAATTTACGATCAAGCCTTAATTTCCAAATAAACCCCTCGTATTTTAACCCACATTTGATTAAAATACGGGGGTTATCTGTTTCTCGCTTTTTATTAGAAAGACCAATTACAGAATATAAATTTAAAACAAAAACATTCACCATTTGAACCCGAAAGCTCAAACTTACTCTTTAAAAGTCTTCGCATACTCATATCCTACTATTATCAGCCCTAATACTGTCAATATTATGCCTATAGCAAAGGGAAGCCCTAAAAATAATGACTGTGCAACTTCATTGCCATATTGCTTCTCCCCAAAAATGACATACCATAATTTCGATTTTCCGGTCCATCCTGTAATACTAGTTGCATATATAGCGCCTGAAATGATAATTGCTGAGGTCATTATTAAACCACCCAGCATGATAAATCCACCGATGATCGTTCTTTTCAAGCATTTCTCCTCCCAGCTGTTTTTTAAATGATTTTTAATTGGTTAAGAATATTTTTGGAAATCTCTATTTTATATTAACAGAAATAACCAGTAGGACTTCCCCAAAATCCCCGGTTTTATTTAAAATAACCAATTAATTTTATAAAACTGCAGCAAGATTACATATTTTGGTTATTTAATCATAATACACAATAATAAAAGCGTAAGACATCTACGTTTCTCAAGCTATTTTAGTCATACTCTATTCTCGGCTAAAATTCCTTCCCCAGTCATCCCGCCTGATTTCTGTTAGAACGCCTATTTTTCACTCCCCTTTCGAGAATCAAAAAAACGCCTGAGAATGATCACTCATTTCCAGACGTTCTTCGTTACTTCGCATTGCGCGGATCTAGTGCATCTCGCAGTGCATCACCAATATAGTTAATGGATAAAACCGTTAATAGCGTAAGAATACCCGGTGCAATCCACAGCCAAGGCTGCGATGTCAATATCTTAATCGACTGTGCACTCGACAGCATATTTCCCCAGCTCGCCTCAGGTGGCTGTACGCCTAATCCTAAAAAGCTCAGTGCTGCTTCATCCAATATAGGTACACAATTTAATAATCCTCAGCCAGCGGTGTTAACCATGGCTTGAAATCTGAATGGTCACTCCCAGGACCACCGTGCACAGCGACCAGCACTGGTTTTTTTACCATTTTTGGTCCTGCTGGAATATAACCGGAACCTTCTACATCAAAATAAATCTTCGTTCCATTAATCGATGCAAACATTTTCTTCCTCACTTTTACTCTATTTTTTAACCACAATATTGTAATAATCTATATTCCTATTTGTTTGGTCAAGTTATTATTTCTATGTAACTATAATACGAAAGACCTTGAAATGTACAATCAAAAAAACACTATGGATTTCCAATACAAAAATAGATACGCAATGGAAATAAAGCGAATGAAAAGGCGCAGTAAGCAATTTATTAATAAACCGACGACTATATCATTTAGACTATTAGATCCAGCATTACATCGGTGTCATGGTTGAAGGAGCGGCTGAATGATAAGCAGGCTAGAAGGTGGAGAAACAAAAGGGCGGCATACCGAGGAAGATAGATTGGTTCCTTTTAAAAAGAATAGCCTCTCCTAAAAGTCTGGCGAGGCTCCAAAAAAATCAGTTCATTTCTTTTACTACTTTCGAGTTTAGTATAAATAAGATAGAAATGACCACGATGAGAATTCCACATACGAGCATAATGTTAGAGATTGTTAGTTTCAGGACGAGTGCTAGTGAAATGCAAGCGTAGGAAAGCGGAACGAGACCATTAGACGAGGCATTGATTAAGCTCATTACCCTTCCCATTTTTTCCTCATCACTTTGCTCTTGTATAGTAGAGATAAGTGAAACATTGATAATTGATGAGAGGACTCCCATCATCGAAAGCAAAGCAATCCCCTGCCAAAGAACGCCGATTTGACCAAGCAGGGACAGAAACATGCCAAGGAAAGTGATCATAACGAGAATCATCAATCCCCTTTTCTTTCTAATATTTAATATTCCCGCTATGATTGCCCCAACAAGCATGCCTCCTTGATAAGAGCTCTGCAGGAAACTTAAATCTAATGCTGCTCCGTGAATCACTTTATCCACTATAAGAGGTATGCCCATCAGTAGAGGACCAAAAAAGAAGAAGTTAATTATTATAAGAATGAAAAGCATATTTTTTAAAAAGGGCATCTTCCAGACATAGGTGAAGCCTTCTGCTAACTGTTCTTTTGCCGAACCCTCTTTCAGCAGCGCTGCAGCTATGTTATCTTCCTTTATTAGAAATGAAAAAGTGAAGGTCAGCATTAAAAGAAGGGCAATAATAGAAAACAAAAGGCTGAACGATCCGACAGTAAGTATCCACCCACCAATCATCGGGCCGGAAAACATGGCAATCTGATTGGAGCTTTGTATAAATGAATTGGAGCGTGTAAGCTCGTTTTTTGAGACTAAAGACGGCAGCAGCGATGTGTTGGCAGGAGAAAAGAATGCATCTAACACACCAAATAATAAGGCAAAGCAAACGAGCGGCCATAATTCGAGTATACTCATTTGAAGAAAAATAATCATCGTCACGACTAGTAAACACCTTACCAGACTGGAAACGAGCATGATTTGAGACCTTTTATAACGGTCAGCCCACACACCGCCGACCGTCATAAAGATCACACGCGGAATCATCGTCACCATCATGACAATTCCAAGGGCACTTTCTCTATTTAGGACGGTAATAATATACCACTGCTCTGCAAACAAATAAGTAGATAACGCTAAAAAAGAGGCTGTACTTGAAAGCCATAAAAAAACAAAGGCACGGTTTTTTAGCAAACTGGCAGAGACAGCTTCTTTCTTATCTAAAATCGCTTGATCTCTATTCAAAAGAATCTCCCCTCACAATCATGATTTGTTATTAAAAAGAGGCTCCTCGATTTGAAAGGCAGTAGTCATTAAATAGTAATTTTGTTTTTCTTCGTCCGTATCGTCTTCTTCAAGCATTTCTAAAAGCTCCCTATACTTACGTGTAAACTCAAGAAATTTTTCCTTGCTTACTCTACATTCTTTTTGAATGGAAAGCTTTGGCCATTCTTCTACATTGGAAGAATGTAATTCAAAAGCTTCATCTGGAGCTGTTAACACTCTTGTTTTCGCACGGTCAATCACTTCCAAGTATGATTGTCTAGTAGCTTCTTTTGCTTCTACATAATTTAATAAATGATCCGCAGGGATGAACCCCCTCGCTACTGCCTGATAAAACTTCAGTATATTCCCTCCCCGTTCTTCTTTTCTTACAAGTTGGATAATTTCGTGCTTCTCCAATTCACGAAGATGATAAAGAATCTTTGCTCTCGATAAGTTAAGCTCTTGAGCAAGCATCTGCCCTGTATGAGGCTGTTCAACCAGCAGCATCAGCATTTTTGTTCGTAACGGGTCACTAATTACCTTTAATTGTTCATAGCTCTCAATAATAAAAATCGGCTTTTGCTGCATCATTCATTCTCCTTTTTAACCGGTTAATTTTTATTAACTGTAAACCAAAGTTCAGGAAATGTAAATACAGACTTTTCCCTCTATTCAAAAAATACATTTCCTGCCTCCAAAATGAATAGATAAAAATCGGCTATTACCAAAATAAACATACAGCTTATTTACCGATAAGTGCCATTGACGCTTATTTTTTATTAAGTCGTATACGCAATTAACCGAATGGGCTTTTGCTGATACGTCCCACCTGCTTACATTACGTATGATAAACTAAAGAAAAAGGAGGTGGCCTCTATGCAGCAGCTGCAATTCGAAGCATCGTGGCAAAAATCATTGTCTGCCAAAGACCGGGACCTGATTGAAACAATTTTTAACGAAACAAGATACAGCGGTGATTTCCCGGTTGTATTCTCTTCCATTAGAGAAGCGATCAACTATAAAAAGGACCTGTTAATTACCGTCCTTGTGCACAATTTTTCTTCTTCTCCTCTCACATTTGAGAATATACGACTCGTCTATTTAAACGGTCAGGATGTATTGGCAGACTATACATTTACGCTGCCGGCACTCATAATCCCGCCTTATACAAGCATGCCCTGGACACTTATTTTTCCTGAGGGCAGCTATACAGCAGCCACTTCCCCTTTAAAAGGCCGGCTGGAAATACACGATTAAAACGGCATAAAAAAACAGGGAATCCACCAATGGGTTCCCCGCTCATTATCAACACTCCCTACATTAAGTCGCCGCACTGGATGCCGCCGCATGATCAGCCTTCACACAGTCAATCGCCACTACAAGCGCAATCATAATCTTCTCCATCTCTTCCTTAACTATTTCCACCTTGTAGCTGTCGCCCCATGTGAACCATTCCTTGTTTACCTTCCCGACGACTTCCCCATTCTGGTACACCTGAAAGTTCATGTCCCACCAGTTCCCCTGTACTTCGATGCCCGCCGCTTCAATCGTATAGCGTGCTTTCAGGAAAGAAAACTCCTTCTTAATCGTCATTACTTCCGTGCCATTCACTTCTACAAAGAATTTCGGTAGAAAGCTGAACATCTTTTTCGTAATAAGAGCCACTTCCTCCCTTGCTGTATTCATAATAGTGAAGGTCTTGGGGATCTGCATAAAGCTCCCCTCCACAAAATACACATCGTTTTCCTGCTGATCCTTCACGGTAAACTTGCCGCTTAGGCTGAATACCTTCTGCTTGATATAAAGTTCCTTCATAATGTATTTCTCCTTTCGGCTCATTTTAAAAATTCACATCTATTTGTAGATGGCTTTATCAATCACTTTTATAAACTCGCAAAGAAAATTCCCCTATCCCTATTATTGTAACATATGGAAGTTAGATATAAATCTGTTCTGTAAACTGCTGCCAATGTTCCAAACTGGTTACAGAAGATATAGTCTATTGCCGACTCTTTTTTTATGATTAAATACAAATTATGGGTATTTGCAAATCCAGATGTTTCCGTGCTTCGTTTCATAAGTAGAGGGGGATGACAATGTACTTTGTAGAAGCGGTAGAACAATATACAACATACTTATTGAAAATGAGCTATCTCTATGTAAAAGACCGGCAGCTGGCAGAAGATATCGTACAAGAGGTGTTTGTGAAGCTTTATCAGAAATATGGTGAGGAGGTGCCGCTGGAAAACCCAAAAGGCTATCTCGTGCAAATGACAGTGAACCGCTGCCGAGACTACTTCCGAAGCTGGCACTACCGGAAAGTGCAGATCGTAGCATTTTTCGCAAATACGGAAGAAGCCGATGCTCCTCCTTCAGAAAACACAGATATCGCTGAGCATGTCTTAAAGCTGCCGTTTAAATACCGAGAAGTCGTCATTTTGCATTATTTTGATGAGCAAGGGACAGCTCAGATTTCCAGCATTTTAAATATACCAGTCGGCACAGTAAAGACAAGGCTGCAAAAAGCACGCCGGTTATTAAAGGGCATCCTGCTCGAGGAAGGAGTAGCAAGCTATGAACAACAAGTTTAATGATTCTTTAGAGAACTGGGAGAAAGCTGCGGAAGCGGTGAAAACAAGAATTTATCAGGAAACGATTTATAAAAAGCAAAAAAAGCTATTATTAAAACCTTTATTAACAGCTGCCGCCCTGCTCCTTTTTACAGTCGGTGCTATCTTTTTAACCTCTACACTGCTGACGACTAAAGAGACTCAGCTATCGGCCGAACATGCAGATTTTCGAATGTTTGATGAGCGAACAGTCGAAATCAAGAAATATGAGTTGTTTTATCGTGATTGGCGCTTCTTGCCACCGCAGGCTCTTGAATATTACGCCTTGAGTGAAACGGTTAATCAACAAGCCTTTTTTTATTACATGACACGTCAAGGTTACGAGTGGGATGAAAAACAGCGTAATGCTGTTAGAAAACGTGTAAAAACGACACTTCAACATGAAATGAGGAAGGACAACTCGAAAGCGTATTACGAAAAAATGTTTGCCGACCTGCAAATTACCGAGGAGGAGTATATTGACTATTACTTACTATTGAACAAGGAGGAGGAAATGCTCCAAGACGTTTTGTTTAGCAAAGAAAGCGAGTTGGATGAAGCATACGGAGACGCAGTAAAGGCATATCAACAGTTTGCAGGTCTTACGGACGAATTAAAACTACTGGAAAGATGGGGCCCTAGAAGAACGCAACCAATGAATCCACAGCCTGACTTGCCGTTTGATAAAGTTCACTTATCATTACAAGTGACAACAAATAAGGAAGGAGAATTTATTTTTTCAAAAAGCATGAACTTCCCTATGTACCTCGGTTATACGTATAAAGCTTTCCTATCTGATATCAAGCAGGACATCGTTAAGGAAGAACTAACTAGGTACTCTTTGAATCGCTACCGGGAGGCACTACGAACATATACAAGCGGTGACTCGCAAAAAGGAAAGCTTGCAAAAGAGCTAGAAGCAGTGTTGGAAATACTAGAGCGGACGATTGAAACGGATTACCAAGGCGGGTAATCCAAGCTCCTGAAATAAGCCTGTTAAATATTTTACCTAAACAGGATTTTCCTGTATTTTGATATTTTATTTCCTTATCATTTCTACACTCTCTTTTTATAGAATAGAGGCATTTTATAATAGTAGAAAAGTAAAAGCGAATTCTTTCTGCCGTTATTCAGCTTCTCATTTTCTCAGCCCTATCGTATAAACAATGGCCCTCTTATCCTTTTTCCGTTATATGTTAATATTCCGAAAAAATAATTTCTGTTCAATAACCTATGTTAATACCGATATAAAATTATATTACGTTATTTAATGGGTGATTAGGGAGAGATTTTTATGAAAATGTTCGCTAAAAGAGAGATAGCGCCATCGTTAAAAGAGAGAGCAGAAAAAGAAAAGCACAATGTGAGAATTGATGTCCAGAAAAACAATCATTTAATCCAACAGTTATCGCTTATTGACCTTACGCTGGAAGACCTTGCCGTTGCCAAAACATTGCAGCCGCTTATTCGGGAAAATATCGAAAAGATATATAATCCTATCTATCATAATCCGTTTCCCGGAACTCGCAGTGTAGTCGATATGACGCCAATCGGAATCGATTTATCGGGCAGTCAGCAATATGTGATTAGCTTTTTTGACGGTATTATCGATGATAAGTACGCAGACAAGAGATACCAACTCAGCAAGTATTATTTAATGACAGGTGTTGAAGTAAGATGGTACCTTTGCACAAATCAATCATTCACCAATAACATCCAGGATCTTTTAGCAGAAGAGTTTAAGGATGATACAGAAAGCTTTGCACTTGCTACAAAAGTTACGTCAAAAATCTTTAACTTAGAAGTCCAGCTGTGCCTTTCAGCTTTGCAAATGCTGCAAAATGAGGCAGCCGCCACAAAGGAAACAGAGGCAAAAATGCACGTGAAAGAGTCCATCGGCACGATTACAGAAGAACTGGCTGCCATGTCAGAGGAAATGGGAGCTTCGGTAACAGATGTAATTGACCGTTCTGAAAATATAAAAACGTCTATAGAGGAAGGGCTTCAGTCGTCTATTATCTCAACGGAAACTTCCGTAACAGGAAGATCCCAGTTGGATCAAGCAATTGAACAGACCGTTTCCCTAAAAGATAGTGTGACAGAGATTCAAACAAGCATCCGCGCATTAGAAGTTAACTCTAAGGAAATCGGAGATATCGTGGCCGTAATCACGTCCATTGCCGACCAAACAAATCTATTAGCTTTAAACGCCGCCATCGAAGCTGCAAGAGCTGGAGAGCACGGAAAAGGCTTTTCAGTAGTGGCAGCTGAGGTAAGGAAACTAGCTGAGCAAACTAAAAATTCTTCAAGCAATATTACAGAGCTCGTTGTCTCCACGACTAGACAAATCGAAAATGTCGTTGAACAAATCGATGATGTCAACGCAAAAACGGTATTGGCGAATCAAAATGTCCAGGATACAGCAGAAAGCTTTGACAAAATTTTAACTGCCAGCACGGCGAGTAAGGAACAAAATGAGCGAAACAGTGAAGAAATGATTAAATTCACAGATATTCTAAAGGACATCGGAGAAGCCGGCTCAAAGGTAGCAGATTTAGCAGATACTTTACATGAAACAATGCAGGGATATTAAAAAACAGGCTATTCAAGAATTCTTGAGTAGCCTGCTTTATTTATAAAATAATTGCTATTTTTGTACAACCGGATCTGGATAATCAAAGCCTTTTGTATCGACTTCGACCTTTTTCATTTTCTGGTCTTCCAGCGGCTTGTCCGATGCGTCCCGTTCAACAGCCACAATCGCATCTACCGTTTCCATTCCTTCAATCACTTTTCCGAATGCTGCGTATTTTTCGTCAAGGTGCGAAGCTTCTTCTACCATAATAAAAAACTGCGAACTCGCTGAATCTGGATCCTCCGCACGCGCCATTGAAATGACACCACGCTCATGCTTCAAGTTATTTTCAAAGCCGTTTGATGTAAACTCACCTTTAATCGTATAGTCCGGTCCACCTAATCCATTTCCTGCCGGGTCTCCCCCTTGAATCATAAAACCGGGAATGACGCGGTGGAAAGTAAGCCCATCATAAAACCCGTCTTCCACTAACGAAATAAAGTTCGCTACTGTATTCGGTGCTGCAGCAGGATCTAGTTCAACCACAATTTTTTTGCCATTCTCCATCGTAATGGTTACAACCGGCTTTTCCTTCACATCTGGTGCATAATCCACTTGCTCCTCTGCTTCCGTACCTGTTGTCTTCTTATCATCTGTTGATGTTCCGCATCCAGCCAGGACAATAGAAACAAGCGCCAGCAGACCAAATGCTACATAAAATGCTCTTGATCGTTTAAACATATTTTCCGACTCCTTTCGTTCTTCACCCTACTGATTATATAATTCGAGGCTAACTGCCGGCAAATGAATAAAATGTGTGTTGGTAGGAAAATTAGGTTGTTTTTTCAGCAATGGAACGAATATCTGGTTCTCTACATATTGATAAAAAAACGATGGGAGCTGATTATTTGAGTAAATTTCAGCCCGAGAGATTGTCTGTGGAATATAGAGACGGGGTTACGGCGACTGCTCCTATAATTCCGCGGCGCTATACATTGACCCACTCCGATACAACAGGCCAGTTATTTTTAACACTCGGCACACATTATGCATGGGACCTGCTCAATCCGATAAGAGATGAAGTGCTGGGTACATGGATGCCATATGGATCTTGCTTTTGTGTATATGTATATATTGACCACGGAGAATTTGACGAAAGGACAGCAAAAAAACGCAATGAGGTTTTCAGGAGGGAACTACCGCTTGCGTTAACAGCAATACGGTATGGTGACCGGTTTTTATTCGCCAAATACCCTGCCCTGGATGATGCATCGCTTATCATCCACTTCGTATCATCCTATCCCCCATTTGCCAGACAGGAAAATTGGGGAACCTTCCGCAATTTCTCCGTTTAAATGATGCCCTGTCTATTTGCCAAATATAAAAGTATTCTCAACCTTCCTCTAATTGTATAATTTAGGAAATGAAATCTTAAAGGAGAGGATACTTTTGTTTTTTCTTCAGATGTCTGGCTTCCCCGGTTCGGGTAAATCAACACTCGAAAAGGAAATTGCCAAGGAATGCAAAGCAGTTATCGTCGATCATGATATTGTAAAATCCGCATTGCTCGAATCGATGGTCAAGCATGACTTAAATCTTTCGGCTTCCGGTAATATCGGCTA
This sequence comes from Lysinibacillus odysseyi 34hs-1 = NBRC 100172, assembly GCF_001591965.1. GTDB lineage: Bacteria > Bacillota > Bacilli > Bacillales_A > Planococcaceae > Lysinibacillus_B > Lysinibacillus_B odysseyi. The sequence continues at coordinate 486,184 of NZ_BCVX01000001.1, forward strand.
TTCCATCGACTGGTCATTAGTCGACTTTTATTTGTCGCAGGGCTTCCCTGTTATTTTGGACTGCCCCTGCCTGTACAGTGAAATGATTGAAAAAGGACAAGCTTTAAGCAAACAACACGATGTAGCATACAAATATGTGGAATGTATCGCAAGAGATATCCATGTAGTGAATAAACGGTTGAAGGAACGAAAACAAATGATAAGCCAAATCGCCGCTGTCTCTTCAGAAGAAGGATTTTATCGCACAGTAGAAAACAGCGCTAAACCACACGATTCGAGTATTCTTCAGATAAATACATTACAGCCGTTGGAAGAATGAATAGCAGGAATAATACGTTATGTGAAAGGATAAGTGAGATGGAGAAAACAAACTTATATAGCTATATTGTATTCGAGGGCAATGATGACTTTCCGTTGGAGGCCGTAACGAACAGGCTGCAAGTCCAGCCGACTGAAACATGGAAGGTGGGAGAAAGAGTTGCGCCTAACCACCCAATTAATAAAAAAGTGAGATTTTATACTGCTTGGAAATATCAAATTGAGAAAGAAACAATGGATTCAGACGATGTTTTATGCCCCCTGCTGGAAGTGTTTCGGGATAAAACACATATTATTAATGAGTTGAAAAAAGAGCTGAACGTAAATGTACGGTTGCAGCTAGTCATCTTCATCTATGACGGCCATACTCCTGGGCTGTTCATTCATCCCGAGTTTGCTCAATTCGCTGCAGCGATTAATACCGGGCTGGATATTGATATGTATGCATATTCTTATAGCGAACCAGAAGAATTTTAAGAATTATTTCTATGACAGTAACTATAGAAAGCCAATGTATAAAATAATTACATTTGCTTTTGCAGCTTTAGGATAAAATTTGTTCAAAACGATTTAATTCTTTGTGGAGTTTTGATAAAAAAGTTTGATCATTTCCTACTGTTAATCTTCAATAATCGTTCCTGATTGTTGAATAGCTGGATTAATTAGAAAATCCATTCAAAGAACTTTACAAGAATGAAAAGTGGTACTCCACCGAATAATAAGCCCGCATGGCCTAAAACATGAGAAAAGAAAGTCATTCTTGCTGCTGAAATGCTTTTAACTAGGGAACATCAAAATTTGTTGAAGCTAGCGCTTGCTTAAAGGTTAAAAGTGGAGTTTCGCCGAATATAATAAATTACTTATCCAAATATTATATAAAGGTTAATTTAACGATTGTTGTGTTTGATGGGGAAATACTCTTATGGATAAAAGGACTCGTTTAAATGAACCTTTAGATGTCACACCCCCTCGCCCAAAATGTCTAAAACTTTCATCGATCTCCTAAAGGGAGGCAATTTTATGCTTCTAGGATGCCGTTTAACGGTAGCCTGTTAAATTACTCAGGACTTTGCTCGTGGTTTATTGCGAGTTGAAGCTAACACATGCCTTGTTTAGAATACTCTCGTTGCTGTTTATAAAAATCCAAGATTAGATGAAAAGGGGAAACAAAATGAAAACAAAATGGCTTATGAGTAGTAGTGCCATGATAATGGGTTTGTTAGGGTTGGCAGGAACCTTTATTCCCGAAGAAATTTCAAAAATATTGGAGATTGATTCTTCACCCATTACTCTGATTCTTCTGCAAATCATCGGAGGGCTATATTTAGGGTTCGCAATGTTGAACTGGTTTACACGTTCTGCCCTGATCGGTGGTATCTATAACAAACCTGTTGTATTGGGAAATCTGATGCATTGCATCGTTGTCTTTTTTGCCCTAATCCGGCAATTGGCGGAGCAGTTTCATTTTATATTCGTAATTTTGACAGTAGTTTATTTTGGGTTTGCCGCCTGGTTTACATTGGTTATGCGCTCGAACCCTTTAAGCAATCAATCAAAAATGTCTGTCTAACGTATAGTAAACAGGGATTTATAAAGGGTCTCTCTTTTTAAGTTCACTATGCTGAACCAGTCTTTTGAGCAAACCTAAGCATATTAAACGACAAAAATTCCAACTTTTATATTGAAAGAAGGAATTTTTCTTTTTTCTATTATGAGAATTGAAGTCAAAGATTACACGGGATCTAGCAGTCTAATTTTTTATATAATGATAAATCTTTTCAAGTTTTTTCATTTGTTTTCCCTTTGTTTTAAGGAGATGGCTTATGAATTTAATAACAAGTTAAAGACTTTCGAATAGAATGGCTTAAGTTAATCTAGATACTTCAATATTGTTCACCAATCTGGCCCATTTGTGTAGCAAGAAAAAGTCTTGCCTATCTACACAGGGATTTGATCAAACCTTTTTATAAACGATCGAACTTTATTTCAAAGCCACAGCTTTTCCCGTTCGTTTCTACTTCCTCTGCTCTTTTTATTCCTCAGGCTCAGTATCCGTCTCTTTATTTACTCTTACATCCCCTTGTTCCTTCGCCTCATATAGCTCGAACAGCTGTACAAACTCCTCAATGATCGATTGTGTCGCTTTTAATTCCCCAACAATCGTTGGATTCGCTGTTTGCAGCTCTGGTGTTGCGAGCTGCTTTTTTAGTACCGCCTGCTTTGTTTCCAAATGCTCTAAAAACTTGACTGCCCGCTTACGGCGGAATGTTTTAGCGCCTTCTGTTTTCCCCTCTCCCCCTTCCTTATGATGTCCGCGGTGTCTACCCTCGTGGTGGCTATGCTGTCCTCTATGTCCTTCACGTCTCATACTGCAATCTCCTTCAGCATACAATTGTATACACTTTAATACAGTTTTATTGTATACTTTTGTATACTTTTTAGTCAATTATATTTATGGTCTAAAATAGTCTGTCAGCTAAAAATAGGATAATACCTCATGCTAAAAGGCTGCAGGAATGGCGTTTCCCTTCTAATAGCACTGCCTTGTGAAAAAACCGTATGCTATCCTCCAAATAAAAAAGCAATACGGGAAGCACGCCTCCTGTATTGCTTTTTCACATTACGCAACCTTTTCATAAAAGAGCCGCTGCGTTTATTTATTCACTTTTATAGCTTTCAATACCTAATTGGGAGCGACAGTCTTATGCGGAATCAACCACTGGTCGCCATCATAGCCGATTACTGCATAGTCTTCACTCATTCCGTAATAGGTAACCGCTGATCCTGCGGCAATGATTGTTTTAATAGAGTTTTCCGCCATTACGGCTTCTGTTGTTTCCTGAACATACCAAGTACCTTTCGAAGTCAGCTTTGGTAAGACCTGCACATCAGACGCTTTCACAAATAATGTCTGCAAGTATTTAATTGTATCCGTATGCGCATAGACATTCACCGCATGATAATCACCAATTTTGATGCCCTGTGACCTTAACAGCGTATATTTAGGGAGCAGTTTTGTATAGTTGTACCCTAACTCCAGCATAATCGGTCTTGTCGTCCCTGATTTATAAGGCTGCCAGTATACCGGTGCGTCCTGCTTTACTTCTATTATTTCTCCTTCAGCTATCTCCCCCCGTTTTTCCGTAATGAAAATATCTGTCGGATCAAGGATGACCTTTACATTTTTATTGCCTTCCCGGACTATTTTTTCAAATTGGCCTGCCTCATTAAAGTTAAAACTGGCATCATTCAAATAGCTGTAATAGCTGTACACTAAATAACTGCCCTTAAATGACGGCACCTGCATGACCATGTTTTGGTTAATCCAAAGATGCGCCGGGTCCTTGTATAACTTCGTACGTGTCTCCAGCGGTATAGCTTTGAACTGTGTTAAATTTGACGCCTGTACCCTATAGCCGGAACTCATCCAGTAATAGGTCTGATTATTGTATTTTTCAATATTATATACGCGGAAATATTGCCCCTTCTTAACAACCATCGATTCAAATTGGCCGTTTGCATTCTTTTTATACACCTTCACGTCTTTGGAAAATGACAGCTTTCCTGTCTGACCCTTTACGATCTCCGCACCGTCCCACACTGCCGCATCCGTTTCTGAAGACCACCCGATCAAAAATAAAAGACAACAGGCGGCGAGCCACTTTTTCATTATCCTCCACTCCTCTTTTAAAAGATTGAAAAATCAGTAAAAAGTAATGTATAATCACTCTAACATAACTGCTAAATGGCAACTATAGATCAGAAGTAGTAATAGCAAGGCTTCGATAACGTCACGAGTAAAATATGTATCGGTTGTTTTTATTGCGGCTGGGACGGAAATAACCATCTATCAGGAATTCTACCGCGATGCGGATGTGTCCGGCCGATACGACTCTCCTAGGGCTTCAACACGTAAATATAATGTTATACGCATTCCCTGACTTCTTTGATAGATTAACTCAACCAACTATTTCATCCCAGAATCTTATAGGTCTAGGTTCTGCTATTTTCGGCCCCAACATCGGTACTCCGAATTCCCTATTAAAATATTCCTCTAGATTAAATCCATAATAAATAATATCGGTCTGCCAAACTGAATAGACTGGATTGCCTTCTATGCCCGATACAAACGGAATATATCTATGTTTATATATTGGTATAAGCTTTGGAGATTTACCTGTTTGGTATCGTGCGACTTCTATTGATTCATATAGTGATTTGGGTTTCTCTCCCCACGAACTTAACCAAAAGTTATTGTATTCAATATCAAAATTAATACCTTGCAATGGTCTATCGAGCCAGTCTTTAAGTTCTTCTTCAGAACCCTGTCTCCAATTAGGAAAGCCATCAGATATAGGTAATCGATACTGAAGGACCTTTAATAAATCTGGCGGGAACTTAATGGAATAGCGCTCTTCAATTTGCCTGACTTCTTCGTCTGTTAAACCTTGAGTGCTATTTATTCCCTTATGCTTTAAGTTGTTAAAAAGGAAAGACAAATATGTTTCGTCCATAAATAGTATCCCTGCTTTCCGTATTCACCGATTTGAGAACCTTAACCCCTAGTATCCAATCTTTACATTATGTTTACTTCCCCGGGATTTCAACCAATCTATCAATAATTGCTGTAGTTTGTAACGATTCTTCATCGTGGTTGGCACTGCAAAGTCCTCTTCAAGAACATCTTTACTTTGAAGTTAAAGTTCTTTCATCTTTCTTCAGGCCTTTTCTCTTTTCAAGAGAAACGTGTTGTACTACGAATCCGACTCTCTTACATCTACTTTCCAAGAAAATCTACCGGCTATGGCGTTTGCTACAGCCAATATTTCTTTCTCCATTTCATCAGTCAATTTATCAGGTATATCTATTTCTACGAGGTTTATTTCTTCAACATTATCAAGTGTATCAAATGCATAGCCGCCGTTTGTATTAGCAAATATCCCCGTCACCATAATTTCTTCCCCATTTATATTTTTATGAAATCTCAATTTACTTATAGGTTTTAGTCCTAACTCGGCAATACAGAATTGTTCCATCTCGAACGTTTGGATTGTTTTTTCATATTGCTCATCAGAATAAATCATTATATAGTCATACATATTAATCACCATCCATAAGAACAGTAAAAGCTATCTCTTTGATAGATTCCCGTTCACTTTTTAGCAGCTGCAATTCCAAAAGGCTTTATAATGTTAGTTTGCTTGTATCTGATATGTAGCCGTAAATAGTATATGTCTCATTCTCTTGTCGGTATGGAATGGATAATTCCTTTAATAGTTTGGCAAAATCATCCGTAATATCAATCACTTCCGGTGATACTAGACGGCCACGATATTTCAAATATCTTGGCCTTACCCGAATCCACTCAACAGTGTAAAATGGTGCTATGCCTTCTATCCAATCTCCCCAATAAGAAACATCCGTTTCAAATTCTTCTGGATATAACCGATCGTCTAACAAATACTTCCCTTGATAAGGCGGCGGAAATAGCAAAGTGTTTATAACCGCATCTTGGAGTTCCCGCCACTTTGTATCATTCATGATCGAAACTAAATTTCTTTCCGCAACGGCCTTCATTACTCTCGCTTTGTTTTGATTTGTTTCCATAATGAAACCCCAGTTCAATAAGTGATTTATTTAAATTATGGCTGCTAGACTCCGGATTGTGTAGAAACCGCAGACATTATCTTCCCTGCTCGTTCCCCTAATTATAGCAATGGCGACAGCTGTCTTACCCGGTATGACCGTCACATATCACGTAGGAGCGCAGTATCTAAATACTCTTTCCCCAAATAACCGCTGCAGATGACAGGGCGGTTAATGATTTCATACAGTTTTTTCAAATCCGATATATATTCTTGGGTCCAAATTTCAAACGAATCAAACTCCTCCTTAGAAATTTGATGATACTCCGGGGAGTCAGTTACGCCCGTTAGCATCTCGTACGCATAAATAGTATCGCCAAATTTCCCTACAGACTGGTATCTGCCTGTTTTCAGGCGGACATATTCAGTGTATCTCAAGGTCCTCACTCATCCTTTCATGAACGTGTTATAGAAATCGCGACCCCTGTGCTCAAGCCAATCACATCCACTTAGGATTATGTATCTTCTATAACAATTTCTGCGAATCATATTCCTTTAATTTAGTTTCAATGTAATTCCAAGCATCTGAAATTTCCTTGAATACCCAGCCAATTTCATTTAGCCCTTTCGTACTCTTTATTCCTACTAGTAGAGTTCTTATCGCTTCCTCAGATTTATCCCCAACAATTAATGCAATGGGAAATGGCATATCTCTGTACTTGTAGCTGCCCATACCAAATACATATTCCAGTTGATCGCCCCACTCATAAGACAGTTCACTTAAATCTATTATTAATGCACCTGGTTCCCAAGCTTCTAAAACGGCTTCACCAATCGCTCTCATGAAAATGGCATCTGAATTGCCTGTTGAACCAAAACCATATACCCCCATAAACTTCAGCACCATGATTTCGAGATAATTTACTTCGCTGGATTTACCAATATGAACTTCATATTTAATTTCACTCAATTCTTCCAATCTTTTTTGAGTTGTAGATATCTTCATATATTACTCCTTCCTATAGAAATTCTAATTAAAAGTCTATTGTTTGAATCCCATTAAAAATAATTATACCAGGCTATTCTCAACTGTTTTTCATAACGAAGTTCTCATGATAATAGCCAAATCGTTTGATCAGTTCTTTCTTTAAGGAGAATCGTACTTGCTTTTGGAATTAGAATACCTTTATAGGCATAATACACCTTCACGTTCTGTAAACTCGGCCTTATTAAACGTTGTTAGTTCTTCCCGCTAAAGTAGATGGTGAGAGATTCGGTTATACACGAAGCAGGCTTTGGCACACTTGAAATTATAATGCGCCATTTGAAGCTGTATGACCATAACTCGGTCGATATCGGTTAGCTCCTTATAAGCCAGCGATGCGGGCAGTATTTATCCTTCCTGCTGTCGGGCCAAATGTTAAGGAGGCGAATCCCCTTAACAGAACTCCGGTTAAAATCCTATTGCAGAATTTGGAAACTTGCGGAACTTGACGGAAAAAGTAAGGGATATCAATGGTTTGCTTTAACTCGGGGCTTGTATCCTGTTTATTAGGAGGCAAGGCCTTTCATAGCCTGTCTTATCAGAAAGCCTAAGTTTTAGAAAAAAGAGCCCTTCCAAATTCAGAAGAGCCTCTCTTTACCATTCAATAGTCTCAAAGATAGTTAAAGTACTTGGATATCCATATTCTACTTATTGAACTCATTTCGTCATGGCTGTATGTTCAGCCCGTTCACTAGTTCATTCAAATCACGGCCCTGCAGTGAGCCTGCCACGAGCTCCGGCAGCATGCCTGGCGTACAGGCGAAGCAAGGCGTACCGTCGCGAGAAAGTTGTCTAGCCAGCTGTTCATCATAAAATGGACGCCCGCTGTCCGACAACGACAGAAGGCACAGTGTCTGTACGCCCGATTCCCGCATTTCTCGCATGCGGCGTACCAGTGCTGATCGGTTGCCGCCTTCGTATAGGTCGGTTACGAGAATAAAGAGTGTCTTTTTCGGTTCTTCGATAAACGACTCACAGTACGCAACTGACTTGTTAATGTCCGTTCCCCCACCGAGTTGAACACCGAACAGCATGTCGACTGGATCATCCGCGCACTGCTCCGTAAGATCAACGACCTCTGTGTCAAACACAACGACACGGGTATTCAGCGCCGGCATGCTGGCAAAGACCGCGCCCGTTACCGACGCCCAGATGACCGACTCTGCCATCGATCCACTTTGGTCGATGTCGAGAATAACAGTCCATTCCTTATTGCGCCGTGCCCGGTCGAAATAATAGAATTTTTCAGGAATAAGAATGTCCCGCTCCCGATCATAATGCTTCAGATTACGTTGGATTGTCCGCTTCCAGTCCAGTCCGCTGAGCGAAGGCAACGGTGTATGCTGCCGTTTGTTCAGCGCCCCGATCACGGCACGTTGCATGTCTTCCTTTAAGCGAGCCATCAGGTCGTCAACAACAGCCTTGACGAGGAGGCGGGCGGTCTCTTTCGTCTTCTCGGGAATTTTACCCTTGAGCGCCATCAACATACCGACCATCTGGATATCCGGCTTTACCGATGCCAATAGTTCCGGCTCGAATAGAAGCTGCTTCCATCCCTTGCGCTCAATCGCATCGTTCTGGATGATAGAGACAACATCCTCCGCAAACAGGCTACGTACATCACCGAGCCAGCGGGACAGGTTTACCGCTCCTCTTCCTCCACCCGCACCGCGGCCGGAGACGTTTCCTACGCTCCGTCCAGAAGTGCCGCTAGACAAGCTGTCGTCCGTCTCGTCATATATAGCTGCCAGCGCGGCATCCATGATTGCTTCTTCTTCCGTCAACTGCACTGCGTCGCTTCCGGTCAATTCTTCAAGCTTACTCTGTGCGGCTTCGCCTAAGATTAATCGCCAGCGAGATACAGAGTGTTCCAGTTTTCCGTTCGTTTGATCCGTCATTTTAAAAATCCTCAAAATCAAATTCATTTAATTCATCAACCATTTTGTTCTCTTCCTCCTTCAGATCTCCGGTCAAAATTTCAGCTACCTGCTCCGCATGAACGCCCCATAACTCACCCAGTGTTTCGGCAATCATCGTTTTTTCTTGCGGCGAGAAAGAACTGAATGCCCGGCGAAGAAATACGAGTGCCCGCCTGAATTGATCATCGTCCAGCGAAAGGATGTAATCGTTTAACTGCTCCCATAGGCTCATTCGAGACAGCAGGGCGTATCGGTTGCGCATAGAGAGCCCTTCAAACCAGCCTGCCCCAAGGTCGGATGGTATGCCCGGCGACAGTCGGCGCGACACTTCCGCAGCACACTGGTTCGCATCCATCTCGCCTCGTTCCAGCAGCAAAGCGCAGGCGAAGCCGGAAAGCTTCGGGTTCCGATCGTCCCGCTCGGACAACTCGTTCAGTCCAGCCAACCAAAGCGGCACGTCGACAATGTCGTCATGCTCCTGGGCAATACGGTTCAAATCACTCATGGCAGCAACCATACTGTACGCCGCTTCATCATTACAATTAGCTGCATCAGTCAAGTACAGGCAGCCGCGGTAGAACAACTGCTCCAGCAACGGCACAAGTGCGACAGTATCCACACGGCGAATATCGCCGAAGGCAATGATACGCGACAGCTCGGCTGCAGCTGCTGCGATTTGAATCACATCTCGACTGTCAGCCGCTAAAGACTGCAGCACACGGCGTCCATCCTCCATTTGGGCAGTCATACCGCAGCGGACGGAGGCGCCGATCAAATCGGATGCCTCCGCAATGGAAGTACAGTTTTCCAGCTTCTCTCTCAATCGATGTGCGCTGGCAATCTCAATCGTTTCGCCTAGCAGCGTAGACTCAATGACCCTGATTTCGGCCTCTGGGGTCCATTGAATAACCCAGTCCTCGGCCCAAACAGCACGGTCTGCTCCAGCTGGACGAGAGCTCACAAACGGGATCTCCAAAAGCTCCAGACGACGAAACAGGAAAGAGCGGTTCAGGTCGAGAAAGGCGGATTCCTGTGACGAAACCCGGCGATTTTCCCTCAGGTCAAGGGACAAATCCGTTGCGACGGCGGTCTTGTATTTGGTCAGCTTGAGCCGCTTCAATTCGCGGTTCAAGTCATCCTGGAGCGGCGTTTGGCTAACCCCTTCGGCTAGGGAGCCGATTTCCGTGCCGACATCAACGCGGGCCAATGCCTCGGCTACCACCGACAGCTCGCCGCGGCCAAGCAGCGTTTGCGCCGCGTCTCGCAGCTCCATCAGTGTCGGCGCACTACCTCCGTGCAGTGAAGCGAGCCCTTCGGCTAACCGCACCGCTTCTATGACCTCGGCGGTGGAGCGGTAAGTGCCAGATGCCCGCAGCAGACGGGCTGCACTGGAAAGGTACAGTCTTGACAGTTCCTCCGGCCGGCCGCTCTCCATCGCTTCCCACATCATCTGGTAGTAGTGCGGGGCAGCGTTACCCGCCCCGTAGCCCGAAAGGCTGGACAGCCGATAATACGAATATGGCATCAGCGTCAACTTGGTCCGGCGGGAAGGCATCGTGGCCATCTCTTCATCGCTCATTGCGCCAATAGAAGGATATTCTAGTGCAGCGGCATGGTATGCGCCGCAAACGACAACCACCTTCGCCGGATCATGACCCGATTCAATCACTTTCATAATTTGCCGCCGCATATAAGCTTCACGTACCTGGTTATATGCATGCTCTTCCGGCTGCTCGGCTCGCTCTCGCTCTTCACCAAGGCTCCTTATCTCAGCGGAGTAGGCAAGTATGGCCTCCCGGTAAGCGTCCGTGTTGGCATTATGCTCAAAATGACGTTCCCAGTAGGTTTCGTAATCGTGCTCGCCGGCCAGTTCAGCAATCCGTTCATAAACCGAGGGTTCCGATGAGAAGGTCTCCCCTCCAATCGAAGACGTTCTAGAATTTTGTTGCGGTCCAGGCACCGGCAATTTCTGAGTTAACGACGCCTCTTTCGCCATCTCTTCTAATGCGATGTTCTTTTGTGGGTGGCGTCCTTCCTCTTTGCGTCGCCGCAAATCCTCTAGTGTTATCGCCACACCTGACGGCAGGTCGATCAATTTGCAGTCTGAGCCGTTCTCGGAAGCCCATCGCATCGCCTGCAGTTCCGGCGAATAAATAGCGAATGGCCAAAGCGCTGTCCGCACAGGCATTTCATCCGTAAAGGCCAGCACTGCCACGGGCGGCACGGTCATCGGATGAATCAGATCTTCGATCCGGTCCGTTGCGTCCGATGGTCCTTCAATCAAAACAGCCGTTGGGCGGATGCGGTTCAGATATTCCAAGAGATGGCGGGCACCTCCAGGGGAGAGGTGCCGAACGCCAAAGACAGGGACCCGGATATCTTCCGTGGCAAACATCACTCGTTCAGCTCCCTACACGCCTGATACAATCCGCGCCACTCCGATCCCCGTTTCTTCATAACGTTATTAAGATATTCCTTCCATACTAATTTGTCCTTATCATCATCCTTCACGATTGCGCCCTGCAGACCGGCGGCCAGATCTTCGTCCGTCAGTTCACCGCTTCCAAAGCTCGCTGCCAGTGCCATGCTGTTCGTCAAAAGAGATATTGCTTCGGCAGTGGAGATAACGCCCCCCGGGGATTTCAGTTTCTCCTTACGGTCGAGCGTCATCCCGCTGCGCAACTCTCGGAAGATAGTCACGACTTTTAGCAGTGCTTCGTCCGCTGGAGGAGCTGACTGCAGCTGATATGAAGCAGCAATCTCGCCTACACGTTTTTTGACGATGGAGAGTTCCGTCTCAAGATCGGAAGGAGACGGCAGCACAATGATATTAAATCGCCTTTTGAGAGCGGCGGACATCTCGTTAACGCCGCGGTCCCTTGTGTTCGCCGTTGCGATGATGGAGAAACCTTTGCGGGCAATTGTCTCGCTGCCAAGTTCGGGGACCGAGACGGTCTTTTCGGATAAAATGGAGATCAACGCATCTTGAACCTCTGATGCGCAGCGTGAAATTTCCTCGAAGCGTGCGATGCTGCCTTCTTCCATTGCACGCATAATCGGGCTGCGCACCAATGCCTCCGGCGTCGGGCCGTTCGCGAGCAGCATGGCGTAGTTCCATGAATAACGGACCTGCTCTTCGCTCGTGCCTGCCGTGCCTTGTACGACAAGTCCTGATTTGCCGCAGACCGCGGCCGACAGATTCTCAGACAACCACGATTTGGCCGTGCCCGGCTCGCCAATCAGAAGCAGCGCGCGGTCCGTAACGAGCGTCGCGATGGCCATCTCAACCAGCCGTTTATTTCCGATGTATTTTGGCGTGATATCCAACTTTCCGGCTTTGCCTCCAGTAATATACTTCAGTACGGCACGGGGCGACATCTGCCAACCTGGAGGAACCGCTCCCTTGTCTTCCTTTTTCAGTGCCTCAATTTCATCGTAATAGAGCAGCTCCGCTGGAAGGCGCATGGCATCCTGCGACTGCTTGTTTGCTATGGACATATCAAGTTCTCCTCTCGATTTTAGTTTTCATAGAATTATATCGAAGCAGCTCGGCGGCGAAGCGTATGAATGATTTCTTCAAGATTTACCTTCAGGCCGTCATACTTAATGTCCTTAAGCAGTGCCTCTAAACGGTCCGCGCTTTCTGCAGCCATATGGTCAGGAGCTTGGAGCAGCCGTTCGCTCTCCTCGTAATACATACTGTATGTGCGTTTCCAATCTTTTTTCTCCATCCATTTCAAGAGGAGATTATATTTTATTTCCACATCGAAGCCGCCGGCATCAAGCGCAGCGAAAATATACGGCCCATCATGATTGTTCGCATTCTCCACTGCTTGCTCAATATAAGGCAGCAGCTTCGGATTCCCGGGTACAGCCAGTGCAGATACTAGCTGTAGATTTTCTCGCTCAATTAGCCAATCGAGCCAGCGTCGATCCCATTCCACTTCAATTCTTTCCTGTGGCAGCCGGCTGCGTATATACCCTTTATAGACATACAGCTCTTCCTTAAGCGTATCAAGCAGCGCCATCTGCGTTTCTTGGGACTTCTTCGTTACAAGAGTTTTAAGGCGTCCCCAGCCCGAACCGACGTACTGATCGTACAGTTCAGCAGGCGTCAGTCTACGCTTTGTCGCTCGGAATGCGTATTGCAAATAAATCGGGTTCTGTTCTTCCAGGTGCTTAAGCACAGCCAGCGCTTCGTCCGTATCCATATTCTCTAGGTAAGCTGCAGCCTGTATCAAAACACGTCTACGCTCCCATTCAGAGAGTCGGCCCAAGGCGGGGTATTCCGATGGGTTTCCGGCAAGGTCTAAATACAGCTGTCCCAGTTTAGAATGATGGGCATTTTTGAAAGCGATTAGGAAAGGCTCCAGCTCGTTCCATTGCTTTTCCTTACCCTTCTTATCCTCTTCTCCTGCGCCTTCCTTCCGGAGCCGCTCCACAAAAAGCGGCAGAAGCATGTCGATCATTTCTGTAGCCGGAGCATAGCCGATCGCTTCGGCCGCCAGCATAGCATTCTTTCCCTTGAAAGAATCGTACAGCCGCTGTCGCGCCGCTTCCGAATTACAGACCGCTAATGCTCTGTATGCACCTTCCCGGACCGCCTTTTTCTTGTCTTGCGACCACTCCAGCAGCCGTGTCTCATAACCCGGATACGGACCTAGGCAGGCGATTGCTGCAGATCGTATCTTATCAGCCCCTTCTTCGGCTGCACGTACAAGCAGTTCCAGTGACCGGTCATCTTCCGGATCGACGCCCAGCTCTCTTACGACCTGCAGGCGCCGTTCTTCTTCACGCCCTCCCTGCATATCCAGCTCAGACAGCAGGTGTGGTACAATGGCGCGGCCGTAGCTCGGCAGAATGTTCCGTGCGGCAAAGTCCGCGATCTCTGAATAGGAATCTCCGAGAGCCTTCATGGCAAAAGGGAACAGCCGTAAATCACAAAACAGTCCCTGCTCATACGCCGACGTTACAATTTCATACCGGCCTCCCCCAGATTCGGACAACGCGTTCTGTACTTCCGTCAACTGACGGTAGGAGTATATCGTCATCAGCTCTGGCATTTCGCTATCTTTTTCCTTTTCTTTCCGAACCTGTCCTTCTGCTGCTGTGACTCCTTGCGTCGAAAGCACCGAATTTAACAACAACGATACATCTTGAAGCCGGACAGCTCTCACTTCCGGATCCGCAGGGCCTGCCAGCGCAGCCACTCCTTCGGCCAGCCTTTTAAATACTGGTGCCCGCTCCCCTAGCTGTGCCAGCTTCGGCTCTAGCCTTTTTAGGCGGAAATCTTCTGCCGCCAGGTCACTGCCTGCAATATATAGTCGGCGCAGTTCGCCTTGAAGTTCCTGCAATAAAGTCGTGCTCATTCATTTCTCCTCCCGGTTTCCCGTTTTCCGTTAATTACAAGGCTTAGGTGGCAGGTGGTGATTAGTACAGCAGCCGTGCCACCCTGCCCCCTTGAAGAATCGTCAGCGGCTGGGCGATTAGCCGGCCTGCATCCATCCGGTGCTCAAACATCACCAATACGCAGCAATCGACCATCAGCGATGAATCAACCAGTGACAGAAGCTGTGTCGATCCCTGCGCCAGACGAAATACGTCACCGAGCCTCAGTGAATTCCCCGCAGGGTCCATAAGCACGAAGTCACCATTTTCCGTGGAAGCGATACGGGATGCCTTTAGCAGCACGACCGGCGAACGATCGGCAAGCGGGTCTTTCAGCTGATTTTTAACAACCTTGACCGCTTCAGGAATCGAAGGCCAAGCCGCAGCGCATGCTGCTTCCAAGTCAGCGCTTTCCGTCTTGCGAGGTAAAATGCCTTCAAAGCGTACCCGGGCATTGATACCGCCCGGATACCGATAGAGCTCAGCAATTTTCGCAACGTCGAAGAAGCTGTCTTCCTCCTTCATAAACTTTACCGCCTTGAACGGCCGGTACTGCACAGTGCGGTGGATCCGGTCGCTACCCAGTTCAAGCCAGAATCCAGTGTCCACGAACTCACGCCGTGCTTCATCCCTGCAGCTATAGAAGGCTAGTTGAAGTAACTCAACATTCTCCGTTACCCGTCCTGCCTCCTTTAATTCTGCCAATTGCCAGGCATGTCCCAGCCATTCCTCAATCGTCGACTCTGTATCTGGCTTTAGATCCGGGTCTTCCTGTTTGGCTTGCAAATAAATCCTGCCCTTCTTGATAAAAGCGTGCAGCAGCGTTAACTGTTCGGCCGCGTATGTATAACTGCTTTCGCGGTCTTGACCTTCCAGAAGCAGGGCGAGCCGTCTTAATTCATTTTCCGCTCCAGTCAAATAGCTGCTGCCTAGCGACTTGGCGTGCTTGTTTAGACTCTTAACAGTCTGGGTATCCGTTGTTCCCAGCCCCCCGCGCACCAGCGATAGCACCAGCTTCTCTAGTTCATCCAGCGCTTCGAGCTGCCGGGCAATTTTCTTCTTAAGCGCACTCTTGTTGACTTTCTTCGGCTTGTCGGGCAGTTCGCCGCTTTCTCGTTTCGCCTTGCTTTCCTCCCGTTTTTCTGCTTTATCCCGCTTAGACACAATGTCCTCCGGCACAGCACTTTTCTTGAAGTCCAAGCCATCTGCATAGGCGTACATTAAACCAAGTGCATGCTTGCATGGAAATTGCCGGCTCGGGCAGTTGCAGCGTGCGACAGGATTGTCCGGCGCGATAAAATCAACAGAGCAGACATAATTGGATTTGCCGCTGCCTAGGCATTCCCCGAATAATAAATCTTCTTCCTCAGATACGTAAAGTTTAATTAACTTGTCCTTCTGTACCAGTCCCCGTCCATTTTTGGCCGCGGATGCATTCGGAGCAAGTGAATCGATATATGACGCTGTTAGTTGAAGCAAATCTAACGCTCCTCCCCAAAATTGTATTTTGATTACTTATCGAATTTTCTATAGCTATTCAATAGATATTACGCTGAATACCTATCCATGATTTCTATTTAACAGGTTATTTTAACCATATATGTTAATTTTATTGATTTTATATCGAATCTAATTCTTCTGCAAATTACAGCATGTTAACATTTTTATAGTTTCGAATAATAGAAAAAAGGGCGTTCACTGGAAATTCCGACTTTTTATTTTACTCCCTGCTATTTTTATTTAATTTCATGGCGAATATCACGAAGCAGCGACGTATCCAGCTTCACTTTTCCCAATCTTTTCTACAGATTGGCATCTGCCCGTATTCAGGCTGGGTATCATCAGGGTAACTTATGGCCATCAATACTCCTCTCATTGACCAGTCATAGTAACCTTCTCTTATTTTCCAGTAACCCATCCGCTGTACAGCACGACCAGGCATCTAAACTAGCCGGGGAATTACCTTCTCTTATTTTCCAGTAACCCATCCGCTGTACAGAGCGTCACCATCATATCGTCGGTTACTTCTGGCTTCCGATAACTTCAGCACGGGTAAGAAGCACCCATTGATTAACTTCATCGTATCCGGATACTTCGGCGGTCACTTGATATCGCGGGTACATCCATTCAGCAGGTGTTTTGGATTTCAAAACGGATGTGTCCGTTATACCTACCGCATAAGGTTCCAATAAGTTAATCAGCGTACCTTGCGGGAAAAAAGCTTCTATATATCCTTCCACCCGGGCTCCGACAGGAAATAGACGCTGAGTTCGATGCCAGTCTTCCAAACCGAGTTGAAGCTGTTCGTGCCACAGTTTCTCAAACTCCGCCTGACTGATCTCTTTATAATAGGATTCCTGCGCATCCAGTGGATGTTCTGCCAGCATGAAATGATAGAAATCATGCTTTCGATTCGATGTGATACAAGTGCCGTCATCATGAAAAACGATCTGTCTGTATGCCACACCATCATTATCAATTTCAAAATACCAGGTCCCCATCTCCGGTTCCTGAATATCTTTTATATATTTCAAAACAGTCACTCCAGTCAGATGAAAAGTTGCTTTTTGCTGTCTTATTCGTCTATATGTAGTTGTAAAAAATTTGGCTGCCATTATGAATGATGGCTCTGTAAAAGGGAGAGCGGCGAAGGCTTGTAAATTTCTATTTTAGTAAGTAGAACTTTCAATCTTAAAATCTGAATTAATATCAAATCCCCCAGACCCTTTCTTTTCTGCCTTTCGCAGTACAAACTCAAATGTAGGTTCATAATCTGCATCCTGCAACGTTTCTCCACCCAATATCTCTATGCTGTACCAGCCGTTTTCAATTTCAATGATTGGCTTTTTGTATTGTTGGTAATGATTAAGTAAAGCATTGACTCTTTCGCTCGTGAACTGTTCTAGTATCCGCCAAGTAAACAGCATGAAGATATTGTTTTCAACTTTCAGAGAATAGCCGCCACGTCTGAATTGTAAACGGCTATCTGTTTTCAGCAATTCCGGTGTATCACCAGAAAGATTGAAAATGATCGTATAGGGATAGTTTTCAATCCTTGCCATTGGAAGTATGATCCCATCATGCACAACGTTATCGCCGCTCTCGTTTGTTGTAAATTCCATCGCTAAATTATCTGAAAGACTGTTGGACTGTTTCCAGCTTTCCAGCAGCAAAATATCCCCGAGAATAAAATAGTCTATAAGGTCATTCAGCACTTCGGTAAATTTGTATATCACGGTAACCTCTCTTTCCGCCTTTTATCCTATAGCTGCTTTCATTATGTTCTTCCAATTCAACGGGATTTTTAAAGAATGTCATTGCATCTACGAACCAAGGGCACAGTACTACTTCACCTCAATTACGATCTCCTGATCTGCATTCAGCTTATTAAACTGACTTATTAAGGTATGATACCTTTTTTCGTCTATGCCATATTCAATGTCTATTGAATCAGTTATGCCAAGTGATCTTGCGGT
This sequence comes from Lysinibacillus odysseyi 34hs-1 = NBRC 100172, assembly GCF_001591965.1. Taxonomy (GTDB): domain Bacteria; phylum Bacillota; class Bacilli; order Bacillales_A; family Planococcaceae; genus Lysinibacillus_B; species Lysinibacillus_B odysseyi. Next base: position 503,915 of record NZ_BCVX01000001.1, read on the forward strand.
CTCTTTAGTTAAAAAGATTGATATTAATTTCCGACTAATGATGATCTTTACTATTCCCCCGTACTCAGATCTATCTTCACTATTAAAGGTAATATGAACATTATTTAAAATAGGTATGTCTTCAATACATAATGACTTTTGAAATAGCACATATTCTTTCGTCTCAAATTCATCGTCTGCAAATCCAATTAATATTGTCTCATCCTCAATACCAAAATAAACAAATGAGGCTTTTAATAGAGTTATCATTCATTCCTCCTCTCTCACCGAAAAATTCCTGCTGACCTATCGGGATGAAACAGTTTTTGTCACTAGCCGGAATTGATTCAACAGCAATCAACTTACAAGAGCCAGCAGCTTTGCATACATAGGCTTAAGCTCCGGCTTTGTTTGTTTTGACGTTGCGGCCTTTTTCAGCTTTTCAAGGCTTCCGAATATCCGGTATAGAACAAGCTCCCGTTCATAAATTTCTTTAGATGACAGCTCTTGAAGAAGCGTCTCTGCCAGCTCAACGCGATCAATGACGAAGTTTTTTACATGTCTTGCTTCCTCATTCCCTGCAAGCAGAATGTCCATCAAAACCGACATAAGCTCCGGCTCCACGCCATGCACATCAATAAAGACTTCCGCATAGCCATCCTGTATCATCTGATGCTCAGTATCCACCATCTGCATATAACGAGAGATGAGTGGGAAATAGTCCTTGCTGTACAATCCTAGTCCGAGTACCGCATAGGTGCCAGGCATAACCGACTTTTCACTCGGTTCTGTATCCTTGTACCAAGCATAGGGTTCCATCGCGATGTTCGCATATGCCGCTAATTTTGGATAAAGAGCGGGATAAGTAAGTGCCGCTGCAAAAAAACGGTGCAGTCCCGATTTAGCCATCTTTTTTAGAGGAAGATAGCTCTTTTGTTTGCTTTTCAGCTTCAAGCTATATTCTTTCGGAAATCCTTTTTGCAGCAACTCGATCATGTAATCCAACACTTCCCCATAAGCTGCCTCCTCCTCGGCCAAAATCCGGACTTCAATGGTCTGGGTTACATCATTATTATGAATTTCTGCATAGGTCCCTTTGTACACTGGGGTGAATTTCCCGCTCCCCCGCCGGATATAATCTTCCGCCTGTTTTGAGCCAAGCTGGACTGCAAGTTTCAAATATTGCTCACGAGTATCGGGTCTTTTCTTTCCTATTTGCAGAGCAGTATATACAAAGAATGAAAGTTGATCTGCATTCGGATTTATAAGGGCCCTTTCCTCTTTCGGTATCCATTCTATCGCATAGCTGTCTGCACGGTTAAAATAGCGAGGAAGATAAACGTTCTGTATCCAATCCTCCATAGCCGAAGTATATTGACCAATCCATTCGCTCAAGCGTTCTTTGTTGCTGCAGAGCTTGGCAGATAAACGCCCGATTAAAGGGTCAACCGTATCTTCTTTCTGCTCGATTAGATCAGGGTTTACCAAATGACGGGAAAAGAAAAATTGGTCATCCACACTTGGTAACACGGGAAGATCAGCCATAATTTTGGATGTTATAAAATTCTGGAATGATTGGCGGAGCTGGTTCAGCTTCACATTATTTACGAGCTGATCGCAAATATGTATGTCTTCTTCTTTCATTTCAACCGAAAAAACAATCTGGAATCGATAATCAAAAAAATGAGGACCAAGTTTATCCGATAAAAAAAGCTCCTCCACTTCCTTGCGTAATGCCGGATAAAGCTCAGTTCTAATTCGTTCTTCTGTGAGCTCGGCAATATAAGGACCTGCTTCGATTTTATAAGAGCTGTCAGTCCAATCAAACGGTTCATCAATATCAATATGTATTTTCCCATCACGCCAAGCGACCTGTAAATAATCCATTACTCCTACCTGAAGCGGACGATGGGATACGAACTCATTTATTCTTTTGCTCTCTTTGTTGTATATTGTCATCAGCTTGTTCCACACATCATCTAAAAAACCCTGTGCTGCGTCCATTCCTGTTCCTCCTCTTTGTGCTAAAGATACGTTCCGAATAAATATTCCATCCGTTCACGGGAATAACTATCCTCTCCACGCCAGGTTGCTACAGACATATAATCTGTGCCTCGTCCCCTCTCTTTGCGGAAATCACTTCCAGCTACAAGTAACCCGGCATATCCCCAAATTTCAAGTACTGAATCTCTTTCATGCTTATTCGATGGAAATACATCTTTCCAGCGTTTCTCAAGACCGCGTGCTCCATCCTGCTTATCGCACTCATTTATCGCTTGTATCATTTCTTTCAGAATGTGCACGTCATCTTTTGTTACGACAAGCTCGGGTTCTTTACTTATCATTTCCAGATCCATTAAGCAATAGATGAGATTGTTGTGGCGTACGCCTCCCCATTTTACTCTCTCGAATTGAAGGACATTCAAATCATAATGGATGTATTGTTCATCAGACATTAGACGATTGTTGTTGCAATAAGCACATGAACTATACATCGGTTCCTCTGCTTGTTTGGCATGGTATGCATGTACACAGAGTTCATGGGTCAACGCCCAGCTTGATAAAGCGCTTCGTAAGTAGACCTTCCGGGTTGTTAAACTATGCAGAAAGGCTTTAACGACTTTCTCCTGGTTTATTTCATGTTCATGAATCTGCCGCAATCTGCTGATACATTCATCGTGTGTGATGGTCAGAGGATCAAACATAAGTCCTTTGTTCTTCGCATATTCAAAATCCTCTGCGCTGCAGTTTGCCAGCCCGCCTTGTTTCCAACCGCTTGCTGACCAAAAAGTGCTTGTTAATATCTTCTTTGCTTTAGCTTCCATCATAACTCCCTCCCCATCTCCGAATTCCGCCTCAAATACTCCTTGGAATCGCCATGATAATAAATGCCATCTGCCTGACAGCTTCTCTGATCCTCAATTTGTATATTTACTTTATTATACCAATTCTCTTATAAACTGGCATGCCGTTCGCTTTAGCAGATTGACTTAAGGTCGTGACGACGGAATATTTAAGAACCTGGTGTACAGTATCTAAATATCTCCTACATGCTGATCTGAATTTTTCACCCGCATTACTAGCTATATCTAAAAGCCTATATTCAGAATACTTGCCATTCTTTGGTTTCTTATGATGAAAGAATTATAGTATTCTCTATTATAGTAATTACTATTTTATAGGCAGAGGCTGCCAAGCACGAATGAAGCTAGTGTCTTACTAATCCTTTTGGAGGTAGAAATGAATCAAACACTATTTGAGCAACTGAACAAGTGGCATGAAGAAGACGAGCATCAGAAAATTGTAGATTTGCTGATAGCTATCCCCGATGAAGAACTAGACTATGACGCGATTAGTCGTCTTGCTAGAGCCTATAATAATTTGGGGCTTTACGAGGAAGGACTCTCTCAATTTGATAAAATTTCAGAGGCCGGCAAACAAGATCCTCTCTGGCATTATCGGGTAGGCTTTGCTCTTTATTATTTAAAGCGCTACGAGGAATCGGTGGAGGCCTTCCGCAAATCTGACCAATTAGAGCCCGATAATCAAAGTACGGAGTATTTTTTAAGTCATAGTATTCAAAAGGCGGAGAAACAGAAAAGAGAAGAACTCCGTCTTGCCAAGAAGAAAGCTTCCTTGGAACACAGCAGTTCAGTAACGGAGAAAGCACTTTTTTCTGATATATTTTTAGCTGATTTCTGGGAGGACAGCGAGTATGCAAAAGAAGATTATCAATCCGAGCCACCTACGGATGAACTGATTAATTCAATTGAACAAGAGCTTGGTTACAAGCTTCCCTCCTCTTATATTCAGCTGATGAAGCATCAAAACGGCGGTGTACCGAAGAACACTAACTTTCCAACACAGGAACCGACTTCCTGGGCAGAGGATCATATTGCCATTACAGGGATTATGGGGATTGGCCGCGAGAAAAGCTACTCACTGTGCGGGGATGGGGGCAGCCAATTTATGATTGAGGAATGGGGATATCCTGACATTGGCGTAGTGATTTGTGATTGTCCTTCAGCCGGGCATGATGTCATCATGCTGGACTACCGAGCATGCGGCAAAGATGGCGAACCTGAGGTCATTCATGTCGATCAAGAAGATGATTATGAGATTACCTTTCTAGCTGATAATTTTGAAGAATTTATCAAAGGCTTGGTGAATGAAGAACAATATGATACGTCTGAAGAAGATAAAAAAGAAGCTCTGGATAAAGTCGCGCATGGCAAATTTTCGCCGCTGCTGGAGAGGCTGTGCTCGCGGGTAACAGAAGTGGAACAGGTTGAACAGAAAATCCGCAGCATATGTACACGGATTGTTGAAGAAAAGGGCCATTTTTCTTTTCATGCAGATGAATTATCGTATGTCATGTATGATGTGCAGTTTTGGTTATATACGAAGTCATATCCAAACACTAGCCGCGAGCAATATTTGGCAGTCTACCAGAACATAATCGCTTTTGGCGGAGAATTTGGCCAACGCGGATATGCTCCTTCTTTTATTACCGATTGGCTTGATGCCCGTATCAGGGAAGAACGGATTGTACAGGACGACGGGGTTATCCGGTTTACCAGTTCGTATGCAGAGGAAGTCATCATTAAGTTAAAAGAAGCCTAATCGCAGATAAGAGCCTGCTTCTAAGGCAGGCTCTTCATCCTGTGATTTGCTCTAACTCACCAACATTGCCGGTTATACTCGCAGAGAGATAAATGCATTAGCTCGAATAGAGGGAGCAATACGTGTTTGCGAAGTTCCCCGCAAGCAAATCTTCCTTTCGAATATAGAACTGCAATTCTCCAGCGTCCCACCAGCAGAATCCGACCTCCTGATCAGAATCCAACGCGAGCAGTAATAGTGTATCTCCCACTTCCTGCTTAGCCCGATCGGAATCACCTTTAAAATGATCAGTAATCTGCTCCAATGCTGAATCCGTTGAATAGTTATACTGTTTGCCGGTCAACAGATGCAGAGCTGCTTCATATTCGCAGTCTCCGTGCTGGGTTGAGGGATAACCGAACATTACTGCCAGATCATTTGAGTTCCCATCGTTCAACTCGAAGCATAGCTCTTCATATTGTTCATACTCATGTTCATCGTCTTCTACCATTTCATAATCTACATAGCCATAATTCGGAGGTTCCATCGTTGATCTAGCACTTACCCGGTATCCTGTAAACTCCCTCTCAAGAGCAGTCACTTCAGGCGAACGGAGACGTTTAGCTTCCTGAAGCTTGTCCTCCGGTACATAGATCACCTTGTGCTCGATACCATATGCAGGTTCATCTACTCCTACGAAAAAGTACAATATGCCTTTCACAGGCAGCAGTGCTTCTTCATCTTGATGTGTCAATTCACTTAAACGAAGCTGGGCTAAAAATGTCATGGGCGTTCCACCAGAATCCACCGGCCACTCTACGCTGGCAGGAAGATCGGGGTCGCCTCCTATACGGGATGAGCCTATCTCATTGTATGTTTCGATCTTTTTCTTAGACAAGCGAATACCTTGACGTACGGACTCTTTCAAATAATGCACCGCATGTTCGAACTGATTTTCGCGAACAATTCGTTCGAGCTTATTTTGATTGTTACTACTTAGCAATTGCTTCACCTTCCCTATATAAAATACAAAAATACGACGAGATTATGGTCTGCAATATTTAACACTACGTAATTGTAACATATGGAAATGTAATGGTATTATCTATTAATGATGTTCATATTTTCAGAACAGTAACATCTTAATTATCAAATAAGCGGGAGGAAGCAATGACTTTTGTACTTCTCATAGCGGGAATTGCTGTGAATACCATTCTTTGTATATTTACGGGTGGTGGTGTTGTTATAGGCCTTGTTTTTTCCCTAATCGGACTGCCACAATCCAATTCCAAAAACAATTGGTTTTCGATGGACACGATCAAATTCGTACTGACCATCCTATTCACATTATTGACCCTGATTATATTCTCGTTCATTACATATGCGAATATTCGAACAGCGGGCACACTCGCATTCTCACGACTAGATTTATTTCAAGCTAAGAAGATGGTGCTGTTAGGGTTTATTCAGGGAGTCTTCTCTCTTATAGCATTTAAATGGCTTTTGCCCCAGTTTATTGGGGGACTAAAATTAGATACTAAGCATAAGTGGGTCATCGCTAGCGGTTCTGTATTGAGCATTGCGGGCGGTGGGATTACATGGCTAGGCTTTATGTAAGACCATGATTTTCCTGAAGAACGATCATTATTCCTAATGATTATGTAGAGGGTAAAATGAAACAAACACTTATTGAACAACTGAACCAGTGGCATGAGGAAGATGATCATCAGCAAATCGTAGATGCGCATACAGCGATCTCAAGCGAAAAACATCTATAATGAAGGTTTTGATTCTACATATCTTCCCCAAAGCCCATCTTACTTTTTATTTACATTGTTTGAGTCGTTTAATCACTACTTACATCAGTCCCTAACGCTTTAGATACAAAACTTAAGGGACCATCACTCGCTTTAGAAGTTATGAGAGTGAAAATGAATCTCTTTCAAAACGAAGCAGGAAATATATTTTATGCCATGTTATGATAAGAAACTCTTCTCTTAACTCATGTATAATTTCAATTGCGTGCTCTTTTATTATTGCTTTAAACTACACCACCAATGAATTGAGGGATCAGACCGATGAAACTTCAGTCGCTGTATGATGATTATTTAAATATAAAATTCAATAGAAATTTAACAACCGTTCAAACGGACAGCTTTAAGTATGTATTATGTGAAGATGAAAGTTCGGAACTATTCTTCAATGGTTACGAGGACGAAACATTCAGCGCATGGATCTCTGAATTACAGCCGAGGGACCCTAATTACACGGCAAAACCTAACTGGAATCCCGTACTTTCGAAGAACTTTCCACAGTTAAACGTATACGATGAGTTAATCTTTTACTACCTTTTGTTTACGATTAACGCGACAACCTCAATTATTAAGATTAATGCGTACAATGGTATGAATGATTTCATGAAGGGTTATTCTTTTTTTCAGTTATCCCAATTGCCTAGTGTCACCGCATTAAATGAAAAACAGCAAGCCGAGCTTAGAGATTTTTTCTTCTTTTTCTATCTCTATACGCATCCTGTTAACGAGGAAACTCTCCACTCCTTTTCATTCCGCGGGCAGGACTTAGTTCATACTAGAACAGGGATTAGAGTAGGACACTACCTTTCTAAATATCATGATTACTACCGAGACCATCTCGGCAATTATATGGATCAGATAGGTATATCCTCCGATGAAATCGATATATGCAAAAATTTAACGGAGGAGCTGTTAAGGACAATCGAGGGTAAATCCAAGCTGGTCATGCCACCGGAGGAAGGTTTGGAGGATCTACTACAGCTTATCAATAATGTTGATCTTTTGTTACATAAGAACATAGAAAATAAATCAGAGATTTTTAAAGTAATGGCGGAGTGTCTCACTATTGAGCGTTCAGGCCCTTATCGAGATCACTGCTTCAGAATGTTGCTGCAAAATTATGTCACGTATATCCTTTACTTTAACTTTGATGAACTGAATGAGCTAGTGGATTACTTCAGCAATACTCCGTTATGGTGCGAAAAGATCATCAATACGATCTTTACCGATGCCATCTTTATTCAGAAGATTATACGGCAAAATCGTATTGACATAACAAAGTACAAAAATATAACAGATTTTTTCAATGAGAGCGCTAGGAATATTTATCTTTAGTGAAGATATAATAGCAACTTTCTTTGGAAACATGCTAAAAATCAAAAAATATAGAAGATGATAACTATGCAGAGGAAGTAATTAATAAGTTAAAAGAAGCCTAATCAATCACTGGTCAATTCCAGTTCAGGTTCATGCCTAATAATGAAAGGAGCTCGCTTTCAAAGCGGGCTCCTCTTGTAATCTTCGTTGGATTTTCATCAATCATTATTTCAGCGGCGGTTCCGCCCTAATCTTTCATTCAGCGCAACAGCAAGTACTCTAAAGTGTCCCTTCTCTTCCGAGTCCAGCAGTTCATCCGAACTACTTTTCTCCATTCAGTAATATCCATCTAACTTAAAAAAGAACCTATTCAGCTTTGCTGATATACCGTTGCTGTAATCTTGTCTTTTGGACATATAAACATATAAAAAATGCCTTCACCATATTCGTCGAAATCAGCATAATCAATCTGCCCTATATACTGCATTCTTCGTTCACAACAAGGGCATACTGGATACTCGGCATCCTGGACCCAGCTTGGATGGCCGCCGATCTGTGAATCTAATTGTGACATGGTCCAAACAGCAGCATAATATGGGGATTGCGGCACATGTGCAAGATTTAGACAAGGCGGGGGTTCAGTACTGCTGTTTACGTCTTCAAGATCCGGAAGATAATCCGGTTTCTGATTAAATTGACTCCATACCGACATCCCCCTGTTATCCAGCTCCATATAAATTGTACTGAAGCATCCGCAAGCTTCGCAGGTTACTACTTGGAGGTTTTCCATAGACAGGTTCAGATATTGCAAAGCCGGGTGAGAGACAGCAATATCCATCAGCTTCGTTAACTTTCTTTTACACCATGGACATGCAGCGCTGCTTGTCTCAAGAAAACGCGCACGATACCCAATATTTACCTCATTATTTTGTTCGTTTACTTGTCTGATGGGATAACATACATGGTTAATAAGGTTGCGCCTTTCTCCCTCGGGCGTAAGCTCCCAACCACCATCAAGAGCATACGTTTCAGGAGTAACAAATAATTGCTCCGCCCATTCAGGCGGCTGTTTTCGCCATTGTTGAAACTGGTCTATAACTGCCGAATCACCGATCCACCCGAGTACAAGGAGAAGATGATTACGGTTGTCGTCATCCCACGCTATCCGCTCCAGAAGCTGATCTCGAATGTCCTGCGGTGAATCTTTAAATAGAATGGGATGATAAAACAAGCCGCGCTGTATGAGTTCTGGCAGAGCATCCGAAACATTATCATCCCGGTAGCATACTAGAGACAATAGAATGTCTTCTGCTTCACTTTCATTATTTACAGCAAGTAATTCCAACGCATATTTCATCATACTATCAGCTTCTTGATCAGATAATGATATGTATATCTGCTCCATGCTTAACGGATAAGAAACATATTGGATTAGCGGATCATACTTTTTTGGGGCATGCATCACCTTGAGAATCTCTACATGACCCGTTAAATTTTCATACAGATTCACCATTTTACGATGCTTTTCTATATAAGCCTGCTGTTTTTTTCGTTCCTGCTCCTGGTAGCAAGGCATGCAGATGCCGCCTGTTTTGGTCGCAGTGCTCGGCAAGATCGTCGCGCTGCACCCTTCCATCTTACATGGTAAACGTTCCGTCATTTCAATTAACCTCCTTAATTACGGCCCAATATACAGTTTATTTTCTGAGAAAACCGCTGAATATCCACGTCTATACAGCTCAAAGTATGCTGCGAACGGATCACCGTTCAATCTATAACGGTGCCACTGAAGATAATAGGAAATCCAGTAATCACAGGCAATCGAGTAATACGCCTCGTCCAAAATTTCAATCGGTTCATCGTAATCCTTCTGTTCGTTGATGATATCAAAAATCGTCTCATATATTTCAGGATCGTATTGCTGACGGATTTCATCTATTGATCCAGAAGGTATAATTTTAATCTCTTTAATGCCAAGCAAGTAATCTACTGAATCTACCGTATCTGCCTTCTCAGAGGACTCCAGTATTATATCCTTTAAACCTTGAATAAACTGTCGGCCGTAATTTATTAATATCTCATTTGTTACATTAACAGCTTTACTAGTAAAATATCCTGGCACTGCAGATCCGCTAAAATCCTCAGGTTCCAGCATTTTATAGATCTTTAATATCCTCTGCAAATAAGCATGTCCATCTTCAAGAGGTTCAAAAGTAGCCTCTACCCCTTTTCCATCTGGCATATATATTTGGAAATACCCATAGAACTGGGCTTCCTCAATATCTGATTCATCGGAGTCTACCTCTTCTTCCATAAGCTGAAGCAAATACCGTGCATACGTCTGTTTATCCATATGTATCTCTCCTCTTCTGCTAACCTGCCGCGTGTTGAGTCATTTTTTATCATATCTTATACTGTCGCCAACCCTCAATAGCAGTAACGTATTAGTTGGCATGTTGCTGCCACGGCAGGAGCAGTATTTAACGTATCTATTTACGATAGAAAAAGGCTATGTTAAAAGTCCTTTTGGTTTTTAACACAGCCTCTATTATCACTTTAGTTTATACGTGATATTACTACTTTGAAGAATAATTAATAATCATGGCTTCCCGCGTACCCTCATCGTAAGCAATCCACAATTCATCTCCCACCGCTACACCATACACAGGTTCGATTGTCTGTTTAATGTGATAGGTCACTCCATCCTTTTCTACGGTAATTGCAGCTACTGGGCGTTCTCCATGCGTCCCGTTAAAATGAACGGAGAGAACTTTAGCCGCCCCCTGCTTACCTTGAAGTAATCGGGTTTCCTTTTGCAAATCTTCTTTTTTCATAGCAACCGGAATCACTGTACCCACATTCACGGTCATGTTTTCAGGTACAAAGAGACCATTCACTTTACGGATCCGGTCCGTACCGCTAGAAATGATGACTTCCAAAAGCATAAGCTGCTTCTTATCTATAACTATTGGCATTTTCTGCACGTGGATCACTTCACCTTGCAGGGATATTTGATCCGATGCCTTTTCTATATTCATAGTTCCGTAGCTTAAAATTCTCGCCATTCCCTGAATCAAAATCAAGTTCGCCCGTTCCCCGGTGCGATATTCAAATCCGAAAGACTGGACGACCGGTATTGTATAAACGCGTCCCTCGGCTGTGAAGTGAAGCTGAAGAGCTTGTCCCCGGTTTACACTTCCATAACGTTCGATACGGGTAAGGACTGCATCTTTAATAAGTGCTTGTTTAGAATCCTGCGATGCATGTTTAAGGTCCTCTTCTGTGATGAATACAGCCTTATGTTTCTTTCGGTTATAGCTGATCATGACGGTATCACCGATTTGAATAGGATTCAGATAGGAGATGACTTGCTTGATTTCAACCTCTTTCATTTGACCTTCATCCTCAAACTGAACAGTAAACCGTACTTGCGGCCTTTCATTCACATATAAACCCGACTCTTCCATATTCTTAATCCTGCCCTGAATATGCTGGCCATCTCTTATTTTTTTCTTACTTGCATTCGCATACAAGCGAGGAGCAAATGCGAGGCCTATGAATGACACTAGCGTGATGAAGACCCAAATCGCCCAATTAATTACAAGCGCTCCACCTTGCTTTATATAATTCCAAAAGCTTTGAATGGACACTTTATTTTCGACTTCAGTAAGCATCCATTCCTCGACCTGAGTGCTCGAAAGAACCTTAGCCTGCTGAATTTCCATATCAAGAAATCCTGCCGTAATGTCTCCACCGCGATAATAAAGGATGTCACTGCCTGATTGCTTATAAAATTCAGTCTCGTCATTTTTTAAGTTCTCGTAGGACAGCTGCTCCAAAAGAGCATTGGCATCTTGAAACTCTCCGGATTTCTCATTGAATACATATCCGGTCACAGTTCCTTCTAATTCATCTTCTGCAGTAGATCCTGCGATCAGAACCTCCTCGTCATTCAGCAAGAATACACGAGCTTGGTAAACCGGCTTAGGTGTTGGAACCGGATTTTCCCAATGATTCTCGTTAGCGTTATAAAATGAGGCTTCTTCAGGGTAGTTCCCATTCTCGCGAACTAACTTACCATTGTTGAAACCGAAGACTTTAGCAAATTGAGCCCCAGCCCGGTCCTCTGCAGCAAATGTACCTTCATCATCATTTTGCAGCAGCACAGATACAGCACCATTTCCATCTAATATCCCGCTGACTAATGCTGTTCTATCATCCTTTAAAGCTACAGAAAATAAGGGTACTGCTTTGTCGTTCTTAAAGCTCCCATGCACTTCATCTATCCGAACAGGCCTTGCCGGAAGCAAATCCTGTTCGCCTAAATTCACTTTATCCAGCTTTCCGTCCTTCACCTGAGCTATAAACAATGCATTTTCTGGTGTTTCCCCAGCTACAATGAGTCTTCCGCGCCAGGAATAAACATTTGAGCTCCATGAGGATTTAAGGTGCATCGTTCCCTGTGCCAGCTCTTCAACCATGCCTGTTGAGTGGAAGTAATTGATTTGCAGACCATAAGAATCATCGTAAGTTGGGATAATGATTCCATCCTGCTGGTAAGCCGCCGGTCCCAACCCGGCTATGAAATCGGTATGTACAGTCGTATCACCAATTAAGGTTTCCTTATCGGTATTAAAAAAATAAACATCATATTGCTCTCCAACCGGGTGTTTTGCTAAGCCAATGAGCTGCTTTCCCCCATCCAGCATATAGACCTTCTCAAAGGATGGTTGATACTCGTCTATATATTCCTTATAATCGCCCCATAGGAAATAACTTAACACTATTACTGGAATGAAAAACAGTAAATTCCCGAGAGATACCGCTCGCATTATTTTCATCTTGTTTTTCTCCCTTTAAATTATGTAAACCTCATAAATTCGTTGTTATATACATGGAAAGACAATTACTATCCGATCGTAGAAACCACATTCCCATCTTGATCCTTGATGTATGTTTTAACGACTTGAAGTTTTAATTCTTTATAAGAAGACAAATGAATTTCTCCTTCTTTAGGCAGAAGCTTGTGCATAAGCTCGTTAACAACCGTTTCGTCCAGTTTTAAATGGATGTTCTGCTCATCTGTTTCGATTCCAGTCGTTGGAGCGGATTCCAATGTTACGCTTATCCCATTGCTCATTAACACCAAATCTTTTCCCTTAAGCAGCCGGCCGCGCAGCAGCATTGCAATCGTCCCAGCCTGCTTCGCTCCTAGCGTAAGTACAGACGGCTTTTTACTGAATAGGCCATTCTTGCCGGGTTCCCAGGACAACTGATCCACAAATAAAAATCCGGTGCTCGAACCGTCACGGTCTATTCCTACTTGGACACTCTCCTTCACAGCAGGGACCTGCAGAATAGAATTGCGGGATAAGTCCGTAATATAACCCGGCAGTTCTGCTTTTCCAGCCTCAAGTAAACCTCTTGTATTCCAAGTTTTCATAGCCTCCAGCTCATCTTCCGTAATCCCTACCATTTGAAGAAATTCAACGCGTCCGTTAGGCGTATGCAGCGTCTCCAGTTCCTGATCTGGTATAAAGGCAAGAGCAGTCAGCTGTGTATCAGCTCCCAGGCAGATTGGCCCGTTGGCATCCAAATAATCGCCGGAAGCGAATATATTGCCGCTGTTAAATACATATCGTCCCATGTTTTGAAGTAAGTTTAATGCCCAAGCTGGTGGCTCCTCCTCATCCTGGCCGCGGGCGACCCGGAAAGTAAGTTCAAACCCATAGCCGCTATAATCAGGATTTTCCGATTCCTTCTCATAAAGCTCCGAGAAACCAAACGTTACAATATGCCAATGTGGAAAAGGTGACTCCGCTTTATAAGCACTAAGGCCGTCTAATGGATCTTGACCACCGAGCATATAAGGAATTGCAGTACCATAATGCTTTGGCTCCTGTTGCCCGTACAGCTTCGTCATTTCCTCTTCAATTGCGTTCCATCCTGTCGTATTCACTTCTTCGGTCATCTTTTCTCCTCCAACTCGTTAATTTTACAGTTACTTGCCATTGTATTGAAAATAGAAGCGGCTCAAATGTGTCCGATTGCAAAGCCCATACTATACACTTTCGAACAGCTCATCGTACTCGTATCTCCCTAGCAGCATTGCCAATCATATACGACTTTTGAAAAATCCCTATTTTTCAAAGCATCCTTTGGGATAGAGAAAACACAGTTCCCGGAATCCCCGAACATAATGCCGCATTCTTCATCGATATCCAGCTGCAATAAAAGAAAATCGTCATCATCAAAACCAATATAATCATTTTGAACAAAATAGGGATATCCGCCAACTCTGCTATCGCTGCTATAGCAGTCTTCACTCAGTTTCTCATATTCTGCTTCTGACAGCTTATTCGCAAAAATTTCCTGGAAGAGGTCTAATGAGGACGACATAGGCATTTCCCTTGTTTTAAAATACATTTTACCGCTGTCTGAAAAAGGAAGATTCCCCTTATATTCTTCATTTTCATACGGATGTTTCTTTACTATATGTTCTTCATTTTCTTCATAATCTTCTATGTATTTTACGAGAACCGGGTCTTCCAAACCAAACAGGTCAGTGTTTGCAACATAAAATTGCAGTAATCCCTTTTCAGGTAATTCAGCTAGATTTTCAAGATCTGCCATATTGATCTGCGCTAAAAACAACATAGGCTCCCCAGCTTCATCAGTTGGATACTCTTCCACACTTTTCAAATAAGGGCACCCGCCTAATTTACTGTCCCATGGTTTTGTTTCTTCACGCTTGAAACTTATTTCATTGCTATACCTAAAAGTACCTTTAATTAAGTTTTCATGTTTTTTCAACAGTCCAGGAATTTCATATTTTATCAATGCAAGTGCCCCCATTCTGATAAACGGCTCTTTACTTAACCGATTTACACTATATCATTATTTGGTAATTCCCGGCATCCTACCCTAAATGCCTAATTTTTTCGGCCAAAGACATAAGGTTTCTCTTCAGAACTGGATAATAACTTACATCTTTTATAGAAAAAAGCCGTGACTTCTTCCCTATCTTCTTGAAATCCTTCCACCCTACAATTTCGGAAGTCCCTTTTGATCTTCTGTATAAAGGTAAGAATCGAGATAGCCAGTAGCTGAAAGTCCAAGTAGGATTGCGTCAAAGTAGGAACTAAATAATATACCTTTTCAATCAGCCTTGTTATAGATTTCATATCTGTTAGAAGCTACTAGTTTAGCTCCTTCTTTTGAACAAGCCCCGTACTTTTCAAAGTTTTTTCTGCCGTCAGACAAGGTCATATGATTAGGTCCACTATACCGGCTTGGATTATTGTTACCATCATCCTCCCAGAAGCAAACTGGGCAAATATCATATTCCCCCCGCTGTACTAATGTTTTGTAATTACAGCAGGGACAAGGTAATAACTTTTCCACGCAGCCTTCGACCTCAATATTGCTCCCTACTATTTCCGAAACGAGTTTAGATAAATATTCGTTAGGAATTCCATAGAAACTATCTTCTGCACCTATAAGTAACAATTCATTATAACGGGAGTTCATTACGTCATTTACCGGTCCATCTGAATTCAATAGTTCATGCTGCAGCGACTTTGAGAAAAAATGAAATTCAGGATCCTGTTCATCTATTCCCCAAGTGTTCCATAGCACTGCCTCACGTTCATCCCTCGTTAGTTTCGTAATATCATTTTCTATGATGATCTTTATAGCTTCCTTCCTTAACACCCTCTCACCTTGATCCTCCCTGTTGCATAATCGTCATTAACAGCAAATTTCTTCTCTCCAAAAACCCTTTTTCTTATATATCCATTCCGTAGTACTGTTTATAGTTATTTATCATTTCCCTCTTTGAAAAGCCAGCAAAGTCAGTATCTTTACGTTTCATTAAATAATCTATTTCCTGCTTCGCTTCTTTACTTGCTATGGTCATTAGATAATCGATTGTATTATCAAATCCTGCACCGCATAGGAGCTGGACATCAATATAGCAGCTAGTATCAAAGTTCTTTTGCTTTGCTTCCCAAATGAGTAAACTGTCTTCAGCTTCACCAACTGAAAACAACATGATACAAAGCGTTTTAAGGTATTCATTATCTTCGGCATCTTTGTTATTAATTTCTTCCTTCAATAGACCCCTTATTGTCCCTCTATATGTATGTTCGGGCTCTAATCCATATTGCTCTAAAATCGCCTCTTCTTTATTCATATCCTTCACTCTTTCAAGTTATGTTTTATAAAAACAGCTACACTTCTCGCTTCTCGCTTGGATTATAAATAATCCGCTGGTAATCCCAGTCTTTTGAATCCATATCACCTAGAAACATCCGTTCATGTTCGGGAACGAGCTCATATTTTTCTTTTAAATTGGCTCTAGTGAAGTCACTTGGGTTAGCAAGATAATGATAGTAAGCTTCCCTGCAGATTTCTAAAGTCGTTTTCTCTCCTTTTAATTTACTAAACATATCGGACAGTTCTTTTTTCTTTTCTTCTATATCTGCTGCATACAGCGCTTCTGAAAAACGTACTTCTCCCAATTCTGCAATCGTAACTTCTAAAGGATGAGAGAATGCTGTAAACAATATTCCATTCTTAAATAATTCAGCGATTTCATCCATCTGATAGTATTTTTCGAAATTCGCATTATAAATTCCAACAAGACCGTTCTCGTATACGACCATATTCACCAAATAGTTTCTTTCATTTTCCTTCATGAAAATAAAAAAGCCTTTTCCTTCCACTGTCTCATAGAACATTTCACGCACCACATAGAAGTCAACAGCTGCAGGTGAATAGACAACCTTTCTTGTTTCATTTAACTCTTTTTGAGCTGGTGTAATTTTAAAAATGTTTTCAAACCCTGGATTTAGTTTCTTTACATTATTTACTACATATTCGTAATATGTATCCTTATCATGCAGCCAATTCGCCGAGTCGATCTTATATGCGCCTAACCCGTGAATCGAAAGTGTCTTGCCCCGAGGAGCGATCGGCGTCAACCAGCCTATGTCTATCTTTTCTTTTAGCCCTGCTAAATCTACAAGTTCCCAGCAGTTAGCTGTTCCATCTTCATAAACATCAACATTTATATAGAAATATTGGTTTCCATTATGAATGATCCCCGGAACCGTTGTTCCTTCAATTACCTTTTTTCTTCGAATTTTTTGCATCTTTTTTTACACCTCAGCATTTTTTCGTTCTTATGTGAATTTCTGAATGAAATGAAAATAATACCCCCTCTTCTTAGCTGGTAAATGCATAGAAAAGGGATATGTACAGCGCATGAAAAACTCGTATTATATCCGCTGAATAAACGGTACATATGTTATCTCTTATAGTCGGGCTGTTCCAGTGTAATAGGATTTGGATTACTGAGTACCCAATGCACTGCCAGTTCGCATAACCTTGCAGGTTCATCGTCTCCATGACCGTTGTGCAGTTTATTCACTAATATTTTTATCTCCTGAAGTGCAGCGGGAGATAATGGTGTGCCCAAGCTAAAGTAATGGCTCAAACAATTGAGCATCTGACGAAACTGGTTATCCCAATTGATACCGCCATTATCTAAAATTTCATATGATACTTTCCCGGTAATACGGATTACCTCACCCTGTACGGTGCTCGCATGCCCTTTTGAAGGGATTAGTAAATTCCAAAGTTCATCATGCTGCGCCTGCCATACCTTTGTTGATACGGTTATTGGCGAGGTACCGTCGTGAATCTTTCGTTTTTCTACCGGGGGAACATCAAACAGCTCGTACAGACGGTAAAGAGCCTCATCCGTTTGATTTAAATATTCTTTATTAAAGCCTTCTCTATGAAATTCAAATTCATTTCCGATCCGTTTGACCGAGTCTTTCATTGCCGGCGTTACAGCTGCTCCGGCGTCAAGCAAAATAGCGGCAACTTCCGCCATATTGACGATATCTATGTTTCTACACATAGCTAAAGCTTTTGCTAAAGGTGTCTGCTTCCTCTTATTTTCTGCGTTGAGATTTGCGCCTTTAGCAACCAGCGTGTGAACCGCATGCGGCTTAAATGAACCTGCGGCAGCAAATAACGGTGTCTCGTTTTGATAATC
Organism: Lysinibacillus odysseyi 34hs-1 = NBRC 100172; assembly: GCF_001591965.1. GTDB lineage: Bacteria > Bacillota > Bacilli > Bacillales_A > Planococcaceae > Lysinibacillus_B > Lysinibacillus_B odysseyi. The sequence continues at coordinate 521,693 of NZ_BCVX01000001.1, forward strand.
AACAGCTTCTATATCAGCACCCAGCTCAAGCAGCAATTCAATATGACCGGTCCAGCTTATAGCATGTTTATGTAAAGCTGTTCTGCTGTAACTGTCTTGAGCATTTATATCAGCCCCCTGTTCTACGAGCCAGCGTACCAATTCACTCGGTATATTAAAAAAGCTTAAGGCTGTCGATTTATTGTAGCCGCCCCGGGCATCCAACTCGCACTGGGTAAATACCTCTTTTAATGCCGATATATCGCCTGCTTCAATTAGTTCATCGAAATTTTTCGGTAAGGTTTTTCTCTTCCTGCCCATCTGTACCTCTCCCCTTATGTAGAATTTTTACATACTCTCATTTCCCCTCATCAGGGAGTTCTCATTGTATTATCAACATGTTTTTTCGTTAATTGGTTTGGCTCCACTGCATTTTGCATCCAGTGCTGATCGGTCTGGACATGATTCTTACGAACAAACTTGGCAACGGATGTTGAGAAATTTTCATAAGAGAATTCCTCAGCCAAACGTACAACATAACCTTCTTGTGCACCGCCAAACTTTGAACTTCCAGTAAAACATTTTTTGATGACAGCCTCGTCCCAAATACCTCGATAAAGCACAGGTACCGTTTCTAATCGGAGAAGCTTTGCCCACTCCATCGTTTCGTCCCAAGATAAACAATGGTTCTTTTCATTCCAAATGGAAAACAAATAAAAATAATGCGTTAATTCCTCATAGAAGATGGAGTGCTTCGCATAAACATACTCGCCGCAAACCCGCCAATCTTCTGGAATTTCATAAGCAAATGCCGCATGGAATTGTTTAAGCCAGTGCCTGGAAGGATGATCTTTCGAATCAATTGAACGGGCATGTTGATAATTCGTATATAATGAAGTGTTTTCCCCATCAAGTTTTTCAGTGACAATCACTTCTTTGCCCTTAAAATGATCTATTGATCTTAATACTTTATCATCGTCAGTCTTCGTTCTGGACCAAGGCAGATGGAAGGTGCGCGGATATTTAGTATACATGGTGTTTCTCCTTACATTAATTTTTTGCTAGTGAATCGGCTTCAGCAAAGAAATATAATTTCCATAAATATTCATCATCTAACAAATGATAGATTTCACTAGCTGCATTATCTGCATATACAATCTTCATGTGCATTTGAATAATGTTTGCAGTTTTTATAATAAAATCATCCTCAAAGCCAAGTTCCTTAAGAAAATGCACAGCCATATGCGTACTTACATTTTCGTGAAGAAAATAAGATGCATAATCACGTCCTTTTTTGATCACTTTGGTAAAGGGCTTTCCAATATCGTGAAACAGTGCAGCGATTTGCATTGCTAACTTATCATCTTCTTCGTAAGTTTGACAGATATATTCAAATACCTTGTATGTATGCATGCATAAAGGGTGAGTGTGATGGGGGTTTTCTTGATTGTATTGGATCATTTCTGCGAATGAATCAATCACACTAAGAGAGTTGAATAAATCATCATAATTAGGATGTTGATTAAGCAGGCTTATAAACGAATCTTTAGAAATGGGGTATGGCTTTTCATGATGAACAATGTGGATCTGAGACCATCCTTCTCCATAGGTGGGGAACTCAAAAAACTTGTACATTTTCTCCATTATTTTTGTTTCTACTTTCCTTTTGCGTGAAGCATTACGAGCCAGGCAAACATCATAAGGGGTATCGACGTAATAACATTCTTTCACAACATTTGTAAAACGAGCGATTCCTTTCATCCGGAGATCCCGGTCTATATTCGTAGCATCTAAAATGGCACTTTTACCTTCCGCAAAGGCTTTATCAATCCGTGAAAATGCTTCTCGGTAAACTTGAAAAGTCTTTTTTTGTTTACTATCATCACCAAAAAGCTCTCTTCTAATTTCATCTGTCGAAATGATTTTGGCACGTTCTTGTTTTGCAATTTTTTTAGCAATATAACTTTTCCCGCTGCCTGGTATACCCAGCATATAAATGAGCTTTAGCATGTTCCTTCTCTCCTTTCCTTTGTAACTTACAACCGTTATAACATAGAATTTTTTCAATAATTTGGATTAAGAGCGTGTATAAGGACCAATCCCGCGCAGTAGAATGGCGGCTTGATCCCAGCAAAAAAGCAAGCTGATCATCCAGGTCGATTACTTACTATTAGTGATCTAGTAGATTATCCTGCTAGGATCTCATATACATACATAGTGTCGCCAATTCCCCTGCCGATTGGTATCTTCCTGTTATCAGGGCGGATATACAATGGTGTATCTCACAGTCAACCTTTAATTGATTTCCTCATGCATATTCATTTTAACGAACCCAGAATGTGTAAGGCTTGATATTTCACAAGAATCATCCCTATAAATAGCCTTTAGTCGCAAGAGAACAGCATGTTTCTGGAGATCATCTCTTGTGAGAATATTATTGAAGTTGTGGATTCATTTTGGCAATGGGAATCAAGCCCCAATTCCATTCATCCTTATAAAGAACTAACTCCGCAGCAGCTCCTCCCGCGCTTCCATCAGGGCGAACCCCAGCAGATTTCTGCCCCGCCATTTCATAGGATTCTCCACATCTGGATTGGACTGGCCCATGCCGATCCCCCAAATACGGTCCCGCGGGCTAGCCTCGACGAGTATGCGGTTCTTCGTCAGTTTGAGATAATCGGCAAGCTCCGGATTCTGCGAAAATTTAGCCAAGCTCGCTCTTTTGACGATTCCATAGCATTCCTTATCCCAAATATCTTTGTCAAAGTTTCGTACTGCACGTCCAAAAGCCTTCATCTCTTTAGGATGCTTAGCTTTAAGGATGGACTCCAGCATTTCGTCATCATTGAACAATCTCGCCTTCTCGGCCATCATAAATTGCTCGGCACAGGAGTACTGCGTTCCTTCTACCGTGAACGGGCACATCCACCATTGGCTGAAGCAGCTTTTGTCGACACTGCCGTCCTTAGACGGGGTATGTCCCCAAAAAAACACGAATTTGAACCTTTCTCCCTTATTATGTGCTTTTCTTAACTCATCAATATTGTAGATCATCGCTATTCCTCCAAATTTCTCCGATATAGACGGGATGGTCTATGCCCCGCATTTTCGGTGTAAAGATCTGTCTCCGTCACAAGATCCGCTACTTTACGCCGGAACGCCGCCTTCAATAGCTCTTTATCCATCACTACCTCATAAACCTGCTGCAGCTCCGTTAAGGTAAAGAATTTCGGCATCAAGTGCAGTGCAATATCGGTATAATTCAATTTTCCCCGCAGCCGCTCAATAGCGTATGCGATAATTTTTGCATGGTCGAAAGCCAACCCATCATTCGTTACGATCTCATAATCTGTGCCTGTCGATGTAGTCTTCGCTGTTGTGGTCCTCTTCACGATTGCCGAAAGTTCCTCTTCACCGCTTAGCTGAAGTTCGTACTCCTGCGTTTTAATAAATCCGTCCTCATTCAGCTCTTTTTGCTCCCGCAGCGGCCGGTAAGATACCTTGAACCAGGCGGCGTCTGCAGCATCATCGCCCGACCTAAGCTCCAGCTTATCACTGTTGATCAGCGCCATATAGCTGCAGCTTATCACCCAAGTTCGCGGGTCGCGCCCGATATCACTAAACGTATACAGCTGCTCTAAATAAACATCTTCCACACCGGTTTCCTCGCTTAGTTCCCTTACTGCTGCCTGCTCAGTCGTTTCATTCGGCCGGACAAAACCACCAGGCAGCGCCCATTTGCCTAGGAAGGGGTGTCCCCCTCGACGAATAAGCAGAACGCGCAGCTCTTTTTCCGGCAATTTGCGATAACTGTCAGCCTCCTCTTCCGTTACAGTGAAAATAACCATATCTGTCGCCACCGATGGCCGCTCGTAATCCCCTGCTCTGTACTGCTCCAAAAATTCGCGTTCCGTAAGTCCGTCCTTATCTACCAAACCCAATTAGATTCTCCTCCCTTATTTTTGATCTAACCTTTCAACTCTCCGAAATAGTTTCCGTAGGGCTTGAATTTCGCCAGTACCTCGTCAACCTTTTGTATACGTTCCTCCAGGCTCCCCCGCAGCGTAATATAGGGAATACGCCGATCCTTCAAATCCGCAATAATCTGTTTATGAAAAACATGCCGTTTCTGATCTCCGCTGCGATCCCACGTATCGTCGTAAGGAATGTCATCATCGCACAGGAAGAACAAATCGTAGCGCTGTGCGTTCTCCAGCGCAATCCGGGTTAACAGGTCGGGGGCCCGGCCGTGGTAATCCAGAGCGAACATATACGTCGTAATCGCATTCGTATCAACGAAAATAAACCGGTTCGCCGCAAGTATTGCCTGTTCTTCACGCTCGATATGACCAACGGCGATTTCATCAAATGCTTCCAGGCCGATTCGGCGGTCCACCTGATGCTCAGTCCAATAATCGCGTCCGTATTCGCTTGCGAACGTCGTGTGATACCGACGTGCCAGCTCTTCGGTGATTGTCGACTTCCCCGTCGACATTGCTCCAACGAATACCACTTTCGTAATCAGATCCCGGTACACGATATCACTTATGAACTCCCTATACTTATATGGATCGGAACGGATCATCGTCGCTGAGATTGGGACCTGCCCGCGGGCTTCATCTACCCGCCGGTCTACTGCACCTAAAGCGATGCTCATATGTCCTCCGTAAAACTCGCTCGAGTAAAAATGTGTTACTTGCTCTCCATTCAGCAAACCGAGTATATATTGTTCTTCACGGATTTCATGCTCCCTATCATCCGAATATCCATCAGGACCATCCCAAGCTTCGATTACCCGGACTTCCGGATAGAGTCTGCGAATCCAATTTGCCCGGACATGAAGCGGGATTGGAGTAATGGTTGTGTCGTAAATGACCACAATCAATTCATCGACCTCTTGCAGTGCCGTTTCAATCATGAACTGATGGCCTTTATGCAGCGGGGCAAACTTCCCCAGTGTTAGTCCAAGCTTTTTCATACCGCGACCTCCTTTGCCCCTTTATTCCAAATATAGTACCCGTAAATCGCGTTAATCAAATAAGCGCTCCACATCACAATCATCATTAAGCCTTCTCCACTGCCCTCCAGCGTACGAATCGCCCATAACAGCACAGTAAAGAGATTTAACACAATATAGACCAGCCATTGTTCTTTGAATCTTCTTACCATTAAGAAGGTCGCCACAATAGACAGCACCGTTGTAGCGGCGTCGATATAAGGCGAGTTTTGTCCTGAAATGAATGAAAGTCCAAACCCGAGCAGCAAACAGCCGATTACACAGACCATTCCAACAAGAAGCAGACCTCTTATCTCCAACTGTCGCATAGCCAGCTTCCCGTCTTCTTGGCGGTTATTTTTCCACATGTAAAAGCCAATGACATTCATAGGAACGAAGAATAGAAGATTTAGCATTACTTCTCCAAACAAACCGTTAATATAGGCCAAATAAGCGTAGCCAACCGTATTGTACATACCGAAAACATAGCTCATCAAATTACCCTTTGCTGCAAGCACTACGCATAGCACTCCGGTAATAAAAACCGTAAATCCGAATAAAGAGTCCTTTGAGATCACCGTAAATCCGACAGCAATGGAAGTAAACAGCACCAGCCATGTAATTTCAAATAGGTTCCAACTACCTGTTACCTTCTTCATTTTGCATCCCTCCGCTTTTCCACTCATTTATAGAGTGAATAACATAAAACTAACTTAGTATCATTTTGTTAATAACAATTTGTTACTATCAAAATTAACAGGAAACTCTACGGAGGTCAAGTGATTCTTTCCATTTTTGCAGGATGGTTTTTATTTATTGGTGATGGTCTGTTATGGGATGGAACATAAACCCTACTCTTAGCATAATTGTAGCCCGCCAAGGAAAAGGGTTCTGTGTTTTCAAAAACTATGGATAGCAAAGTTGCTAATACTAACGGTCTTTTCCTCCACTAAATGAACAATTGTAGCTTTAGAATAAAGGTTAATCAAAAACAACTCACAGACCCATATTTTAAGCTAAATTAAAAGAACCCGTTTTGAAAAAACTTAGTTCACAACGGGTTAATTCTTTATGAAATACTGTGCATTTTTTATAAAAAAGTTTAATTTTCCTACTGTTAATCTTCAACAATTGCTCCCTATTGTTGAAGAGCGTTTTATCTAAATCCAGAGTAATTGAAGGATAGGCTTGAGGAAAATACAGATTTACAACATCTCTATATGCAGGTTTTTATTCAGATACCACCCCTACAACGTTTTCAGCAAAATCTTGAAAAGTCGTATGTGGCTATCTTTATATACCTTTGCATAAAAAGATGTATAAATAGTGTTCATAGAAAAAGCCGCGAAATATTGATCTCTCACAAACTTTGCGACTTTTTAATGTGTTTCCAAACTTTTATTTGGGAATGTTTATTATGATTGTTTTGTATAGCTTATATGTCCTTGTTGCACTAAAGCGCCCGATTGCTTAAGAGAATATTGGTACAAATAGAACGTCAAGAAAAATGTCTACCGATATTAATGTGTATTAATGACCTAGATTATCGTTGTTACCACTAAGTGGTTCTACTACTTCTCCATCTTTATCTGTTACAATACTGTCGGTTTCCTTATTAGCCTCGGTCAAAGACCCATAATAAATAAAAACACCAAAAGTAATGATAGCTATCGTTG
>NZ_BCVX01000002.1 GCF_001591965.1 Lysinibacillus odysseyi 34hs-1 = NBRC 100172
ATACCTTTGATTAAGCCCTCATTGATATTGACACCGAACCCCATTGTGACACGGGAAGGAGAATGAATATCAAGCGCTGATGCAATGGTACGCGCAATATTATCCGCGATTTCTTGTGCCTTGGCATATAATGCAGAAGCTGTGGAGGACAGACCTTCAAGTAGTCCGAGTCCGGCATCGACACCAATCTGTTTCAATGAAGAAAGCTCCGTTTTCGTACCCTCGGTAACACCTTTAATCTTCGCTGCCCAATCGTTCTGTAGCTTGGATAGCTCGGCATTAGCCGTCTTACGTAATTCATCAATTTTAGCTTGTGTATCAGTTTTCATGCCAATCAATTCTGTTTCGGCTTGCGTACGAGCTAATTGCGCCTTTTCTTGATACAAGGCACTGTATTGTGTTAACTGTTCATCTGTTAACTGATTTAATGCCATTAACTCTGGAAGAGCCTTTACACCTAAATCGGATAGTTCAGCAAGTAAATCAGCGTCAATATTCCGACTGGCCAACTTCGCAAACTCTTCTTGCCACTGTTTGAAACCATCTACTTGAGATTGCAGATTGCTTAACAGCTCCGCACCGCTTGCTTTGACCTCCACAGAGAAGGCAGAGAATGTATCAGCGAAGCTTGCTAAAGAAGATGCCCGTTTTGATACCGCGTCCTCGTAGGCCTTTGTTAATTCATTTTCCTGTTTAATTAAGTCTTCGTTGATAGTATTGATCTTGTCTGTGTAAGTCTTGTTGATGGAAACTATTTCATCATTTAAAGCCTGCAATGCAGTTTTATATTCCTTTTGAGCTGCAATACGCTGATCATTGGAACCTTCAAACAACGATAAAGACTGTTCCCATACCAAGACTTCATCCTTCATGGAAAGTTGGTCCAGTGACTTCTTATCGCTGATAAACGATTTAATGCTTCCTAACAAATCTTTATATTTATTTTCGATTTCCTTCTTTTCATTTACTGCCAGCTTTGAACGGTCAGATGCAGCCTTTTCCTCCAGCTTCAAAATGCTCTCTGCTGCCTGGCTACGTAGTTTGTGAATCTTCGCAATTTCTTCACTCGTTAAAGCACGTTTCTTACTAGCAGCTGTCTTCTGGATCTTGGCAATATCCTCATTAGCTTTTTCATTTGTACTTCGAATGGCTTTTGCCAAGTCCTGATCAATTTTCACAGCTTGGTCTTTAAAAGACTTTTTCACTGCCAGAATGCCATCTGTAACACTTTGCATCACTTGCTGATTGAGCTGTTCGGTGGATTTGATACCATTAGCAAGACCAATACCAACCCATTCGCCCAGTTCCATCATGACACGTGATGGAGAGTGAATGCCTAAAATATCTTTTGCCCACTCGGGAATTAAACCAGCTAATTCTTCGACTTTTTTCTTTACGCCATCAAACTTATTGCTGATGCCTGTAATTAGACCGTTAACGATGTCCTTACCGATTTGAAGTAGATTGATACCTTTTAAGAAAGCTTGCGCTTCTCCCCACTTACTTTCTATTTTCTGTTTGACTTCCGCCATTTTTGTCTGGACAGTTTTCACTTTATCTGAAAAGAATTTGCCCACTGAAGAAACCATATTACCAACCGATTTGACAGTATCATTATAAGCGTTTGTCCAATCACGCTTAATGGCCGCGCCGGTATCTTTCATCTTCTTGATAGTGTCATCTTTCATGACTTGCCATTTAGATTTCACTTCACCTGTTGTCCAATTTACTTGTTCAACATGTTCGCCAGCTTGAGCCTTTGCTTCAGCGACTACATTAGTGTGCATTTCTTCGGCTGACTTTATTGTTTCATCCCGGGTTCTTTTAGCTTCAGTAATCATTAGTTGCGCTTGTTCTTCAGTGATTGCTCCGGTTTCATCACGTTGTTGCATAATAATTTTCAGGGCTTCTTCATACTGCTTTTGTGCTTCAGCAACCGTCTCATCTTTTTGTTTAACAGAATTTTTTACAACTTCAGCCGCTTGCAAAGCTGTAATTTCAGATGCTTCCTGTTTAAGACTTTCTAATATCACTTTTTGCTCTTCAGCAGATTCAGACATATGCACAATGGCAGCTTCTTTCATTTGAGCATTAATACGGTCTAATTCTGCTTGTTCTGCTAAAGTTACTTCCCGTCTTTCGTTTGTTGCAGTTTGTACAATTTCATTAGCTCTAGCCATTCCATCTGCAATTACTTGCTGTCTATTTTGGTGGTACGTTTGCATCTTCGCTATCGCTTCCGCTTCCTGCGCATCTGATAAAACAGAACTTTGAGCATAGAAACTTTGAAGTTGTGTTAACTGTTCTGCGTGATCTGACTGCATTTCTGCTAATACTTGACCACCCATATTTTTATAGATCTCAGTAATCTTATTTGCCATATCCTGTGTTACCGCTTGCCCTGACCAATTCATTTGGTTTAACGCTACCGTAGCCTGATTTGATAAGTCTAAAAAACTTAAAACCGCTTCGGACGTTTCTTCAGATACTGCATCACCAAAAGACTTTACACCTTCGACAGCCGGACTAAAAGCGTCTTGTATAGTTTTAATCGCACTCGTTACAGCTACGATTGGAGCAAACAACCCTGTAATTGCACCTTGTAACACTGGGGAAAGGTTTTTAAACTCATCCCATTTGGTGTAAAGGATGGCTACACTCCCTACAAACGCAGCGATTATACCGATTGCGATGCCTACTGGACCAGCTATGGCCGCAATAGCTGCGCCAAACCCTCCTGCCGCGAGTCCTCCGCTGGTAAACAATCCGATGATTCCGCTAATAGACGAAATTAGACTGCCTGCAACCATAATTAGAGGCCCTATAGCACTGGCAATGGCTCCTATAGCCACCGTCACCCCTTGCATAGTTGGCGTTAAATCACTAAACCATTTAGCCACGCCCTCCACAGTTGAAATGACTTTAGGAAGCCATTCTTCGGCTAAATCCAATAAGATTTTCCCTAACGGTTCCAAGGAAGCCGCTGCTGTGCGAGTAAACGATTCCCAACGTTGACCAAAGGTTTGTTCCTGCGCTTGAGCTAATGCATCCATTGCTCCTTTTGCGCCTTCCAGACCTTCACGCGTGTTAAGCATTGCGTACATGGCTTTTGCTTCGAGGTCTTCCCATTTGGTTCCGAATAAACCGACTCCAATGTTATTAGCAGCAACCTGGTCATCCATGGCTTCTAATTCAGGGACAACGGCAGCCGCTACATCAGCAACCGTTCCTTTACCATTTAAGAAGTCCTTCCACACTTGTTGCGTGCTCTTTGAAAGTTCCTTCATTGAATCGGTTGTAGATTTTGAACCATCTTTAACACGGATTTGAAATTCTTTCATGACGTCATTGATATAATCAAGGTTATATACGCCAGCTTCACTGCCTCTTTGAAGGATTCCAAAGTATTCTTCAGCAGAGTACCCCATGTTAGCGAATAACGGCCCGTATTCGGCCAAGTTATCGAACATCTCATTCGAGAAGTTGAGGCCACTTTGAGCACCCTTTGCCATCAAATCAAACGCTTCATCAGCAGATAAACCGAAGTTAACCATTAAGTTATTTCCGGCCCGTGTAACTTCATTGACATCTGATTCGAATGTTTTAGCAAGGGCTATAGAGTCCCTTGTGACCTTTTCGATCTCACTGCCATCGATTCGCTTCATGTTTTGCTTAACGCGAATTAGGCCGCTGGAAACGTCTTCGAGTGACTCTCCGAAGCCATCCTTCCACACGGTTTTTGCTGTGTCTTCAAGCGCCTCGGCTTCTTCCTTGGTTCCCCCTAATGCCGCCTGAATTTGACCGGCAGCATTATCGAATTGAGCCGCTGATAATCCAGCCGCTGCTCCTAACGCCACAACACCTGCAGCCGCCGCTTTAGCGCCATCTCCTAGATCGTCCATTCCTTTACCTAACTGATTGACGGAACCTGTTGCCTGTTCGGCATCTAGCCTTAAACGTGCAAGGTCTTGCCGGATTTCATCAATGGGAGCCCCGTTATCAGCATTTCGTAATGCGTTTCGGAATTCTTCTAAATCCTGCCCCGCTCCGAGAGATGCTCGGCCGATTTGATTAAGGGCTCGCTCCAATTGGTCAGCTGAAGCACTACCATCACGGATAGCGTTGGTTAAACGGGTACCGAGACGCGCCGAGAAGTCATCCACAGTTGTTCCAGTAGAAAGGAAGAACGTTTCTAAATGTCGTGTATTTTGAGCCAATCGGTCCTGCTCAGATTGCACACCGCTTAATTCCGATTGGAAACGCGATAGCTGCCCCTCTGTTTGAGCTAGTTCACGTTGGAATGCCCGATACTGTTCTGCACCGATTTCCCCACGGTCGAATTGAGCCTGCACTTGTGATTGGGCCTGACGTAGAGTATCAAGCTTTTGCGATGTTTGTTGAATGGACTGTGTAAGCAATTCCTGCTTTTGTCTAACCAATTCTGCGTTACCTGGATCAAACTTTAAAGCACGCTCGACCTCTTTTAATTCCTTCTGCAAATCTTTACTTTCTCGGTTAACGTTAGACAACGCCTGCTCTAATCCAGTCGTATTTCCATTGATTTCTATTGTGATTCCACGAATATTACCGTTTGCCATTTCTTCACCACACGTTTCTATATAAAATAAAAAGCCCGCAAAAATATGCGAGCTTTAGAAGCTGTCGAAATCGGCTTGAGAAGCCTTCCGGACAGCTTTTTTCTTTTTCTTCGGATTTTTCATTTCGAAATATTCATCGATGTGATCCAGGACCATGCCCATTGTCATTGAATCCAAATCTTCATGATCCAATCTTGCTTCCTTACATAAAACAAGGTACGTTTCAGTGGAGATGCCTTCCCCGCTGTCCGTCCCCTGCTTTTGCCCTATTTTTTTTTAGATGAAATGGTTAGTGCAATTAACTCTTGCAGTTGTGGCACTAAATCCATGATTGGGAAGACATCGAAGCTATCTAACCAAGTCATTGGGTCTTTGATATCTGAATTGGCTGTTTTAGCGAATGTCCAGGCAATATCGTAAAAGACATCAAAGTCAATCTTCCGGATATCTTCTTCTTTCATTTCTTTTGTAATGCCCATCTTAAATAGATCAGCGAATAAATCGCGTCCGAATTGCATTTTATATCGTTTTGGAATAGCGCCAGTAGACTTAAACGCTACATCCTTACCGTCAATATTGATTGTGATTTCCATTTACTTGCCCTCCACAGGTTAGATTAAGGTGTTGGCGTTACCTCTGGAACGAATACCGATGTGTACCATGCATTGTAAACAGCTGCATCCGTCTCAGCGGTAGTTGAATTTTTTACAATTCCTTCTGCTGTCGGAGCCGCAACAAATGATAACTCCTGCGTACCCGGCTCAGTCGTATCCGTTTTTGTTTCCCCAGACATACCAGGACGTGATACCGTAACGTTATATAGAGCATGTCGAGTAGCTTTAACATCACCATCAAATTCGAATAATAGTGCAATTTTTTTGACTTTGGCATTAGCTGTTTCAGTTAACACACCTTCAGCACTCAAAATATCGCCTAACACGTCTACACGGAATGATTGAATCAAATTAGCAACTGTCAGTGTGCCTTCGTAGCCGCTATTTGTGGAAGTCGTGTAATACACACGGTCATCAGCATAGAAATCTGATTGCTCACCTTTTGGATCTAAATTTAATGCCGTAGCTCCCGGGAACGGTACTGGCTTTGTATAAGTTAATGTACCGTCTGCCCCCTCTGTTGCTACCGCATAATGAACGTTTTTAATACCAAACTGCACTTTATTTTCTGCCATAATATAGCCTCCTAATTGATTAATTTTGTTGAAAATGTGCATTTAAAAACTCCCTCGTCTTCGATGAATATTTCATCATAAGACCAAGGGAGTTCGTTTTCTTTTAACATATCTTTGATTTTCTTCTCAGCCGCTAAATTTTTAGTAGCTGAATATAACTCAATATCTACATAAGTCGATTCTGTAAGGACCGTATTATCTGCTGCAAAGGTATCGCCACTAACGACCAGGTAACAAATGAAAGGTAATGGCTGGCCGCTTTTAAAATGTGAGTATGCTGTAGGATAGATGGCGTTCAGCTTCTGCGCCAATTGAGGCAAAGTTAATGTCATTGCTGCGCCGCCTCCTCTACCTTCCGAATAAATTCGTCAACGACAAACTCTTCGACAGGCTTAATGTGGACGACAGCCGGTACCCGACCGCCTCCTACTTTGGCATGCCCCTTCTCCAGTAGATGAGTGAGCTGGTAATGCTTCGAATTATGCAGAATCCATTTGGTACCTACCTTTTTCTTCGTCCAGCTGCTGGCATACTTCCCGTAACGTTTAGGACTGGCCGCCTTTAACCTTTGCACACCTTCATCCGCTACCTCTTCAGCTGCCCTTTCGATATCGCTGTTTAATGCGCTTGAATACCGTTGCAATTGACGTGTGATTTCAGATGCCAGGTTATTAATATTTGTCATCTATCCACGCCCTTCCGCTACGATCGTTACAGTGGCATTCATATCATCATCGTTAATAGCACTTTTCACATCATAGCTAACGCCATTTTGTACAACTTCAAATGTTGTATGTTCATCATTAATAAAGCCATCTAATGACTTCGCATACTTTACAACGAAACGTTTTTCGACTTTCGTTTGCTCTCTTCCGGCCTCCATCAGTTCGCTACCTTTTAGCGTTTTGATCATCGCCCAATAGCTTCCATAGTCCTCAAATGTTTCGGTTTCTTGTAATAGCTCATCTGTAGTTAAAGTGCGTTTACGAAGTAAAATCCTATGGCGATACAAACCGGTATGATTGTTTTCATTGTATTTAAATTGCTTCATTGCCTTCGCCCTCCACAGATGAGGAAGAGGATTCAAGCGCCTTGGCGATGCTCAGATTATTAATCTGTGTAAGGAAATTCGTATGGAAGTATTCAAGCGCATCATTGTAAACATACCGGGAACGCTCAAATACAAGCTCCTTAAACCGTCCGCTAGTGTTTATATCATAATCACCGCAAACGTCCCGTAAGTCCTCTAAAGAGGCTTTTAAGATGCGTCTTAAATTGTCATCCTCATCATCGCCAAGCCGCATACGCAGTTTAAATTCCTCGATAATTTCCTGTGTAATTGGTTCGACCATCTAGATCACTCCTTGTCTTTAGGAGCTGCTACTTCCTCGATGAAAATTTGCTCGTACTTATTTTTCTTCGTCGACAATTCTTCCAGTCGCGCTTTAGTCGCTTTCGAACCTTCTTTCGGATAAGAATCACCGACCTCGTACACATGACCATCATGCTTTGTCTCTTTGAACCGTCTTACCACTTTGTATTCAACAGCCATTTATATCCCTCCTATAAATAATGAAGACCCCTTAAATTAAGGAGTCGGCACCGAAGTGTTGAATTGGATATTTAGATTGTAAAGAAGTGCTGTTTTATTGTCTTTTGGCTTGCCGTTAGCAAACTGTTTGATTGTATAAAGCATTGCATCCTCAATCGCCAGAGTTTGATCAAATTTATTTAATTTGTAACCGCCAGCGATTGCTGCTAGATAAGAACCTTTTACAAAGAATAACGCTTTCCCTTCTGGGATTTCTTCCGATTCGACAACTTGAATGTTGTATGGAAGCGCAGTAACCCATTGGCCGTTAGCTGTTTGAATAGTATTACGAGCCTGTACTGAAATGGCATCCGCTGGGTTAACAAGCATTACTACTCGATTTAAAACCTTACGTGCTTTATCTTTTGCATCCTTCGATAAAGCCTTGATTACATCGTGTAATTCACCCGCAACCGTTTGACCGTACTCAGAAGGGGCGAATGTTAAAGTGCCTTGTGAAGTTTTCTCAGTTACCGCACCATTTTCCGCTACATCCTTCATCAAGCCTATAGGTTCATTTTGAGATGGTCCACGACCGTTTACTAACCCGTACTCTAAACCGACAGAGTAAGATTCAACCAGCAATGTGCGTACATAACGCTCAACCCATTCAGGTCCCAAATCCAACATATCTTTCGGGATAACTGCGAAGGCAGTGAGTTTTAACTGACCGATTTGTTCTTCTCGGAATGCAGCAGATACTTGCCCTTTAATTTCACCGAATAAAGCACCCCATGCGTATGCCTTTGTAGCATCCGAATAAATATAGCGAGTCACCGCGCCTAAATCCTTCAATCCAATCACATCAAGTAACGGATGCTCTGCTACTAAATCCTCAAATACTCGCTCCTGTGTAGTTACTGGCAAAATGGAGTCTTCAGCAAAACCACCGCTAACAGTTACAGCATTAAAGAATTTACGCTCCTCAGAAGTTAAAACATTTTGACCACGAGCCGCTAAAATCTGTGCATCATGCACTTCATTGCGAGCTTCTGTTGTAATTTGTTCAGTTAGATCCGTTTGCAAAGCAGCAAACATATCGTTAAAGGCGCCTTCTAATTGTTCTGGCGATGAATTTTCTGCCTTTACCAAATCCATATACGCTTGCTTTTTAGCATTAAAGTTATCCATTGTACCTTTTAGTTTCATAGTCATTCAAATGACCCTCCTGTTTTTAAGTATTAAAAAAAGAACCCTTTACGACGAGCAGCAACTTTTTGCACTGGCTCTTTAGGTTCCTCTTTCGATTCATTTAATTTTGTTTGTAGATCAGCTACTTGAGTCTTCAAGCTATTGATTTCATTTAACAACTTCTCATTACCTTCCACAGTTGATGAAGTGGTAGTAAGGGAGTTATTAAATTCTTGTGCTTTATTTGAGAACATTTCTGACTCAACTTCTTCTGCTTGACCATCGATAATTTCATCGATAAAGCCGTACTCTTTAGCAACTTTAGCTGACATATATTTTTCTTCATCAAGTAATTGTTTAACCGTTTCTTCATCCACACGATGCGTATATGATGCCAAAACGGATTCGCCGATACTTTCCAAGTCTTCCGCTACTTTGCGTAACTGCTTTGCATTACCTGCTGCATAAGTCCAAGCGTGGTGTATCATTAATTGTGTGTTTGAATACATTTTCACTACATCAGCTCCCATAGCCATAATAGAGCAGGCGCTTGCAGCAATACCTGTAACGATAACTGTCACTGTGCCTTTGTGAGCTCGCAATGTATTCATAATGTCAATCCCAAGAAAAACATCTCCACCGTAAGAGTTAACTTCAAGCGTAATATCCTCATCTTCTTTTACATTACGCATTTTATAATTGAAGTCGTAAATAGTTGAGTTCCAACTGGTGATATCACCTTTAATTTTATGTTTCATCCTTTCTCACCTCCTTCAGTTGCGTCTGCCGACTGATAGTTTTTCGTAATAACAAACTCATCAAGCGTCGGATTATCTGACCTTTCAGCACCAAACAATTCCCTCACCTCATTTCGTGTAAATGCCCCGGAAGCAACAAGCTTATCGACCGCTTCTGCATTGTCGATGATGTCCTTTTCCTTCACGCCTTTTACTTCGATTTTAGAGCCGTTTAAGAAGGCTTGCTTATCGATTAATTTAGCGTTCAACTCATCCTCAATCTTTTTGACCAAGGGCGATACGCAGAACTTGATATAGGCTTTAATAGCTGATTCATATTCGGCCATCTCTCCATGTACAAGGCTCGTAGGAATGCCCAGAATGTGCGCTACATCATCCACCAAGTCCCGTTTGAGTTTAGCTAGTTCCTCCACAGATTTACCGTTGCTGTCGCCTTTTGCGACCTCGTTATACTCGAAACCTTTGGAGGTTGGCACAATCGCTATTGAATTACTTCGGAAGGCCGCAAACAGCCTATCGATTAAGTCTTGTAGTTTTGTCCGTTTATCATCATCCAACGCCTGGTTCGAATCGACACTTACGGTACCGCGAATCTGATTGTTACGCTTGCTCACCTCTAGCATTCGACTAAAAAGATCCGCATAATCTGCAAACATACCGTCCATGAAACTGGATAGCTTCTCGTTGTTGTAAGTCATGTAAATGACTTCGTCCATCCGAAAACTTCGCTTAAAGGTGTAATCCTTCACGGTGACATCCCGGAATACATCTGGATAAACGGCAAATTCATCTCGAGTAAAGCTGTCTGCAATGAGCAAGTCGTTATTGTCACCCAGGACTACTAAAACCTCATTGTCATAAATGAGCCTGTACACATAATCCTGCCAAAAGTCTGCAGCTGATTGATCTGTGTTAGGCCGAACGTTGAGAAGGTAATGCCAGTCGTCGAATTGACGCTTTCCATTCTTCATCATTCGGAAATCAGATTGACTTACGGTTCGACCAATGAAGTTTATACAGGTTTCCATAGCCATTCTCTTCAGATATGCCCGGTGAGATGTCTCATAGGTTAAATCCAAATCAAACATCCATTCCAGTTCGCTATTACGTTTAAGTACATCACTTAACCATCCCATTTTCTTTTTGTTCACCCCCTCTCTAGAAATTTAAGGCGCTCAAGAAGTCGAGGGATGCTGATATATCGTGTTCCTCTAAATCCCTAGATGCCCAGACCCCGTATAAAAACATCATGAAACCGTCTGTCTTACGTTTGACAGCTTCCTTTTTGCGATACAGCTTATTTCCTTTGCTATCGATAACAACAAGCACATTATTGCTGTACCATCGCATCATCGGATTGTCGCCCCAGATTATTCGCTCATCATCAAATGCCAACTCAATTTTAGGAGCAAGTAAAGCCGAAGCTGCATCTGGATTTCGAATGGTTTCAACTTCGAATCCTTCTGCCTCAAAAAGAGGACGTAAAATTTCCATTCGGAAATTATCGCCCACAATTTTTTTGATATTCCAGCCTTCATTGCGCCGGTCAACAAACCATCCAACAACAATGTAGGGGTCCATTGAATTTTTATCTAACACTTTCAATAAGCCTTCTTCTTCCCATTCACGAATTGGCGCAAATTTACGATGGTCCTTTTTGTTATTACCTTCTGCTTTCGGAGTACTGTAAGCGTAATGCTTGTCAGCAAAAGGTTTACAAATGAATGAGTAGGATAATTCTCTTGGAATGATGAAATAATCATTTTTCACAAAAAGCAGTCCACACGCGACAAAATCTCGAATGGAAGCATAGTCCACTGATCCAATGCATTCGCGTTTTTTCAATTCAGCTAAATCGTAGCCCTGATTAGTAGCTACTATCTTTTTCCATGAAGCCACCGATTTTTCTAAATTAACCTTCGGCAAATTCATCCGTTTGGTAATAAAGTTTTCGTATCCGGATGAATCATTTTTCAACTTGTTATACTGCTTCAAAACTTTCTTGAAAAGTGTTTTTGCATAGCTGCTTAATGGAGGATGAAACATTGGATTGGCCTTTTGCCACATGTTTGTATCGTGCATTTCCTCTTCATCATCGATGCAGCACATAAACGGAAACAGTGAATCTTCTTTCACGGACACTTCGCGTTTTAAAATGCTTATTGCACGTTCCTTCAATCGATCGATGAAACCGTCACGCACAAACCCATCTGTGCCAATAAAAAATTCCCGACTGTCTCTTACCTTACCGAGACCACCTGAGAATACATCTACTACATCGTTATTTTCATATTCATGCACTTCATCATAAACTACGCAGCCATCACGCAACCCATCTTTCGTACTGGCGTTAGACGTATGGAATTGAAAGATTGCTTTTGTATCAACCGATTCAATAACAGCCTTCTGATGTTTGAAGTAGCCTTTCAAATCATCGTTCATATCAATTGCATTATAAACTTCCGTGAACGATGTTTTTGCCTGCTTCTCACTGTTGGCTACAATCGATACGTTATAAAAATCGATTCCATGAAGCTCGCTAATAAAATAATTCACAAGCGCTGATACAAAACCATTCTTACCAGCACCACGAGCCATATAAATAAAGAATTCATCAAACACCAAATCGTCAGTGTCCTTATATCGCAGAAAGATAAAGCATGTTAAAAACTTCTGGAATGGTGCCAACGGGAAATACCACTTCTCAGCAAAACGAATGAAGTTTTCAATCTGTTCACTATCGAAATAAATATCCTGCATCGTTAGAATATCTTGCTCTAACCATTCGATAAGTAATATACGTTCTTTGTTAAGGATGATTTCTCCATCGCGCCACATTTGAATATAATTCTGAATGTAATTATAGGTAATCAAATTAAACTACCACGCTTTGGTTCGCCTTCCACAGTTGAGGGGGCAGCAGGAGCAGGCGTCGCTTTTAATTTGAATTTAATCGATTTCTCGAGCGCGATTTTTTGAGCATTGATTTTCATCTTCTCATTCATACTTGGATGACTCTTAATGAATTTCTGTGAGCCATTTTCGATGGTGATACTCACTCCGTCACGATCAATCACTTCATCGCATGCTGCATCTAATTCATGCAGGCGAATCAAATCATTTACCTTCTTCACTTCCAGCAGATCTTCTGTATCGATACGTGCCAGTAATTGTTTTTTTAATTCCTCGAAATTCTCTTTTTCCATGTAACCCCTCCCCCCTCTCACCCCTAATGTGAAGGATTTATTTTTCGTATATTTTCAGAGAGTTGAGCCCCGCACCGTTCCCCAACTTTAGAAAAAAAGTTGAAATCCTGAAGGCGGGGGGCTTATAACATTTTTTTCTGACTTAAAATATTTACAAATATTCAAATGACCCAAGATGCTTCACCATCTTTCATCTGCTTCCCATTTGTTTGGCTTACGTTGATATCTACCGTGTTTGGCATTATGGTGTGGAATACAAAGAACCCGCAAATTGGATGGCTCCAACGCGAGTTCTGGATGTGTTTCTATTTCATTTACATGGTCAATGTCTAATGATTTATGTTTGGTTGGATCGTGAAGCTTTACAAGTCCAAGTCGTTTACATTCCTGGCATTCATAGTTCTGTTCTTTCAAGATGCGTTCACGTAATGTACGCCACTCTTTCGATTTGTAAAACTTACGTTTCTGTTCAGTAGTTTTGTATTCAGGCATCCTCAATCACTTCCTCTTCACCTTCCTGTTCATTCAGATAACTTGTGATACACAATTGTTATAGCAACAGATAATCCTACACCGATGCAGCAACCAATTAGTATGTTGATTAATGATGACAACCTCATCCCTCCAACATCTTATTGGCTGATACAGTACGCACTGTATTTGTTTTCTTATCCATATACTTCACTGTGAAGTTGTGATAGCCATTCGATTCATGGTCCTTGGTAACAAACTCATATCCAAGATCAATGATTGAATCAATGACTTCACCATTCAGCTTTACCTTTGGCGCTTCATTCGTTGAGCTCATAATGATTTCGATTTCGTTACGTTGAGATTCTTTTCTGCTTTCTTCAAGTGCAACTTTCAATTCATTCCCAAGCGCTTCCGTGTTGCCGTTGATTTCAATGGTTATACCTCGTAATCCGTATGGCATCCTACTTCCTCCTAACCTTTCCGTTTACTCTGTGATACCTATCCCGATTGGTTCCCATTAACTCTTCAACCTCACGCCTCGTTAAACGCTCTTTAAATTGCTTGTGAGAGGTTTTAGTATTCGGATGATTATTTATACCATTTGATAGTTTAGTAAGCTCAGAACGAACGCTAGGCGTTAATAAATCGAACATACGCATGTTGTTCACCTCGCCTTTCCGTAAACATCTTCATAATCCCTCTGAAGTACTTCACGCGCTCTTTCGATGTCTTGATTGATTTCTTTGAGTAAAGCTTCGTCAGAACGTAGTTCAGCAGCTTGTCTTACTGTTAATTCGCCAGTATGTGTCGTTGCTTTCTTGTGTGCGATAAAATGTTCTAACGCATTACGTTCAGCCATTAATTGTTTGTAGCTACGTTTTACATTGAATCTACTCATGACGTTCTCCTCGCCTTCCACAGATGATTGATTTATAGCATAAGAAAAAGCACCTCGAATGAGATGCTTAATTAAATAAAGATAATAGTTTTGAAAAAATAAAAATCAACAATAGCAATAGCAACGGGAAAATAACTACAGCGAGTTTCATTACAATGTTTTTAAACCAATAAAAGTATACTTTGAATTTGAATTGCTCAAGGTTCTCAGGCGTAGATACATAGAAATCAATATTCGTATGATTTTCTTTCCCGATAATTAACTTTTCGTATTCCCTTTGAAACTCTTTAAGTTTCAAGGCATTCAATTCTTCATTTGTAGTAAGAAATCTGTCTATCCGATTTACTAATACATCTAATTGTTGATAATTAGTTTCAAAATTTCCAGCTCGTTCTTTATAGTTTCTCGAATTTATAAAAAGCGTTACGAAAGTTAAAGAAAGGGATAAAACCAATAAAATTTTAGTAGCAGTAATTCCTTCAACCCCTTGTTTGTTTAGAAACCATATTGATAGAACTAGGACAATTAACGAATAAAAATTCAATATTTTTTCATAAAAGTCGTTTTTGTTCCTTAACCTTTTAGAAGCCTCAATTCTAGCTTTCCTCGTAGATTTAATTCTATTTTTCAAATGTCTAAACTCTTTTTCGATCAACGTTAATTCTGTCTTTTCTTTTTCGCAAGTCAATCTACTCGCCCCTTCCTATTCATCTACAATTGTAAATGGAATAGAAGGTAATGACAGTAATACATTTTTGATAATAAAAAGCCCCACTCAATTGAGCGAGACTTTGATGTAATGATTATGTCTCTTATACATTCACTCACCATCCCACGCGTGAGAAAGCTTTTGTGTGTATAAAGCACGCGAGATAGTGAGCTATGCAAAAGGAGGACAATATCAATTTAACATGGTTTAGAGCGTAATTCGCTATATGTCACAATTACGGTTATTTTAAATCTTTATATTTCTTAGTAACTTCAGTTCCTCTTCTTTTTCAAATATCCATTGTGCCTTTATCACCTTAGCTTTTTCTACTAAAGGTTCCCTTTTGTTACATATAAAATAACAATCGTTATATTGTATTACCTCATCAGTATAGGCTATATTTTGCATTGCTTTATGAGCCTTGGAAACTTTAATTTTATTTTCTTTCTTTTTAATGTAAAGAAGATACATCAAACCCACCCCAATCTTCGAGCCGTTTCATCAATCAATGCATTCCGTTTGCGTAATACTCGCTGGACGGACATATATAGTACATCGCCAATATGTTGCCACTCATAGCACTCAGCTTTATCACGATATCGCATATCGACAATCGTTCGTTGATCCGTGTCCAGTTCCTCATACATTGTTTCAATTGTAGAAACGATTCGTTTTAAATTTTGATATAACGTATCTTCAGCTAATACAATCCCCTTCAATGCTGTCGTATCGCTAATATGACTACTACGCCCACCACCGATATTACAATCCGATTCCTTATGAGCATTCAAGAGCTCCCATTCACGGAATTTCAGTTGTTTCTTGTATTCGTGTAGATTAATCCAATAATCTTCGAGTTTTTGAATATCATGGCGTGAAAGTTTACTCATGTTGATGCCCTCCACAGTTATGAAGGACGCCGTAGACGCCCTTCCTCTTCTAATTTGTATACCTTGCGTTTCACCTGTGCTCGACTCTTTCCGAATAGCTCTGCCAATATCCGATAGGTGCCGAACCGTACGCCATTTGTTTCAATGAACTGGATCAGCTCCTTTTCCATCTTGGTTGTCCATCCACGATTGTTATAGCTCTTTTGTGAAATAGTTGTCCCATTGACAGTGTTTAGAATATTAATAGCTAATTGTTCGAGCTTTTTCTTACAATACACATCCATGCCATTGATTCGGAAATACTGATCACATCTCGGATTGCATTTGCATCTTTTATGAACTCCCTCGGTTTCGATGATTTCCGGGATGAAATTCATTTTAGTAACCTACCTCCTGGCGTTCATGGTTTACTTTGTTCTTCTCAAAATAGGCTTGTTCGACTTGCTCCCATGTATAACCAAGCAT
Organism: Lysinibacillus odysseyi 34hs-1 = NBRC 100172; assembly: GCF_001591965.1. Taxonomy (GTDB): domain Bacteria; phylum Bacillota; class Bacilli; order Bacillales_A; family Planococcaceae; genus Lysinibacillus_B; species Lysinibacillus_B odysseyi. The sequence goes on from NZ_BCVX01000002.1 coordinate 15,910, forward strand.
CCAACCTAACTGAATGAATCCTGCCAAGATATCCTTGTAACTGTTTTCGATATTTTCGGTTTGATAACGTAGAATACCTACTCCTGTGATTAAGCTGGTAAAAGCATCAATAATGTCATTATCTGAATGTGGCTGCACATCGATTTCCTCAACAATGAAATTTAATTCGAGACCGATAGATAGGATGAAATGCAGGCAATCGACGTATTCTTCAAGGAGTGGATTATGATTATCTTCTCGCCCACTTCCATCGCAACGAGGACATGTCATGAAATAACCTTCAATAGGTTGTCGTACTTCTCCAACACCATGACAAGCTATGCATTTATTTTTAGTCCGTGGCTTCCGGTCATTGCTCCACTTCTTAAACCCACGCCATTCATTCGCACATTCACCAAGCTCCACCTGCAGCGCAAGCACCTTCCAGTCCAGATTGTCCTGCCCTTTTAATTCTTCATGATTGTCCAAGATATGCGCATCTAGCTCTTGCTGAGTGTCGTACAGCCGAATAAGTTCCATATTTCTTAATCCCCTCTTCTAATTGTTCTTTTGTATATTTCTCTCGGAAATAACGTACCTTTCGTGCATTCGTTGATGTTATAAACGCCATTTCTGCTTCTGTCAGACCTAAAGCCTTCATGCGGAAAAACTGTTCTTCCGTGAAAGTGTACGTTTCCTCTTTTTCTTCTACTTCCATGCCAAGTTGATCCCTTAATTCAGCGATACGGTTTTTGTCACCTTTCGTTTGGATAAGGTGTTCTAATTCATATAACATTTTGCGTTTCTGCCGTTTGTCCATTTTAGAAAACACCTGCCTTTAGGTAATGTCTCGCTTGGTAAAGGAAATGATGATAGATCCAGTTACCTGTATATTTTTTGTCCAGATAGACGATTTCGAAATTGTAACGAGCTTTGAAACTGTTCAACAACCCTAATAATGATTCGGGTTTATATTTAGAACGATATTGACCTCTTATCATTTTGCCGTAGCCGTCCTGGTCCTCCACAATCAGAGTGAAGGGAATGTCCTTTGAACGGATTAATTCATTTTCAAATGCTGTCTTTGTATCCTTTTGAAGGTTGCCTGTGATTTCATCCATATGTGCCTTGCGTTCAATACGACTGGATAGGTAAATATCCCGTTTGATGCCCAGCTCTTCATTTGCTGGAATCATGCAGCCGTAATCACCTGTTTTTAACCCTCGAATACGATACGGGATTTCCTTCTGCTGAAAGTATGAAAGGATATGGTCGTTTACCTTTTCACGCGTATCAATGATGATCGTGAGTGTTTTTAGGATTGCGTCGAGCTCTTTGTCGGTGTATTGGTAATGGATCACTCAGCAACACCTTCTAATAGTTCAGGGTTTTCGTAAATGTTGCCGATGACCTCGCAATCACATCCTCCGTCCGGCGTTGAATAAATACTGCATGAAAATGCCCCCATTGAAAACTCGACTACTTCTTTGTTTTCATCCCATTCTTGATAACCTGTTTCATGTTTTAAATGGATAATATCCCCTTCATAAATCTTTATACCTTTCTTGTCCTTTAAGCCTGTGTACTGCATTAACTCATAGGTGAATGATTGTCGTATATCTGTTCCTTTCATCAATGGGTTTTCTCCAAAATCACACATTAAAACATGTTTGTTTTCGTCCCAGTGTCCCTCTGAAACACTTATTACTTGCCACATCTTTTTATCTTCAAAATCCCACGCTCTGAATTTAATCTCCCTCATCATTAAGCCCCTTTCTTGAAATAATCCTTTGCCCGGTCATACAGCGCCTGCTTCAATTTATTTGATTCTTCATTTTCATACTGGCGAAAGTCATCATAGATATTCTTCCAACCGTTCTTATCCAATGCCTTGCACCAACGATCAAGCATGTCGAGCGATTCAAGGTCATTACTTAACCATTCATTTATTTTTTGATTGCCTTGCCATCCACAGAAGAGATGGAGCATTTTCATTATCGTTATATCGACAGCTTCAGCCTGCTCCCATGAAGCAAACCATTTTTCAATATCTGAAAAAATTGGCTCTGCAGCTTTCAATACTTCTTCAGGTATCTTCTTGGCATTTTTTAAGGCCAATCGATTATCTGTTTCATCCCTGTAAATTTCAGCACCGGATTTCCAAATTTGTGAAAGTACCATTAATATTTGCATGGAAGCAGCTTCACTCCTTGCCGGTCATATTCCAAGCTATAATTTCTCATTCGCTTATGCCTTACACCAACATTCAATTTACTTAAACGATTGTTTAACATTCTTTTCGTTAACGCTTCTAACCCGTTAACTTCACAAAAACACAAATACCTTTTGTATAAATCATCAATCGTTTCGAAACTCTTAACATCGGACTCTATATTTTCTTCAATAAATTTTTCTATCACTCTCTTCACCTCTAGTTATTAAAAGATTCTTAAAAGGGCGATTTGCTAACTAAAAAGGCGCTAAAATAACCGTTTTTTTCTTTAGTAACTCGACTTGCACCTTACTCTCTCTAAGGTTCAACCATATTCGGGTTATTTTAGTTACCGGTATTTCCGGTTATTCCGTATATATATACTTATATATATTTTTATTTTTTTGTTTTTTAAATCTTCTGGAATCCCAATAACTAAAATAACTAAAAATATAAATATAGTATTTAAACTCTTGATACGACTGAATCCATACTAGAAAACTTGGAGTTATTTTAACTAACTTTGGGTTACTGAGTGACCTTAAAAAAGTCATTTTGCTCGTTTTGAGTAACCTGTTTAGTAACTGGCGCACGCTCTTTTATGGTAATACCTGTTAAATATGTCTTGTTGCCCGTGCTTTTCATTTTTCCGAAGCCTTTTGTTTCCAACATCCGATAAAATGATCTGTTTCCTAAAGTTCGTTCACCTGATTTGAAGCACCAATTGTTGTATACGCTGTATAATTCCTTCGCTTCAATTTTTACTGATTCGTTTTTTGGTTCGTCAATGTAACAAACTTCATCGAGGAATGGTGCTAATATATCCATGTCTTCTTTGTACTGGCCCGTTGCATCCACTACCACTTTAGGCTCTTTCAACCCATCCTGCTGCCACTTCAGGCATCCTTCGATTGCCCAGTTTAGAATCCCTGGCATTTCGAGCGATAGCTTTTCTTCGAGCTTTTTATCTCGCTCATGTGGTTTCAGGCTTAATGTGAATGGAATGATTTTTACACGTCTCCAAATACCATCGTCTAGACCACCAATAACCGGTTTGTGATTTGTCGTGAAGAAAACTTTGAACTCTGGAATGAACTCGAAATATTCTTGTCGTAAAAAACGGGCTAGAATGGGTTCTCCACCCGTAATTGTCTTAACAAGCGATTCCTGCAGCTTTTCGCCTTCTTCCGATTCAACAGCTGAAACAAACCTTGCATTCGATAGCCTGGCAATATCGTTATTGGCACCAGTCTCTTTCTTTTTGATGAAAGTATCTGATTTTGTTTGAGCTCCATAATCGCCCATTAATTTCTTGATTGTATTTACAAATGTCGATTTACCATTGGATCCACCACCGACCAAGAAATACATGGATTGCTCGGAAATATCACCAGTTAACGAGTAGCCCACAAGTCGCTGCATATATTCGATTAAATCTTTGTCACCTTTGAATATTTGGTCCACAAACTTTAACCACGTTGGACATTCTGCTTTTTCATCAAATTCGATATTTGTGATTTTTGTAATACCAAGTTCTCGATCATGCAGCTGTAGTTTCCCGTCCTTCAAATTAAGCGTTCCATTATCGACGTTGAACAGAAACTTATGTTGGTCAAATTCACTTCGCTCACCTGGCACCAACGGCATTAAATCCTTGATACTATTCATCCGGATGTTTCGACGTTCACACATACGCGCCCATTTCTGTTCGGCCTCATCCTCCGATTTGTACATGCCACGTAGCACCTTATTGCAGATACGTTCAATTTCTTTCTTGTTATCGATTTTCCAACGCTTACCGTCCCAAATCATCCAGCCCATATCCGATACATATTTGATGACATGACCGTATTCATGAGCGATACGTTCGGCGTTACCTAATTCAGTTAACCTAAATTTCTTTTTAGGTTTTTCCGTTTCTTCCACCACCACATCACCACTGTGGAAGTCAAAAGAGAACTCAGCGTATTCAGCTTCATGCTTATGGTCCAACACAGTGGTAGTAGTAGAGGAAATGGCCTTGGCTATTGTTCTTTCGCCGTATGTCTCCCCTGTATCGCTAAAATGGATATGGTCCCATTTATCGCGCATAAGAGAGGTTTCGCGAAACATAGCGTCCATGCGTGTAGCGCTTCTTCCTGTCCAGAAGGCTAGATGATTACATAGAGCTAAATCTGTGGAGGACGGATCATCATTAATCAGTTGGCCGTTATACATGGCCCTGATTTCATCACCCGATTTTGAACGAAACATTCTCTCCCAAAGTGCATCGTTTGATAAATGAATTTCGTCCTTTTCAAACTCGGCTAAATTTACACGCCCTTGGATATCAGAATCATCAAAGTATTGTTCGAAAATTTCAGCAAGCTCCTCTGTCCGTTCATAGATGTCATTTGAATTTTCTCGATTTCCGCTAAAGGTGAAGTACCGGCTATGCTGGTATATCTCCAGTCCGTATTTAGCGTTCTTTCTGCCGGTATTGCATACTGACAACGGCAAACTACCTTTAATGATGATGTGCAGCCCATTCCCTGATGGAGAAAATTCAGTGTAGGAATCAAGCGCATCGATGATTTCCGTTGCAAAGGCGTTCGGTTTGCCATCCACAACACACTTATCAATATCAACGCCAATGTAATTGTCCTGGCGACTAAAGACGAATCCGATACCGTCATAACCACCATTCATGTAGAATTTCACGGCAGTTGCGAATGTGGACCATGTACGGCGATCATTCGAACGAGCTTCATTGCCATCTACTTGATAAGGAATTTTTGTATCTTTACCATTGCGCTTTTCTTTCTTCCACAGAATCCATTGGGGCAGCGCCTTAAGTTCTGATGGTATGTCATTAAAGTTAATTGTCACGATGTCACCGACCTTCTTTTAATGCCTGGTATTGCTTGGGTATATCCAGCCAGTTCCATTTGTCTTTGTGAGCGTCTAAAAACATAATCTAAATCTTGATTAGGTAAAATTTCTCCGTACTCAGTTAAATGTTTATTTGGGATCCACACGTTCTGATTTGTGCCATTAATAACAAAACGCTTTGCTGCTTTCAAATGGTAATCGTGACGGCGAATTAACTTTAAACGGATACCACGATAAAATTGTTCTTCGGCAAAATATTCTTCAGTTTTTATTTTTCTTGGCATTTTCTCACCTTCACTCGTTGACGCCTTTATTTTTCAAAGATTGTCTTTCCTTCTCGGTTCTATCAAACTCCCGAATTTTATTAGTAATGTGATGCCACTGTGCAATTTCCGTAGCATTTAAAATCCGTGTAAGTTCGCTATGACGTATCATTGTTTTGCCATTGCTCGTTGTGAGTACACATGATTTATTACGTTTTGACATGCAATCACCTCGTTTTTGAGTATAAGAAAAGAGAGCCCCAGAAAAAGAGCTCTCTATTTAGTTTTATTTAGAACGGTAAATCAGAATCGCCGACCGTAATTGACGGTCCGTTTTGCTGTGGCGCGCCTGCCTGTGATTCCTTAAACCCTTTCACTTCCGGATATTTGTTTCCGTTGTATTCGCGATGACCTACTGTAACTACAAGGTTTTTATTTAACAATGTATCTGCCCATTCTTTATATGAGTTAAATGACATGCCATCCGGGAATTTAGCCGCTTTCGAAACAGCTTGTAAACGCCACATCGCATTATCAGTAATTGTGAAATTGTCGTATAGAATTTTTTGGCCTTGGTGTGGTTGATTCACATCACTTCGAATCTCGTAATCTACTGAAATTCGATTGTTCCCCGATGTTGCCTGCTTCATTTCATAATTGATGACCGTTACCTCGTAATCTCCAGGAGCGATTAACTCAAATCCACCTTTTGCTTCTTCATGATTAATTTTGAACATTTACTTTTCCTCCTAATAATTTGATTAGTTTATCCACCATAGGTACAGTGAAATTTTCTAGTTGATCGTTTGCTTTGAATTCGCAATCAGAAACAATTTTCGCCACTTCCTCATCTGTGGAAGACAACTCACGAATTTTGGCTACATTGCTCATACGATTTGCTTCTTCTTCCTCACGGCGCGCTCGTTCTTCTGCTTGTACATCAACACCAAGCTCTAGGTATCGATATAGCTTTGCTCCGATATCTTCATTGATGAAAAATTCACCATCGAATAGATTCGTGATATCCTTACTCACTCGAGCTGTATGGTCCATGTTTAGCGAAAATACCGTATCGAATTCATATTCCATATCATCTTTTTGAACAGGCTTCATACCGACTTTCTTTGGTACATTCTTACCGTCGATTTGTTCAATGACATAATCACTTTTCACTCGCAGCGTAGTAATCAAATGAACGTCCTGAGAAGTTAATCCTTTTACCAACTTGCTACTCTCTGGAGCTAGCTTGCCCCAGTTTTGAAACGAGTTACCTTGCATGCTGCCATGAACTTCTACAACTCCTCCTTCACCTTGCCATTGATGCGAAAGGCTATCGACAATGACTACTTCTACGCCCTGCTGTTTTAACAACTGAATTGCCATGTTATAGCGATCAGTGTTGAAAGGCGGTTCGAAGTTGATGTATTTGAACGAACCGATAGTGACATCACCAAATTTTTGACCAACATAATTTAATAATCGTTTATGCTCTGTATCTGCAGCACCGATTTTCTTCCAACGTTCTTCTTCTGAAAGGTCCGGGTACATCTCTTTCACAATTCCATAAGCAAGTAAGAGCGAGGATAGCGATTTACCACTACCCGATGGCCCTACCATGCCAATAAGTGCCTTTTGCTTTTCGCGAATGGCTTCTTGTACTTGCATGCCTTCCACACTCCTTATCTATTAAAATGGCAAGTCCGATTCTGTAGCTTCAACCTGAGGCGTTTTACCTTCTGTCTCCTTTTCGAACTGGATGCTATCCGGATCAAATTCTTCTTCCTGCTGCTCGACTTCATCCATATTCATTTGGCCATCTGGAACATCGCTTTTTTCAGGGCGCTTCTCCATTTCCTCTTTGGCTGTACTATGCGTAAATTCCAGATCCACAAGGTAGTAAAAACCTTTTGAATTATGCTTTTCATGAATTTTTTGCATTGTTAATAACTCATTTTCTTTAGCTTCAGCAACTACTTCCTCAGCCTCTTTATGGGTATCTGTGTACCAACGAATTTTTTCATGCAATAATTTTTTTGCCATTTACTTTGCTACCTCCATCGGGAAATTTAAGTACGCATCCGGACCAACGATTTCAAGTGCTTTCGCGTCATATGCCTTTGCTGCTGATATTTCATCATGGTAACGGCCTACCGTATATCGCTTGCCTTTATGCGATAACATAGCCCTCCATTTACCGGCCTTCTTGTCCCAATGGACGCCACGGTACCGGCTTGATCCGTAGCCTTTCCCGGGGATAGATTGAGGAAGAATAGCACCCTCTCCAACTTCTTCTACAACAACGGTAAAGGTTGTTTTAGTCAGCGTGTCATGCGCATCAATGCCGATGACCTTCTTACCTTCACAAAATTCATTAATACTTCTTAATGTCGCCTCTACTCCCAGCAGGCGATTACATGTAAATACTTCAGATTGTCTGCTCATGATATCCTCCTAACGAATCGATAACGATTGATTTTCAAGTAAACGAGCACCATTTACAATCGCGCCACGTTCCATATATTTTTTTAAATCCGTTTTATTAACGTCATATAATTTGCGAACGAAATCTTCCGGAATCATATCGATATTGTCGATTACAACTTTTGTAGATTTACGGAAACTAAATGTAAACTTGTCCGTCTTTAGTCGATTGCCTTCCACAGTTTTGAGTAGCATACCCATTACTTCTTTCATGTTCGCTACGTTGTTTTGCATAGATTTTTTTCGTTCTTGCAGACGCTTAATTTCAGCATCAAGACCATTAATATCTGAATCTACGTTTTTAATGACCATTGCATAGGCTTCTAATTTTTCTGCAGCTTCACCGTCAATTGCTTTTAAAGCTTCTGCAAATACTTCTGGATCAGCACCTTCTTCAATCATTTGTTGAATGAATTTATATTTGTCGGCAATTTCATAAATAGTTGCCATTATGCGTTCACCTCGTATTCGGCGTTTGTATCGTTGATGATAGTTAAAGTATCGAAACCTAACCATCCGTCCATATAAGAATGATAGGCACGTTTGCCATCAAGTAATTTAGTAATCGTGAGTTTATTTCCGTTATGTCCAGCCCAATTACTAATCACACAATTTTGCCCAACTGCAAATTCCAACGGCTGCACAGCATTTTCAAACTCGCTTACATCCAAACCTTTCGCGCGACCAAGGGCAATTGCATGTCCAATGTAATAATTGAATACATCGCTAGGATTACAGCGAGCGACACCTTGATATTTAACAACGTAATTTTCATCAATCAACCGAACTACAACGATTCGTTCTTTAATAGTCGATACTTCAACGCTGTAACCACTTGGCTCATGTTTATCAATGAAATCCTTCGCCTTTTCAATAATCTCAGCACGTTGTTGATTTGCTGATTTTGGATTAGGTGTTAACGGTGAATCTGGCAAACTATCAAATGGAATAGAATGCAATTCATATACGTCTACCGTTTTAGTAGTACGGCCATAATAATCGTTATAAACCAGTGTTATTTCAAGCCCATCACCATAAGATGAATCAGCTTTTACTCTTAAACCGCCATCATTAAATACAGGGCCATATATTTTATTCGGTTTGAAACATTTTCCGTTTTCGAAAGAAACTGATACATAGTCACCCACACGTGCTAAACGATCAACCTTCTTATATTGCCGACCATCAAATTCGATAACGTCCTCCACAGCTTGAATTGTGGAAGGTACACGCAATTGGTGAACAATCACTTTCATTTCTTCTGCAAGTTCCTCTAAACGTTCGATTAATTTATTTGTCATATTGACCTCCAAAATGTGATATAATATCACTGACTTTTTAATTCAGTAGTACTCGTTAGAAGTTGGCGCTTCTAGCGAGTTTTTTTATTCCTCTTCATGGTCGTCCCATTCCGATCTATCGCGTTCGTCCTCCACCTCATCCCTGTGGATGGCTCTCCATTGATCCCGTGTGTAGCCTGTACGATTTACATGGGTAATGTCTGGATGCTCGATATCATGCATGATTATCACCACCTGATAAATCAACATCCTCAACCATAAACTCACCTGTGATAATTCCTAATGCTTCATGCAGGCCATCAACTAGCTGCTCTAGTTTGGTGTGTTGAGTTACCACTTTTTCAATTTCAACATCTACAAAAGGCAAACCGTCCCTGTTCTTGGTGAGCTTCATATGGTCCCTTTCCAAGTCGGCCAACCATTCTTCATGGGCATCAATACGTTTATTTAAGGATTCAACGATCGGTTCATAACGTTTATGCCATTGGATTGCCTGGTTTAAATCCATCCGATTATCGCCACCTAAAATGCTCGTTACATCGTAAACTTTTTGATACTTTCCGTTTTCATCAATGTAAGAAGCAGATTCAACTCCTTCTTCATTCCATTCAATGCTTAACTTTTGGTAAGATACGCCTTCCACAACTAATACTGGGTACATAACAATCCTCCTTAATTTTTAGTAAGCTCCAGGAACATGTCCTTATTGCCTGATGCAAGCGCCTGATCAATTAGGTGTTGTCGATTCGATTCCTCAATTTCTCCTACAAGTAAGATTGTGGAGGGCGAGAATAGGAAGCCGTCTTCTTCAACAAAACCGTGGTCATTTATGGCCATTTCACGCGACATTTTTACAATCGCCTTGATAAATTCGTTCATTCGCCTTCACCTCCTTTAAGGTGCTGGTACCATCTTCGTAATATCCGTCATCCGATGAACCAACACCCATTCATCACTCATCTTCTTACTAATCAACCAATTCTCAGCTGCTAGTTTCATAGATTGAAGATATTGGCGTTCCGCTACAGTTAACTTGCGTGGCCGTTTCATCGTTTGAATACACCTACCTTGTTCATCGCTTTACGGATTTCTGCCTGACGTTCTACAGGAGACATTGCCAGCCATTCGCGAACATTGATTTTCATGAGCTCACCCCCCTCTTTTCTTTCAACCATTGATTAAGGAATGTTTCAGTCTCCTTCGCTGGGTAAAACCATTTACCCCCAAGCTTTACTTTCGGGAAACGGGGGTCGTGAAAGAAGTGTTCCTGAATTGTATTCCAACTCATACATGTTCTTCTTTTTAACTCCCGTGTATCCCAAAACACTTTGGATTCCTCTATCTCTTCCATTTTTTTATGAAGAGCATCGAGATAGAGTTTTTCAACCTTCTCTTCATCAATTTGTACTTGGAACATTTCAATCACTCCAAATCCATTTGATAGTTGTTAAAGAAATATATCGAGTGCGAAATTTGTTCACATATTTCCCTCCTTTAATTCGCGCTCACGTTCCCTTAAAGGAACATCTGGTTCAAAAAAATAAGCAATAGGGACACCTAATATCCTGTGCATGTCCTTCGCTTCTTGTAATGTAAAATCACTACTTAAACCATTTAGCTTTTTACTTACTGTATTAGGTTTGGCGTCTATTACTCTAGCAACGTCACGATGCTTTATACCGTTTTCTACAAGAAAGGCTTTAATCTTATAGTATACTTGTCTATTTTCCTTCACTATGTTTTCACCTCCTAAGTTCCTTTTTAGGAACACCCTAAATATAAAACAGAACTATTTCCATGTCAACACAAATATTCCTAAAAAGGAAAAATAGTTTGATAATTTGTTGCATTTAAGGAACGCATGTATTAGAATGTTCCTATACAGGGAATACATATATAGAATTTAATAAAAGGGAGAATGAAGATGAGCGTATTTGGTGAAAGGATTAAAAATTTAAGAGGGAATCAAAGTATAGATGATCTAGTAATTAAGTTGAATAATAAATATCAAACTAAAATAAGTAAGAGCATGATTTCTAGATACGAAAATGGCCAAGCTGATCCTAAAATGGAGACAGTTCGTATATTCGCAGATTATTTTAATGTCTCAGCAGATTATTTAGCAGGATTAACTGATATCGAAACTAAACCATTTAAACCAGAACTTACTTCTAAAGATGAGCGTGATATCGAGAAGAAATTACAAGAGATAATTGATGGCTTAAGTAACGATGGAAGCTATGCTGCATTTGATGGGCAAACTTTAGAAGATTTAGAGGAGGAAGATAAAGAGTTATTGATCGCATCCCTTGAAAATTCTTTACGTTTAGCTAAACGTATAGCAAAACAAAAATTCACCCCTAACAAATATAGAAAATAATCAGGAGTGTTGTGTGTGATGCTAATCAAGGATAAAGTAAAATATCTAATCGAAAAATACGATACAAATTGCCCTTTTGAAATTGCTAAAGCAATGGGAATATACATCGAATATGAAAATTTAGGCAATGTTTTAGGGTATTATAGTAAACATTTTAGAGTCCCTATTATTCACATTAACGAAAATGCCAGCTGCAAAATCCAAAGATTTATTTGCACACATGAATTGGGTCATGCCGTATTACACCCAGACACCAATACATCTTTTTTGAAGAGGCATACCTTATTTTCTAACGAAAAAATAGAAATTGAAGCAAATTCATTTGCTATAGAATTTTTATTACCTGATGAATTATTTACTGACCAAACAAACTCATACTTTACCATCTATGATGCAATAGAAGCGAACGGGATCCCTCCCCAGCTAGTCGCTTTAAAAAACATAGATGGTAAAATTTTTATCAAAAAATAGAACATGTATTCCTTTAAAGGGGGTGATTTACTTTTCTACCAAACAGCTAAATTAAAAAATAATCGAAAGGAAAAAACCTAGTGGCTACATTTAGAAAATTACCTAGTGGAAAATGGCAAGCTCGCGTATCGAAGGAAGGCAAAGAGTTCAGTATCGGTACATTTCGAACTAAAAAAGAAGCAGAAATCGAAGCTGGTAAAGTAGAAGAACGCATTTTTTACGGACAAGCCTTAAATGACCGCAACATGTTGTTTAACGAAGTGGTTGAAGAATGGTTAAAGTACAAAAAGTTAGATATGAAGCCTAACAGTTACGAAGGTATAGAGCGCATCACCCGTATACACTTGCTGCCCTTTTTCGAAAGTCAACGAATCATGAAAATACGTAGAAAAGATATAAAAAATTGGATTACTCATTACGCAAGTTTAGATTTGTCTCATGGTTCTAAAAGTAAATACCTAAGTATCTTAAAAAGCATTTTCCATTATGCTGTTTACGATTTAGAGGTTTTAGAGAAGAGTCCTTGCGATAAATTAAGCATGCCTGTAAAGGATAGTTTAGAAGCTGATGAAGAGGTGAAATACTATTCGCTCAATGAGTTAGAAGGATTGCTTAAGTACATGAAGAATAAAAAAACTCAACGCTATGGAGATTATCAGCTCTACTACATGTTGATGTATTTTTTAAGCAAAACAGGATTACGGATCAGTGAAGCGTTAGCTGTTCGTTGGTCTGATATTAAAGACAATAAGCTAAGCGTAGAGAGGCAAATCAAAAAGATAAACAACAAGAAAAAGCTCGATACGCTCAAGAGTAGTTCTTCATATCGAACGATTACTTTAGACGATGATTTAATTAAGGAATTAAGGAAATTTAAGATTAAACAAAATGAAATGATTTTAGAGAATCCTCACATTCCCAAAAATAAAGACGATATTATTTTCCAAAATTACCTGGGCGATTATTTAGATACGAGAGCTGTCAGGAAGTCCTTTGAGCGATATTGCAAAAGAATTGGATTGGAATACAAAGGCACGCATGTATTTCGTCATACACACGCTGTATTGCTATTAGAAGCTGGAGCCAGTATTAAGTATGTATCAGAGCGTCTAGGTCACAAATCCATCAAAACAACTTCCGATATTTATTTAGCAGTTACAGAAAAAATTGATCAAGATGAGCTAAATAAGTTTACCGCATATACTCGCGATAAAATCTGAATCGGCACGAAATCGGCACAAACCCATTTTAGCCGATTCAACCCCCTTTAAAAACCCCTTTATATCAACTGTTTCTTGATAAATAGTTGATTTGATACCCGTTCCATATAGGAATAGCGCCTTCTTTAATCAAATTATTTGTACCGCTCGACTGGGCAGAAGTAATCGGCCCCGGCACGGCAAAGACATCTTTTCCCTGCTCTAGTGCAAGCTCAGTCGTGATAATAGTTCCACTGCGCATCGCTGCCTCTGTGACGACTAAAGCATCCGACAACCCGCTGATGATCCGGTTACGCATAGGGAAATAGTGCTTTTTTGGTCCCATAAATGGCGGGTATTCTGTAACGAGTAACTGATGCTGCCCCATATAGAGAGCCAGCTCTTCATTAGCTTTTGGGTAAATGGTATGCAAGCCATGCCCCAAAACAGCAATGGTATGTCCACCATAATGGATGGCAGATCGATGTGCAAGTGTATCGGCCCCTTTTGCAAGGCCGCTGACAATTACATAACCTGCGGAAATAAGCGGCGGCATCAGCTGTGTAAAGGCCTCAACAGAATACTGTGTAGCCTTTCTTGAACCAATGCAGGCGATCTTTTTTTCTGCTGTCAGCAACTTGCGGTTACCTTTTACATACAACATAACAGGCGCATCGGGGAGCTGTAGTAGTTCCTTTGGGTAGTCGGCACTTGTATAGGGAATCGGTTCGATATCAAGGGAGGCATAATAGTTCTCTATATCTTTTTCCATCCAGGTGGAATATGCCTTTTTTAATGCTATTGCCTTTGTCTTCCCGATATTGAGAATTTGTGCCAAATCTGAGGCTGATAGCCATGTCAATCCGTTGATTGTACGGGCTTCATGTAATAATATATGCAGCTTATTCAGTGAGAGTGGATAAGTATGATGAAGTGCTAATAAATGCTGTAGATTTGTCATTTTATCGCTCCTTTATAATAGAAGAAAAAATGACTGTACAACAAAAGATGTAGCACGAGCCCCCACCCGTGCTACATCTCCATTTTAATGTGTCTTACATTTTTCGTATAGACCTTTTTCTTTGATGACCTTAATTAATGTTTCGCCAATGACAGAAGGTGTCGGCGCTACTTCGATGCCCGCTTCGTTCATTGCCTTGATTTTTTCAGCGGCTGTTCCTTTTCCGCCTGAAATAATCGCCCCAGCATGTCCCATTCGTTTGCCTGGAGGGGCTGTTTGTCCACCGATAAAGCCTACAACCGGTTTTGTCATATTGGCTTTTATCCATTCAGCTGCTTCTTCCTCAGCTGTACCGCCGATTTCCCCAATCATAACAACCGCGTAAGTTTCTGGGTCTTCATTGTATTCCTTCAGTACATCGATGAAGTTGGTACCATTTACAGGGTCTCCACCAATTCCAACAGCAGTTGTCTGGCCGATACCTGCTTGTGTCAATTGATGAACAGCCTCATAAGTTAATGTTCCGGAACGGGAAACAACACCTACGTGACCTTTTGTGTGGATATAGCCAGGCATGATGCCGATTTTACACTCGTCTGCTGTAATAACACCAGGGCAGTTTGGACCAACTAAACGTGTCTTTTTGCCTTCCATATAGCGTTTCACCTTCACCATATCCAGTACAGGAATATGCTCTGTAATACAAATTGTCATATCCAGCTCGGCATCTACAGCCTCCATAATTGCATCTGCAGCAAATGGAGCTGATACATAAATAACCGATACATTTGCGCCTGTAGCATCTACTGCTTCCTGTACGCTATTAAAGACCGGTACACCTTCTACTTCCATACCGCCTTTTCCGGGAGTTACCCCAGCGACAATTTTTGTACCGTATTCAAGCATTTGTTTCGTATGGAATAGTGCTGTTTCACCTGTAATACCTTGAACAATTACTTTTGTATCTTTATTAATATATACACTCATTGCTATTCCCTGCCTCCCTTAGCTTACAAGTCCTACGATTTTTTGGGCGCCATCAGCCATTGAATCTGCGGCAACGATGTTCAGTCCGGATTCGTTCAGAAGCTGTTTGCCCAGGTCAACGTTTGTTCCTTCTAGGCGTACGACAAGCGGCACTTTAAGTCCCACTTCTTTTGCGGCTGTAATAACCCCTTCCGCAATAATATCGCATTTCATAATTCCGCCGAAAATATTGACAAAAATGCCTTTTACTTTTTGGTCCGACAGAATAATTTTGAATGCTTCTGTTACTTTTTCCGCCGTCGCACCGCCCCCAACATCCAGGAAGTTTGCAGGTGATCCGCCGTAATAACTGATTGTATCCATTGTAGCCATCGCTAACCCTGCACCGTTTACCATGCAGCCGATGTTACCATCAAGGGAAATATAGCTTAAGTCATATTTTGATGCTTCAATTTCTTTTGGATCTTCTTCATCAAAGTCTCGCAGCTCTACGATATCTTTATGACGGTACAGGGCATTGCTGTCAAAGTTGAACTTTGCATCAAGCGCCACTACCTCATCATCGCCTGTTACAACAAGCGGATTGATTTCAACGATGGATGCGTCTTTATCGACGAAAGCATCGTAAAGACCAAGCATTAATTTTGCCGCTTTGTTTACCAGTTTTGTAGGGATATTCATATTATATGCCATACGGCGTGCTTGGAACGGCAGAAGACCTGTTACAGGATCTACAACTTCCTTGAAAATCTTTTCAGGGTTTGTCTCTGCCACTTCTTCTATATCCATACCGCCCTCTTCCGAGCCCATTAATGTGACACGTGAAGTTGCGCGGTCCAATACAAAACTTAAATAATATTCTTTTTGAATATCCGACCCCTCTTCAATGTAAAGCCTTTTTACTTCTTTACCTTCAGGACCCGTTTGGTGTGTTACTAAAATTTTGCCAAGCAGCTCCTTTGCATAAGAGCGTACTTCATCAAGGTTTTTTGCAATCTTGACACCGCCTGCCTTACCGCGACCTCCCGCATGGATTTGTGCTTTCACAACCGTGACGTTGCTACCAAGCTCCTTTGCGACTTTCACAGCTTCATCCGGAGAAAAAGCAACTTTCCCGTTTGGCACTGCCACCCCATAGCTTCTCAAGATTTCTTTCCCTTGATATTCGTGGATATTCATAATACATCCTCCCATCAGACAATTGGAAATATTTTTTCACTATAATCTATTTTATACAAACATTCAGACAATGTCTATATTTGTCTTTTATGCGGAATTTTCAGTCTTTTAATGTCGATTATTCTATTACATTCACAAAATACACAAAAAGCCGTGTAAGTGCTATCACTTACAACGGCTCATTACGACGCTTTAGTTCTCCATGTTTTTGATCTAAATGATAAATAAAGGCAAAAACCTCCGCTACTGCCTGGTAGAGTTCCTCAGGTATAGATTCATTCAAATCCAGTTGCCCCAACAGTTGAACTAGATTCTGATCTTCATGGACCGGTACATCATGCAGAGCTGCCTGTTCTAAAATATTTTCAGCAATTTTTCCCTTTCCCTTCGCTACTACGGTTGGTCCTTTCGGCGAGAGAGGATTATAGGAAAGCGCTATTGCCTCTTTTCGCGCAAATTTCTTGTCGCTCATACGCGGAAATCCACCCCGTTCCACTGTTCAGGAGCTGTTTTTGAATTTTGTATAGCTTTCTCGTGGTTTGTTCTTTCAAAAGGCTTGATAAAAATACCTGAAAGCTTGTATTCTTTGTCCCGGAGACCACCTTTTAATGATTGCTTGAGCGGTTCTGCCAATATACTGAGCTGCGGGTCATCATTAAATACAGTAATGGTTACAATTCTGTTTTGTACTTGCATATCGATAACCGTCTCTTGAAGAGATTCCATATTCAAATAAAACAAAACCCGTGCAAAATCCGCATCAACTTTTCCGTCTTTTCCCATTCTTCCATTCCATTGCAGGGTGGCATCCATCTGCCTGCCGAAAAACTCAAGGGGTACTTGCATGATCAGCTGGTGCTGATGCCCATTTTCCCCTGATAGAAGCTGCATTCCATTCAATCGCGCCATCAATACCTCTGCCGAATCACGCAATGCTGGAGTCACCTGTGTATCATGCAGTAGAGACAGCAACTGCGGCTTCACAGACTGGGCAAGTGTCTGAACATCTACCGCCTTGCTGTTCAAAGCAGCTTCATAGCTGATGCCAAGTCCCTTTATAACCGTTTTCAACGCCTGTTCCATCGCCTTACTATCGACAGCATTACGTACCGTTGCCTCTGCTTCTACCATGAGCGCTTGGATAGCCGGTTGTAATGATGCATTGCTTGTACGTACAAGGTTTCTCATCAGCATATCATTGGCAGGTGGAGCAGCATCAGACTTTAACAAAGAGAGAAGCTGATCCTTCACTGTTAGGCCATGCTCATTTTGAGTAAATAAGTGGCTATTACTATTTGAAGAAAAAGCTTTAAGCAGCTGTTCATGCAGCTGGCGTGCAAACACTTCCATTGTTTGTTTTGTTTGTGGAAGCTGTGTAAATCGTTCGACCATTTGCTGCAGCTGATTTTTTTGCTCCATCGTTAGCAACCCTTCATTTTGCAGAAATGTACGCACTTGCTGCACAATCATTGTACTTTCTTCTTGTTTTGCAGCCATTATCTGCTCAATCATCTGTCCAGCCTGGCCTGGCTGTTGCTGAGAAGAGGAAATAGCCGTTTGTGCAGGCATGGACTGCCAATTGGGTAGCGTAGCACTTTTAGGGAGGATGCCCGCTTCTTTCAAGAGTACCAGCGCTTGCTGGCGGTTCGCTACAGATGCTGTCTGATCTGTTAACGTCTGTACGGCGCGCGCCAGGATTACACCTCCTGTTTCATTCTCCAGCGGCTTAGCAACCGTCTGCAGTTGCGTCAATAAGCTCGTTTTCAGTTCCTGCGAGATATTTGGCTCATTTGTTAACTGACTGACGAAATTTTGAAGTGCTGTGCTCATACCGGTCGTTTTCGCCCCTTGGACAAGGGCTTGAAATACCTCATTCGTAAATGGCATTTTCAGCTCCACCATCCGCTGCATCGCTCCTAGGGCATCTTGCTTTGCCACTCCCTGGGGCAGCGCCTTCATCCATGCTTCAGCCTGTAATAACTGCTCACGTGTGATAGGGATTTGGGCTTTGAGGAAATGTCCCATCACTTGCTGCATTTCTTTTGTCTGCGGGAGATTCATCGATTGCAGCAGCTGCAGCATTTGCTGCTGCGATCCCATCGATTGTGGCATCGGGCCGGTCACTACCTTCAGTTCTGTCTCGGCTCCTGTACGAGTTACTTGGAAAAAGTGTGTATCTCCCGCAGCAAGAGGCACCTCTAATTTCGCAATCAGCCGATTCCCCCCTACTTGTATCTCAGCCATTTGGTCTGGATAAAGCTGCTTAATTGTTCCATGAAAAACTTGTCCCTCCCGCAGCACAAGAGCCTGATTTGCCTGCATTGGCCCCTGCTGCGGCTGAATAGGATTGAATGATGTAGATGTCAATCTATTTCACCCCTTTATCATTGATTTAATGGGTTCAAAACTCTTTCTATGATGTTTTGTCGGTCCATACTGTTCAAGCGCTTCCAAGTGCTGTTTTGTACCGTATCCTGCGTGCTGGTGGAAGCCATACTGCGGATGCTGTTCATGCAGCTGCTCCATATATTCATCACGTGCGGTTTTAGCCAAAATAGATGCTGCTGCAATGGCCAGGCTTTTTGCATCCCCCTTCACGATGGAATGCTGCGGCAGCTGAATGGGCAAGGTCATTGCATCTACCAGCACAACAGCAGGCTGTATTGCAAGTGCTGCAACACTTGCAGCCATTGACTGCTTTGTTGCTTCGTAAATATTTAATTCATCAATCTTTTCAGCAGGCTGGAAATGTATATGATAGCAAACAGCATGTTCCTTAATGCGGGCCGCATAGCTCTCCCGTAATTCCTTCGACAATTGCTTTGAGTCATTGATTCCGATGAGTGCCTCACAATGGGGAGGTAAAATAACAGCAGCCGTCACAACCGGCCCTGCTAATGGCCCCCGCCCCGCCTCATCAACTCCTGCTGCGAAGTCGTGCGGCTGCGGAAGGTAAGAGGCATCAAAACGGCATTTCTCCTCATGGGCATCTATTATCAGCTGCCTTTTCACCATACGTTTTTCAAAAGCTGCCCAGGCTTTCTGCACACCCGTCCGCTCATCTCGTTGGATCTCTTTCATCCAGGGCTCTATTTGTTCTGCGGCCTTTAGTGCAGCTGTAATTTCTTTAATCGTTTTCATCTTTCTACTCCTTGCCTGTCTTATATTGTATATCGGCATATAATTTTATTATAAAAGAAAAGGAGGTGTCCGAGAAGTTTTCCGGGACACCTCCTTTTCAACAGAAACGATAACACGGTGATCTAACTGCCGCAGAAGCAATACTTTACAGCGGCCAATTAGAATAGAGAAAGGCAGTGTGAAAAGTTATTTACTCTTTCACACTGCCTCTTTCCGTTACAGCTCCATATTTTCCTTTTCTACTTGTTCAGCTACAAAATCAAACGTCAGCTTGCCTAGATGCTGTGAACGGATATCCCGCACAATCAGCTCTGCCACTTGGTCGTAGTCGATTTCCCCACCTTGTCCGAATACGCGGCGGAGCTTTCCTATATGGTCGAACGTATCGACTAATTCTTCATGCACAAATTCAAGACCATAACGTTCCTGCATACGTTCGGGGTAATGAATAGAGAGGAAACGAAGCCCGTAAACGGCCAAATCCTCCATATTTGTTACTGTATCTTTAATGGCGCCCGTTAGCGCCAGCTTAAAGCCGACTTCCTGATCTTCAAATTTCGGCCATAAAATACCCGGTGTATCCAGTAACTCCAGCTCTTTTCCTACTTTGATCCACTGTTGGGCCTTCGTAACACCTGGCGTATTACCGGTTTTAGCAATATTTTTCTTTGCTAGGCGATTGATCAGTGTAGACTTTCCGACATTAGGAATTCCTACAATCATCGCACGAATGGCACGTGGCTTCATACCTTTCGCTTTCATGCGTGCCCATTTCTCCGCCAGTAGTTCCTGGGCTGCCTTTGTTACAACCTGCAGCCCTTTCCCTTCAAGGGAGTTAATTGCTACAGCTTTATGGCCGCGTTCATCAAAATACGCGAGCCATTTGCGTGTTTCCGATTCATCCGCCATATCCTGCTTATTTAAAATAAGCAGGCGCGGCTTTTGGTTGATCACTTGGTCAATCATTGGGTTACGAGATGAAAGCGGAAGCCGGGCATCTACCAGCTCGAAAATAATATCTACCAGTTTTAACTTTTCGGAAACTTCACGGCGCGCTTTTGCCATATGTCCCGGGAACCATTGTATTGTCATTTAATATATTCCTTTCTTTTGGCATATTCTTCTCTAATTTATTACTGCTTTTTCATTAGAAGAAATTACATTGCCACTATCTTTCTTTATAGCAAAAGTAATGTTACCCACAGCTATAGTGTATCCATAAAAGCTTTTCTCATATAAAAAGAGGAGACTCGCATCCCCTCTCATTCGTCATTTTACAATTTTAATATCATTTAGAGGCCAGAAAATCAAATTTGTACTTCCGATAATTTTATCTTCACTCACAATCCCGATATGCCGGCTATCTTTACTAAAGCGGCGATTGTCCCCCATTACAAATACATAGCCTTCCGGAATAACGTCAAGCGTAGGATCAATATCCTGCAGTTTGAAATCACCAGTAAGATTTCCCTCTGTAATTTCCGCTTTATACTTGTCTAAATAAGGCTCTTCATACGGTTTCCCATTAATATATAATTGGTCGTCGATATATTCTATATGATCGCCTGGGAGACCTATCACACGTTTAATATAATCTTTTCCTTCCGGCGCATGGAAGACGACAATATCAAAACGGTCCGGGCTGCCGATTTTGTAGCCAATTTTATTAACAATCATCCGGTCACCGTCTTCAAGGGTTGGCATCATAGATTCGCCATCAACGACGATAGGCGTAAATAAAAAATATCGAATGAATGCAGCAATCGCAAAGGCGATAAGCAATGCTTTAATCCATTCCCAAAGCTCGTTTTTTTCTTTTCCAACTTTTTCCATGCAATTATCCCCCTCGTCTATCCACATATATTGTAAACGAAATATAGTTTCCAAGCAAAAAAAATTGTCTACTGCTATATGTAAAGAGAAAAGAATGGAGCCTGAAACCAAGCCCCATTCTTTAAAAAGCTATTATCGGATTTCTTTAATACGTGCTGCTTTACCACGTAGGTTACGTAGGTAGTAAAGTTTAGCGCGACGTACTTTACCGCGACGAGTAACTTCTAATTTAGCGATTTTTGGTGTGTGTACTGGGAAAGTACGCTCAACACCAACACCGTAAGAAATTTTACGAACAGTGAAAGTTTCGCTGATGCCGCCACCACGACGTTTGATTACTACGCCTTCGAATAATTGGATACGTTCACGAGTACCCTCAACAACTTTAACGTGTACCTTTACAGTGTCACCAGGACGGAATGTTGGAAGGTCTGTACGAAGTTGTTCTTTTGTAATTTCTGTGATAATGTTAGACATTTTATTCTCTCCTTAGACAGATGCTCATGCACGCTCTAGGCCACAGCGGAACACCGTAATTCAGTGCTTCACATAGAAGCACAAAATGAATATTACCATAAGTCTTTTTAAGATGTCAAGTATCTTTTCTTTATAGTAATTCCTTTTTTAATGTCTCTAAAATTTTTTGCTGTTTCGGTGTAAGCTCTAGGGCTTCAAGCAAATCAGGGCGACGCATGAATGTGCGTTTTAACGATTGCTCCATCCGCCACTCTTCAATTTTTGCATGGTTACCGCTTGTCAATACATCCGGTACCTTCATCCCACGAAAATCTGCCGGGCGTGTATAGTGAGGATGCTCCAGCAAGCCTGTAGAAAACGAGTCTTGGATGTGGGAATCTGCCTGTCCTAAGACGCCCGGCAGTAGACGTACGACTGCATCAATAACCGTCATAGCAGGCAGTTCACCTCCTGTCAGCACGAAATCACCGATCGAGATTTCATCTGTTACAAGATGCTCACGGATTCGTTCATCATACCCCTCATAATGGCCGCATAGAAAGACAAGATCCTCTTCCTGTGCCAGCTCCTCCGCTTTTTTCTGCGTAAATCGTTCCCCTTGCGGACACATGAGAATAACGCGTGGTTTGCGGCCTTCAGTAATGTTTTCCACAGCATTGAACATTGGTTCAGGTTTTAATACCATTCCCGCACCGCCGCCATACGGATAATCATCTACTTGCTTATGCTTGTTGTCGCTATATTCCCTGATGTCCGATACAGTTAGCTCAACAGCGCCTTTTTCCTGTGCCTTTTTCAAAATAGAGGCACCGAACACCCCTTCAAACATATCAGGAAAAAGGCTAAGTACGTGAATGTTCATCATGATAGCAGGCCTTCCATCAGGTGGATCACGATTTTTTTCTCTTCCACATCTATTTCTTTTACGACATCTTCAATATACGGTATATAGTGCTTCTTGCCGCCTTTTGATTTGATTTCCCATACATCATTGGCACCCGTTTCTAAAATATCAGACACTACGCCGATCAGTTCCCCTTCTTCTGAGAAAACCTCACAATCCATAATTTCAAAATGGTAATATTCATTCTCTTCCAGCTCATCTTCTGCCAATTGATCCATCGTGACCTTGAGCAGTCCCTCTTTAAATGGCTCCACCAGGTTAATATTGTCCAATCCTTCAAATGTCAGCAGGATGAAATTTTTATGGCGGCGCGTGCTTTGGACCGTCACCCAGATCGGTCGTTTTTCATCCTTTTTAAATACGGCCAGCTTACTGCCCGGTGCAAAACGGATGTCTTCAAAATCCGTTGTGGACAGTACGCGTACCTCGCCTCGAATACCATGTGTATTAACAATACGGCCTACATTAAACCATTCCATCATATCACCTCTTGTATAGAAAAAGAGAAGAAAGCCAGCGCCTCCTCCTCTTTTTATTGTGTGGATATTCCGCTCAGAATATCCTTTTTTAATCCAATATATCGACGTACGTCTTTTTCTTATGGTATCCACTAGCTGCTGAGTAAACAATTGTACGAATCGCCTTAGCGACGCGGCCCTGTTTGCCTATCACTTTTCCCCGATCCTCTGGATGAACAAAAAGTTTATAAACAATTCGACTTTCGTTTTCGTCCGTTTCGATCCGAACTTCATCCGGATAATCGACTAACGGTTTCACGATCGTTTCAATCAGCTGCTTCATATAGATACCTCCGATTATTTACTGAATTTTTGGTTATGGAATTTCTCCATGATTCCTTGTTCTGAGAACAGGTTACGAACAGTATCAGATGGTTTTGCGCCATCAGCTAACCATTTAAGAGCTTTCTCTTCATCGATTAGTACTGTAGCTGGAGTTGTAAGTGGGTTGTAAGTACCTACTGTTTCGATTTGACGGCCATCACGTGGTGAACGAGCGTCAGCTACTACAATACGATAGAAAGGAGATTTTTTAGCTCCCATACGTTTTAAGCGAATTT
This sequence comes from Lysinibacillus odysseyi 34hs-1 = NBRC 100172, assembly GCF_001591965.1. Taxonomy (GTDB): domain Bacteria; phylum Bacillota; class Bacilli; order Bacillales_A; family Planococcaceae; genus Lysinibacillus_B; species Lysinibacillus_B odysseyi. The sequence goes on from NZ_BCVX01000002.1 coordinate 39,627, forward strand.
TAACTGCCATTATTTTAGCACCTCCGAATAAGTTTCACACAAGATAGTATATTATCAATGTTTGTGTGGTTTGTAAAGTGTTTTTTCTTAACACCTATTTTTTTTATTTAAATAATGAATCGAATCCCGGCAATTTCATTTTTTTCTTGCCTTTTCCTTGTGCCATACCTGTCATCTGCTTCATCATTTTCTTCATTTCTTCAAACTGCTTGAGTAATCGATTTACTTCCTGGATTGTTGTTCCTGAACCGGTTGCAATGCGTTTTTTACGGCTTGCATTGATAATGTCAGGGTTCGTTTTTTCCGTTGGCGTCATCGCATAGATGATTGCCTCAATGCGGCCCATCTGCTTCTCGTCAACCTTTACATTATCCAGGCCTTTCATCTTGTTCGCACCCGGAAGCATTTTTAATAGCTCATCTAAAGGCCCCATCTTCTTCACAGCCTGCAGCTGTTCAATAAAATCATCGAATGTGAACGTCTGCGTCATGAACTTTTCTTCCAGTTCTTTTGCCTTTTCCATATCCACATTGGCCTGTGCTTTTTCAATTAATGAAAGGACATCACCCATACCAAGGATACGGGATGCCATACGCTCTGGGTGGAATGATTCGAGAGCATCCATCTTTTCGCCCATACCAACGAACTTGATTGGCTTTTCCGTTACCGAGCGGATCGACAGCGCGGCACCACCGCGTGTATCACCGTCAAGCTTCGTCAATACGACCCCTGTAATGCCTACAGCTTCATTAAAACTTTGCGCTACATTGACAGCATCTTGCCCTGTCATTGCATCGACAACAAGGAACACTTCGTCAGGTTCTTTTAACTCACGGATATCCTTTAGCTCCTGCATCAACTGCTCATCAATATGCAGACGCCCTGCTGTATCAATGATTACAACATCATGATGTTCTTCTTTTGCATGCTCAATCGCCTGGCGGGCAATTTCCACGGGGGAAATATCCGTACCTAGGGCAAAAACAGGAATAGAGAGCTGCTTTCCTATTGTTTGGAGCTGGTTAACGGCTGCCGGACGGTATACGTCAGCTGCTACCAAAAGCGGCTTTTTATTATACTTTTTACGGAGAACGTTTGCCAGCTTCCCTGTTGTCGTTGTTTTACCGGCACCTTGCAGCCCAACCATCATAATAACTGTCGGCGGACGAGTACTGAATTTGATTGGGCTTTGTTCGCCGCCCATTAATGAAGTCAATTCGTCCTGTACGATTTTAATAACCTGCTGGCCCGGTGTTAAAGATTTCATTACATCAGTACCTACTGCACGTTCACTTACTTTTTTCACGAACTCTTTAACCACTTTTAAGTTAACGTCGGCTTCGATCAAAGCAAATCGAACTTCACGCATCATTTCCTTCACGTCTTGTTCGGTAACTTTCCCTTTACCTTTAATTTTTTGAATGGTTCCCTGGAGCCGTTCTGCCAAACCTTCAAATGCCAAATTATTCGCCTCCTAATCCGATTCCCTTATTTGCTCAATTAACGCGAGACGAGCTTCCTTCGCGGCACTTTCGTCTTCTATTGCGTCTGTCAGCTCTTTTAAAATACGCTGACGCTGCTGAAATTTTTCTAATAAGCGTAATTTATCTTCATATTCTTCAAGCATTGCTTCTGTACGGCGGATGTTATCATAAACTGCTTGTCTTGATACATCATAGGACTCCGCAATTTCGCCAAGCGAATGATCGTCCAAGTAATAAAGCTCCATATAGCTACGTTGCTTTTCCGTCAATAATGCCTGATAAAAGTCGAAGAGAAAGTTCATGCGTGTTGTTTTCTCAAGTAGCACTTTTATCTCTCCATTCATATTTAGTCAACTGTATCATAAATCTTTTCCCTGTCTACTGTCAAGGTAATTTCCTTGTCTTTTCAACTATCTGCGGCCCTGAAAAGGAGCCGCGCTTATTATACCATTGCCTTTATATATGATCATTTATAAGAGCTTAGAAAAAAGACTCTCTTTTCCATTTACGGAAAAGAGAGTGTTCTTTAGTCTTCCATATTTTTCAGTTCAGCTTCTAAGCCTTCTGCGAATAAACCGTATACATAGCGTTCTGCATCGAACGGCTGCAGATCATCCATTTTCTCGCCGAGCCCTACAAATTTCACCGGGATATGCAGCTTGTTGCGGATTGCAAGAACGATACCACCTTTTGCTGTACCATCAAGCTTTGTCAGTACAATCCCCGTCACATTTGTAACCTCTTTGAACATTTGTGCCTGTACTAATGCATTTTGGCCTGTTGTCGCATCAAGCGCCAATAACACTTCATGAGGCGCATTTGGAATTTCGCGTGAAATGACGCGGTGCACTTTTTCAAGCTCATTCATCAAGTTTACTTTATTTTGCAGACGTCCCGCTGTATCGCAGATTAACACATCGACACCGCGATTTTTCGCCGCACGAATAGCATCATACATAACAGCAGCAGGGTCTGACCCTTCCGATTGCTTGATGACTTCACAGCCTACACGGTCACCCCATACTTGCAGTTGATCAATGGCACCCGCACGGAATGTATCGCCTGCAGCAAGCAGCACTGATTTTCCTTCTGATTTTAGGCGGTGGGCCAGCTTACCGATTGTCGTTGTTTTCCCAACTCCATTTACCCCTACAAATAAAATGACTGTCAGTTCACCAGCAGGCTGCATAGCAAGATCGGTCAGATTTTCTTCACCTGATTCGTAAATCTCAACAAGCTTTTCAGAGATAATTGTCTGAATCCCTTCTGTATCTTTGATATTTTTACGCTGCACTTCAAAACGCAGTTTCTCCATTAACTCCATCACTGTTTCGAAACCAACGTCCGCCTGCAGCAGTACATCCTCAAGCTCCTCAAAGAAATCTTCATCCACTTTCCGGTAGCGGGCAACTAAATCATTCACCTTTGAAGTAAAGGAATTACGCGTTTTGGCAAGACCCATTTTGAATTTTTGTGTAATTGACCAAGCAGAAGGCTTTTTCTCCTCCTCTGCTTCTTCCTCTTGAACCTCTTTCTCTATCAATGCTGGAGTTGATTCCACTGCCGGAATTTCCTCTTGCACTGGTTCTGTTACAGGAGACTCTTCATAAACAGGCTCTTCCGTCGCTGGGACTTGTGCAGTCTCTTTATCATCAGACCCTTCCCCCTGTGCTTCCAGTTCTGCTTCAGATTCTTTTGTTTCTTCCAGAAGCTCTTCTTTTTCCTGTTCTGCGGAACCGACCAATTTCTCTTTTAATCGCTTAAAAAAACTCATTTCCTACACTCCTTTATCCTACAGGCACATCTTCTTCCAATTTTACCGAAACAAGCTTCGATACACCGGATTCCTGCATAGTAATACCATACAGAACATCCGCGCCCTCCATTGTTCCTTTACGGTGGGTGATAACGATGAACTGTGTATCCTTACTGAATTTCTTCAAATATTGACTGTAACGAATCACGTTAGATTCGTCTAGTGCTGCCTCTACCTCGTCCAGGATACAGAATGGCACTGGACGTGTATTTAAAATAGCAAACAATAAAGCTATAGCAGTCAGTGCACGTTCTCCACCTGAAAGCAAGCTTAAGCTCTGCAGCTTCTTACCGGGAGGCTGAGCAACAATTTCAATTCCTGTTTCCAGCAGGTTTTCAGGATCGATCAGCACAAGATCTGCCTGACCGCCGCCAAACAACTCACGGAAGACATTTTTAAACTGGGCACGGACATTTGTAAACGTGTCATGGAAGCGGGTTGACATTTCGCCGTCCATTTCCTTAATTGCTTCATGCAATGTCTCTTTCGCTTCCAGTAAATCATTACGCTGCTCCGTCAAGAACGCATGGCGCTCCTGAACGCGTTCAAATTCCTCGATTGCGGCCAAATTGACAGGTCCCAATTCTTCAATTGATTGCTTCAGCAGCTTCACTTTTCTTCGGACCTGCTCTACATCTTCAATTTCTTCCGCTAACTCAGCCGCTGCTTCCACTGTCAGCTCATAGTTTTCCTCAAGCTGTGTCAATAGGTTCGTCTGGTCATATTGCAGTCGGCTGCGTTTAATCGATAATGTATTAATCGCTTCCATATAGCCTTTATGCATTCGCTGCTTTTCTTTCATGTCTTCTTCGATTGTGGCCAGCTTTGCCTGCATAGCTTCCTTCTGCTCCCGTTTTTCTGCAATGATATCGAGTAATGTTTGTCTCTTTATACTCCATTCGACAATTGATCGCTCAATTTCCTCCATAGAAGGGCCATTTAAGCCTGCGTCTGATTGGAACCATTCGATTTCCTGGGAAATTTTTTCGATTGATTCGTTGGATTTCGACAATCCTACAGCCACATCCGCTATTGTCAACTGCAACTGTGAAAGCTGTTCCTGGGCTACGGCGAGCTGTGAACGCTTCTCTCCAATTTGATCACGGAGAACATCCTTTTGCGTATCTCCTTGAGCCTTGGCAATCGTCAACTGTTCCACGAGCTCATTTAACTCTGCCAATTCAGTTGAAAGTTCCTGAAGACGTTTTTCTGCCTGCTCCTTTTGCTCGGCAAGTGTTTCGTGACGTGTTGACATAGATGTCTGCTCACTCGTAGCAAGTGTCACACTTGTCCGCAAATTTTTCTCCTGCATATCAAGCTCTAATAGGGCGGATTTTTGCTGTTGCTCCTGTGTACGCAGCTCCTCGGTTAAAAGGCGCACTTCCTCCAGCTCATCCCGTAATGCGGTAACCTTTTCCTTTTCAATTGCTACAGTACGTTCGGCTGATTGGATGGATTGCTCCATCTCTCCCATTTTCACTGATAAATCATCGAGCTCCGCTTTTCGTGTAAACAGAGACGTTTGCTGCTTAACAGAGCCACCTGTCAGCGAGCCGCCTGCGTTTACGATATCGCCGTCAAGCGTTACTACCCGGTATTTAAAACCGAGCATGCGGGCAATTTGGCTTGCTCCATCGAGGCTTGCGGCAACTAGTACATTCCCAAGCAGATTTTCAATAATAGAACGGTTTGATTCCTCAAATGTCACCAAGTTATATGCCATATCTACAAACGAAGGATGGCTAGATACGGCTGAAATCTGGTTCTCTCCCAAGCGGCGGGATTTCATGACAGACTTCGGTAGAAATGTTGCACGACCGGCACGACGCTTTTTCAGCCAGGAAATTGCCTGCTGGGCATGCTGTTCGTTTTGCGTCACAATATGCTGACTCGCCGCACCAAGCGCCGTTTCAATCGCCTGGGAGTATTCCCCCGTTACTTGTAACAGTTCGGCAACCGCCCCTTCAATCCCAGCCAATTCCCCTTTGTCTCTAGCCAAAAGGACCTCCTTAACACCGTGGAAAAAGCCGGAAAAATCTGCTTCAAGTTCCGCTAATGTTTCACGGCGCGACTTTAGCTGCTGCTGATACTGATATGCTTTATAAAGAAGGTTTTGCTTCTCGTCCAGCTGCACAGATACTTGTTTCAAAGAATGTTGCATGTCCGTATACAGATTGAGCTTCTCCTTTAGCTCTTCCTGTATCTTCTTTAGCTGTTTACTTACAATTTCCTTCTCGGCCATTGTATGCTCTAATTCTTTCTGCATGCCTGCTGAACGATCTGTAATTCGTTCCGCCGTCTCCTGTTGCTGCTGTAACTGCTGATCAATATGTTTCAGCTCATTCTTGACTGTTGCTTCTTCATTCAAGAGGTCGATATATTTATTTTTAGATGTTTCAATCTCTTCTTCAATTTCAGTTACAGAGCGTGTCAATGCTTGCTCCAGTTGCTTGATAGCCTGTTTTAATGATGATACTTCCTGCTGCTTTGCATCAAACAGCGTTCGTTTCTCTGTCTCTTGTAAGCGATGTTTCTTCGCTTCCTCCATTGCGATTTGCAGGCTGGCTTCCAGCTGCTTCAAATGCTTTTCGGCATTTGAGCGTTTTTCATGCATCAGAGCCTTGCGACCATCCCATCGTTCTACTTCAGCCGTTGCTTCAACCAGATCCTCCTGTGAAGTATCCAGTTGTCCATCCAACGTTTTCAGCTCTGCCCGTACTTGACGCAAGCTTTTTTCTGCTGTGCTTATTTCCCCGGCAAGCAGAAGTTCATTTGACTCTAACTCAGCAAATTCCTTCTGCATTGAGCCTAGCTGCTCTGCACAAACATGTAAATCATGAACGATTAATGAAATATCAAAGTCCTTTAGTTCCGTGCTCATGCGTACATAATCCTTGGCTGTTGAAGCTTGGATTTGCAATGGTTCCAGGCGATTATCCAGTTCATGGAGGATGTCCAGTACCCGATGTAGGTTTTCATCGGTCTCAACAAGCTTATGCTCGGCTTTCTTTTTCCGCTGCTTGTATTTCAGCACACCTGCCGCCTCTTCAAAAATGAGACGGCGATCGTCTGGACGGCTGTTTAATACCTCATCGACCCGTCCTTGGGAAATAATCGAAAACGCTTCTTTTCCAAGTCCAGAATCCATAAACAAGTCCGTAATATCCTTCAGGCGACATGTTTGATTATTAAGCAAATATTCGCTATCACCTGAACGATACACACGTCTTGTCACACTGATTTCAGTGTAGGGAACAGCAATTCGTTCGTCTGTATTATCCAAAACCAATGTCACTTCCGCGAAATTCAGCGGTTTGCGTGATTCGCTGCCGGCAAAAATAACATCTTCCATTTTTGATCCACGAAGAGATTTTGCGGATTGTTCACCTAATACCCAGCGAATCGCATCCGTTACATTACTTTTTCCACTGCCATTCGGGCCTACCACTGCGGTTACACCTGGGACAAAATCTATACCAATACGCTCTGCAAAAGATTTGAAGCCCATTACTTCAAGTCGCTTTAAGAACATATTACTCCCCCTTTTGTGCTTGCTGCTTTAGCGTTTGCATCGCACTTTGCGCCGCCTGCTGTTCAGCCTCTTTCTTCGATTTGCCTCTACCTACCCCAAGCTCCTGCTCATTTAATAGGACACGGGATACGAAGGTACGGTTATGAGCCGGGCCTTTTTCATCAACGATTTCATAATGCAATATACCGTTGTTCGATTGCTGCACCATTTCCTGCAGCTGACTTTTGAAATCCATCACATGCGAAAAAGCACCGAGTTCTACTTTTGGGAACACGACTTTCTCCAGGAATGCTACTACCCGCTCTAATCCTTGGTCAAGATAAAGTGCACCGACAAATGATTCAAATACGTCAGCTAAGAGCGCAGGACGTTCACGGCCACCTGTCAATTCCTCTCCTTTTCCAAGCAATACATATCGGCCAAATTCCAATTCATTCGCAAAAATAACTAAAGACGGCTCGCAGACAATAGATGCACGTAATTTTGTCAGCTCACCCTCACTCATTTGCGGGTATTTTTCAAATAGGAATTTCGACACAGACAGTTCTAAAACAGCATCTCCTAGAAACTCCAGCCGCTCATTGTCCGTAAATAGCTTTCGACGATGTTCATTCACATAGGATGAATGGGTAAATGCTTGATACAGCAAATTTTTATTATTGAACAAAACATCCAGTTCACTTTGCAATTGTTCAAAAGATTCCCGAACTTTTTCCGGGAATACACCAGATTTCTGATTATTTCCTTTTTTTCTTATCGTCATGGACAATCTGCCTTCCTTACTCAGTTTCTAACGTTTAGTTTACCTCGTTGTATCAGTTAACGCAAAGAGATTCTCATAAAAAGTCGTGTTTTGCAAAGGTTTTTCCTTTATTGTGCAAATATTATAATGAAAAAGAGGTACAAGAACACGAACACCCGTGTTTTTGTACCTCTGTATCATTAGCTGACTTTACTTTCGATGTAGTTGATGGCATCACCAACTGTTGCGATTTTTTCAGCATCTTCATCTGAAATTTCCATATCGAATTCATCTTCAAGCTCCATAACAAGCTCAACGACATCTAATGAATCCGCACCTAGATCTTCACGGAAAGAAGCTTCTACTTTCACTTCGCTCTCGTCAACACCTAGACGGTCTACGATTACTTTTGAAACACGTTCAAATACTGTAGCCAAATCGGTCACCTCCCCTCAAATATATTATCTAATTACATAACTAGTCCGCCGTCAATATGCAGCGTCTGTCCTGTAATGTAATTTGCACTGTCAGATGCCAGGAATACAACTGCCTTTGCGATATCTTCCGGCTGTCCTAGTTTTGCCAGCGGGATTTGCTTTAGCATTGTTTCCTTGATTTCTTCCGGTAGGGCGTCCGTCATTTCTGTTGTAATAAAGCCTGGGGCAATGGCATTTACCAAAATATTGCGGCTTGCCAATTCCTGTGCCGTCGTCTTTGTCAACCCAATTACTCCTGCCTTAGCAGCGACGTAATTTGCCTGTCCCGGGTTCCCCGCTACACCTACGATAGAGGAGATATTAATGATACGGCCTGCACGCTGCTTCATCATTTGACGCGTGACTGCTTTTGTACAAAGAAATACGCCCTTGAGATTTGTATCTATTACATCGTCCCATTCCTGTTCTTTCATACGCATTAATAAATTATCCCGGGTAATGCCGGCATTATTTACGAGAATATCGATTGTGCCGAACGCCTCTAATGCCTGTTTCATTAAACTTTCAACAGCAGTGCTATCTGCTACATTTGCCTGGATTGCTACCGCCTTTGGCCCAAGTGCTTCAATTTCTTTAACTACTTCTGCTGCCTTTGCTTCACTGCCGCTGAAGTTGACTACAATATTTGCACCCTGCTTTGCCAGTTCAATGCATATTGCACGGCCAATCCCACGGGAACCGCCCGTTACAACAGCAGTTTTACCTGTTAAACACATTGTGTCCACTCCTTAGACGCCTCAACGACCTGTGTCAGTGTCGCTTCATCATACACACTATAGACAGTCGCTTTACGGTCGATTTTCTTTACAAGGCCGGCTAATACCTTGCCCGGACCACATTCAATAAAGATGTCCACACCAAGGTCAAGTAACGTTCTTACGTTTTGCTCCCATTGGACCGGGCTGGATACTTGATCGATCATTTCTTTCTTGATCTCTGCCACCTCTTCAAGTAACACAGACGTTACATTGCTGACGACAGGAATGGCTGGTTTTTTCATTTCCACTTCCTCAATTGCCGCTGCAAGCTTTTGAGCAGCCGGCTGCATTAAGGAGCTGTGGAAAGGTCCGCTTACAGTTAGGGGAATGGCGCGTTTTGCCCCTCTTTCCTTTGCTAAAACGCTAGCTTTTTCAACGCCTTCTTTTGTTCCGGAAATAACGATTTGTCCCGGACAATTTAAGTTTGCAAGCTGGGCAGTCACCCCTGATGCACTTACTTCCTCGCAAACTTTTGCCAACTCGGTAGAATCCATTCCTAAAATTGCTGCCATGGCACCTTCACCTGCCGGTACCGCCTCGTCCATATATAAACCACGTTTGTGAACAATTTGCACTGCATCTTCGAAGGACATCACTTCTGACGTCACGAATGCACTGTACTCCCCTAATGAATGACCAGCTGTATAATCCGGTTTGATGCCCTCGTTCATTAAACGTTGGGCAATCATAACACCTGTTGTCAGGAGTGCCGGCTGTGCATTGTAAGTCAATGTCAGCTCCTCCTGCGGTCCTTCCAGCATCAGCTTAGATAATGCAAACCCAAGTGCAGTATCTGCTGCTTGGTAAAACGTCTTACTATTTTCACCTGTTCCGGCAAGCTCTGCACCCATTCCTACTTGCTGCGAGCCTTGTCCCGGAAAAATAAAAGCTATTTTCGTCATCTTTAGCTCCCCTTTGCTACTGACCGATTACCCTTTCGTAATCGTTTCCTGTATCGTTTTACACACATTGTGCTCCACCATCGTACGCGCCTGTTTAATAGCACTATGTACTGCTCTAGCGTTCGATGAACCATGCGCCTTAATAACTGGTGCTTTTAAGCCGAATAATGCCGCCCCACCATACTCTGTATAATCCATTTTTTCCTTTAGTACTTTTAAGTCACCTTTTACTAGAGCGGCACCGAGTTTCGCCTTTGTAGAAGATGTCAAGGCATCTTTCAGCATGGAAAATAATGCACCTGCTGTCCCTTCGATTGTTTTGAGGACCATATTGCCCGTAAAGCCATCCGTTACTACGACATCCGCTACACTGTTTAGAAGCTCACGTGCTTCCACATTGCCTTCAAAGTGCATGTTTGCTTCCTTCAGCAGATCAAATGCTGCCTTTGTCAGCTCATTTCCCTTTTTGTCCTCTGTGCCAATGTTCAACAGACCAACCCGGGGAGCAGAATAGCCACGTACTTTTTTTACATAAATATCGCCCATAATGGCATATTGGAGTAAATTTTCCGGCTTTGCATCTGCATTTGCCCCTAAATCCAACATCAGGAAGCCCTTGCCATCGAGAGTCGGAAGAGTAGTGGCCAGAGCCGGACGCTGTATCCCTTCAATCCGTCCTACTTTAAACAGACCGCCCGCCATCAGCGCACCTGTATTTCCAGCTGAAAGGCAAGCATCTGCTGTTCCTTCTGCCACTGCCTCCAGCATACGTGCCATGGAAGAGTCTTTTTTACGACGTACTGCACGGGCCGGATCGTCATCGCCTTCTACTACTTCCTCACAATGGATGACTGCAAGACGCGGATGTTCCTTTAAATAAGGCTTCATCGCCTCTTCCCGGCCATATAATAAAATTTCTACATCTTCAAACTCTTCGAGTGCCTGCATGACCCCTTCCGCAATTGCCTGCGGGGCTTTGTCACCGCCCATGCCATCTACTGCTAGTTTCATGTCTCGTTTCCACCTTTCGTGCGGTACATTTCAAATTCACCTGTAAATACCACTTCATTATTTACTGTCGAAGTGACATCTATAATTGTACGATTTTTTTCCGTATGCTGTGTACGCACGATTGCCTTCGTCACAACCCGGTCTCCCGCCTTTACAGGTTTTACGAACGCCACATTGGACTTCACCGTCAATGCCAGTTCATCATCAATCACCGCTACTGCAAGGGAGTTTGCCTGGGCAAATAAATGATGCCCCCGTGCAATATTATTACGTTGGAAGACGTGCTCTTCACCGACATCGAAGATAGAGAGTGCGCGTTTATCTAATTCAATATCTATAATTTCACCAATCACTTCATCCAGTGGAAGTGATTTCACTTCATTTTCATAGTTTTTAGACGCTACATCCTTAATGCGTTCCCGCAATTCAGGAATAGAAAGCTCCATCCGATCAAGCCTGATTGTCTGGACACTAACGCCGAACTGATGTGCTAACTGTTCATCAGTGACGAATGGATTGTCTGCAATCGTTTCTGTAAGCAATTGCTGACGTTCTTTTTTTGTACGTTTCATGTCATCCGTCACCTTCTCATTAAGTATTAGCACTTGGTACTAATACCAATATACATAACTATGAAAAAGAACGCAACAAAATTTTTTATCGTTGCGTTCTCCTCTATCGTTTTTCATTCTTCTATTTTTCCATCAATCAATACGTTCGCCTTCTAAAGCGCCGGACGCTGCAAGCATAGTGCGTAATGGTTCGTATTCCTCGGACGACCAGAACGTTTCGCTTTCAATAAGCCGCACTGCATCTTGGCGTGCCACCTCTAATGCCCGGTAATCATGTACTAGGTCCGCCATTTTAAATTCAGGCAGTCCGCTCTGTTTTTTACCGAAGAAGTCGCCCGGCCCCCGAAGCTCTAAATCCTTTTCAGCAAGACGGAAGCCATCATTCGTTTCCGTCATTGACATCATCCGCTCTTTTCCTTCTTCGGTTTTCGGATCGGCCAATAGTACACAATAGGATTGGTGCTCTCCGCGTCCAACCCGTCCTCGCAGCTGATGAAGCTGTGCAAGGCCAAAACGTTCTGCATCGTAAATTACCATAAACGTTGCATTGGGTACGTTCACCCCAACTTCTACAACCGTTGTCGATACCAGTACCTGGATATTTCCCTCACTGAATGCCCGCATAACCGCATCCTTTTCATCCGGATGTAAACGCCCATGCATAAGTCCTACATTGAAACGACCATGGAAATATGTCGTCAGTTGTTCAAACACCTCTACAGCATTCTGCACATCAAGCTTATCTGATTCTTCAATTAATGGACAAATAACATATGCCTGACGCCCTGCTGCCAGCTCTGCTTCCATCTTCGTTAAAACTGCCCCAATCTGTTCATGCTTCATCCAATGTGTTTCGATTTCTTTTCTTCCTGCCGGTAGTTCGTCAATGATAGATACATCCATTTCCCCGAAAGCCGTAATTGCCAATGTACGTGGAATAGGGGTTGCCGTCATAAAGAGCACATCCGGGTTTTGCCCCTTATCGCGCAAGACACGGCGCTGCTCAACACCAAAGCGATGCTGCTCATCTGTAATAACAAAGCCAAGCTGCTTGAATTCCACATCAGGCTGAATGAGCGCATGGGTTCCGATTAAAATATCAATTTCTCCGTTTGCCAGACGTTCGAGTATGTCCCGTCTTGCTTTTGCTTTTGTAGAACCGGAAAGCAGCGCCACACGTACACCGAGTGGTTCGAACCAGGCATATAAGTTTTCGGCATGCTGCTCTGCCAAAATTTCCGTTGGCGCCATTAACGCCCCTTGAAAACCCGCTGTGACAGCTGCATACAAGCCGATAGCTGCCACTACTGTTTTCCCGGACCCTACATCTCCTTGAAGCAGCCTGTTCATACGGTGCCGAGATTTTAAATCTTTACAAATTTCATTGACAACCCGCTTTTGTGCACCTGTCAGCTCATACGGCAATGTCTGGATAAAGGCCCGCAACTTTTCTAGATCGTAATGAATGGGGAGTCCCTTTTCCTGATCCTGTCTTGCTTTGCGAAGTGCCTGTATACGGAGCTGGAATGCCAGCAGTTCCTCAAACACAAAACGTCGTCTTGCCTGCTTCACATGGTTTGGGTCCTTTGGAAAGTGAACTCCTTCTAGCGCCTCTTGCAGAGGAAGCAGCTTATATTGTTCACACATGGATAAGGGCAGCGTTTCAGGAATATTATTCCCTGCCTCATCAAGTGCCAGGCGCATTATTTTGCGGAAACGATTTTGATGTATTGTATTACGCAAGCTGTAAACCGGTTCAAAATCTCCTTGTTCCTGCTTTGGGCCAAATTTAATAGTCGAGCCGACGATCACTTGACGACCCCTGTCCCATTTCCCTGAAACCGTAATAATGGCACCTGGTGTTAGCTTTTGTTTTAAATAATGCTGATTAAACATAACGACTTTCACCAAATGTCGTCCTGCCAGAACTGTTACAGTCAAACGGGATTTCTTTCCCATATAAGTAACAGCAGGAACACTTTCTACTCTCGCCTCAATAGTTACTTTTTCGTTATGTGGTGTCTCAGCTAAATTTTTTAATGTAAAGTCCTCATGCCGGTACGGAAACGTCCAAATCAAATCCTCGACTGTCTCTATGCCGAGAGATGCCAACTGTTCTGCTGTTTCCTTGCCGACACCTTTCATATTCGATACTGGTTCGGTAATATTCACTTGCCCGACAGCTCCTCCAAAATTCCTGCAATGAAGCTAATATCAGCCATCAAGCCTCACTCAAAATTTCCGCGAAGAGCCTTCCCCCTTCCATTACGATTGCTCCTTGCTCTCGCATTTTTTCTATTCTTATTTTCACAACATACGTTCTGTTTTCTACTATTCAATTGTAACATTTATTTTTCTTCTTATCCTCTAAATATACCTTTTCCTCTCTATTCATAGGCTGTTGACTTACAGATTTTTATTCATTAGAAGACAAAAGAAAAACACACGATGTTATTGATCGTGTGTTTCTGAGTGAATACAAAGCCGGTTTACAACTTTGTCTTCACGTATCTTTAGATAATATGGCAAAAAGAAGATGTACCCGGCCTGTCTTCCCTACTGCAATGATTTAATGCTCTGTAAGCCGCCGTTATCAAAAATCGCCTTACTGATTGCTTTTCCTGTAGGTGTCGCAGCCAGTCCGCCTCGGGCCGTTTCTTTTAAATTCGGGCTCATTGACTGCCCAATGCGGTACATTGCTCCGATTACTTCATCACAAGGAATGCGGCTTGTTACACCGGCAAGAGCCATATCGGCTGCTACGAGTGCATTTGCAGCACCCATGGCATTTCGTTTTACACATGGTACTTCCACTAATCCTGCTACTGGATCACATACAAGCCCAAGCATGTTTTTCAATGTGATCGCAAAGCCTTCTGCACACTGCTGAGGTGTTCCGCCTGCCATTTCTACAATGGCCGCTGCTGCCATCGCCGCAGCAGATCCTACCTCTGCCTGACATCCGCCAGCTGCACCCGAAATGGAAGCATTATTTGCTACAACAAAGCCAAATGCCCCTGATGTAAATAAATAACGGATCATTTGTTCACGAGTTGGATTCAGCTTGTTTTTAACAGCAAACAATGTTCCCGGGACAACTCCTGCCGAGCCGGCTGTCGGTGTGGCACAGATTGTTCCCATCGCTGCATTTACTTCATTTGTCGCCACTGCCTTACTTACCGCATCCAGCAGCAGCTCTCCTGATAGGGAGTTTCCGCTGGCAATATAGTTTTGGATAAGTACAGCATCTCCCCCTGTCAAGCCAGTGACAGATTGAACTCCTTTTAGGCCCCGTTCAATTGCTTCTTCCATTACTGTCAAGTTGCGATCCATCTGTTCCATGATCGCTTCTCTGCTGCGGCCACTAATCATTATTTCCTGTTCAATCATAAGCTCAGAAATATGTTTATTCTCTTTTTCCGCCAGGGCAACTAATTCTCTTACATTTTGAAATAATACGTCCACGTTGCAGCCCTCCTAATTATTAATCTTCGAGACTTTTGTAATATGCGGAATATATGAAATCTGGTCTAAAACCCGGTCTTCAATATTTTGGTCCACTTCAATCACCATTAGCGCTGTATGCCCCCGCTCAATACGGGATACTTCCATATGGCCAATATTCACATTATGCATAGCCAAGCAATTCGCTACATTGGCAATACAGCCTGTACGGTCGTTATGCACAACGAGGATAGCCGGCATACCACCAGTCAGGCGCAGTTTAAAGCCATTTACCTCACTGACTTCAATTTTCCCGCCTCCAATGGATATCCCTTCTACACTCATCTCCCCATCATCATCACTCATAACAATACGTGCTGTATTAGGATGCTCCTTATGTGCTTCTTCCGGGATAAATTCAAATTCCATCTCCGCTGCTGCTGCATCTTCAAAAGCTGTTTTGATTCGTTCATCATACGTATCATAGTTTAAGAGACCACCTATAATCGCGACGTCCGTTCCATGGCCTCTATATGTTTCAGCAAAAGAACCGTATAAATGAATTTTTACCTGTTTCGGCTGCCGGCCGAATAAATCACGTGCTACCCGGCCGATCCGTGCCGCACCCGCTGTATGCGAACTTGACGGACCGATCATAACGGGACCGATAATGTCAAAAACGGATGTAAATTTCATCAAGTCACCTTCCCACTTCAATTTTCCCACAATTTTTTCATACCTTTAGTTTATCAAGCAACAGGCCTTTTCTACAAATCTTTCAACTTTTCATGCAAGAATTTATAGCTTTAAATTAAAACTCTTCTTAAAAGAACCTTTTCTTTCCGATTATACACAGGAATGAAGCTAATCAAAACAAATTTTATTCAAAAGGAAAGAGACCCCTGTAAGTACGTACTCATGGGGTCTCTGGTCTTTTTATACATTATTCAACTGATAAGATAAATGGATATAATGTCTGTTTCCCTTCAACGAGCTCCACTTCCGCGTCCGCAAAGTTTTCCTCGATGAAACTAACCAGTTCATTTGCTTGTTCTTTAGTTGCATCTTCTCCATAAATGATGGTAATGATTTCACTGTCTTCATCAGCCAAACTGCCGATTACTTCTTTTGCAGCGTCCATCAATTGTGGTGTTGATAGAATAATCTTGCCTTCTGCCAGTGCCATATAATCATCCTTGTGGATTTCCACACCATCAATTGATGTATCACGGACTGCATATGTCACCTGACCAGTTTTTACGTGGGCAAAACCTTCTGTCATATTTCCCTTATTTTCTTCAACACTCAGCTCAGGGTTGAATGCCAAAATAGCTGCCATTCCCTGAGGAATTGTCTTCGTCGGTACAACAGCTGCTTCAATATCAAGCAGTTCTACCGCCTGTTCTGCCGCCATCACAATATTTTTATTATTCGGCAGGATCAGCACACGCTCAGCACCGATCTCCTTCACTGCTTTTACAATATCCTCTGTTGACGGGTTCATTGTCTGACCGCCTTCAATAACGTAGGAGGCACCAATAGAACGAAGCAGGTTGGCAATTCCTTCACCCATTGCAATTGTGACAACTGCATAAGGATGCTGCTCTTTTTTGGCAGGTAGAGCCACTGGAGCAGAAGAATCACCCACGATCGCTGAATGCTGCTCACGCATATTATCCACCTTGATTTTGATAAGGCTTCCGTACTTTTGCCCCGCCGATAAAATGGCACCAGGTGTTTCTGTGTGAATATGTACTTTCGCAATTTCATCATCAGAAATAACCAGCAGCGAATCACCAAATGGATTCAGTTCATCACGGAACTGCTCTTCACTGAACGGCTCTTTTTCCTTTTCAAACCGCACCATAATTTCCGTACAATAGCCAAATTCAATATCTTCTGTATTCATGAAATCCTGAACACGATGGTGCTCTGCATTGATCAAATCGTCCAAAGATGCATCATTTCGTGCCGGAAGCTCTTCCCCTTTTAAGGAAGCAAGAAAGCCTTCATATACAAATAATAGCCCTTGTCCACCACTGTCAACAACGCCGACTTCTTTTAATACAGGCAATAGATCAGGAGTACGATTTAATGATGCTTTTGCCTCTTCTACAAAGGCCTCCATCAATACAACCAGATCATCCGTTGTTTCTGCAACTTCAACGCCTTTTGCCGCTGCTTCGCGTGCCACTGTTAAAATTGTTCCTTCCACCGGCTTCATCACCGCTTTATACGCCGTATCCACACCGCCTTGGAAAGCTGCAGCCAGCCCCTTCGCATCGATTGCCGCTTCCTTTTCAATCGCTTTCCCAAAGCCGCGGAATAATTGCGATAAAATAACGCCTGAGTTGCCGCGCGCACCCATTAATAATCCTTTTGATAACGCCTGTGCTGTCTTCCCGATATGCTCACTTATGTTCGCTTCCGTTTCTTTTGCACCTGACGTCATCGACAAATTCATATTCGTTCCTGTATCTCCGTCTGGGACCGGGAACACATTTAACGAATCTACATAACTTGCATTTTGGTATAGGTGATGTGCACCCATCTGTACCATTTCTGCAAATTTAATTCCGTCTAATGACTTCATTCGCCTTAAATCCTCCTCTTACACATTCATTACGCGTACGCCCTGAACAAAAATGTTCACTGATTTTACGCTCATGCCTAATGTTTTGTTCACTGTATATTTTACTGTCGACTGTACTTGGTAGGCGATCTCCGAAATTTTTGTTCCGTAGCTTACAATAATGTACATATCAATATGCAAATCCTCGCCGTCCTGGCGGATCAATACGCCTTTTGCAAAGTTTTCTTTTCGTAAAATATCTGTCAAGCCATCACGAATTTGGTGTTTACTCGCCATTCCCACAATTCCGTAGCATTCGATTGCGGCGCCGCCGGCAATTTGTGCAATGACGTCATTGGAAATATCAATTTGACCGAATTCATTTTTTAATTCTACTGACATACATATGCCTCCTTGGCTCTTTTTGACTGTCTATATTGTACTACACAAAGATTGATTATAAAAGAAAACGTTCGTTGAAGTCTAGCAGTTACAGTGAAAAGAGGGTTTACTTTCCTAAAACAGCAAGCCTTTATAAGGTGTAAAGGTTTTTTTCTTGAAAGTATGTGCGAAATATCTTGCAAGCATGTAGAGTCTATGTTAAATTATTATGGTATGTGAAATATCGAACTGAAAAACAAGCTTTCAGATTCATCTGTTAGGAGGGAATTTACATGCCAAAGAAATGTGTTATCACTGGCCGTAAAGCTCGTACAGGCAACAACCGTTCTCACGCTATGAACGCTTCTAAACGTACTTGGGGCGCTAACTTACAAAAAGTTCGTATCCTAGTTGACGGTAAGCCAAAACGTGTATGGGTTTCTGCTCGTGCATTAAAATCAGGTAAAGTTGAGCGCGTTTAATCGCGTACTGGACATCAGCTTCTTGGGCTGATGTTCTTTTTTTAAAGAATAAGGGAGTGAGTAGCCATAACGGTTACCCACTCCCTTTTATTTTTTCTCTCGACGAAATACCTTGATGCAGGCTCTTGTCATGCTGCTCAAAAATTTTGGAATTTGAAACGTGTATACTTTCACAATCGCTCCCCCTTAGTCCATGCTTCTTACCATTAAACATATGCCAGAGGTAAACTCGATATACGCATCATCTTGTACGATTTCATTACTTGTGAAACGGGATGTCCCTTGTTCAATCATTTCCTTCGTCGTTTCATACTTGACTCCACGGAGCGTCACTTCCTCAATCGCTTCACCATAGGCAAAAAAGGAAAGATATTGATGGATTGTCTTCTCGAGACGATGATGACCGGGAAGCAAAAAACATAACTCATTCTGCTTATTAATAATTTTAAATTGAATATGGGGATGCGAAAGCTGGTAGCGGTATAAAGAACGCAGCGCCGCCTCATGATGATCGAGCCTTCCGCCTGTCACACCCGTCAGCAATACTGTCTGCGGATGGTACATAAGCGCCCGCTCTAATGCCAGATCGGTATCTGTCTCATCTTTTTCAGCCTGAAATGCCTCTACGTGTTCCACAGCCTTGGAAATGCATGCATACTCCTCTTCAGTAACCGAATCAAAATCACCTACTATAGCATCTGGTATAATGCCTCGTTCTACTAAATGATAAGCCCCACGGTCAACGCCGATCCACCGGTCTGCTTTCAGAGGAAAGGCGGCCTCACGAATGGGGCCGCCTGAACAAATGGCTACAATCATTGAATGGCAGCAAGACCGGCCCGCTTGATTTCCTGCAATGCAGCCGCCCGGTCCTCCTTACTATAAATAGCAGAACCAGCTACAAAAATATTAGCCCCCGCTTTTACACAAGGAACAATTGTTTCTGCTGTAATCCCTCCATCAATTTCGATATCTATGTTTAATCCACGCTCTTTAACCATACTAGATAACGCTTCGACTTTTGGCAGTACAGAAGGAATAAATTTTTGTCCACCAAAGCCAGGATTTACAGTCATGAATAGTACCATATCGATATCTTCCAAAATATGGGCGATAGATTCAATTGGCGTATGAGGGTTTAACACGACCCCCGGCTTCACACCGAATGAGCGAATCAGCTGAATCGTACGGTGCAGATGGCGGCATGCCTCTACATGTACTGTAATATAATCTGCTCCTGCTTTGGCAAACTGTTCAATATACTGATCAGGATTTTCAATCATCAGATGCACGTCCATTGGCAATGTGGATATCGGACGGATCGCTTCTAAAGCAATCGCTCCAAATGAAATGTTCGGAACAAAATGCCCGTCCATTACATCAATATGAATCAATTCCGCCCCCGCTGCTTCTACTTCCTTCACTTCTTCACCTAATTTGGCAAAGTCTGCAGCTAAAATTGATGGTGCAATTTTTATCATCATTAGTACCTCGGCTTTCGATCAAGTATTTCTTGCAAAAACTGTTCGTAATGCTCATAACGATATGCTTTGATTTCACCTGTTTCAAGCGCAGCCTTTACTGCACATTTCGGCTCCTTTATATGTAGGCAGCCACGGAATTTACATCCTTCTGCGATGCGCTGGAATTCCGGAAAACACGATGTCAGCTCTTCCTTTTCAATCGTATCAAAATCAAAGGAGCTGAACCCCGGCGTGTCAGCCAGCAGACCACCACATACTTCTATTAATTCCACATGGCGTGTCGTATGCTTCCCACGCCCAAGGCTTTGGGAAATAACCCCTGTCTTTAATTGTAAATCAGGCAGGAGTGTGTTTAGAAGCGTCGATTTCCCGACACCCGATTGCCCTGCCAGTACCGTTGTTTTTTCTTCCAAAAATGGCTGTAGACGTTCCAGTAAAGAAGCATCTTCCTTATAGGTCGTAATCACTTCATAGCCAATCGCTCTATAATCTTCAATATAGGCTTCTAATGCCGCTTGCTCGCCTGGAGCCAATAAGTCTGTCTTTGTTAGACAAATAATCGGGTCAATATGAAATGATTCAAGAACGACTAAGAAGCGATCCAGCAACACTGTATTGAAATCAGGCTCCTTTACGGAAAATACAAGAATCGCTTGATCGATATTGGCAATCGGCGGCCGTACAAGCTCATTTTTTCTAGGATGGATTTTCATTACATAACCGTCTGATTCACCGTCTTTCGTATAATCAACGATGTCACCGACAAGCGGAGCTTCCCCGCGGTTGCGGAATACCCCACGTCCACGGCATTGAATAAGCTCACCATCCTGCTCTACATAATAATATCCGCTTAATGCTTTTCGAATTTGGCCTTGCGCCATGTAAACCCTCCCATCAATTGCGTTTTTGCGTTTATTTTCTCATATGTGGCAATTCATTACAAAGATGCAGCCCACCATTTTCCAGATGTTTACCTTTCTTATTACAGACAGTAAGCTTGTACCCGAAAACAAGGGCTGCCTTTATTTATGTCTTGCCTCTTTAAAAGAAGGACTTTTGTGAAAGAGATTAAAAATAATCATCAGATGAAATTGTTTCCTGTGCGAACGTCACAGAATCCCGAATAATTCGGTATGCTACTTTTTCGCCTTCTACTAGTTCTAATTGGATAGAGTATGTTTTATCTTCTGTAATAACAAATTCCTCCACAGGCTCTGCCATTGTATGGGATTTATCCTGGATATAAACTTGTACAGTCTGCGGAATTGGCTCACCATTTTCATCCAAATTCTCTTCATACTCAATTGTGATGATTTTGTTAAATAGTTTCGACTGTTTTGGCAGCGGTCCTTTCGAAAGGACTACCTCAACCGTTGATCCTTCTACTATCGAGGAGCCGGCCGTAGGGTTTTGGGACACAACACTTCCTTTTGGCACAGTGTCTGAATTAACCGGATTCCCTTTTTTAATGTGCAGACCTGTATTCCGCGCATAATCATTTAATTCCGCCTCGGTATATCCTTTCAGATTATCGACGTTCACCATCTTTTTCCCTTTGCTCACCTGCAGCGTGACGACTGTATCTTTTGCTACGACTTCCTCTCCTGCTGCCGGCTCCTGACTAATAATCTGTCCTGCTGGTTCGCTGGACTCTACTTCCACAGTATCTACATCTTGGAAACCTGCTTTTTTAAGTAAGGAGAGCACTTGGCTGATTTGATTTCCTACATAATCCTCCATGACAATTGCTTCCTCACCAAGGCTGACGATCATCTGTATCTCGGTACCTTTGGCTCTCATAAGCCCCGCTTTCGGTGTCGTGCCAATGATCTTGTCTTTTTCCACTTCCTCTGAGTTGCGTTCAATCGGTTCCCCGACTTTGAAGCCTGCCTTTTCCAAATCGGCTGTTGCCTCTTCTACCGTAAGGTTCGTAACATCCGGTATTTCTACTTTCGATGGCTTTAATGCAAAAAACAGGACAAACACGAGGATGGCTAGTGCTACAACTGTTCCGACAATAATTGGCCATTTCTTTCTTTTCTTCTTCTGTATTACAGGCTGTGCTGACTGTTTCGGCTGTTCCTTTTCAATAGGCTTCACCTTGTCGATTTGTTTCGTTTTCAACAGCTCATCAACTGGCAGCTTTTCCCTAATAATAGGAATAGCCTTTGTTGCTTCATCATCGATTGGTAAAGAAAACTTTGGCTCATTTACCCGCGCTGCCGATAAACAGGTCTGCAGGTCTTCCTCCATTTCATTCATGCTGCTGTAGCGATGATTAGCATCTTTTGCCGTTGCTTTTAATACGACATTTTCAAGCGCCTGCGGGATGGAAGCGTCAAAAGCCCTGACAGATGGTGTTTCAGACTGGAGATGCTTTAAGGCGATCGAAACAGCTGATTCACCAGAGAATGGGAGCTCTCCTGTCAACAGTTCATATAACACAATCCCTAATGAATAAATATCTGACTTTTCCGTTGCTCCACCGCCTCGTGCCTGTTCCGGGGAAAGATAGTGGACTGTCCCCATCACCGAGTTCGTCTGCGTATAGCTCGTCGCATTAAGCGTCGTAGCGATACCAAAGTCCGTAATTTTCACATTTCCTTCTGCGTCCATTAAAATATTTTGCGGTTTGATATCCCGATGGATAATCCCGTTTTCATGGGCGTGGGCAATTGCTGATGTCAATTGCTTCATAATGTGAACGCTTTTTGCAGGGGACAACGGAGAAAACTCCTGTATGTATTGCTTTAATGTCTTCCCTTTAACATATTCCATTACAATATAGTGCATATCTCCGTCTTCTCCGACATCATAGACACTTACAATGTTGGGATGTGTTAGGCTTGTAGCAGATAATGCTTCTCTTTGAAAACGTCGATGTAATTCTTCTTCATTCGAAAAATCATACCGCAGAATCTTAATTGCTACATCACGGCTTAAAATAATATCGTGTGCCAAGTAAACATGACTCATCCCACCGCCGCCAATCAGCGATAGAATTTCATAACGTTCACCTACTCGTTTTCCAATCAGCATGCCTACACCTCCTCTTTCATCGTCATTAATATAAGGGAAATATTATCTTCACCACCGCTGTCATTTGCCAGCTTGACGAGTTTTTCTCCTTTTTCTTTCAGTGACATAGGCAGCGTAATAATGGCGGCCATTTCATTTGAAGACAGTTTATTACTGAGCCCATCGGAACAGATGAGCAAATAAGAGTCTTCTTCCACTTGTACATCATAAAAATCCGGCTGTATCGATCTTTCTGTTCCTAAAGATTTTAAGATGAAATTTTTCTGTGGATGGTTTTGTGCCTCTTCCTCACTGATTTGGCCACTTTCCAATAAAACATTCACATACGAGTGGTCACGCGTGATCAGCGTAACCGTCTCGTTTGTAAAATGATAAACGCGGCTGTCCCCTATATGGCCAATGATGCAGTCCATATGATGAACGAGCACGGCAATAAGCGTAGTCCCCATTCCTTGACAGTCTTCATGTGATAGGGAGTAACGATAAACTTCATTATTAATTTGTGATATAGCATGATGAAGCCATTCTTTACAGCTTTCCTGGGAATGGAAGCGGCTGCCTTCCTCTGTGAGGAATAGCGTCCGCATCTGTTCAATCGCCATTTCGCTTGCCACATCTCCTGCATTATGACCACCCATGCCGTCTGCCAAAATGGCAAGCTTGAATTGATCAGGCCGCTCGACAAACGCGACCCGGTCCTCATTTACTGTACGTTTCAATCCAACATCACTTTCGACTGTAAAGTTCATAATGGTCACCTACCTCACTTCATCTTGTCGTTCCTGCGCACGCAATTGTCCACAAGCTGCTGCGATATCTGCTCCTTGCTCGCGGCGGATTGTTACATTCACGCCACGCTCTTTTAATGCGCGTTCAAACGCAAAGATGCTGCTGCGTGATGTACGGACATAGTCGCGTTCCGGTACATAATTGATTGGAATTAAATTGACATGGCACTTTATTCCTTTAATCAAATCTGCCAATTCATTAGCAATTTCTACTGAATCATTTTCGCCGGACATCAAGCCGTACTCAAAGCTCACACGACGGCCTGTTTTCTTCGTATAATAGCGTACTGCTTCCAACAGTTCCTCAATTTTATAAGCACGGGCAATCGGCATTAATTTTTGACGCGCTTCCTGATTTGGCGCATGAAGGGAAACGGCAAAATTGATTTGCAATTGTTCATCTGCAAATTGATAAATCTTCGGTACAATCCCCGAAGTCGATACTGTAATATGACGGGCTCCAATGTTCAAGCCCTTATCATTATTAATAATTTTCAAGAAGTTCATCATTGCATCATAGTTGTCAAACGGTTCGCCAATACCCATGATGACAATCGAGCTTACACGTTCTCCAACTTCATCCAATGTTTGCTGTACTTTGACAACCTGCTCAACAATTTCTCCAGCCAGCAGATGGCGTTTTAATCCGCCTAATGTAGAGGCACAGAATGTACAGCCGATCCGGCACCCTACCTGTGTTGTTACACAGACGGAATTCCCGTAATCATGACGCATTAACACTGTTTCAATAGAGTATCCATCCTGCAACTGGAATAAAAACTTGATTGTTCCGTCTTTTGATTCCTGCTTAATAAGAGTTGACAGCGTCGTTAACGCAAAATTCTCTTCTAATTTTTCCCGAAGACCCTTTGATAGGTTGGACATTTCCTCAAATGTTTTTACACGCTTGTTGTATAACCACTCGTAAATCTGCCCGGCGCGGAATGGCTTTTCACCGTTCTCCTTCAACCACTCCTGCAGTTCATCAGGACGCAATGAATAAATGGATTCCTTTAACTGGGGCTTTTCTTTTTTCTCACGACGAACCGGCTTAACTTCCGCCTCTTCCACTAAATCTTGAATACGTTCATCAAATTTATTTTGGTCCATTACTTAAATTGTTTCTCCTTTTTTACGAAATGAGGCAACGAAAAAGCCGTCACTTCCAAAATCTTGCGGGAATACTTGCAGCATCCCGTTATTTTGTTTCGCTAATAATTTTTCTGGTAAATTTGTTATTTCCTCGCGTTCCATTTCCGGGTGTGCAGAGACAAATGCCTCTACTGTCCCTTCATTTTCACGTTTATCCACGGTACATGTACTATATACGAGACGTCCCCCCGGTTTTAGTACTTGCACTGCGTTATCTAAAATCGCTAATTGGATTGTCTGTAAGCTTTCCAAATCCTCTTCACGCTTTGTATATTTAATATCAGGCTTCCGGCGCATAACACCTAATCCTGAGCATGGGGCATCGACAAGTACTGCATCATAACTTTCTTTTGCAAGAAATTCTGCTGCCTTGCGTCCATCAACCGGGGCTGTCTGAACAATGTCCAGTCCAAGACGCGCGGTATTTTCATCAATTAGATCAAGCTTATGCGGATGCAGGTCCATTGCCAGAATGGAACCCTCATTAGCCATTTTTTCTGCTATATGCGTTGTCTTGCCACCTGGAGCTGCACACATATCGAGCACTTTCATACCGGGCTGCGCATTCAGCACATTGGCAGGCAGCATGGAGCTTTCATCCTGAATCGTGATGAGTCCTTTTTTAAACGCTGTTGTGCGCGCCGCAGTTCCATTTGTCAGGTGAATGCATTCGGGCATCATATCACTTTGCTGTGCTTTCACACCTTCTGCCTCAAGAGACGCCAATACCTCTTCAACAGTTGCACGTGTTGTGTTAACTCTTACTGTTTGCACCGGTGGAATATTATTTTCATGCAGCATAGCCGCCGTTTCCTCAAAGCCGTAGCTTTCCACCCAGCGTTCTACCAGCCACTGAGGATGGCTCGTTTCAACTGAAAGTCGCTCCACCGGATTCTGAATGGCTGCAGTCGATGGAACACCTTGGCGTAAAATCGAACGCAAGATACCATTTACCATAGAAGCAATTCCTTGGTGGCCGCGTCTTTTGGCAATTTCCACCGCTTCATTTACAGCAGCATGTGCCGGAATCCGTGTCAAATACTCCATTTGATACAGAGAAAGACGTAATAGCCATCTTACCCATAGATCCACCTTTCCGCGGATAAAAGGCTCTAAATAGTAATCCAGCGTCAGCTTGTGCTGTAGTGTCCCGTATGTCATTTCCGTTAGTAGACTGCGGTCCTTTGCGTCAATTTTATATTTTTCGATTGTCTGATGGAGGAGTAGATTACTGTACGCCTGGTTTTTATCGACCGCCAGCAGAATGGAAAGCGCCGCATCCCTTACATTGCCATTCCATATTTGTTGCTTTTTTTTACTCATTCAAAACGGTCTCCAATCTGTAGCTTTGAGCCTGTCCCCCGAAGATAATCTTGAGCAGTCATACGCTTTTTACCAGCCGGCTGCAGATCATATACAGCAAGGGAACCACCGTCGCCTGTAGCAATCTCAAAATGGTCTTTATGAATGGCTGTTACTTCGCCCGGCTTACAGTCATTGGATGTTGTACCGATTTGTGCCCACCATATTTTAAAGTTGGCGTCTTCAAATGTTGTATAAGCAACCGGCCAAGGGTGAAGTCCGCGTACTTGATTGTAAATCGTACGTGCATCCTTTGACCAATCAATCCGCTCCTGTTCACGGCTAATATTCGATGCATATGTCACTTTTGATTCATCCTGCGGAATACGAGGATTTGTGCCGTCAATTATAGAAGGCAATGTCTCTTTTAACAGTTCACGGCCAACCCCGCTTAACTTTTCAAACATGCTTCCCGTATGATCTGTATCCTCAATAACAATTTCCTGCTGGGAAATAATGTCGCCCGCATCCAGCTTTTCAGCCATATACATAATTGTCACGCCCGTCGTATCCTGTCCATCGATAATCGCCTGATGGATAGGAGCGCCTCCCCGGTATTGCGGCAGTAAAGAGGCATGAACATTGATACAGCCAAGACGAGGCGCCTCAAGCAGCTCCTTCGGTAGTATTTGCCCAAACGCAGCAGTAATTACTAAGTCTGCTCCAAGACCGATAATTTGCTGCAGCTCCTCGGAACCGCGTAGTTTTTCCGGCTGGATAACCGGCAGACCAAGTTTTACCGCCTCTTCCTTTACAGGCGGAGGTGTCAGCACCTTTTTACGGCCTACTGGACGATCCGGCTGTGTCACGACTGCCAGTACATCGTATCCTTCTTCATACAGCATGCGAAGAATGGGTGCTGAAAAGGCAGGTGTCCCCATAAAAACAACAGATGTCATATTACTCCTCCTCAACGTCCGCGTACATTTCATCCAGCTCTTCTTGTGTCAATATACGCGTCATTTTCGAGTCGAAAAGCACCCCGTCCAGATGATCGATTTCATGTAAAATACATCGGGCTTCAAACTCTTCTGCCTCTAATTCATAAATACGGCCTTCACGGTCTGCTGCTTCAATTTTCACATAGGTAGGGCGCTTTACCATACCGAACAAGTCAGGAAAACTTAGGCACCCTTCTACATCTTCTGCCTCTCCGCGCGTTTCTAGAACAACCGGATTAATCATCTCTAAAATATCCTCGCCAAGTTCTACAATCGCTACACGTAAACTGACCCCGATTTGCGGCGCAGCAATTCCCACTCCGTCGTATTCCACCATCGTGTCGTACAAATCATCTAAAAGCTCGATAATTTTTTCATCAATCACGTCAACTTCTTTTGTTTTGGAAGATAAAACCTTTGCAGGTGCCTTCACTACCTCTTTAATTGCCATATATTTTTTACCTCTTTCACAAGCTCAAATCATGGAAGGGTCCAAATCGATTGTGAGCTGAATTCCTTTTTTTATCCATTCCGAACGGTACAATTTTATTAACTGTAAAAGTACTGGAATCAATTTTGGTTCTACCTTATATTTTATCAAACATTGGTATCGATATCTATTTTGGAGACGGCTGATGCTCGCTGTTGTCGGGCCGATGATCGAAACATTAAAGGATAGATTAGCCCGTAAATATTCGGAGGCCCTCGCTGCATATTCTGCAGCCATCATAACATCCTCATGAGAAACTTGAATGAGTGCTAAATAATAATAAGGAGGATAATTCGCCTGTCGCCGTACATACATTTCCCGCTCATAGAACGGCTCATACAGCTGCTCCTTTGACAGCTCAATCGCATAATGCTCAGGTGTATAGGTTTGGACAAACACTTCCCCCGCCTTTTCATGACGCCCGGCACGCCCGCTCACCTGAGTCAGCAGCTGAAATGTCCGCTCGGCCGAACGGTAATCCGGCAAATGCAGACTCGTATCGGCACTTAATACCCCAACTAATGTGATATTCGGAAAATCAAGACCTTTTGCAATCATTTGTGTGCCGAGCAAAATATCTGCCTCCCCACGTCCGAAAGCATCCAAAATTGTCTCATGGGCACCCTTTTTATTCGTAGTATCTACATCCATCCGGAGAACACGCGCCTCAGGAAATAATTTATGCAGCTCTTCCTCGACCTTTTGTGTGCCTGTACCGAAGAAACGGATATGATCACTTGCACATTCCGGACATACTTCCGGCACATACTCTTCATGACCGCAATAGTGACATTTTAGTTTTTCACTAAAACGATGATATGTCAGCGAAATATCGCAGTTCGGACATTCCACAACCGTTCCGCAATCCCTGCACAGCACAAAGGAGGAATAGCCTCGCCGGTTTAAAAACAGGACGGTCTGTTCCTTTTTGGCGAGACGCTCCCGTATCGCATCTGCTAATTGAATAGAAAACATCGAACGATTTCCAAGCTTCAGCTCTTCCCGCATATCGACAATGTGAACGGTCGGTAAATTTTGATTCATCGCACGCTTTTTCAACGTTAATAGCGTATAAACACCTTTTTTCGCCCGTGCAAAGGATTCCAGGCTCGGTGTCGCACTTCCTAAAATAACCGGGCATTTATGATACTCGCTGCGCCAGATGGCAACGTCCCTTGCATGGTAGCGCGGCGAATCCTCCTGCTTATAAGTCGATTCATGTTCTTCGTCTAAAATAATCAACCCTAGATTTCCAAAAGGAGCAAAGATGGCCGATCTGGCACCGACTACCACCTTCACCTTGCCCTGCTGGACTTTCCGCCATTCATCATACTTTTCACCGACGGATAAACCGCTGTGCATAACGGCCACGAGCTCTCCAAAACGTGACCGGAAACGCTCTGTCATCTGCGGGGTAAGGGATATTTCAGGAACAAGAACGATAGATTCCTTGCCTTCTTGAAGCGTATGCTGAATAGCTTGGAGATACACTTCCGTTTTACCGCTTCCCGTAATGCCCTGAAGCAAAAATGTTTCAGCAACCTGTGCATCCATTGCGCCCGTAATCGCGGAAAGGGCTGTCTCCTGCTCATCTGTCAATTTAAGAAAATCCGTTTTCACAATATCCTTTGTAAATGGATCTCTATACACCTCTTCCTTGATGAAGGCAGCTGCCCCCTTTTCAATGACTACTTGTAATACCGCCATTGTGACTCCAGTTTCACTGCATACTTCATCCGGCAGAAACACTTGTCCGGGACGTTCTGCCATCCACTGTACAAGCTGCTTTTGTTTCTGTGCACGCTTGGAAATTTCCGATTCTATCTTTTCAAGCTTCTTCCGATCTTGGTTAATTTGGACTTTCCGAATTTCCTTTACTGCTCCTTGCTGCTTTACACTGTTCTCGATTGTGACAAAGCCGTCCTTTACAGCCGCTTTCAGCTCATGCAAAAGGCCAGCTTTTTCAAAATTTTTGAAATCTGCCTTTCCATTCCGGTTGAAAAAGGGCTGTAATGGCTTCGGCACATCTTCTATCTCGCCGCATAAATGGACAATTTTCTCGTATTTTGCTCGGAGTGCTGACGGCAGCATAGCCTGCAGGGCATCAATTTCGTAGCAAATCGTCTGCTGCTTCAGCCACTTAGCCATTTCCAGCATTTCCTCTGTTAGTACAGGCTCAATATCCAGTACTTGGGTCACCGGTTTAATTTTATTCATCGGCACTTCTGTGTCATGTTGAAGGGCCACTACAAACCCTAATACATTACGCGGTCCAAATGGAACCTTCACACGGCTCCCCACCTCAATTAAGGCGTGCCACTCTTCAGGCACCAGGTAGTCGAACGGGCGGTCCACCGGATACGCTGCTACATCGACGATCACTTGGGCAACGACTAGTGTCATTTGAACTCTTCCCTCTCTGCAATCGTTGTAAGAAGACGGTAAGCAAGCTCTTTTTTAGGAAGGTGGGGGAAGCTTTTTTTATAGTCATATCCGATCAAAGTAACGCTGTTTGTATCTGTTCCAAAACCGGAGCCTGCCTCTGTTATGTCATTTGCTACAATGTAATCGGCATTTTTCTTTTGCAGTTTCTGCTGTCCGTAATTTTCTACATCATCTGTTTCAGCAGCAAACCCGATTAACAATTGATGCTTTTTATGTGCCCCGAGTGTCGCTAAAATATCAGTCGTTCGCTCAAGCTCCAAAACAGCCTCGCCCGGCTGTTTTTTCATCTTCTGTCCGTACACATTTTTGGGGCGATAGTCAGCTACCGCGGCTGTCTTGATCACAATATCCGCAACATCGTATTCTGCCCATATAGCTTCGAACATTTGCTGTGCACTTTCAACATCTAGTACCTTCATCCCCGCTGGCTTTGCCAGGTTGGTAGGACCTGACACAAGAACAACCTCTGCCCCCAAGTCCCGGGCTGCTTCCGCCATTGCATAACCCATTTTGCCAGAGGAGAAATTTGTTAGAAAACGTACCGGGTCCACTTTTTCGCGTGTTGGACCGGCTGAAACAACTACTTTTTTCCCCTTTAAAGGTTGAAAGGCCGGCTGAAAATGCTGTTTCACTAGCTCAGTAATTTTTTCAGGCTCCTCTAGACGGCCTTTGCCCACATAGCCACATGCCAAGTACCCTTCAGATGGCTCGATGAAGCGGTAGCCGTCTGTATGGAGCTGAATAATATTGCGTTTTACTGCCGGATGGTCATACATATGAACATTCATTGCCGGTGCAATCCAAACAGGGGCTGTTGCTGCCAGAAGTGTCGTTGTTACCATATCATCTGCAATCCCGTTTGCCAGTTTTCCAATAACATTTGCTGTTGCGGGAGCCACTAAAATGAGATCCGCCCAGTCTGCTAAATCGATATGGGCAATGACAGCGGAATTTTTTTCATCGAATGTATCGAAAAACACATCATTTTTAGACATCACTTGAAAGCTTAATGGGTTAACAAATTTCTGTGCAGATGCTGTCATGATTACTTTTACGGTAAAGCCTGCCTGTGTCAGTTTACTCACAAGCGCAACCGCTTTATAAACTGCAATTCCACCTGTTACACAAAGTAAAATATTTCTCTGTTGCATAAAAATTTCTCCCTTTCAAATGATAAGCTCCCAAAGAAACTTCTCCGGGAGCTACCTGCATCAATTATTAAACTTCATCCTCGTAAATAGTTGACTCGTCCTGCTGCACTTTTTTCAGCACTCCTGTCGCTACTTCCTCTAACGCTTTGCCTACCGGCTTATAAGATACATACTTATGAAGACGCTCGCCGCCCTCTTCCTGCATTTGGCGAGCACGCTTAGAAGCTAAACTCACTAATGAATATTTTGAATCGATTTCCTTTTTTAAAGCATCTACTGATGGATATAACATGGATTATTCCCCCTTCAACATGGATAAGTAAATTTTTTCTACACGCTCGCGGCGGCAATGTTCCGCCTTGATAATGGCATTAATTTTGTCGCACGCATTTTCTACTTCATCGTTTTCTACAACGTAATCGTATAAACTCATCATCTCTAGCTCCGCTTCTGCTGTCGCAATCCGCTTTGCTATAATATCGTCCGTTTCCGTACCTCGGCCGACCAGACGTGCCTTCAGCTCCGATAGGCTTGGCGGTGCCAGGAAAATGAACAGTGCATCAGGTGCCTTTTCACGAATTTGTCTTGCTCCCTGTACTTCAATTTCTAAAAATACATCGCGTCCGGCATCCAGCGTTTCATTTACATAGGCAAGCGGTGTTCCGTAGTAATTCCCTACGAATTCAGCATGCTCCAGCAATCCGCCGTCTTCGATCAACGTCTCGAATTCCGTGCGTGTCTTAAAGAAATAGTCTACACCATCCACTTCTCCTTCGCGAGGATTACGCGTTGTCATTGAAATAGAATATTCATAATTCGTATCGGCCTGCGAGAAAAGCTCTTTACGAACCGTTCCTTTTCCAACACCCGATGGACCTGATAATACGATTAATAAGCCACGTTGTTTCTTCATTTATAACTCCTTCTAGCTATTCAATATTTTGAACTTGCTCTCGCATTTTCTCTAAAATCGTCTTCGCTTGTACAACAGCAATTGAACTTTCCGAAGATTGATTTTTCGAGCCGATTGTATTGATTTCACGGTGCATTTCCTGCATCAGAAAATCAAGCTTACGGCCAATCGGCACATTTTCCTCCAGCGTTTCTGCCAGCTGCATAAAATGGCTGTCCAGACGATCTAATTCCTCGCTAATATCAACTCGTTCAGCAAACAGCGCCACTTCTGTCAGCAGTCGGTCTTCCAGCAGGTGGCCGTTCGTAAACTCCTCAAGTCGCTGCTTTAAGCGTTCCCGGTATTTTGCCACTGCCTCTCCTGATGTTTGGCGGATACATTGTACTTGTGCCTGCAGCTGCTCTTTATACTGAAGCATCACTGCCTTCAGCTCCGTACCTTCCCGTTCCCGCATTGCAATGAGTTCGGTAATCGCATCTGTTAATGCCTGCTCTACTGCCAAGAGTACTTCATCATTCACAAGCTCTTCTTTTTGAATTACTAACACTTGGTCGAGCATGGCGATTTCCTGCATCGTCCACTTTTCCTCTACCAGCATGTTTTGTGACAGCTCTTCTTTTGCTTTACGGTATGCCTCTAATAACGGCCAATTAATATCAATTTTCTGCTCAGCTGTCTGAAGCTCCTTCAAAAAAATAATAACATCGAGTTTCCCACGTGATAAAGCCTGTGACAGCTTCTTTTTCGCCAGCACTTCCGACTCCATCCATTCCTTTGGGAATTTCGTATTAATTTCTAAAAAACGATGATTCACACTACGAACTTCAACGGTTAGTTGATGAGATTTCGTCGTTGTGACACCCCTGCCAAAGCCCGTCATACTACGCACCAAGGTTCGTCACACCCTTCTTTGCATACTGCAACAATTATAGCATATGTTTGGCCTGTTATGCCGATTGTTTTATATAAATATGTAAACATCGGCACCCGCAAAAAAAAATGCTATCATAAGAAAGAACGGATTGACAATGGCATATTTAAATAAATACGGTGTAACACCGTAAATGAAAGAGGAATGAACAATGGCTTTTGACGGATTATTTACACGTTCTATGACAAAAGAGCTTCAAAAATTAGTAACAGGGCGTATTACAAAAATTCATCAGCCGAATGCACTGGAAGTAATGCTGCAAATCCGTGCAGGCGGTGCTAATCATAAATTGCTGATTTCCATCCACCCTTCTTATGCTCGTATGCATATTACTGAGCAAACAGTCGATAACCCCGCTGAGCCGCCAATGTTTTGCATGCTTTTGCGCAAGCATCTAGAGGGCGGTTTTATCCAGAGCATTCAAGCTCAGCCCGGTGAACGGATCATTGAAATGACTGTGGAAAGTAAAAATGAAATCGGGGATCCTGTAGTACGGAAACTGATTGTGGAAATCATGGGGCGCCACAGTAACTGTATTTTAGTCGATGCAGACAACATGCGCATTCTCGACAGCTTAAAGCATCTTCCACCATCCTTGAATAGTTATAGAACAGTTCTTCCTGGTCAGACCTATATTGGTCCTCCTGCACAGGATAAAGTAAATCCTTTTAGCGTTTCGGATGAAGAAATTTCACTCTTCTTCAGCCAACCACATGAACCAAAAGAGATTGTACAGCATTTTGCCGGCTTTTCTGCGTTACATGCTGCAGAACTGCTATACCGGTTGGATGGAACGAATCATCCGCACATTTTCCGGGAATTTATGACGGAAGTGGAGGAAGCACAACAGCCAACCTATAAAGAAAACGGAAAAGCTCTCTTCTCACCGGCAGACCTTCGTCATATTAAAGGAGGAGAGGCGACATATGCGACGCTTGGCGAGCTGCTCGACCGGGTTTTCTTTGCCCGTGCAGAGCGCGACCGAGTGAAGCAGCAGGCAGGTGATCTGGAACGCTGGCTATCAAATGAAATTGACAAGCTGCGACTCAAACTGAAAAAATTGGACCAGGATTACGCACGCGCCAGCCAGCTGGATGAATTTCAATTATACGGCGAGCTATTGATGGCGAACCTGTATAAGTTTGAAAAAGGTGTGGAACGTGTGACAGTGGAAAACTATTATACTGGTGACCAAGTAACAATCCAGGTAAGTCCACGAAAAACACCAATCGAAAATGCGCAAAGCTACTATACAAAGTACAATAAGGCAAAAAATGCACTTGTAATGATTGAAGAACAAAAGAAAAAAACAGAGGATGAGATTCAGTACTTTGAAATGTTAAGCCAGCAAGTGCAGCAGGCAGCTCCTGCTGATATTGAAGAAATCCGTGAAGAACTCGCTGAACAGGGGTATCTGCGCCTTCGTGCCTCTAAGAAAAAGAAAAAACCGACAAAACCGGAACCTGAAAAATTCATTTCTTCTACAGGCATTCCCATTTCTGTCGGTAAAAATAACAAGCAAAATGATTATTTAACATTCAAACTAGCGAAAAAAAGCGATATTTGGCTTCATACAAAGGATATTCCGGGCTCCCACGTCGTTATTCATGCAGATCAGCCTGATGAAACAACGCTCCACGAGGCGGCCGTGTTAAGCGCCTACTTCAGTAAAGCACGCGAATCTTCCTCCGTGCCTGTCGACTATACAGAAATTCGCCAGGTGAAGAAGCCAAATGGAGCAAAGCCCGGCTTTGTTATTTACTTCGAGCAGAAAACACTATATGTAACACCGGATGAACAGATCATCCTTCAATTGAAAAAGAAATAATAAAAAATGAACCTTGAGTGAGCCCACTCAAGGTTCATTTTTTACTTCGTATACTTTCTCACTTGAGGTAAAATATCGCTGCCAATTGTCTCAATTGTTTTGGCCACTTCTTTAAATGGAATGCCCCCAAAATCAATTTGCGCAAGGAAGCGCTGGTGACCGAACAGCTCATATTGATGAAGGATTTTTTCGACGATACGGCCAGCATCTCCGACCATCAACACATCCTCCACTGCATCCCCGTCCATAAAGAGCTGCGCCGGATAGCCTCGTCCATTCACATGGAACATTCCTTTATTCAAATAGGGATACATCGTATTCATTGCATGTTCTACATTTTCCGTTAAATACATTAAGCTTGTCGTAGCAACAGGCAAACTCGATACATCATGTCCTGCCCTTTCAGCAGACTTACGGTATAAATCAATAATACGTTTAAAATGAAGAGCGTTGCCGCCCAGTGCAGCAAGCGCCATCGGAACACCGGCCTCTCCTGCTTTTACGGCACTTGCCGGCGTTCCACCTACGGCACGCCAAATCGGCAGTTTTCCATTAAACGGCCGCGGCAAAATTTCAGCGTTTTTAAGCGGTGCCCGGAACTCACCTTTCCAATTAACCACTTCTTGTTCATTAATTAAGTTCAATAACGCAAACTTTTCTTCAAACAGCGCCTCATAATCCGTCAGCTCATAGCCTAGTAATTCAAAAAGGCCAATACGGGAGGCACGGCCTGCAATGATTTCTACCCGCCCGCCTGATAATAAATCGATTGTAGCAAAGTCTTCAAACACCCTTACCGGATCTGAAGTACTAATGATGGTGGAAGAGCTGGAAAGCTTGATTGTATTTGTAGCCTGTGCAATCGCACTTAACAATACGGTGTGTGCCTGTGTTGTAAAGTATTTCTGATGACTCTCACCGACGCTGAATACGTCTATCCCTACTTCTTCCGCCAGCTTTGCCGCCTCCACAATTTCAGTTAATCGCCGGCTGGCAGAAATCCATTCATTTGTGTGCGGATTTGGCATATGATCTCCTAACGAATAGAGTCCAAATTCCATGAATACCCTCTCCTTTTCTCTAGTAAAGCATCTTTTTTAATATTAAAAAAGCATAGAGACTTCAAGCTGTCCCTATGCTAACTATCTTTTTAATTGTGATAGATAGATTGCTTGCTTTACGCAATGAAGCCCGGCTACTGCCGGGCCCCCTATCTATTGTGCTCCTGCCATTGTCATGGCTGCGCCATCACAATTCTCGTCGCATGAAAAATTTAAAGCGTCCCCGCTTTAAGTTTTTCAGTGTGGCTGCCGCTTCGCTTTCGCCACAGCTATACCGGGAGAAACTTTATTTCTTCCCTTTGAGGCTTATTCTAATTATTTTTGTAAATTCCCTGCTTTAAGGTCCGCGTGCCACTCCTTTAGGAACGGGATCTGGTCTTGGGAGATGGCGCCGGATTCGTTTGCAGCTTCTACTAAATAATCGAAGTTTGTGAGCGACACATATTTAATGCCTGCTGCGTTGAACGCCTCTTCCGCTTTTGGAAGATTGTATGTATAGACACATACGACACCAAGCACTTCACAGCCTGCTGCACGTAATGCTTCTACGGCAGTAATAGAGGAGCCGCCTGTTGATACGATGTCTTCTACTACAACAACCTTTTGGCCTGGTGCATATTTCCCTTCGATTTGATTGCCTCGGCCGTGTTCTTTTGCTTTGGAGCGAACATACACCATTGGCAATTCTAGAATATCAGCAACCCATGCAGCATGTGGGATACCAGCTGTTGCCGTTCCTGCCACTACCTCTGTTGCCGGAAAAAATTCCTGGATGTTTTTCGCCAATCCATTTGCCAGCTGTTTACGAATGGCAGGGTCTGAAATCGTTAAGCGCGTATCACAATAGATTGGTGATTTAATACCTGATGCCCAAGTGAAAAGATCTGTTGGATTTAGCTCTACTGCGCCTACTTTTAACATAGCGTGTGCGATTTCTTTTTGTAATGTCATATTATTTTTCCTCCCATAATTCACAAACTTCTTTATACGCTGCACGTTTATCGACTGCTCCTGTAATAGCGCGACCTACAACAATGAGTGAGGAGCCATCACGTCGTGCGCCATCTGGTGTCGCGATACGTTTCTGATCATGTGCCGCCCCTCCGCTCATGCGAATACCCGGCGTCACACGTAGAAATTCCTCTCCGCACGTTTCAGCAATGGCACGTGCTTCATGTACAGAGCATACAACGCCATTGAGGCCAGCCTGCTTTGTTAATTGTGCATAATGCAGTACCGATTCAATCAATCGTAGCTCAATATGCTGCTCACGTTGCATTTGTTCCTCGGTCGTTGACGTTAATTGTGTGACGGCAATTAATGCAGCCCGGCTTTTACCAGCTGGTGTTCCTGCCTCAAGACCTTCTAATGCTGCTTCCATCATTTGTTTGCCACCTGCTGCATGAACATTTACTAAGTCTACACCTAGTCGTGCTAAACCTTTCATTGCAGACTTCACCGTGTTCGGAATATCATGGAGCTTTAAGTCCAGGAAAATCGCATGGCCTTCTTCCTTAATTTTCCTGACGATATCCGGCCCTTCCTGCATATACAGCTCCATTCCTACTTTGACAAACAGCGGTTCGTCGAATTCACTTAAAAATTGGAATACTTCTTTCTCTCCGGGAAAGTCCAATGCAATAATCGGTTTATTGTCCATGTTAACGATGGCTCCTTCCAATAATTTCTGAAATATGTTCTACTCCAAGCTCGTCCAGCTTTGATGGTAATGCCTCAATAATATTCGGGCATACGAAATGATCAACAAAGTTCGCTGTTCCGACTGCGACAGCTGAAGCACCAGCGCTCATAAAATCAATGACATCCTGTGCATTCGTCACACCGCCCATGCCAATGATCGGAATCGTAACATTTTTGTATACCTCGTATACCATACGGATGGCAACCGGCTTAACAGCAGGGCCGGAAAGTCCTCCTGTTCCATTGGCAATGACCGGCTTACCTGTCTTTTCATGCAGACGCATACCGATCAAAGTATTGATCATTGTAATTCCATCTGCCCCGCCAGCTTCTACAGCTTTTGCAATATCTGCAATATTTGTGACATTTGGTGAAAGCTTTACATATACCGGTACAGTTGAAACTGCTTTTACTGCCTCCACTAACTGCTGGGCTGTTGCCGGGTCTGTCCCAAACTGGATACCTCCGCACTTTACGTTCGGGCAGGAAATATTCAGCTCTAATGCATGAACATTTGGTGCCTGTGAAATACGCTCTGCAACTTCCACATAATCTGCGATTTCAGTTCCTGCTACATTTGCAATGATCGGCACATCATAGGCTTCTAAAAATGGCAGCTCTTCTGCCAGTACCTTATCAAGCCCTGGATTTTGCAGACCAATTGCATTGAGCATACCAGCAGCAGTTTCTGCTACACGCGGCGTTGGATTTCCACGGCGTGTCTCTACTGTTGTTGCTTTAATCATAATGGCGCCAAGCTTTGACAAATCATATAGCTGCGCATATTCACGGCCAAATCCAAAACAGCCGGATGCCGGCATGATTGGGTTCTTCAATTGCAAACCAGGTAATTCTATATTGATACGGCTCATAGTGCCACAACTCCTTTCGGGAATACAGGCCCATCCGAGCACACTTTTACATAATCTTTTTCCACTGCCTCTGTCGTGTTGCATACACATGCAAAGCACGCACCAATTCCGCATGCCATACGTTCCTCGAAAGAAAGGTAGCCTTCTTTATCTGGGAACTGTACTTCTAGCGCCTTTAGCATAGGGAGTGGCCCACAGGAATAAAACACATCAAATTCGGGCTTTCGCTCGTCCAGCAAATTTGTAACAAAGCCCTTTGTTCCCTTTGTGCCATCTGCTGTGACATAATGTGTTTCTCCAAAGGCTGAGAATTGTTCCTCGTAGAACGCCACATTTTCAGACTGGAATCCGAGTACATGGATTGTTTGCACGCCGCGGGCATTTAACTGCTTTGCTAGTTCATAAAGCGGCGGTACACCGATTCCTCCTCCAACAAGCAGCGCTGTACTACCTGGCGCAGCCGCATCTACGGGGAATCCATTTCCGATCGGTCCCAATATGTCCGCTGTATCGCCCACTTGTTTTTTGGAGAGAAGCTCTGTCCCGCGCCCCTCTGCCCGGTAGATCATCGTAAATTCATTCATATCTTTATTAATGTTTGCAATACTAATTGGACGTCGTAAAAGCGGCTCAAAACTATCTCCTACACGTACGTGAACGAACTGTCCAGGAGCCATGTCCTGAACAAGTTCGCCTTGTAGTGTCAATTCGAAAATATTATGAGCAATTTTCGCTTGATGAACGACCGTCATGCGTTCGTTGCGAATCATATTAATGTACTACCTCCGCTTTAGGCATTTCTTCTGCAGTGAATGTCATTGACTCAATGACACGCAGCATTGCTTCGGCTGTATCAAGTGATGTTAAACATGGTACCCCATTTTCCACCGATTCACGACGGATACGGAAGCCATCACGGGCCGGCTGTTTTCCTTTTGTCAATGTGTTCACGACAAGCTGTGCTTCGCCATTTTGAATAACATCGATTAATGTCTTGCCTTTTGCACCGATTTTTTCTACTACATCTGTACGTACGCCGGCCTCTTCAAACGCTTTTGCCGTACCTTCCGTTGCCATAATGCGGTAGCCGACTGTCGAGAAGCGTTTTGCAAGGGCAATTGCCTCTTCCTTATCCTTATCAGACACAGTGAACAATACTGTTCCGTGTGTTTTAATTTCCATACCTGCCGCTACTAGGCCTTTATATAGCGCTTTTTCCAGTGTTGCATCTTTCCCCATTACTTCACCAGTCGATTTCATTTCTGGCCCAAGCGTAATGTCTACACGACGCAGTTTTGCGAATGAGAAGACTGGTACTTTTACGAATACACCTTTTTGCTCCTTCGCTAATCCCGTCGGATACCCTTGTTCTACAATAGACTGACCAAGAATTGCTTTTGTCGCGATATTCGCCATTGGAATATTTGTGATTTTCGATAGGAATGGCACTGTACGGGAAGAACGAGGATTTACTTCGATCACATAAATTTCTCCTTCGCTCATTACATATTGGATATTCATTAAACCAACAATGCCAAGTCCTCTCGCCAGACGCGTCGTATAATCTACTAATGTTTCTTTCTGTGCTTCTGTCAATTTCTGCGGAGGATAGACACTAATAGAGTCGCCGGAGTGAACCCCTGCACGCTCGATATGCTCCATAATGCCAGGGATCAGCACGTTCTCCCCATCACAGATTGCGTCCACCTCAATTTCCTGACCAGTCAAATAGCGGTCGACTAGTACAGGGTGATCCGGAGATGCTTCTACCGCATGTTCCATATAGTGTTTCAATTCGTCCTCGTTATAGACGATTTCCATCGCACGGCCACCAAGAACGTAAGATGGACGGACTAATACAGGGAAGCCGAGTTTTTTCGCAATTTCAAGTGCCCCTTCAGCTGATACTGCTGTATCTCCAGGAGGCTGCGGGATTGCCAGCTCTTTTAAAGACGATTCAAATTTATCACGGTTTTCTGCACGGTCGATATCCTCTAAAGATGTACCAAGGATTTTCACACCATATGCTGCTAATTTATCTGCAAGATTGATCGCTGTTTGCCCACCAAACTGCACGACAACCCCGATTGGCTGCTCAAGGTCAATAATGTGCATTACATCTTCGATTGTCAGTGGCTCAAAGTACAATTTATCTGAAATAGAGAAGTCCGTAGATACTGTCTCAGGGTTTGAGTTGATGATAATTGCCTCGTAGCCCGCTTCCTGGATTGCCCATACAGAGTGAACTGTTGCGTAGTCAAATTCGACCCCTTGCCCGATTCGAATCGGTCCTGAACCAAGAACAACAACAGATGGCTTCTCTGTTCTGATCGATTCATTTTCGTCCTCGTATGTGCCATAGAAGTATGGTGTTTGAGAATCGAACTCGGCAGCACATGTATCAACCATTTTATAAACAGGGATGATGCCATGCTCCTTACGGAATGCATATACCTCTTCTTGTGTCGTCTCCCAAAGCTCAGCAATCTTTTTATCTGCAAAGCCAAGGCGTTTAGCTGTACGTAATACTTCTTTATCCTGTTTGTTTTCTGCTAGTGTTGTTTCCATATCAACGATTTTCTTCAGCTTGTGAAGGAAGAATAAGTCAATTGCCGACCATTCATGGATTTGCTCGATCGTCACACCGCGGCGCAGCGCTTCACCGATGAAGAATAAGCGCTCATCGCCCGCTTTGCGGATCCGCTTCTCAATCCAGGAGTCCGACAGTTCCTCCGGATGTTTCATCTCGATATGAACATGACCAGTTTCAAGGGAGCGTACCGCTTTTAGTATTGCCTCTTCAAATGTACGGCCAAGTGCCATTACTTCGCCTGTCGCCTTCATTTGTGTCCCTAAATTCCGTTTTGCTGCTTCAAATTTATCGAATGGCCAGCGTGGAATTTTTGCGACAATATAGTCAAGAGCAGGCTCGAAGCAGGCAAATGTAGAGCCTGTTACCGGGTTTTTGATTTCATCAAGTGTTAAGCCGACAGCAATTTTGGCAGCTAATTTGGCAATCGGGTATCCTGTTGCCTTCGAAGCAAGGGCAGATGAACGGGATACACGTGGATTTACCTCGATTACATAGTATTGGAAGCTGTTTGGGTCAAGTGCCAACTGTACGTTACACCCACCTTCAATTTTTAAAGCACGGATAATATCAAGTGAGATATTGCGCAGCATCTGGTTTTCACGGTCAGATAATGTCTGTGTCGGCGCGACAACGATCGAATCACCCGTATGGATCCCAACAGGGTCGAAATTTTCCATATTACATACAACAATTGCGTTGTCCGCTGCGTCACGCATTACTTCGTATTCAATTTCTTTATAGCCGGCGATGGATTTTTCAAGAAGACATTGTGTCACCGGGGAATACTTTAATCCGGAAGTTACGATCTCCTCTAATTCTTGATCATTATTACAAATCCCGCCGCCAGTGCCACCTAGCGTGAATGCCGGGCGCACAATAACCGGATAGCCAATTTTAGTAACAAATTTACGTGCTTCATCTAGATTGTGGATGATATCCGATTCAGGTACCGGCGCTCCCAGCTCATACATTAAATTACGGAATAAATCCCGGTCTTCCGCTTTATGGATTGCATCCAGCTTCGTTCCTAAAATTTCAATGTCAAGTTCATCTAAAATACCTGACTTATCAAGCTCAATAGCCATATTCAACCCTGTTTGGCCGCCTAATGTTGGAAGAATCGCATCCGGACGCTCTTTGCGAAGGATACGTGAAACAAATTCCAGGGAAATTGGTTCGATGTATACTTTGTCAGCGATTTCTGTATCTGTCATGATTGTTGCCGGATTTGAGTTAATAAGGATTACACGGTAGCCCTCTTCTTTTAATGAAAGACAAGCCTGAGTACCTGCATAGTCAAATTCTGCTGCTTGACCGATAACGATTGGACCTGAGCCGATTACTAAAATAGTGTTAATATCTGTACGTTTAGGCATGTTGTTTCTCCTTTGCTGCTTCTTTTTCCATCATTTCAATAAATTCATCAAATAGGTGATTGGAATCTTCCGGC
Organism: Lysinibacillus odysseyi 34hs-1 = NBRC 100172; assembly: GCF_001591965.1. Taxonomy (GTDB): domain Bacteria; phylum Bacillota; class Bacilli; order Bacillales_A; family Planococcaceae; genus Lysinibacillus_B; species Lysinibacillus_B odysseyi. The sequence goes on from NZ_BCVX01000002.1 coordinate 82,021, forward strand.
CCCGGTGATGCCTCAGGGTGATACTGGACTGTAAAGATCGGGTATGTCTTATGGCGGACTCCTTCACATGTGCCGTCATTTAGTGCAATGTGCGTCAATTCCAAATCCGTATTTTTTAATGAATCAATATCAATCGCATAGCCGTGGTTTTGGGAAGTTAAGTCTGTACGTCCTGTCCGTAAGTCTTTTACCGGGTGGTTTCCGCCACGGTGCCCGAATGGCAGCTTGAAGGAAGTAGCTCCACATGCCAAGCTGAATAACTGATGGCCTAAGCAAATACCGAACATTGGTACTTTTCCGATTAAGTTTTTGATCGTTTCAATTCCTTCTGTTACATCTTCAGGGTTACCGGGACCATTTGACAGCATAATGCCATCCGGATGCCAGGCAAGAATCCTTTCTGCCGGTGTATTGTAAGGAACAACAAGTACATCACAGTCACGCTTATTTAATTCGCGTAAAATACCATGTTTCATACCGAAATCGATAAGGACAACACGCTTGCCGCGCCCTGGAGACGGATAAGCAGCTTTTGGCGATACTTCCTTTACATGATGCGTAATCAATGGTGTCGCCTGTAGTTGTGCTACAATGTCATCTATATTTACTTCTGTATCCGCTGCAGTTAAGATAGCGCGGACTGCACCTTTTGAGCGGATGATACGCGTCAATTTACGTGTATCGATTCCTTCAATTCCCGGGATATTTTGAGAAGCTAAATAATCGTGCAGCGTCATATCTGAACGCCAGTTAGAAGGCTGTTCGGCAAGTTCCCGGACAACAAAGCCGCGGATCGCCGGTGTAATGGATTCAAAGTCATCACGGTTAATGCCGTAGTTACCGATCAATGGATATGTCAGTGTCACAATTTGTCCGTAAAACGATGGGTCGGATAATGTTTCCTGATATCCTGTCATTCCCGTAGTGAATACGACTTCTCCTTGTGATTCCTTCTCACTGCCGAATGCTGTTCCATGGAACACAGTACCGTCTTCTAAAATTAAGTAACGTTTTTTCATTATTTTGCCTCCTGGTATACGATTTTGCCTTCAAAGATAGTCATAACCGGCCAGCCTTGTGCAGCCCAGCCATTAAATGGTGTGTTTCGTCCCTTTGATATGAACCCTTCTGCATCCACAGTCATCTCTTTTTCTAAATCGATGATCGTAAAGTCAGCACATGCTCCTACCTCAATCTTTCCATATGGTAAATCAAAAATTTCAGCCGGCTTTGCTGCCATCCAGTCTACTAATTGCTGCAGTGTCCATTTACCGGTTTTTACGAAGTTTGTATAAAGTAATGGAAAGGCTGTCTCAAACCCTACGATGCCAAATGGCGCGCCTACCATACCACAGCATTTTTCCTCCACCGTATGCGGAGCATGGTCTGTAGCGATACAGTCAATTGTTCCGTCAAGCAGTGCCGCATGCAGGGAATCCTGATCATCCTTTGCACGAAGCGGCGGATTCATCTTCCAGTTTGCATCATCCGATGGAATATCCATTTCTTCTAGAAGAAGATGGTGCGGACAAACCTCTGCCGTCACTTTAATGCCGGCCGCCTTTGCATCACGTACAGCCCTTACAGACTCTTTTGTTGACACATGACAGACGTGGTAGCGGGCACCTGCTGCTTCAGCGAGCAGAACGTCGCGGGCAATCTGAACGGATTCACAGATCGATGGGATGCCCGGCAGCCCAAGCTCTTTATTCCGCTTTCCTTCATGCATCACCCCGTCATAAATCAAGGAGTTGTCTTCACAGTGTGCAACAACAACCGCATTTAAGCGGGCTGCTTCCTTCATCTGCTCATACATTGTAGAAGCAAGCTGAATTCCTACACCGTCATCTGAAAATGCTACAGCCCCATTTTCCTTTAACTTTTCCATGTCTGTCCGGACTTCCCCTGAAATGTCCTTTGTCAGAGAGCCGTATGGCAGTACACGTATAACTGCGCTATCTTTTATTAAGCTGTTAATCAGCTGCATATTCTCTACTGAATCCGGCACAGGCTTTGTATTCGGCATGGCACAGATCGTTGTAAAACCGCCGCGGGCTGCTGCTGCAGAACCAGTGGCAATCGTTTCTTTATGTTCAAAGCCCGGCTCACGCAAATGTGTATGTACATCGACAAAGCCTGGTGATAGGAAATTCCCGCCCCCATCGATTACTTGGATGACCCCTTGCCCCTGCGGCATGCCTTCGCCGATTTCGGTAATGATACCTTCTTCCACCGTGATAGAAGTAAACTCTAAATCGCCTTGTTCAGTTAGCATTTGTACATTTTTTATATAAGTAATGGTCATATTATTTCCGTCCCTTCAAAATTGTTTCTAAAATAGCCATCCGGGCATATACACCGTTTTGCACTTGCTGGAAGATGCGCGAACGTTCACACTCTACCAATTCATCCGCAATTTCCACACCCCGGTTTACAGGTGCAGGATGCATAATGATTGCTTCCCGCTTCATCTGTTTTTCACGCGCCGGCGTCAGGCCGAACTCATCATGATAGCTATCCTTAGAGAAATTCTTGCTTACGGCATGCCGTTCATGCTGGATGCGCAGGAGCATAATCACATCACTGTCTTCGAGCACCTCATCCCATGAATGAGCCGCTTCAAAATCACCTGCCCATTCTTCAGGGCACAGGAACCGTACGTTCGCTCCCAACCGTGTAAGCGCTGTAGCATTCGATTTTGCCACCCGGCTGTGTGTAATATCACCAACAATTGTTATATTTAGATTTTCGAATGTTCCGAACTCTTTTCGTATTGTGTATAGATCGAGCAGACTTTGCGATGGGTGCTGGCCTGCTCCGTCTCCGGCATTAATAACCGCACATTCAATCCCCTCTAGCAGTTCATTGTAATACTCGTCTTCCTTAGCGCGAATGACTACCACATCCATGCCGATCATCTCAAGCGTTTTTACCGTGTCGTACATCGTTTCGCCTTTTAATGCACTCGAAAACCCTGCATCGAACGGAATGACTGTACACCCTACACGCCGTTCCGCCATTTCGAAACTTGTTTTCGTCCGTGTGCTTGGCTCGAAAAAAAGATTCGCTACGTTGTAAGAGCGAGCTACTTGCGGCTGTTCACCATGTTCAAATGCCTGTGCCCGGTCGAGAATGTGTAAAATTTCTTCGTTTGTTAAATGCTCCATTGATAATAAATTCTTCATGCAAACGCGCCTCCGATTTGAAACGAATACTTTCTTCATTAACCTTCCTGCAATGAAAAAGCCTCACTCCTTTTATGAGTGAGGCAATTTAGGGTGTGACAAGCTACAGCATCATAAAATTATGTGCCGATTCCTTGTCTTTCCCTTTGCTGCCTCTCTGGACAATCTTTAAAAGGTACTTCTACTTATTTATTATTATAGTCTTCTACATGTTTATCGCGTCCCGGCAAGACCAGGTTTAAAATAACTCCGATAATTGCTGCAAGCGCCATTCCCTCAATCGCAAATGATTCGTTGAAACGGATGGCTGCACCGCCGATTCCGACGACAAGGATAACAGAAGCGATTACCATGTTACGGTTATTACTGAAGTCTACTTTACTCTCTACCAGCATACGCAGACCGCTTGAAGCAATAATCCCGAATAACAGGATGGAGATACCGCCAAGTACTGCGGTTGGAATCGTGGAAATTAAGGCCATTGCTTTCCCAAAGAAGGAAATAATGATCGCAATAACTGCTGCTCCCATGATTACATACACTGAATACACTCTCGTAATCGCCAGAACCCCGATATTTTCACCATACGTAGTTTTTGGCGGACCGCCGATCAGTGCGCTTGCAAATGTACCAAGTCCGTCTCCGAGCAAGGAACGGTGCAAGCCGGGATCTTTTATATAATTACGATTGACTACTTTTCCTAATACAAGCTGGTGTCCAATATGCTCTGAAATGGTTACAATGACAATCGGTACCATTGCGAGCAGGATTTTTGCTGTAATATTAAATTCATAATCCACACCAGGGATTAAAAAATCCGGTAAGGCAAACATTGACGCTTCTTTTACAGGGGTAAAATCGACAATCCCGATTGCTATTGAATAAAGATAGCCGACAATCAGACCGAGTAAAATCGGCATAGCGCTTAAAATATTTTTAAAGTATACATTGAAGATGATTGCTGCAAACAGGGTGACAAGTGCTGCAGAAAAGTGCTTGCCACTATATTGGGAGACCGTCTCCATAACTCCCGTGGCCTTATTTAATACTTCAACATTGATGTTCATCGCCATATTTACTGCTGTTCCCGATAAGCCTAGACCGATTACAATGATGACCGGTGCCACAACAATCGGAGGCAGTAAGCGCATCAACCACTTATATCCTGTCGTCCATATTAATAGAGAGACAATCGCATATACAATACCGACAGCCATGGCGCCAATCATTGCATTTCCCGGATTGATGCTCATGCCCGCTTCATCTAGCCCCGCTGCTAAAATAATCGGTGAGATGAAGGCAAAGGATGATCCTAAATACGCTGGTACTTTAAACTGTGTAACAAGCAAGAATATGATTGTAGCAATACCGCTTGTTAATAAGGCAATGGCAGGGCTTAACCCCACTAGCTTTGGTACTAAAATCGTAGAGCCGAACATAGCAAACATATGCTGGAAGCTTAGTGTAAGCAGCTGGCCGCCCGTTGGTTTTTCGTTGATATCCAATACTGGTTTTGACATCCTTGGTTCCCCACTTTTATTTAATCTTCTTTATGAATTGCGACAATGTCCTGGCCGTCTACTTCTTCTAAATTCACAACGATTCTTTCATGACTGGCTGTAGGAATATTCTTCCCTACATAATCTGCACGAATTGGCAGCTCCCGGTGTCCCCGATCTATCAATACAGCCAATTGAATTTGTGAGGGCCTGCCTAGATCCATAACGGCATCCAAAGCTGCACGTACAGTGCGTCCTGTATAAAGCACATCATCTACAAGGACAATTTTTTGATCACTTACTTGGTAATCAATATCGACCTGCTGGACCTGTGCTTCATCATTCACCTGCTTTGTTGATAAATCGTCGCGGTATAGCGTAATATCCAATTCACCTGTACGGATTGGTTTCCCTTCGATTTTTTCAATGCGCTCTGCTAAACGTCTTGCAAGGAATGCTCCCCGCGTCTTAATACCGACAACGATACATTCATCTATTCCTTTATTGCGTTCAATAATTTCATGGGCAATCCTTGTTAATGCACGATTCATGGAAGTGCTATCTAAAAGCTCTGTAATTTGCGGCATGTTAGCTTCTCCTTTCTATATGTTTTATGTTTGGTAGTGTGTGCTATCCCAAATAAAAAATCCTCTAGATTGTCTCTAGAGGATTTGGAAAGTTCGCGTGTGGAAATAGCGCGTACGTAAAGATTTGCAGCACAAATCATTCGTCGCTTCACATGTACCTTCTCAGCCTCTCAGGACTGCCATTAAAGGTGAATATTTAGTTTCACTCGTCAACAGATTCGCTCTCGTCGAATCTTTTGTTTAACTGTTGCTAGTATAGACCCGGCAAAATCGTAAGTCAAGGGTATTCGAAGAGGTCGGACAACTAAAACGATATGTTTTTAAATTCTGAATTAACAGTTTACATAAACAGGCATATAAAAAGCACGGGAAAAGAAATTCCCATGCTCGGCCTAGCATAATGCACTTTTTATTTTAACGTTTGAAGCAGATGCTCAAAATCATCAGGAAGCGGAACGGAAAACTCCAGATACTCTCCTGAGGCAGGGTGGTCAAAACCGAGTACACCTGCATGCAATACTTGTCCACCAAAATCAATTGTCTTCTTCGGCCCGTATTTTGGATCGCCTACAAGCGGATATCCAATATAGTTCATATGAACACGGATTTGGTGTGTACGGCCTGTTTCAAGAAGACATTCTACAAGTGTATAATCGCCGAACCGTTCAATGACTTGAAAATGGGTCACAGCATGCTTCCCGCCATCCACTACTGCCTGCTTTTGGCGGTCTTTTGGGTCGCGTGCAATCGGTGCGTCGATTGTTCCCTTATCATGAGCAATATGGCCATGAACAAGCGCTGTATATTTGCGTGTTACAGTTTTTTTGACAAGCTGATTCACTAAACTTTCATGTGCCTTGTCATTTTTAGCAACCATTAGAAGGCCCGACGTATCTTTATCGATACGATGGACGATGCCTGGTCGTAAGACGCCATTAATACCGGATAGGTCATGGCAATGATACATCAGTCCATTGACTAGAGTTCCAGTCATATGCCCCGGTGCCGGGTGTACCACCATGCCCCGTGGCTTATTCACAACAAGTACATCAGTGTCTTCATAAACGATATCAAGCTGCAGATCTTCTGCTACAACTTCAAGCGGCTCAGCTTCCGGCACATCGATTTCTACGATATCCCCTGCCTTCACTTTATACTTCGCCTTTATTGCGGCTCCGTTTACCTTTACAAGGCCATCTGTAATCCAATTGCTGATCTGCGTACGTGACCACTCAGATTGCTGGCTTGATAATGCCTTATCAATACGCTCTCCGGCATATTGCTCCTCAATTGTATATGTTTCAATCATCTTTTCACCTTTTTCTTTTCTGTTCGATCATCTAGTATGATGGCGATTAGCAGCATGATGACTGCAATTGTCAATGCAGCGTCCGCAATATTAAAGATTGGGAAATGGTAATCGATAACGGGAATGAGTACATCCACGAAATCCACTACTTCCCCTGAAAATAGCCGGTCAATAAAGTTTCCGGCCGCACCGCCTAGTAAGATCATTAAACTTACCTGGAAAAACGGCTTTCCTTTTGCCTCGGTATGATAAAAGTAAACAATCGCTGCGATTACACCAATCGTCACAACTGTAAAGAGCCACATTTGTCCTTCCAGCATCCCCCACGCTGCCCCGCGGTTTCGATGAGACAGGAGGCCAAGCCATGGGTCCCAGATCCCAATCCGTTCGCCAAGCTCCATATTTTTAACTACCATCCACTTTGTTATCTGATCCAGAAAAATAACAAGCGCGGCTAAACTATAATACTTATACACATTAGACGCCCCCTACACGATATCTTAACCATTCTACCATAGGAAGGAGAAGGAAAACAAAAAAAGCATTGCTGATTTCTCAACAATGCAAGCTTATATCCAACTAGGCTGTTTCTGACTCTTTTGAATGTACCTTTACCATAAACTCATTTACATCAGCAGGTACTTTACGATCAAGCAGCGATACAATAATCACCGCCAGGAAGCCTACTGGTACTGTTACAATACCAGGAATTTTAAATGTCAGGAACGCCGGCACTGTACTTGGTAGGAAGATCATCCACATAGAAACGACCAAACCGACAATCAATCCTGCAATTGCTCCCTTCTCTGTCATTCCTCTCCACCAAATACCAAGAATGAATATCGGTGTAAAAGTACTTGCCGCTACAGTAAAGGCTAATGCTACCAGATGGCCGATCGAAGCATCTTTTACAAGCAAACCAAGCGCACCGTAAATAATAGCTAAAATAAGAATTGCTACTTTCCCCGCCATTACACGCTGGCGCTGTGTCAATTCCTTTTTAGCAAATGTTCCATACAGATCATGTGCCAGCGCACCAGAGCTTGCAATAAACAACCCGGATAAGTTTGAGAAAATCGCGGCAAATGCTCCTGCAATGACAAGACCGAGCAGCCATTCTCCGCCAAGCGCTTGTGCTGTGGAAGGAATAACCATGTTATTTCCGCCTGTCACCATATCAGCCATGACTTGCTTACTCGCCTCTCCCCCTAGGAAAATGCCACGGCCTACCGTTCCTAAATACACTGCAAATAAGAAGAATACCGAAGCAATGGCGATGGCCATAATTGCTGATTTACGTGCTGCCTTTGCACTCGGGTTTGTATAAAAGCGCAAGAGGATATGCGGTAGGCCAATCGTACCAAGCGCTAAACCAATCGTCATACTGATCGTATCCCAGAATGTCGGGAAATAGAAACCTGTCCCACTCCAGCTTTCCCCGTTAAACTCCAGATCCTTACCGTCAAGTGCGTACGGAGACGTATCGGCAATCGGCCCAGTAAACGAATTTATACCATCCAGTACTTTGTCATAATGAAGGCCGCTATAGATTGCAACTACTGCCATAATAATGAAAGCACCTAAACGAATCCATAATTCCAATGCTTGATTAAGCGTCGTTCCTTTCATACCGCCGACCCCTACGTAAAATACCATAACAGCACATGTAAAGATAATGCCAAATTCATAGGAAGTGCCAAAGAACATACTTAAAATTTGTGCTGCCCCCAAAAGTTGAGGCGCCGCATAGAAACCGGAAATAGCAAATACGACAAGCACTGCTGCAAGCCTTGCACGCTTACTGTGAAAACGGTAGCCTAAAAAATCAGCCACTGTATAGGCTCCAAACTTGCGCAGCGGTCCGGCTACGAAAATAGCCAGCAATGTTAAACCAATCGAGAAGCAGAAAGCATAATAGGCGCCGTCATAGCCAAGCTGGAACGTCAACCCGGCGATCCCAAGGAATGTCGCAGCACTTAAATAATCACCGCCGATTGCTGAACCGTTCGTAAACCATCCAAAACTCCGGCCGCCCACGAAAAATTCAGATGCGTTGTCATTCTTTTTTGTTAAATACGTAATATAGACAATAGTCCCCATCAGGAAAATCGTCATAATCATTTTAGGAGACAGCAATAAATCCATCATTATTCCACCACCTTATTATCAGATGGCTGCTTACTATGTTCATACTTGATGATTTCATCTTCATATTTTACTAAACGCCGTTCATAGAGGACCGTATGGATTCCGGCAATAAGAACGGCCATCATCATAGCAACGATGGTTGTTACAAACCATGTGAATGTCATACCGCCCCAGAACTTGGAAAATGCCAAATCAGGTAAGAACCAGTTCATGATGGGAATGGAAAAGATAAAAATAAAATAAACAATAGTCAGGGTCAATCCGGTCGATAATTCGCCCTTCATGATTCCTCTAATCTGCGGATCCAGCGGCTTTAAATCCTTTACATCCACTGTCCCTGCCTCTACATAGTCATAATCTCTGTAATCCCCTGCCATAAAAGCCCCCCTTTTATGAAATTACCATTCTTATAACAATTGTATAGTTTTTCTTCCTACATACCCTTACACTTTTTCACTGTACTAATACAACTTTCTGCTATTTTATGTATAATAATTTAATATACTGATTATTTCTGCAACACTATTGGGGGGTAGAAAAATGATACGAATTTACCTGGAAATAATGGATGATGAGGAGAGGGCTGAAATCCATGAATGGCTTGATAATTTTCTAGAGTCAAAGTATGAGCTGGTTGGGGAACTTTCCTATGCAAATATTTACATTAAAGAAATCAACCGTCTTTTTGACTGGGTAGGAGTAAAGCGGTTTAAAAAGAGCAATCCCCGCTGTGTGATCGTACCGATTGTACATGAGCGCCTGGCCCACTCCTCACCGATCGCCATGGAACTTGAATTACCTTACTTACTTATTAAGCCTGTGCAAAAAAACAAATTCATGCGCGCAGCCAAAAAGCTTCAGGCCATATTTGATGCCCATAGAATCGAACCTGTCAGCTATGCTGAGCTCTCGACTGAGCTTGCACAAACACGCTCTCCTTTCTATAAGGCTTTTCTCCGGAGGCTCGTACGCGGGGAAATGACAGACGAAAAAGAATTTTTCGAAGCAAGATCGCATGTTCAAGTCGGAAACCTTCCGAATACCGTTCTGTTTCTTCAAGGGTTTTTATTACACGAAAAGCAACTAACGGTGGATCTGTGCAGTAAAATTATCCAGCATAAATTAGAAGAATTGCTATCACCTATTACCGGCATTTCTTTTCTTTATTTTAACAGCTATTTACTCGTGCTCGTCCGAGTACCTTCCCCCTATGTATCGTTCAAATATTGGGCAGCAGGAGTGAATGCACTGGCAATGGCAATTGAACAGTTGAAAAGGGAACAGATTTATTTGTACCTAGGCATTGGCAACACCTTTGAAAAACCGCTTGATCTTCATCAATCCTATCTACAGGCTCGTAAGGCAAGAAAAAAACCACCTGTTGACTGTATCCACATCCGTTATTTCGAGGATCTGGCAACACATCCATCCATCATTAAAGCAATTGATCTTATTGAACAAACATGCCATGAACCGATCAATATCCAAAATATCGCAGGTCATACCGGGTTCAGTCCGACTCATTTTGGACGCCTGTTTAAAAAAGAGACCGGGCGTAATTTTCCTGAGTATGTTGCGTATACACGACTGATTCAGTCATTAAAAGGGCTGCGTCGGACAACCCATACACTTGAGCAGATCTCGGCAGATTATGGATTTAATACACCCAATTACTATAGCGGAACCTTTAAAAAATACGTCACCTTATCCCCTAGTGAGTATCGTCAGACAAAAGAAATTTTCTTTAAATAACCCTTCAGGTGTCGGTTTTGACGTGATAAATATGCTATTGCAAAACAAAAAACTAGAAGGACGCCTTTCTGCCCTTCTAGTTTTCTTATTATCGTTTACTTGCCTCTGTCGCTCCGATTAATCCTACTGTCTGATTTCGTCGCCAGACATCATCCCACTGGCTGAATGATACCGGGCCTTCATTAGAATACTTTGCAATTTCCACAGTCATCGCCGGCATCTTCTTCACTTTCGTAAACCAGGATTCAGATGCAGCAGTCGGTTTCTTCGGGTTCGGTGGAACAACGGAATAACCTGTTACATTTGCTACACTTTTTACTAAATTATAGTTCCTCGTATGATTGCTCATACTGTCATAACCCCAATAAATAATTTGACCGGAAGAATGGTACGTAATGTATGATTTAAACGGCTTTGCTAATACAAAATCCCGCAGCGCCTGTGATTCCGGTTCGGAAAAAGGAGCAATACCCTTATAATTTTTAAAGGCAGGCACATTGTATGGAGGCGTCAATATGATAGAGCTCCAAGTTGCATCAAAATTGCGGTTTAAATCCACTCCCCGTATATTTGCCTTCCAACGGGCGACATTTGAGCTGCCATTAATTTTTCTTACTACATCTTTATTAGCAACAGCATTCAGACCATTTTGCACAAGTGTCACACCATCTGGGTTCATCATTGGAATGAACCATATACTTGTCTGATCAAGCACGTTCTTCACCTGATAGGAGCCAAATTTCGATCCTCTTATATAATGATAGGAATATTGGTCTATCATTTCCATCAGTACGTTGGTCGTCATATACTCTCGCGCATGCATAGAAGCATCCATTAAAATTTCCTTTTTGCCGTTTCCTACTCGAAGGGCATAAATAGGACGCCCTTCAACCGATTTTCCGATTGCCTTCAGTTCGGTAAATTCCGGGTAAAGCAGGCTGAATACCTTTAACTGATACTCCATTTCAAGATGTGTCACATTTTTTGCCGGATTGACGATATCAGTATGCGTAAAATCACCAAGGTCTACATACCCTGCACCGCCTAAAAATTCAATGATTCCTGCTGAAGCTGTAATATTTTTCAACTCTATTGTTGTGTTTGCTTTAATTGTTCCAACCACTTTACCAGTTGAAAGCTTAACAGTTGTATCTGCCTGAGCTGTGATTACTTCTGGATATTTTGACGGTACTACTGTCGTCAAACCTGATGCTTCATCCGTTTCAACGACCGCCTGGCGAGGAAATGTGTATGTTTTGCCGCTTACCGTAATCTTATAATGAGCGCCATCAAACCCGGAAGCCTTAATGACTGCTCCTGCTGCTAGCTCTCCCGCTGCTTTTCCTTCGGCTGAAAAAGCTGTAGCTTCAGTAAGTTTTATATTTTTCCGGGTATTAATATATGTCTGGCTAACAGCAATATACCCATCCTTCTGACCTAGCTTTACTTTATAGTATTTATCGGTAATCTCGACAACCTGAAGCTTCGTTACCCTATTGCCTGTAAGAATTGCCTTGCCATTCGGTGCATCCACTATTTGGAATGCCTGCTCTGTGCGCACAGCTCCTAAAACTGTACTTTTTCCGGGAACGCTTTCTTCTGCAGCAGGTATAACAGCATCCGGTGCCACATAGTATTTTTTACCGCCTGCGGAGACAATCACCAAATGCTTATCAGCTAAATAAGTGATAGGCACAACAAATGACTCATTTTGCCAAACTCCTACCTGATTTTTCATGTTACGTGAGGCATATAGAGGCGTACCAGCTACAATTGAGGCACTTTTTACTTTTGAAAAATCTACTTCCTGCTCTACTTTTTCGTCTTCTGTTTCAGGTATTTGGCTTCCTTCACCTTTTACAGGGATTTCTGCTACCTGCTGCTCACTGCTCTGCACAGGTGCCTGTACTTCTGCTTGTTCCGCTTCGGTTTTGTTTTCCAAACCTTCGGATGATATTTCCTGCTTATCTGCTAAGCTTGAGCTTTCTTTTTTCTGTCGATTTGATTCACTAGGTAAATCCGGTTCCTTTTCTATCTGTGCCACTTGTAGAGCCCTTACTAAAAACGAAGCGAACTGACCACGTGTTACAGTATCAGTTGGATTGAATTGCTTTACCATCGTAATCCCTGCATACTCAAGTGCTGTAATTGCCTCCTGCTTTTCATTATCAATTGCTTTATGTATGTCCGTGATGGAAGTTTTAAAACCCCTATGTTTATAGTCTGCTATTAGATCTCTGCCAAATACATCATGCATCATGCGTACAATAACAACAGCCATATGCTGCCGTTGCATTTTGTTATTCGGATTCAGATAGCCGGAAGCGCCCTGGAAAATCCCTTCCTCGTACAATAGCGCGCTTAACTGTAATAATTCTTCATCACTCTTTATCGGAACATCCTCAAAACGATCATCTGTTAATGCATCCTCCGGAATTTCATAGCCTTGCCCTACAATAAACCTCCCCAATAGACGAACAACCTGTGAACGTGTAATATTGGCATCCGGCTTATATGTACCATCTGAATAGCCGCCGATAATATCTTGCTCATATAATTGCTTAATGGCCTTTTCATGTGTGTTTCCTGCAATATCTACAAGCGCAGCATCTGCAGGAGATCCGCTGAAACTAAAGCATAGCATGCCCGCAGCAATAAGGGGGCCCCATTTTCGTTTCATTCATCCATTCCCACCTTTCCCATTTCCGATACCCTTCCAGTTTCTATTAGAAACTATCATTTTGCAATGATTGATAGATTTCTTTGATTATACTATTTGGTTATACGTACGGGTAAGAGGAATTGTGTTTTTCTTTCCAAATCAGCAAAAAAGCCGGAGGGTCACCCCTCCAGCTTTTCTCTCATTACGCGTAATATTTTTCAACAACTTCTGCACAGCGTGTACATAATGTTGCGTGTGCTTCATTTGTACCTACTGTTTCGGAAATTGTCCAGCAGCGTTCACATTTTTCGCCATCTGCTTTTTCTACAACAAGTGATGTTTGGTTAAGGACCAATGCATCTTCAGGCGCGTTCTCTTTACTGCCTGCAATAGTGAACTGTGATACGATGCATAGCTGTGCAAAATCAACGTTTGCATCATTCAGTAATTCCACCGTCTCGCTGTCTGCATAAACAGAAATTTTTGCTTCAAGCGATTTTCCGATTACCTTCGCATTTCGAGCCTCTTCCAAGGCCTTTAATACTTCATCACGGATTTCGATAATCTTCGCCCATTTTTCTCGTAGCTGACCGAAGTTTTCCTTCTCATCTACCTCTGGGAAATCTGTCAATTGTACAGACGCTTCCTCTGCACCAAGATAGCCCCATAATTCTTCAGTCGTATGAGGGATAATTGGTGTCAGTACTTTTAACAGCATTTGCAATGTGTCATACATCACTGTTTGCATTGCACGGCGGTCCTGATTGTCTACACCTTCGATATACACTACATCTTTTGCAATATCAAGGTAGAATGAAGACAGTTCAACTGCGACAAAGTTATTGATTGTATGGTATACCGTAGAAAATTCATAACGATCATATGCAGCACGTGCAGCTTTTAATACATCTTGCATGCGCATATACATGTATTGATCCATCTCACGTAAGTTTTCGTATGCTACGCGGTCTGTCGCTGGGTTAAAATCTGCAACATTTCCGTGTAGGAAGCGAAGTGTATTACGGATTTTGCGATATACTTCTGATACTTGCTTCAGCATATCCATGGAAATACGGACATCCGCTGTATAATCAACTGATGCTACCCATAGACGAAGAATATCAGCACCGTATTGATCCATTACTTTTTGCGGTACGATTACATTTCCTAAAGACTTGGACATTTTCCGGCCTTCTCCGTCTAATACGAAACCATGAGACAGCAGCCCTTTATAAGGCGCATAGCCATTGATCGCTACAGATGTGATCAATGATGAGTTAAACCAGCCGCGGTATTGGTCAGAACCTTCCAAATAAAGGTCCGCTGGATATTTCATGCCGCGCTCCACAAGTACGCCCTGATGAGAAGAGCCTGAGTCGAACCAAACATCCATGATGTCATTTTCTTTCGTGAAAATGCCATTCGGGCTGCCATGATGTGTGAAGCCCTCCGGCAATAATTCTTTCGGTTCTTTCTGGAACCAAATATTTGATCCATGCTCACGGAACAATTTTGCCACGTGTGTAATTGTTTCCGGCGTGATGATTGGTTCACCATTTTCCGCATAGAAGATTGGAATCGGTACACCCCATGCACGTTGGCGGGAAATTACCCAGTCGCCGCGGTCACGGATCATATTGTAAAGACGCGTTTCACCCCATGATGGTGTGAATGTTGTATCTGTCACTGCCTGTAATAATTCATCGCGGAATGCATCAATTGAAGCAAACCACTGTGGCGTAGCACGGTAAATAACCGGCTTCTTTGTACGCCAGTCATGTGGATAAGAGTGCGTGAAGAAGCCTAGCTTTTCTAACGCATCTACTTCTTTTAACTTTTCAGTTACTAATTTATTTGCATCATCATAGAAGATTCCTTCAAAGCCTGGTGCTTCCTCTGTATAGCAGCCGCGGTTATCTACCGGCGATAAAATATCAAGACCATACTCCCGGCCGATGTTATAGTCTTCCTCCCCGTGACCAGGTGCTGTATGAACACATCCTGTACCAGCTTCAGCTGTTACGTGGTCACCGATCATTACTAATGAATCACGGTCATAGAATGGGTGTTGCGCTACTACACGGTCAAGCGCTTTTCCTTGAACTTCCTGGATGATTTCATAGCTTTCCCAACCAATTGCATTTGCTACATTTTCAAGCAAGTCTTTTGCAACGATGAATTTTTTGTCGCCTACTGCTGCTACCACATACGTAAATTCCGGATTTAAGGAAATCCCTAGGTTAGCCGGCAATGTCCAAGGTGTTGTTGTCCAGATAATAAATTTTGCATCTGCAGGTACAACGCCTTTTGCATCTTTAATTGGGAAACTTACATAAATAGATGGTGATTTTACATCTTTATATTCGATTTCTGCTTCCGCTAAAGCCGATTCGGAAGATGGAGACCAGTAGACAGGTTTTAGGCCCTTATAGATATAGCCCTTCTCGGCCATTTTACCAAACACTTCAATTTGGCGTGCTTCAAACTCAGGCTTTAACGTGATATAAGGATTTTCCCAATCACCGCGTACACCAAGACGTTTAAACTGTGAACGCTGACTGTCAATTTGTTCATAGGCATATTTTTCACATAGCTCTCGGAATTCCGCTACGGACATCTCCTTGCGTTTAACCCCTTTATTCGTTAAAGCCTGTTCAATCGGCAGACCATGTGTATCCCAGCCTGGCACGTATGGCACATGATAGCCTGTCATAGATTTTTGACGTGTAATCATGTCTTTTAGCACTTTATTCAATGCGTGACCAATATGAATGTCCCCATTTGCGTACGGAGGGCCATCATGCAGCACGAAATGCGGACGATCCTTTGTGCGTTCATTTACTAAACGATTGATATCCATCTCATCCCATTGTGCCTGAATTTGCGGCTCTTTTGTCGGCAGTCCGCCGCGCATTGGGAAATCTGTTTTTGGCATTAATAACGTATCTTTATACTCCACCATTTCATACTCCTCCTAATTTATCCGTTTATACAAAATAAAAAGCCTTTCATCCCAAAAAGGGACGAAAAGCTGTTATTCCGTGGTACCACCCTAATTTGCAGAACATCTAGTTAGATACAGTCCTGCCTCTTAGCCGCTGTAACGTCGCGTATCACGGGTCCGCCTACTTTGTTCAGCGTACCAGCTCCAGAGTGATTTTCCATAAAAAACGCATTGTCCGAGCTTTCACCATCCCCGAATCGCTAAACTGCCGTTTTTCACGTACTGTCTCTATCTTAGCCGATTATACATATAAACGTCTTTTGAGTACCAGTATATGAAAAATCCTTGACATTCGTCAAGCTTTTCAGGCTAATTTGAATGTTAATCTTCATTGCTTGGCTGTAATTTTCCCAGTGTATGCTCGGAAATATCAGTCATTGGTATATCGTATTCTAAAAGCTTGTCCCAATCATCCGTATTTAATAGATCAAGCTGCGCTTCTACCAGCATTTTGAAACGGTTGCGGAAAACTTTCGATTGCTTTTTCAGCTCATCGATTTCGATTGTTATTTTGCGTGCCTTTGTTAACGCTTCATTAACAATACGATCTGCATTCTTCTCTGCTTCTTTTACAATTAGCTTCGCTTCCTTTTGGGAGTTGCGACGTACCTCTTCAGCAGCTTCCTGTGCTACAACAATTGATTTTTGCAGTGTCTCTTCCAAATTATTATAGTGGGTCATCTGCTCTGACATCGTCTTGATTCTATCTTCGAGCTCTTTTTTCTCACGCAAGATAATTTCATAATCCTTGATGATTTGATCTAAAAACTCGTTTACTTCATCTTCCGAGTAGCCTCGGAATCCTCTTGTAAACTCCTTATTATGTATATCAAGTGGTGATAATGGCATGTCGTTACTCCCCTTTACCCGTTACTATTTAGTAATCATTATACTTTGTTGCTGCTCGATTGGCATCCATTTTTCTGTAATTTTGTTTTGTTTTACTGTTTTTGCTCTAATCGGCCTATTTGAAGACGGATTTTGTCTTTTTTCGTTCTTCCTTCTGTCATGATGACCTTTAGGCGGCCAAATCCCCGTGCGGAAAGAATATCACCTTCCTGCAGTTCAAAGGAGACCTGTTCCCTTACTGTCCAATTTACTTTTACACGCCCGGCAGTAATTAAATTTTGTGATTTCTGTCTGGAAATATTAAGTACTGTCGCAAGTACTACATCAAGGCGCATGGAAGAAACAGTCGTTGTACTCTCCACCCATTCCTCCTCCAGACGTAGAAGCGGCTGTGTCCCAATTTCTTCAAGGTGAACCTTTACTTTTCCGATACTTGTCAAGTGAGCGCGCACATAATCAGCAACCTCTGTTGCTACAGCAAACTGGACGGTATTTTCAGCTACTCGTATATCTCCAAACTTGCTGCGTTCCATTCCAACAGAAAGCAGGGCTCCTAACACATCAGGATGCCGCAGCTGAACGAATTTCGATGGATAGTTAATAGAAAACACAGTAATTTGATAGTCCTCCTCTGCAGGCATGAAGTAGGAAGGCGCAATCATGACACGCATGCGCTCTGGCTGTTCAAATATTCCCTGTGCATAAACAGCCAAGTCATCAGACTGGCCAATCACAGACATAACGATAAAACGCTGTCTCGGATCCAGAAAATCTGTCAGCTTCGGTGCATAGCGATCTTCTACTTCCCGCTGCCATCCGACAACCTGTTCGATAAAGGGCTGTTCATCTTTTCTAAAATGCTGGATTAAATGCTCCATTTTTTCTGCAACTCCTTGTACTAAACAAAATCCCCCTACAGTACGACTGTACGGGGAAATAATTACGCAACAATGTAGCTCAGAACAACAAATAGGCCTTGTTCAATAAACCGCAGCGCAAATAAGGCAATAATCGGCGAAAAATCGATCATACCAATCGGCGGGATAAACTTACGGAAAAAGCCTAAATAAGGTTCACATACTGCCGCTAAAAAGCGTCCTACAGCCGAATTTTGAGCTGCCGGCACCCATGATAGCAGAATATAAGCAATGAGCATAAACGTATAGATCGTAAATGCCTGCCCAAGAATAGTATAAATCATTTATTTACCTCTCTAGTATCTAAATTTCATCGATAATATAATCAGAGATTTCTCCCGATACTTCTACGTTGTCTGGTGTGCAAAGGAAAATATTATTACCGATGCGTTGAATATCTCCATTCAAAGCATATACTGTCCCGCTTAGAAAGTCGATGATTCGCACTCCCTGATCCCGGTCAATACGCTGTAAATTGACAATCGTCGCACGTTTATTACGAAGATGTTCGGCAATATCCTGCGCCTCCGCATATACGCGCGGTTCAACAAGCACAACTTTTGAACCTTTCGCAGAAGCAGCTGTATGCAGACTTACTACATTATTCTGCGCCGGGGCAGGTGCATGCTGCGTTTGCTGCGGAACGATTTTACGCTCTTTCTTAAAACGGTTATTGATCGCTGGGGCAGGCACTTCAGACTGTTGCTGTTTCATCACAGGAGTGTTATCTAATTCCTCACGTACTACGTGATCTTCTTCTTCCTCTTCCAAATAGAAGAAGTTTTTAATGATGTTTTTCATGCTCATCCATCGTCCCTTCTTTCGTCATCCAACAAGAGCCGTTCCAATTCTTACAAATGTTGCTCCTTCTTCGATGGCAATTTCATAGTCATTTGACATCCCCATCGAGAGCTCCGTACATGGTGCGTATGCTAGCTGTAAGGCGACAACTTCCTGCTGAAGTTTTTTTAGTTCCCGAAATACTTCACGAATTACGTCCTCATCCTCCGTATTCGGTGCCATCGTCATCAATCCGACAACTTCAATTTTTGAATAGGAGGCCAACTGCTTGATAAACGGTATTACCTCTTCATACACTAGGCCATGTTTCGATTCTTCTCCAGATACATTTGCCTGGATAAAGCATTTTACCGGCTTTTCTGCACGCTTTTCAATCTCTTCTGCCAGGCTCAATCGGTCCAATGAATGTAAAAAATCAATTGTATTAATGATTTGTTTTACTTTCCGCGTCTGTAAAGTGCCGATATAGTGCCAATGGGCTCCAGATTTAATTTGTTCTTGCTTCGTATGTAACCCTTCTGGACGGTTTTCCCCCAGGTGCACAAGTCCGGCCTCCAGGACCTCTTTTGTCCGCGCTACATCAACTTGCTTTGTAACTGCAACAATTTTCACAGCCTGTGAGACACCTGCACGTTTTTTTGCTTGATCTATATTAGATTGAATTCTCTCTAGATTATCAATAACTTTTGTCACGTTACTCCCAACTTTACATCATTAGTTTCCCCTATTGTATCAAGCTAAACATGATTTATCAATGAATAGCGTGACCTATGTGGAGACACTTTTTACTATAATGACATCCTTACCTATTATGAGAATATCACTAATTGCTACCTTTTTTACACTTTCTTCCCCCTGAATGAGCTGGTAAAACTTTCTTGGTTGCGAAACAAAAAAATAGTCTATATACCCACTCTGCTCATTAATCTCTGCATCGATAATATAACCGATAAACCGCCCGCTTCCCGCCTCGATCATTTCCTTCTGCTGCACGATGGAAAAGCGCATCCAATCCTCCTTTTAAGGAAAAGTGCATTCGCATCCGTTTTGCTGCGACAAGCACTGGAGAACAGGCAATGGAACAAAGGCTAAACCGCCACGTCCTGTGACAACGCCTTTGTGACCAACATCCTGTTGACCTGAAGTGACCTCGAGCAGCAGATGCGAGTGCCTAGACAATACTGTACTTCTTAAAAGCTATACTTTCTCTCCTAAAGGAAAAGTGCATTCGCATCCGTTTTGCTGTGACAAGCACTGGAGAACAGGCAATGGAACAAAGGCTAAACCGCCACGTCCTGTGACAACGCCTTTGTGACCAACATCCTGTTGACCTGAAGTGACCTCGAGCAGCAGATGCGAATGTCCAGTAACTAGAAAATTTATCCTTCCTTACCTTTAAGAAAAGCGCACGAAATGTGCGCTTTAGTCAAACTTATAGTCTTTCTGCATCAAAGCGATGGCGCTTTTTTCTAAACGCGAAATCTGGGCTTGCGAAATTCCCAGTGTCTTTGCAATTTCTGTCTGGGTCTCCCCGTAGTAAAAACGTTTCGCCACAATTAATTGCTGACGCTCATCCAATTTCTGCATGCTTTCCTTTACCGATACATAAGCCACCCATTGATCCTCTGAAACATCCCCTTTTAACTGATCGAGCATGTACACAGGATCTGTGCCATCTGCATAAATCGGCTCTTGAAGAGACATGGGATCTTGAATAGCATCTAATGCATATAAAACATCTTCCTGTTTCATTTCTAACATTTCAGCAATTTGCCCAAGTGTCGGTTCATATGAATTTTCAAGTACAAACTGCTCTTTTGCCTGCATTGCTTTATAGGCAATATCCCGGAGTGAACGAGATACTCGCAGTGCATGATGGTCACGCAGATGACGTCTTATTTCCCCGACAATCATCGGTACGGCATACGTAGAAAATCTTACGTTATGCTTCAGGTCAAAATGATCAATAGCCTTTAGTAAGCCGATGCAGCCTACTTGGAATAGATCGTCTGCCTGCTCTCCGCGATAGGAAAAACGTCCAACTATGCTCAGGACAAGCCGCAGATTGCACATAACCAGCTGTTCACGTACCTCTTCTTCGCCTGCCTGCATACGTTCGAATAAAGCTTTCATTTCTTCGTGTTTTAAAATAGGTAACGTTGATGTGTCTACTCCACATAGTTCAACTTTCATACGAACCATCTCTTTTCCTCCGAACTTTTTTATCGTTCAGTTTGTCCGTATGAGATGAGACTATGCGTTTTTGGACTACGCCAAATTCAACCAATTATGCAATCGGCTCATTTAAATACTCTCGTAAATCCAATATGATTTTCTTTTCAAGGCGGGAAATATAGGATTGTGATATCCCAAGATGATCCGCTACCTCTTTTTGTGTCATCTCCGTTTTTCCGTTAAGGCCGAAACGGCATTCCATAATATACTTTTCACGCGGATTTAAACAATTAATCGCATGGAACATATGCTGCCGTTGCAGCTTTCTCTCCACATCATCTGAAATGATATGTTCCTCTGTCCCTAAAATATCGGACAATAGAAGTTCATTTCCGTCAGCATCCGAATTCAGCGGTTCATCAAGTGATACTTCACTCTTCATACGGCTTGTTTTACGAAGATGCATTAAGATTTCATTTTCAATACAACGTGAGGCATATGTGGCCAATTTAATATTTTTTTCTGTATTAAATGTTTCGATAGCTTTAATTAATCCGATAGAGCCGATACTAATTAAATCTTCAATTGGTGTAGCTGTATTATCAAAACGTCTTGCAATATATACGACAAGACGTAGGTTGCGCTCAATCAATGTATCACGCGCATGTAAGTCACCATCCATAAATGCTTTGACAACAGTTAATTCTTCTTCTCTAGTTAGTGGCACTGGCAATGCATCATGTCCTCCTATATAGTATGTTCCTTGGCGCGATATTTTCCGCCAAATGTTTAAAAAAAGTAAGCGTAGCTTTTGAAACAATGATTGTCCCCCT
Source organism: Lysinibacillus odysseyi 34hs-1 = NBRC 100172 (assembly GCF_001591965.1). GTDB lineage: Bacteria > Bacillota > Bacilli > Bacillales_A > Planococcaceae > Lysinibacillus_B > Lysinibacillus_B odysseyi. The sequence goes on from NZ_BCVX01000002.1 coordinate 103,742, forward strand.
TTGTTTATAGAATAGGAAGCATAGACACATGGAGAATGATCTCTACCTGCTTTGGAAATTTTGCATCCTTCGCTGTAAATACCAGATAATGCCCATGAACAGTTTGTTCATCCATCAATAATCTATTTGTACGAAATGCCAGTGCAAGCGTATCCCCCTGCACAGTTTGGATAGGAACGACACGTAACAATTTTTGAATTTCTTTCGAAAACATCTGCAAATCATACGGTGCCTCCTGACGCCAGCTCATGAGTGCCTGTACAAAATCAGACGGCAGCTGGGCCTTCATCGCCTGTAACGAAACAAAATGGACCGGTAAGACGCTGATCGGCTCTATGCATGTATTGCCTGTGTCAATGAAAGCAGCGAGTGAAAATTGCTGTTCTAGAAATTCAACAGTACATGTCGTGTAAAAGTGATTTTGTCGAACTTGCCAACGTAGTCGATAACGCCTCACAAGAAAAATAAGAACCAATGCTGCCAGCGACAGCCATAAAATCTGCATGTCATATTTATTGCTAGCATATGATTGTATAGCCGTTAAAAGACCACCTACTATAAACGTTGCGATAAAAAGTATGATTGCCTGTCTATAGAGCGTTGCTTGTATCGGAAACGTTGGCAATAGCACAAGAAAACTTATGAATACGCCAAGCACGGATGGATAAAGCAACAGCCCAATCAAACCACTGAGCGCTGCCATTGTCCATAAGCGAACTTTTGCAACGCGAATGTCCGTGATCGTTGCTGTAAATGTAAGCAACATATAGTTATAAAGCGTGTTCACGAGAAGCAGCCATTCCCCAGCCATGCAAAAAAACCTCCTTCTCATACAGTAGCATGAAGGAGTTGTAGAATTTGTCAAAAGAGTGAACGCTTTTCCATAAATTGCTTTACAAAAAACGAGTGTATCCGACAATTCTCTTTAAAATATGTGAGAATCCGTCCATACGGCATAAAAAAAGAACTAACCGATAAGCAATGCCTATCAGTCAGCTCCTAGAGACTGTTCAATATATTTCAGAGGATTAAAACGATAAAAGAGCTGCCTTAAAATGCATTTTAAGACAGCTCTTTATTAATTAGTGACGGTTCCGACGATTACGTAAGAACGTTGGAATATCTAATTGGTCTTCCTGTGGTGGAGCTTGACGGACAGGTTCTGCCTGAACAGGCTCAGGACGTGCATGCTGGATTGGCGGCGGCGTGTGTCCGCCAAGAGAACGTCCTCCCAATGCTGCACCTGTAGCTCCTCCGGTAGCAATATCATCAGAGAATCCGGTAGCAATGACTGTAACGATGATTTCATCGTTGAGATTCTCATTAATAACCGAACCGAAAATCATGTTTACCTCTTCATCTGATGCGGATGCCACAATATCAGCTGCCTCCTGCACTTCATACAGGGACAAGTTCATTCCACCTGTAATATTCATAATGACACCTTTTGCGCCATCGATGGACGTTTCAAGCAGTGGACTTGAAATGGCTTTCTTTGCTGCTTCTGTTGCACGGTTTTCCCCTGTCGCAATCCCAATACCCATTAATGCGGACCCTTTATCAGACATGATTGTTTTTACATCCGCAAAGTCAAGGTTAATTAATCCAGGTGTTGCGATTAAATCGGAAATCCCTTGTACACCTTGTCGAAGTACATTATCCGCCTCACGGAATGCTTCAAGCATCGGTGTTGATTTATCTACGATTTGAAGTAATTTATCATTTGGAATAACGATAAGCGTATCTACCGCTTCTTTTAAATTTGAGATACCTCCGACCGCCTGTGTCTGGCGTTTACGTCCTTCAAATGTGAACGGACGTGTTACTACGCCGACAGTAAGGGCTCCTAAATCACGTGAAATTTGGGCGATGACAGGTGCAGCACCTGTACCAGTTCCCCCGCCCATACCAGCTGTAACAAATACCATATCTGCTCCGCGTAATACCTCTTCCAGCTGTTCACGGCTCTCTTCAGCAGCTTTCTTTCCCACTTCCGGGTTTGCTCCCGCTCCAAGACCGCGTGTTAACTTACCGCCGATTTGAAGCTTATAAGACGCCTTAGATTGTTCCAATGCCTGGGCATCAGTATTTACCGCAATGAAATCGACGCCTTGCACACCGTGTTCAATCATACGGTTGACGGCATTGTTTCCTCCACCGCCCACTCCGATTACTTTAATGACTGCGCCTTGATCTATACTAGTATCAAACTCTAACATTTTGTCTCCTCCTACTTCATAGCTTTGTCTTTACTCGAAAAAGTTGTTAAAGAATTTTTTGGCTTTATCCATAATAGTCGTCTTATTTCCATGATCGACTTTCTTCTCAGTTGCATTAGACTTGTTTTTGGGAGGAGTTGGTTGTATGGATCCAGAAACAGTCTGCATTTCTGAGCTCCTACCATAAAATTCATCATCTGAATGCGCGTAACGAATCAGTCCTACTGCCGTTGTAAATCCAGGATCTCGAACACCAATATAGTCTGGTGTATGTATACGCACTCGAAGCTGCATAACTTGACGAGCAACTTGTCCAATTCCCTCAAGTGCTGCCACCCCACCTGTCAGCACAATGCCTCCAGGTAAATCGCGAACACCAAGGCGGGACAGTTCATCTAACACATATTCAAAAATCTCTTCCACACGTGCTCCAATGATTTCAGCAATGTAACGCTGGCTAAATTGCTGCGTCATGCTTGTCCCGTCTATTTTGACTTCAAACAATTGGTCATCTGAGGCATCATCCAAAAATGCATGGCCGTATTGTTTTTTGATTTTCTCTGCCTGTTCTGTAGATGTTTCCAATACAATGGACAAATCTTTTGTAATTTGATCGCCGCCCATGCCAATAATTCCTGTATGAGTCAGCAGCCCATCTTCAAAAACAGCAACTGTTGTAGAACCACCACCTAAATCAATATAGGCAGTACCTTGATTTCTTTCATCTTCTGTTAAAGCATAATAACCTGCTGCTAAAGGCTGTAGATAAATTTCACGCACGCTCAGGCCGGCCCTCTCCACACAGCGCAAAACATTATGTAATAATGTTTTAGATGTCATAACGAGGGTCGCATCGACCTCTAGCCGCGTCCCAATCATCCCCCGCGGATCTTTGATCTCAGATAGCAAGTCCACTGTGTACCGTTTTGGCAATAGGTTTACAATCTCTTTTTCTGGCGGCGTTGCGATGCTTTCAGCTGAATCCAACACGCGTGCCAGGTCATCATCCGAGATTTCCCTGCCATCTCCGTTTACCGCAACTACTCCTTTTACGGGCTGGAGGACAGTTTGATTTGCCGGTACCCCGAGTACAACTTCCTCAATCTTCAATCCTGTCATTCTTTCCGCCTGTTCAATCGCTTTTTTAATAGATTGAACCGTAGCATCTATATCTACAATTGCACCTCTGCGAATGCCATTTGATTTTACTTGTCCGACCCCAATTACATGTAATTGGCGATCACTCATTTCACCTATTAGTACTTTAATAGAAGATGAACCAATATCTAAAGAAATATATATATCTTGATGATTCAACTCGTTGCACCTCCTTTAAATGCTCCTTTTTTTCATTCTATTGTAAAATCTAATCAATGTCTAAGTAAATTACCTATTGTAATCAAATTTTAACTTGATTCTGATGAATTTTCACTCTTTTTTATCCTAGCCTCTTCCCATTTTGTAATTAATATCCTGCGTATGACTGCAATGTTCTGAAAAAGACGTACTCCGAAGGCAAAAATCGCCGCCAAATAAAGGTCTACCCCGATATGGACACCGAGAAAGGCAAGCCCCGCTGCAAGAGCAATATTGAAAAAGAATCCCGTAATGAACACTTTGTCATCATATACTTGCTGCAATTGAGCCCGAATACCGCCAAACATTGTATCCAGTGCGGCGAGCACGGCAATAGAAAGATAGTTTTCATAAACGGCGGGAATTTCGAGATCGGTTAAAACACCAAGCCCAATTCCCAAAATTAATCCCAGCAGTGGTAGCCACATAAGCTAATCTCCTTTATATTCTGTCAAATAAGTACTTCTAATTTCCACATCTGCCGCATCTACTGTAATAGAAGGTTGTGGTTCTTCTACTGTCAACAGCATATTATCAATAAAAAATTCATCCATAAAAGAAGAGGCTAATAAATAATTGTACAGTTTGGAAGCTTCCTCCCCCGTTTCTGTCACGACCTTGATCTCAACATCCACTTTACCGATTGGTACACCATTGACAGTTGTTTTGCCATTAATGTCACGAATGGCGGATGAATGAACAAGTCGCTGGCCTGCAATTTCTACATAATGACCTTTATAACGGTAAATTTCATTAACGAGGCGAATCAAAAGCTGCGGCGAAATCTCTTCTACCGTATATCCGTACTCTATTAACTCCTCAGACGGGCCAATATTCATTATAAGCCCCGGTCCGCTGGCTTCCTTTATTCCAGCAGCAGCTTGTAATTGATCAACCGTTTGGGTTAATATCGCTTCAGGGTTGTCCAGCTCTTCGTCTTCATATTGCCGGACTGTTTCCTGTCCTTGGCGGATTTGTGTCAGCAGCTCCGAGTGACGCAATTTTTCATCCGACAGTTCTTGCCGGACTTCCCATATATCCGTCGTTTGTACCTTTTTAGGGCTTTGGACCGTATTATACTGGACAGCGAGCATGAAACCGATGATAAAAGATATAACGGTAATATGAATAGTTGTCTTTTTTTTCATACGTCCACCCCCTACAAGTTCCCTTTCGTTATGGATGGCATCACAATATGTTCTTTCTTTTCTACTGTTACGACTATATTATCATTCAGCAATTGATCAAATACACCACCATTAATTCCCAAGGCGCCAATCAATCCATCCTGATTGCCGACTGCTTCTATAACAAAAGGAGCAGGATATTGATTTCCATCAATCGTAATAACAGGACCATTACAGCTGATGAACGAATTTGTTTTTAAGCGCTGGCCATTAATCGCAATAGCTTCAGCCCCGGAAATCTTCAACTCATTGATGACATTAAATACATGGCTTTCATGGACAATATAATCATTTGGATTTTCCGCCCCTGTAAAATCATCATCACGCAAAGTGACAGAAACCCCTTTTCCCGTCACTGGCAACTCTCCCATTAAAATCCGGAGACGCTCCGCCTCTTTTACCATCTCATCGTAATGCTCTTCGTGTGTTGCATATTCCTTTTCGTATTTCCGGATTGTCCCCAGTATTCCATCCAATTCTTCAGCAAGCTCTTTATTTCTTTCCTGCTGTTCAATCAGCTCTTCCCTATATGCATCCTGCTGCTGTGTATATAGCGTTGAGCTTGAGGTGATCTGGTGGTTGTCCTTTGATAAATTATAAGAATACCCTATTATAAAGCCCGTCATGATACAGACAATTAGAATGATGAAATACTTTCGACTCAACACCCCTCGTTTTTGAGGATTATTATTCTTCATCCTCGCTCACTTCCTGTTCTTCTATAGCTTCTTCTATGTTGATGGCTTCATATTCCTTTGAATAAGGTTTATAAGATAGTCCTACTTCAATATCGATAATTCCCTTTCCATTCTGCTCTTCACTCTCAATCTGAGCAATGATGGCAGGATAGTAATTCAGCTTATCAGCAAGCGATGTAATTTCCGCTCTCACCTCATAGCCATCGTTCATGAACAGTGTAATGGCATAAGGGTCAGCAGAAGATGGTGTTGCATTGATTTGGGAAATGAGGGCCGCTACTTCCGGCTTTAGCTTTGCCAGCTCTTTCAGCAGCCGCTTTCGTACTTTTTCATCCTTAAATTCATGAAAAATAGGGGCATCGATTGGCAGCAGCTCCTGTGCTTCTTCAAACAGCACCCCATTTTCAAGCATCGGATAAAAAGAATTCTCCTCTGCCAGGTAGGCAACTTTCTGCCACTCTTCTACCTTAATGCGCACAGTACTGAGCCACTTACGCTCTACCTTTGCTGACTTTACCCATTCCAGCTCTTCCAGCTGCTTGCTAATGGCATCACTATCGATGCTCCACATCGAGCCTCCTACATGCAGATCGGACAACTCTTCATAGTATGTACTATCTACAAGCTCAGCACCCGTAATATCGATTTTTTTAATCTCGCTATACGGGGACTGGAAGTAGAGGAGCACGAGCAATAGAAAAAGAAAGAGTGCCGTTAATAAAATGAACTTAAAATTTGTCCTTCTTCGCCGTTTTTTCCTGAATGTAGGGATGCGGTCTTCTAGATCGATTACTTTTTCCAAGGTGCTTCCTCCTCTCCCTCTGTATTAGCTCCGAATAAATAGATAATGCCGACCGTCAACCATAAAATAACGAGTGATGTACCACCGTAGCTGATGAAAGGTAGCGTGACCCCCGTTACAGGCAAAAGTCCGATGACAACTCCAATATTTAAGGCAGCCTGTACAGCAATCATAGATACCAATGCACTCGTAATATAAAAATAACGAGCATAGATGGCGCGTGTAGCTAGCTTATAGCCGCTATATAAAAAGCACGCAAAAATACATACAATACAAAGCCCCCCGATAAACCCCGTTTCCTCTAATATAATAGAAAAAATAAAATCATTCTGCGGTTCTGGTAGATATAAGTACTTTTGTCTGCTTTTTAGAAAGCCATGTCCAAATAATCCAGCTGGTCCGATTGCAAGTAAAGATTGTACTGCCTGAAAACCTTTTCCTAATTGATCCTGCCATGGGTCGATAAAGGCTTGAATCCGGGCCAGTCGATAAGGTGCAGAAATAATTAGTCCTGCCAACCCAGCGATCCCAAGCATAATACAAAGCCCATAAAATCTTAAAGGATAATTAGCGATAAAAAACAAAATAAAGGCTGCTACAATTAAAATGAAGGCGGAACCAAAATCAGGCTGCATCATAATTAAGCCGATTGGCAGCAGAAGGATGATAAAATGCTTAAGCTTAATCACCCTTTCTCCGCGCTTCCACTTTGCCAGAACGGCACTTAAATAAACAAGCGTTGTGATTTTCACGAATTCAGCCGGCTGGAACGTTAAAGGCCCTATTCCGAGCCAGCTTCGTGAACCATTCCGCCATACCCCGATTCCTGGTATGAGTACAGCTACTAATAACACAATGGAAATAATATAAAACAATCGCCACCATCTCTCGTGCAGCAGCCATTTACTTCTACTTACGAACATAAACCCAAGCAATGCCACGACAAAGAACATCAATTGCCTCAGGTAGAATGGCATCTGCCCGGCATAATGCACTTTACTCCAGTAGGCACTCGCTGAATAAACAAAGACTATGCCTATAAAACTTAGCAATAAAGCACTTCCTACAAATAACCGTCTATATATGATCAGCGAAAAAATCCTTTCCTACCGTATTAAGACAACTTCATAGCACAATCAATAAACACATCGCCCCGAATTTCGAAGCTATCGTACTGATCCCAGCTTGCACACGCCGGAGACAACAAAATGATATCCCCTTCTGCTGATAGCTTTGCAGCATAAACTACTGCATCTTCCACATTCGTGGCGGCCACTGTTTCTTTTACCCCACATGACTTCGCAAAATCTATGAAACGAGAACCAGTTTCACCAAATGCTACCACCGCCTTTACATTCCCCATTGCTTCACGTAACTCTTCTAACGAATGACCTCGGTCTAGTCCACCTGCTAACAGCACAATCGGCTTATTGAATGCCTCAAGTGCACTCTTCGTTGCCAGACAGTTTGTTGCTTTTGAATCGTTATAGATTTTGCGTCCTTTCCATTCACGGACAAATTGCGTACGGTGACGTACACCTGCAAATGTGGCAAGCACCTCTTTTATAGCCTGCAGTCCGCAGCCTGCCAGCAAACATGCTGCAACAGCACAAAGGATATTTTCAAGATTGTGCTTACCGGGAAGAGCAATATCCGCACGGTTCAAAATATGCTCGCCATTCCAGTAGATTGCCTCAGCATCTGCACTGATCCCTACCTCACAGCGTCCGTTTGTTGTAAACGGAACTTTTTGTGCTTTTGATTTCTCAGCATAATTCCGCACAACTTCCTGGTCGTTATTAAAGATGAAATAATCTTCCTCTGTCTGGTTGCGTGTTACTCCAAACTTGGCATTTGCATAAGCTTCAAACGTACCGTGGTAATCCAAATGAGCATCGTACAGATTAGTCAAAATGGCAATATGGGGCTTGAACTCCCGGGTACCCATTAATTGAAAAGATGATAGTTCGGTTACGATTATTTGATCAGGCGTAGCTTCCTTTGCAACACCGCAGGCTACCGTTCCAATATTCCCGGCAATTAACGGATTCCGATTGCCCGCTGCAAGCATATCGAAAATCAAAGTCGTTGTTGTTGTTTTGCCATTTGTTCCTGTAATACCGATAAATGGAGCTTCACTAACTAGATAGGCAAGTTCCATTTCAGTAATGACCGGCAGATTCCTGCTAATCGCATCGGCAATGATCGGGTTACTGTATGGAATACCTGGATTTTTAACAACCAGCTCAAAACCTTCGTCCAACAAATCTTCCGGATGCCGGCCACAAATGACCGTAATGCCTTTTGTCAGCAGATCCTGTGCCTCAGGATTAGCATCAAAAGGCTTCGCATCATTTACGGTTACAAATGCACCAAGCTCATGCAAAAGCTCTGCAGCCGCTACCCCGCTTTTCGCTAGGCCTAATACTAATACTTTTTTATGTTGTAATGCTGTATATTCCTTCATAATAACGCCTCCGATAAGACTGCAATTAATGCCATGACAAGGCCCGTAGACCAAAATACAAGGACTACCTTCCATTCAGACCATCCCGAAAGCTCAAAATGATGATGGATAGGGCTCATTTTAAAAATTCGTTTTTTACGAAGCTTAAAGCTGCCTACCTGTAAAATTACTGAGAGTGTCTCAATCACAAACACAAGACCGATCAATAATAGTAAAATTTCCTGCTTCACTAGTACAGACAGCATTGCCAATGCACCGCCCAATGCTAGAGAGCCTGTGTCTCCCATAAAGACTTTTGCCGGGTTAGCATTAAAGATTAAAAAGCCTAAAAGCGCCCCTGTTACCGCAAAGGCAAACAAGGCGATATCTGCCTGTTCATTAAATAATGCCAGCACACCAAATGCCGCGAATGCGATAGAAGCCGTCCCTGCTACCAGACCATCCAATCCGTCTGTCAAGTTCACTGCATTGGAGAAGCCAACAAGCCAAAAGATCAAAAAGGCGATGTATAGTACGCCAAGATCCACCTGCCATTCTGTGAATGGAATGGCAATCGCCGTATCAAATGTCCCTAAACGTAGTAATAAAAATGCCGCTATTGCGATGACGATTTGTCCGATTAATTTCTGTAATGACGTCAATCCAAGATTGCGCTTAAAAATAACCTTGATGCCATCATCCAAAAATCCGATGATGCCGAACCCTACAAAAACAAGCAGTAGAACAACTGTCTGTGTAGTAAATACATCAAATATAAGCCCGCAAGCAATCGTTGTTACGATAATGGAAAGTAAGAAAAGAATACCTCCCATCGTCGGTGTCCCAGCCTTTTTCATATGTGACTGCGGACCTTCCTCGCGAATACTCTGACCAAATTTTAATCGACGCAGCATCGGAATGCCTACCGGCGCCAAAATAACGGTCAGGATGAATGATGTAGCTAAAATCGTCACCGTTGTTGCCAATGTCATAAAAAATCTCCTTTAAACTGTCCTATTAAATGTATAAACATCCTTCACTATAATAGTTGTTTTACTGTCATTTTGAAAGGATTAGTTCCCTAAATACAAGTGGATGATTTCATCTTGCTTGATCTGTTTGCCCGCTACAGGCAGCTGATCGATGATTTTCTCACCCTCACCATGCCATTCTATTCTATAAGTGTATTGTTGCTCCATCATTTCTCCCCTTTTTTGCCCGATAAAATCAGGCATGGCCTCTGTTATCTCATCGCCCCATGCATATTTTTTCGGCAGCTGGTCAGAGGAGTATGGCAAATCCAGAATGGAGGCTGCTTCTTCGATAATCTGCCCTACAATCGGCGCTGTTACAGTACTGCCGAATATGGAAGATTGCGCTTTTGGCGAATCGACTGCCACATATACAAGAATCTCCGGATCATTTGCCGGAGCAAACCCGATAAATGATACGATATACTCGCCATCCTTATAACGCTTATTCTCTACTTTTTGTGCCGTTCCTGTCTTACCGCCGATTCGAAGTCCGTCGCGGTATGCACGCTTACCTGATCCATTCGCAACGACCGATTCTAATGCACTCCGCACTTTTTGCGATGTTTCCTCGCTGATTACTTGACGCTTAGCTACAGGTTTATTGTCCACCAGGACTTTTCCATTGGCGCCAATAACTTTAGATATAATGTAGGGAGTATAGAGAGTTCCTCCATTAATCGCGGCTGCCACCGCTTGTACCTGCTGGATGGGCGTTACGGATACCCCTTGCCCGAAGGCGGTCGTTGCACTTTCTACCGGTCCAAAACCTTCTTTTGAGAAAAGAATACCACTTGCTTCTCCCGCAAGATTAGAGCCCGTTTTTTCACCAAAGCCGAATTTGTGGATATAATCGAGCAATTTATCTGAGCCGATGCGTTTCCCCATTTCAATGAAACCGGGGTTACAGGAGTTCTCCACCACTTCTAAAAATGTCTGATGGCCATGTCCCTGACGCTTCCAGCATCGCAGGCGTGCTCCTTCAACCATTGTAAAGCCTTGATCATGAAAGCTTTCATTTTCCAGATCGATGACATCTTCTTCGATCGCTGCACTCAGTGTAATAATCTTGAATGTTGACCCCGGCTCAAACGTCATAAAGACCGGCAAATTCCGGTTGTAGATAGATTGATCTACTTTCTGATAGTCAGTCGGGTCATAGGTTGGATAGGAGGAGATGGCTAAAATCTCTCCTGTTTTTGGATTCATTGCCAGAGCTAATGCTTGCTCTGCATTATACGTTTTCATCGCTTGTGACAATTCTCGCTCTACGACCTGCTGTAGTTTGATGTCCACCGTTAATTCGATGGTGGAACCGCCATCTCCCTGCCGCCATTCGTCAGGAGTCTGGCGCATGGCATTCCCTCTTGCATCTGTAAAAAGACGAATAGCAGAAGCATTGCCTGTCAATACGTCATTATATTCATACTCAATGCCTGCTAGTCCTTGTGAATCGTAGCCTGTAAACCCTAACAATCGGGATAATAATGTACCATACGGATAGTGGCGTACATAATCCACACCGCTGTACAGGCCATCAATTTTCATCTGCTGTACTTTTTCAGCCTGCTCTGCTGTAATATTTTTCCCTTCAGGCGCCAGCTTCGTTAAGTAAGCACGTTTTGATAACTTTTCCAGAAGCTTTTCACGGTCTGTCTGCAGGATAGGTGCCAGCTGATCGGCCACTTCCTCAACATTTTCATTTTGCGCCTTCATAAAATAAAGCGTTGGAGCCAGCTTATTTGTCACAATGGCTTCGCCGTGCCGATCCGTAATATCTCCTCTTTCCTCTTGAAAAGGAATTTCCCTATCCCAATTGGCCTTTGCCAATTCAGTTAATTCTTCATGCTGGACAATTTGTACATAAAACAGCCGGATCAGGATCGCAAGACCATAAAACAAAAAACAAATTATGATGATTTTTAAACGCCCTTGGGCTTGTTTAAAAATCCATTTCATTTGACAACACGCTCCGTTTTTAATAACAACCTATGTTATAAACGAAGCGTGTATTCAATTTCTCTGCCATTCCATTATTCAGAAAGGCGTTAATCCTGCGGCAGCTTTTCACTGTCTTCTTCCGGTTCCGTTGTCTGGAAGCTCTCTTTTGGTGTCCGTAGCTTTACTACAATCGGGGAAGAATCCGTTACTACGGCATTAGCAGAAGCACTTTGGCTGTATACATACCCCTCACCGACAATCTCTAGAGGTAAGCCGGACATTGTCTTATAAACAAGCATATTGCGTAAAGACCAGTTCGTAAACGATGGAAGCGTCACTGCCCCCTCTGTCTTTAAAAATATAATGCTGCCTTTGGATAACGGCGTTCCTTTTTTTGGATACTGCTCGGTGATTGTTCCACCTTCTCCAATAATAATCGGTTTAAATCCATCATTTGTCAGCTCCACTTGCGTTGTTTCTGCCTGTTTTCCAACCAGCTCGCCTACCGTTTTCATTTCTACCTCTGCAGTATTATCTGGATTGATATTTAGATACTTTAAGCTGTTCTCCATAACAGAATTAAATACTGCCGATACGGGTTCTGACCCTGAGATCGCACTACTCATATTTGGCTTTTTCACTGCTACATACATGATAAGCTTCGGGTCATCCGCCGGCACCATACCGAGGAAAGAATAGATATATTGATGATTTCCGCCATAATATCCCGGACCATTTTCTCTTGGGATTTGGGCAGTACCTGTCTTTCCGGCCACTTCATAGCCATCAATCTGATAGCGCTTGGCTGTTCCAGCCTCTGCTGTTACAGTAGAAGCCAAAATCTCACGGACCTGCTTGGCCGTATCGGCTGTTACAGGCTCCCCTTTTACTTTCGGTTCCTCATCAAGGACTACTTTTCCTGTATTCGGGTCGACTATTTTATCAATTACATACGGTTGCATCATTTTCCCGTCATTTGCAATTGCTGTCATTCCTTGGATTAACTGAAGAGGAGTGACGGTTGAACCTTGTCCAAATGACGTTATGACAAGGTCGACTGGGTTTTTTGTCAACAATGTACCCGTTGCTTCATTCGGAAGATTAATTCCTGTTTTTTTACCGAAACCGAAACGGTCCAAATATTCGATGAATGTTTCTTTCCCCATAATTTCCAACTGATGAGCCATTCCCGTATTGGAAGAGTGCTGAATTCCTTCTAAATAAGTAATTGGACCCCACCCGACTCCATTGTTCGAGTCACGGATTACGCGGTCATATAATTTATACTTACCAGATTGATATGTGGCATTAGGATGCCAGTTGCCGGAGTCGACCGCTGCTGCGAGTGTAAATGTTTTCATCGTTGAACCTGGTTCAATGACATCCTCCACTACGGCATTTAACCAGCTGCTTTCCAAACCTTCCCGCGTATCCGGGTCGAATGTCGGCCGCTGTGTCATCGCTAAAATTTCACCGGTTTTAGGGTCAGCTACGACCGCCGTCATGGACTCTGCATTATATTCCTTTTCCACCCGGCTCATCGCATCCTCTAAAAAGTTTTGGATCGTTTTATCAAGTGTCAAATAAATGTCTTTTCCGTTCTTTGCCGGCTCGACCATTTTTTTAGCATCCGGCAATAAATAGCCGAAAACATCGCTGTCATAAGAAACTTTGCCGTCCTTACCTGTTAATTCTTTATCATAGATAGATTCAAGACCCATGCGCCCCACTGTTTTAAAGGAGCCATCCTTCTGTTCCTCCTTCACTGCATACCCGATTAAATGGGAGGCAAAGGAACCATTTGGATAATAGCGTTTTTTATCATTTACAAAGACAATTCCCGGCAGATCATGTTCCTCAATTGCCTCTTTCACTTCATGACTGAGGCTGCGGCCGGCAGCACCAAACTCTACTTGATACTTATCTTTTTTTGATGTCAGCTGCTCATAAATCTTCTCTTCGTCCCAACTAATATATTGGGCCAAAACACGCGCTGTTTCTCTTGCATCCACAACATGCCGCGGCTTCTTAGGATTCTCAGTAGCCGATTCACGGACAACTGCAACTAACCGGTAGCTCATTGTATCCTCCGCAATTACATTTTCATTGCGGTCCAATATTCTCCCCCTGTTAGCCGACAGCACCGTTTCCCGGGAATATTTATTAGCAGCCTCAGCCTGCAGGTTGTATCCATGTACTTCCCCTGTTGACTGAATATAGAAGAATCGCCAAAACAATAGGAAAAAGAGCCCTCCATATAATAAAAACATTAGAAAGGCTCCTATTTGAAAACGAAACTTGAGCTTTTTCATTCGCCTGGCACTACCTTTACATTTTTTTCATTCAATGTCAGGCCAAGCTCTTTCGCCTTCTCCCAAATGCGCTCATATGTTGATAGTTCACTAACTTGCACCTTTAAGTCTTCGTTTTTCTTTGTTATTTCCTGAACTTCTGATTCTATTTTTTGAACTTCCATCGTCGTTGTTTGGATTTGCCCTTGTGTATGTAATAGTGAGACTGCAAATATAGCAACTGCAACGATAAATGTAATATAAAGTACTTTTTCCTTACCGCTAATCAGCGGCTGTCTGTCGGTTTTTTTCTGCTTCTGAGGTGACGGTTGATGCTGCGGTTGTTCCGGCATTGGCGGTTGCGGGATATATGATTGTTGTCTAGCTCGAACTGCCATTTAAACACGTCCTTTATCGTTTATTTTTTCAGCGATTCTTAATTTTGCTGAGCGTGAACGATTGTTCTCTTGTAACTCCTCATCTGACGGTAAAATCGGTTTTCTCGTAATTAACTTTAATATCGGCTTCATCTCTTCCGGAATGATAGGTAAGCCAGGCGGCAGCTCTGGAATAGAAGACGCTTCTTTAAATAGTGTTTTACATAAACGATCTTCCAATGAATGGAACGTAATTACACTAATGCGTCCGCCAACTTTTAATAAGTCAATTGCGTCTACCAATGAATCCTCCGCTGCTCCCAGTTCATCATTTACCGCAATGCGAATCGCCTGGAAAATACGTTTTGCAGGATGTCCACCTTTGCGGCGTGCAGCTGCCGGAATCCCCTCTTTAATCAACTCTACTAATTGGCCTGTCGTTTCGATAGGCGCTTTTTTTCTTGCTTCTTCTATCTTACGTGCTACCTGCTTTGAAAACTTTTCCTCCCCATAACGGAAGAAAATGCGGACCAAATCTTCATATGGCCATTCATTCACTACTCGGAAAGCCGTCAGCTCAGCTGTCTGATCCATACGCATGTCCAGGGGTGCATCATGATGATAACTGAAACCGCGTTCTGGTGTGTCTAACTGAGGGGAAGATACCCCCAGGTCGTATAAAATCCCGTCCACGTGTTCTATATCTAGCTTCTGCAGCTCTTCTTTTATATATCGAAAATTGGAATGTACAAATGTCACACGATCGAGATAATCTGCCAAGCGGACTTTCGCATTTTCAATTGCAACAGTGTCTTGATCAAAGCAAATCAGACGTCCTTTTGAGGATAGCTGCTTTACTAAATACTCACTATGTCCTGCACCACCTAATGTGCAGTCGACATAAATGCCATCCGGACGGATGTTTAACCCATCAACGGTTTCCTTTAATAACACGGTTGTATGATCAAACATAAAACTTACTCCTTTGGGCTCTATTAAAAATCAAACCCTATCATATTTTCTGCAATTTCATTAAAGGATTCCTCAGATTCTTTAAAGTAATCTTCCCAAGCTTCTTTTGCCCATATTTCAATCCGTGTCGCTACCCCGATAATGACACATTCCTTTGTAATACTTGCATGTGAAAGGAGTGTACCGGGAAGATTGATGCGGCCCTGCTTGTCTATTTCTACTTCAGTCGCTCCCGAAAAGAAGAACCGTACAAATGCACGTGTATCCTTTTTCGTCATCGAAAGTCCTTTTAATTTTTCCTCGAGTTTTCGCCATTCATCCATAGGGTAGCCGAAAAGACAGTTATCAAGCCCGCGTGTAATTACGAAAGTATCAGTTAGACGCTCCCGGAATTTCGCTGGTATGATCAGCCGTCCTTTGGTATCAACAGAATGCTGATATTCTCCCATGAACATGCTACTCACCCCACTTTAGATAATAATGTACCACATCGCCCCACTTTCTACCACTAAAATCCTGCGTTTGCCGCGCCATGAAAGGGATTTGGGAATTTAGTCCTTGATATTATTCACTGTTCTACTGAAATAGTCACAAAAAAAGAAGTCAACTCGGTTTAGAGTCGACTTCATTCTACTAATATTTCACTAAAAAATGATGTGGTCCCACTGTCAGAGGCAAGCACATTAAATCGTCCACCAATGTTGGCCCATACTGATTTAAATACTGATACGGATTGAACATCCGCTCCTGTAAAGAGCGATTCGGGGTAAATTCAGCGTGAATCGTTTCGAATTGACGAATAACCGCATCATGCTTTTGTGAGGTTTGTTCTCTTATTTTCCCTTCTAGGTAAGCCAGCTGCTTAAGATGAAAGGCTTTATTTTTTTCTAATACTTGCTCTAGTTTCAAGTCGCTTTGAAGAAGATGAGCAGTAAGCACTTCATATTGGGATAAGAGCGATTTCTCCATCGCCTCCACCTGAGCGAGTGCCTCCTTATCCTGAACTTCCGCAATAAACTGTTCCTTTTTCGTCTCAGCCTCTCCCTCCAATACGTTCTTAAACGTTAACTCGTGGTGTTCCAATAACGGCTGGATTTTCCGAGTAGCGATGGAGATATTCAGGCGCGGGGCAAAAATCGGCATTTCTAAATCCATTATCCCGAAAGCCGGCTTTAATGTTGCCCAATAAGCAAGCTCCCCCGGCCCTCCTACAAAAGCTAGAACAGGCAATGTCATTTCCTGCATCAATGGGCGTGTTACCACATTGTTACTTAGCTGTTCAGGTGTATGTCTGGCTGTGTGTAATAATTCTTCTTTTGTAAATTTCAACTGAGCAGAGGTATTAACAAATTCTCCACCTTTTTGCTCCAACAGGAAACGTTCCCCTTCTTTCACGAAAAAGAGATTCGCATTATTTTCCGTCGCCTCAATTGGCTTTCCATACCCCGCTTTTTCCAGTGCTTTTTCCTGTATGGACACAGCCTGGGCAATTTCCTCACTTCGCTCAATTAACCGTTCAAAATAAGCACTCTCGAATTGTCGAAAAGGAGTGTAGGCCGCATCAACCATTAGTAATCCATAATGGGCAAATAAGCGATTCATCAATATTGTAAAGAAATCTGTAAATGTCTCACTTGCCCGGCTTGCTTCCAGCACTTCCTTCAGCAGTGATTCTGTATAGCTCGTTTCTCCATAGTCTTTAAATACCATGTGAATCAATTGTTCAATTGTCTCATGGTCGATTGGTGTAGTCGAGGCCATTGTTTTTTTATTTGAACGTTTACTATAGCTGCGTTTTTTCACACCGCCATCTACGATTGTAAATGTATGATTAATTTCATCTAAGTCGTGGTCTTCGCCTGCAATCCAAAAAACCGGTACTACCGGTATTCCTAATGCTTGGCGCTGCTCTTTTGCAAGTAAAATAACCGTTATCGCTTTATAAACAGAGTACAGCGGCCCAGTAAATACCCCTGCTTGCTGCCCTCCAACAATTGCCAGAGCACCAGCTTCCAGCTCCTCTAAATGTTTAGCGGCCTGCTCAGATACACCAAAACGATCCATATAAGACCGTATCACCTTCACTAATGATTCCCGCTTATAATCACGTTTTTCGATTGTCTTTGCCCGTTTTACAAACGACTCCTGTTCATAGGGATACGTAAAAAAAGAATGAATATCAGCATTTCCCTTCCAGTAATCTGCCAACACTCTATTTTGCACTGGTATTGAAATTTGCTCCAGCTTCATGAAATAAACGCCTCAACTTTCTAACCTGACTATGTAATTTCTATCGTATAACGGTTTTGGTTACTATGGTAGTATATTTTCACTTTCGAATATGTATTATTGTATATGTTTTATGCGCCTACGAAAAATTTTTTGCTCTAAATTCCTTCAAGATAGTCCACAATATTTATCGAAAGCCCAATGAGCCATGCACTTATATATAAAATGCTCAATAGGATAAAATAAATGCGCCAGATTTTTTTGAGTAAAAGAGGTACATCAATTTCTTTTTTCGTACGCCAATCGATAAATGTAAGTCCAAGAGCAATAAGCAGTGCCAGGATGATGATATACATAGAAAATGATATTTCCCAAATACTTTTAAGAGCAAGGGGTACAGAGAAAAAGAGAATGAAAGTAGTAACATCAGCCGCAAACCCGACAGCATGCATTTTCTTTATCTTCATTTTTCTGCAGATCATATAAGTCACTATTAGAGCAATCAGCGGGCAGACAAGTATGACTCCCCCCACTACTTCAATAACTGTCTTCACATCCTATCACCACTCTCCAGTTGTTCTGCTGCTTTGATTAGATTATACAGCGTATGTAACGTAGGAAGCTGCCTGTCATTAGCCGCTGCCTTCTTTATAATAGCACCCACAATAGTATCGACTTCCGTTTTACGCCCTGCCAGCCGGTCTGCCAGCATGGAAGATGTATTGGCAGCTGTTTTGTCGCAAAGATTCTTTACTCCATCAAACGGAAACCCTTTACGCATATGCGGGAAGGCAGCCATGATTTCTGCATATAATGCTTTTAGTAATGAATAAGCATACGGATTAGTCAGCAGCTCTCCGTTTTTTATATTGAGAATAGCAGTCAACGGATTAATAAAACAATTTAATAGAGCTTTTTCCAGCAGCATCGTTTCCGCATCTTTTTCTAAAAAGACTGGCATCATTTCACTATCCAAAGACAATACTTCGGGAAATCCCTCTATTTCTCCGCGCCCGGCGGCCACCTTCAGTACACCGATTCCACGGTGGATAACGGTAGTATCATTTACTCTCTGTGCTCCAAATTGGGCACTGCCAAACGCTATATGTTGCTGAGGAAGACGCATCGCCTCTTCATAATGTGCCAAACCATTTTGTAGAAATAATAGGGGTATGGACACTGGCAATTCGGCAAGCAACGGGTATAGCTGTGCAAGACCATTATACTTCACCGTTACAATCACCAAATCCGCATCTTTTGATATGCTATCTGCGGCTGTTACGGTAAACTTTTGTTTTTCCCCGCCGATATTTTCCCGGATCAAACCATATGTGTTTATACGTTCCCGCTGTTTAGCACGCGTAGAAATTATATTAACAGCAAAACCTTTTTCAGCCAAAAAACTTGCCATCAGTAATCCAACAGACCCGCCACCGATAATTTGAATCGTCATCATACCACCTCCTAAACGAATGAAAAGGCCTGTCATATGACAGACCTCATTTTATTATAAAGGAAAAATCATTCAATTTCGAGACATGCGCCTTTTATTTCAGCGGTGCTCATGCTCTCTGCCTAAAAAATTTGCTCCCTGCTGCAGCCATTTAATAACACGGTCATATTCCGCCTGCAGCTCGCGGTACCTCAAATCAAGTGAATTGTACGCTTCCGTCAATTCTTCAAAATTAGTCAATGCCAGCTTCAAATGACTCCGCATCATCTGCTTTGGACGCTTGCGAACATTATCCAGCACATGTCCGTATTGCAGCCGCAGTGTTTTATTCCATCTAAAGCCGCACGCCTGCTTTGTTCTTCCAAGCGCATCTGCGGCATGTGAAAACGCTTCTAATTGTGTCTTTCCATTTTGGACAAACCCGATCACAATCTCTGCTAGTTTTTCATCATCGGCAGTCGTCCATTGATCTTTACGTCTTTTTTCTCCCAATTTGGTCACCTCGCATTTTTTACTACTATATGCAGACCACTTAAAATTAGAATAAAAAAATGGATTGTCTTCTTCTTTTTAGAGACAATCCATCTAGTCAGGCTATTTTTTTGCTTTTGTTAGGAAGCTATTAACCGCCTTATGATGGGCTTCGCTTTCCCAGAGTTTGGCACATGTGCGTACCTCTTCCATCACTCGTTCATACATATTACTCTCGCGCCATTTACGCAGCTCAATCTCTTTGTATGCTTGATGAACAGATGGGTGAATTTTACTCATATGCTCGATAAAATCATTCAGCGCCTCTTCCTTTGTACCTTCAAAATATACACGCATTGCCCAGCCAATCTCATAAAGGGTCTGTGCATCATACGGCTTAGCATCAACAAGCATTTTTAAGGCGCGGTCATGACGCAGCCCGCGTTCAAACAAGTATGTTCCGCCTCCCCAGCCAGATGTAATGGCAAGTGTCCCTTGAATAAAGCCGGCTTTAGCATGAGAAGCCACCAAACGGAAATCACAAGCTGTAGCGATTTCACAGCCCCCTCCTACCGCCGTTCCATTTATGAGAGCGATGGTTGGCACAGGTAATGTCGCTAGGTCATACAAAATACCCGCCATTTTACTTAGCATTCCAAATGCCTGCTCCTCTGTTTCAAGCGCATGAAATACCGAAAGATCCCCGCCTGAGCAGAAAGATTTCTCCCCAGCCCCCGTAATAACAAGAAATCTAACATCATTATGATCTTTTACATATGTAATTACTTCTTTTAAACCATCCATCACTTCATCATTTACCGCATTCCGCTTTTCCTCACGATTAATGGTAAATGTTAATATACCTTCTTTTTTATCGATCAAATATGCCACAACAGCCATCCCCTTTATTATCCTACTATAAAGACATCATCTTAATAGTATCGAACCAAAAAACGTTTGACAAGATAGCTGTTCGAATATTCATGATATTTAGGCGGTGAGTTTTATTTCCTGTTCAGCAGGAACTATATAAAGAGAGAATGGAACAATAGAAAAGGGAGGCCGATATACAAGAAAGGCTGTATTGTGCTCATGTAGCTGCTAGCTGCAAAATATTTTTATGACAATGAATTTTATGACCGGGGTTATACACTTGCGGGGCAAACCCTATGAGCGCCACGTCCTGCTCCTGCGATTACTCGTCGCAAAATGCTTTTGTGGCAGCGGGTTTGTGACCGACGTCGTGTCGACCTAAAAAAGGCGATATAAGAGCCATGGCCTCTTATATCGCCTTTATAAGCGCAAAATACTGAATTATTTTGCTACTACTTCTTTACCTTTGTAGTGTCCGCAAGCTTTGCAAACACGGTGAGCAAGTTTCGCTTCACCACAGTTTGGGCAAGCTACCATACCAGGTACAGATAATTTGAAATGCGTACGACGCTTTCTTTTTGCAGTTTTAGAAGTTCTTCTAAATGGTACAGCCATTATGGCACCTCCTTACAGATACTCTATTCATCTGTTTGATCAAAATACTTAGCTAAAGCAGCCAGTCTTGGATCCAATTTTGGTTCGTCAGATTCACGTTTCGCCAACACTTCTTCATCCGTTGAATAAGACCAGTCTTTCCCGCCCTGCACTTGTCCTTCGGTATTCTCTTTGAATACTTGCATCGGGATTTCCAGAAGAACTAATTCCTCCAGCACCGGCTTCAGATCGATAACTTCCCCATCTATATAGTGGATGTCGCCATCTTCGTCTCCGCGTTTTTCTTCGTCGATCCAGCTGAATACTTCCACAGCATCGACTTTGATCGGATATTCAACGTCCTCCCATGTGCGTGCACAAGGAAGTGTAAGTGTTGCTTCAAGCGTAAATTGACAAGTCATTTGCGATGCACCAAAAGTACAAAGCCCTTTTACATGAACGGGTGAAATGTCGCGAATGTCGCTGTTGCGCTTCATCACTTCATCCAATTGTACTTCCGCATCAATAGGCATCCCATTTTGGCGATACTTCGATAATTGATGAATTGACCATTTCATTCGTTAATCACCTCGAGACAACAATGTTGATTATATAGCTAAGAAAAATAGATGTCAAGATAATTTCTTGTCACTACTAAAAAACACCCGTATAATCAGTATAAATTTATGTCCTCTAATTATTCGCTCCAAATTCATGTAAAATAGACTGGTGAATAATTGCTTCGCATAAAGCTTAATTTTACAGGGAGGTGCATGGATTTGCAAGCAGTCGGACTTGTAGTAGAATATAATCCCTTTCATAATGGACATTTCCACCATGTGCAGGAAGCAAAACGTCAAACAGGAGCTGAAATCGCTGTAGCGGTCATGAGCGGTCAATTTTTGCAGCGCGGAGAGCCTGCCCTTGTCGATAAATGGACACGTACGAAAATGGCTTTAGCAGGTGGAGTGGACCTTGTCATTGAGTTACCGTATGTTTATAGTACAGCGCTCGCAGGCGAGTTTGCGCGTGGCGCTATTACCCTCTTGGATGCGATAAAATGCTCCTCCTTTGGTTTTGGGAGCGAACAAGGGACCATTACACCCTTTCTCAATACTTTTGAATTAATTAACTCTAACCGTCAACAATACAATGATTCGATTCAAGCGGCTATGAAAACAGGTGTCAGCTATCCAAAAGCGCTTCACCAGGCATATGAAAAATTGACAATCGGCCAGCCAGACCAATACATCGATCTATCTCAGCCCAATAATATTTTAGGTTTCCACTATATAGAGGCTGCCCATTCAATCAAGAGTACGATTCAGCCGATGACGATCCAGCGTATCGGAGCAGGCTACCACGAGGATGCCGACCGTACAAAACACATTGCCAGCGCTACAGGCATCCGCAAAGCATTGTCTGAAGGACAGGACATTGCCCAGTTTGTCCCTCCTTCCTCTTATAAATTATTGGAGGAATGGCTGACTAAACACGGTGCCTTTATGAGCTGGGAGAGATTATGGCCGCTATTAAAATACGCTATCCTCCGTCATACACCGAAGCAGCTGACCATCTTTGCAGACGTACAGGAAGGGCTTGAAAATGCACTTATCAAGCATGCAAAGGCAAGCAGCACATATCAGGAATTTATGACAAACCTAAAGTCCAAACGCTACACATGGACGAGACTGCAGCGTATGCTGGCACACATTTATACAGGCATTACAAAGGAGCAGCTACAGGCATTTACTTCACCTTCCTATATCCGCCTCCTAGGGATGACAACAGAAGGACAGCGTTATTTATCCGTAAACAAGAAGAACATTGAACTTCCGCTTATTAGCCGTGTTGCTTCTACCAAGGATGAAATGCTGGCTCTTGATATGCAGGCAACAACGATGTACGGATTAGGTATGGAATTATTCAGCAAACAAAAAATAGACGAGGATTTGAAAACCCCGCCTATTCGTATTTAGCTTTTCGGCTGTAACTTATCCAAGTAGTCAATTGCATCATCAACAGTCTTCACCGGTACGATTTTCATAGTCGTACCGATTTCTTTTGCTGTTTTAACGGCTGCCTCATAATTTGATATATAATCTGGATATTTTTTTCTTACCTCTTCGGTAACTTCATCATCCGGAGCAAAGAAAATCTCCATTCCTGCTTTGTCAGCAGCTACTACTTTCTT
Organism: Lysinibacillus odysseyi 34hs-1 = NBRC 100172; assembly: GCF_001591965.1. Taxonomy (GTDB): domain Bacteria; phylum Bacillota; class Bacilli; order Bacillales_A; family Planococcaceae; genus Lysinibacillus_B; species Lysinibacillus_B odysseyi. The sequence goes on from NZ_BCVX01000002.1 coordinate 126,876, forward strand.
TTCAATCCCGCCGATTCTTCCTACTGTTCCATCTTCTAGCATCTCACCCGTTCCGGCAATCGTATATCCTTTTGTCAAATCTTCATCCAGAAGCTGATTTAATACTTCCAGCGTAAACATAAGGCCTGCAGATGGACCGCCGATACTTTCTGTATGGATATTCACTTTCGGATCGGTTTTGATGGATTTACTTTCCGTAAATACAATACCGAGCCCAACTCTTCCGTCACTTCCCGGTATTTCCTTCAGCTTAATCATCTTCGTCAGCAGCTTACCATCACGATTGACGACAAGCTCTATTTCTTTCTGTCCTGCTGCTTGTTTTTTCTCTATTCCTTCAGCAAGCATCTGCTGGCTTTCAATGCGCTCCCCGTCTATCTCCACAATTTCGTCGCCAGCCTTCAATAATCCATCGGCAGCTCCACCAGTAATAATATTTAGAACATATACACCCTTGAATGTGACTTGATAGTCTAAATGAGCACGTGAAAAGGCTACATAAAGTGCATTAAATTGTGAATCGGTCATCAATTTTAATTGACGCACATTATATTCTTCATCATCTTCTTCCTCTTGACGAACTTGATCCATATATAAGAGTTCATAATAGTCCTTGAATTTGGCATATATATACGTTAGTGGGGTCGCCTTCGACATGGAGACCGTCATTAAACTAAATGAGCCTTCATCATCTTGGTCACCATTTTGAACATTCACATATTCAGAAACGTTGTATGCATGACCTGGCTTCATAACATATAGGTTTAATGGATATAGCACGAGGAAACCCGCTAAAAGAATGCCGATAAAGATTGTTATTAAATATGGTAAATTACTTTTTTTCATTGTTCGAGACCCCCCTGCATGTTGGACACGATAAAAACGCTGATGTGCATATATTAGTTTAGCACTTCATACTTTAGATGACAAAATATTGAAAAGAGCGGATCTTTATAATTTTAACCTTCCAATTGATTGTTTGTTCTCTTCTGCTGGTGCTGCTGCTCCTCTTTCCCGGAGTAGCTCATGAAGGCGCTGATATCGGCGTGGCGCTTTTTATGGATTCTTTATTTCCTTATCTGCTTGCCTATTTGATATTGACAAGCTGGCTTTTAAAGCTCACTTCACCAATACCATTAAGCGGTCGTCTTAACTATTTAAAAATATACATATTAAGTGCACTGGGCGGCTTTCCGACAGGTGCATCGATTATTGCTCAATTAAGAGAACGAGACGAGCTATCAGAAAGACAAGCTTCCATCCTCCTAGGCATCTGTCATTGCCCAAGCCCGTTGTTTGTCATTGGCTTTGTTGGACAAGATTTGCTCGGTGATACTGCCTTTAGTGTACGATATTTACTCCTGCTTCATGTATTTTCATTGATATTACTTTTTTTCCTACCGGTTTATACGAAAAAAACAAAGCCTCCGTCTATCGTACGTAACGCTTTTACGTCGAGCATTAAGGAAAGTGTACCTACTGTATTAGTTGTCGGTTCTACCATCATTTTCTTCTCCACAATTTACACTGTGCTCTATAATTTGGCAGAACCTTTATTATCATCCGGTCAGCTGCTGTTTTTAGCGGCATCGCTTGAGATGACAAATGGCCTCCATGAGGCTCACACACTGATGAGCGGAGATTTATTGCATCTAGTCATTGTCTTATTTTTAACAATGCAAAGCTTAAGTATCCATCTGCAGGTAGCCGTCATTGCAAAAGCTGCCGCTATCCCGCTTTCGAATTATGTATGGATGCGTATATTCTATTCCATCGCTATCCCGTTTCTTTACTTTATTATGTTTATCTAGGTTCATCACCGTGTGATAAGGTTAAATTCCATTCCGGCCGGACAACTTTCCTGAGGCACGGCTCCAGCTAAATGATTTTAACCATTGGATTGTCCGTAATATCAAGAAAAATAAAGCTGTCCAGAAAGTTTTATCTTCCCGGACAGCTTTATGCTGTTTATTTTATTTCAAATTTTCCTTTTAATGCTTGTTCGACCTCGCGAGGTACCAGTTCACTCACATTTCCCCCGTATTTCGCCACTTCTTTCACAATACTCGAGCTTAGGAAGGAATATTGATTTTTAGTCATGATAAAAAATGTTTCAATATTTTCATCAAGCACCCGGTTCATCGATGTAATCTGCATCTCATATTCAAAGTCAGAGACAGCACGTAACCCACGGACAATTGCTTTTGCATTTTTTTCCTGTGCATAATCAATTAACAGACCTGATGAACTTTCAATTCGGATATTCGTAAATTGCTTTGTCACCTGCTCAATTAGCTCTATCCGCTCTTCTACCGAAAATAAAGGGTTTTTCGATGAATTATTCAGCACGGCTACATAGACTACGTCAAATACATCTGCAGCCCGTTTAATAATATCTAGATGTCCATTCGTAATCGGATCAAAACTCCCTGGTACTACTGCAATTTTTTCAAACAACGCTTTCTCCCTCTTCCTCTCGTCTACGGTAAATCGATATAATTGTGCTACCGTATGTTTCTTGTCGAGTACAGACAAATGCACCATAACTTGAAGGGAGCTGTATTTCTGTCGAGTGCTCGCAGACAATCGTTGCATTTGCCGTTAATTTTTCCCCTTGTACAAGTGTTTCCACTAAATCATAATAATCCTTTTTATGGTAGGGCGGGTCCAAAAATAAAAAGTCTATTTGTATATCCCGCTTGAGGAGTGCCTTTACGGCTCGTACCGCATCTGTGCGGAAGCTCTCCGCATAATCCTCATAGCGGCATTTTTTAATATTATCCTGCAATGTCGCGAATGCTTTTCCGTCCTTTTCCACGAAAATTGCTTTCTCGGCTCCGCGGCTCAGTGCCTCTATCCCCAGGCCTCCGCTTCCTGCAAATAAATCAAGAGCTGTTCCGCCATCAAAAAACGGACCTATCATATTAAAAATTGATTCTTTTACCTTATCTGTAGTAGGTCTTGTTGTCACTCCGGCAATGGCCTTTAACGGCATGCCCTTACGTTCTCCTGCTACAACACGCATACCTCTCACCAAACTTTCTATTGTTGTGCTGCTGTAGTAATCCGAATGGACTGCTCGTCCTTTTGAAGATCTACTAAAAACAGACGTTGCAGCCACGCCTCCTCAATATAGTAATCGCCTGCTACGACTGATAAAGGCGAGGAGGTTGTATTATAACGGCGTTGATTGAAAACATAGAAGCCATGTTCAGCCTTTGGGAAACGGAATACACGCGTTTCACTGTTCACATAGTAGCCATTCGGTCCAACCGAAGTCGTGTAGCCTAACTGATGTAACAATGTATCCGCTGTATATAATACTTTCCCCTCGTATAAAATGACCTTCACATCTTTCGCTTTTTCTTTCCCGATATAAATATTGCGTTTATCGTTGTAAACGAAAGGATACGTCTGCTCAGCGCCTACGTTCATAGAGAAATATTCAGTATAAGTACCCAAAACTGCAGATAGTTCTTTATCTAACACTGAAGCGTTAATCTTGCTTCCTGCCAGTTCTTTTAACCGTTTCTTCCATTGGGCAAGCTGTTCCTCAGACATTTGGCCGTTTACTTCCTCTACTACTGCTTTTGCACGAGGGGTGCCAAATGTTTCACCTGACAAATACATTGCAACCATTTGCTTCAGCCATAATGGGGAGCTGCCAAAATCATAAGACGACTCAATCTGCTTCATTAATACTTCTTTCGTTAGAGCGTCAACTGTCAGCTCCGGCATGAATAACATGCGGTAGCCTTCCTCTTTTTGGTTTACACCACCGACGATCGCTATATGATCTTCAGTCAGCATGGGCAGTTCATCCATCCATTTACTGATCTCTGCCGAAATATTTCCCTTTGCATAAAGCGAAAGTGTGTCTGTTTTTTTCTGTAATACCAGGCTGTCTGTTTGCCAATACAGATCCCGGATCGGTCCTTTCCCACTAAACATAGAGTAATTTACAAGCGCAAGCGACTGTTGACCGATTAAAGGAAGGCCTGTCACCCATTGCCCTGCTACTGTGCTGTCCGTTGAAATATGTACCGTTGAAAATTGAACATCTCCATTTTGCAAAGATGCAAACACATTTTCCATTAACTTATTGGCTGTCAAACCACCTTCTATCGGAATGATATAAGAGATGGATTGTGACCGGTTTTCGCCTGCCTTAAACTTTGTCTTATCTTCACTCAGGCGGGCACAGCTGTGTTCTGTATCTAAAAAACATTGTGAATCTACCGCTGTAGATGGCCATATAATTTTAAGCTCATCATCCGGCAGGTTTTTAAAATGATGGCGGACATCGAGGCTTCCTGCCCGGTACGTAATCTCAATTTCCTGTGAGTACGTATAAGCTTCATTTGTCGGGATATCCTGGTCTGAATACACTTGATATTGCATAAAGAGCATAGCTCCTATCGCAACCAAAAGTGCGGTGAATAAACTTACTGCGACTTTCATGTGCCTGTTCCTCCTGCATCATGATACTATATTGAATGGAAAGGGTGTGATGAATAATGATCCAACAATTTATAGAACTTGGTCAAGGCTACGGCGATGTATACGAGCTATGCGAACTTATTAAGACAAATGAGGCACGCTTCCATGAGGCGTTCATTTTCGTTTCCACTAAGAATGAACAGAAGGTTTGTTCTCTTGCTGTCGCGTTCAAATCTGTAGGCGAAAGCAAATTTATGCCGGTCTACGTATGCAGGGAAGGAATCCCATACAACGAGGACAAGCGTGCCAAACGAATCGGCTTGTTTGAAGAAGCTTTATCTGCTATTGGTAAGCAGGCAAATACGCTTGAAATCAAGCATTCGTCTTTCTTCAAGGAGCCGACTCAATTTTATCAATATTTAATCGGTATATTACGCATGAGCCACTATATCCCGCCTATGCATTAAATTAAAGCCCTATTTTATAATCATATTCTTTTGCTTTATCCGGCTTCGCATTCTCGAACTCGGTTTTTAAAAATGGGCGGAATGATTCGACAACGTCTTTCACAAACGGAAGGCGTTGTAATTTATTTTTGATCGTTTCGACATCTTCTTGATTGCAATACATGGCCACATACTTCATCTTCCGAGATATATAATGAACATGGCCATATTTCCGCAAAGATTTTGCATGCTTCAATTGATGCACATAGACGATAATTCCTTGCCTATCTGTCATGATAAATCCCTCATTTCTTGTTTAGAGCATACCATACACATAAAAATGATAGCAACAGAGTTTAGCTGACAGGAGAGAGGATTTTCCGTTATAATGTAATACAATAGAGTGCTTCCTCGAAAGTTTAGCGTAAATTGGCGCTCTATTCATGTCTTACATGTATATGAAAGCTTTACAAAGGAATACAGTACGTAAGAGGAGGACAAGTATGGGAAAGAAAACGAAAGTCGCACTTGCCATTGCAGCAGCCAGTGCAGCTGTCTGGGCAGGTACAAAAGCAGTAGCAAAGCCACAAAAACGCGAAGATAAAGACGTTCTGAATTTTACAAGACCAATTGTATTGGCACGCCATGGCGGTGGCCACTTGGCACCTGAACATTCTATGCTGGCGTTTAAGAAGGCAGCTGAATGTGGAGTTGACGGATTTAAGGTAGATATCCGTCTGACTAAGGATGAGGAAATCGTCTTGTTCCATGATGCATCTGTGGAAGGTCTAACAGGCGCTACAGGCTATGTAAAAGATTTGACGTTAGCAGAATTGCGTAAACTGAACATCGGTGAAAATTTCGTATGTTTAGAGGGCAATCACCCATATAAAGGGGAAAAAGTAGAGATTGTTACGCTGCGTGAGCTGCTGGAGGCATTTCCTGATAAACTTATATACATCGATATTAAGGATGCTCCCGATACTTACGAAGGCAGCCTGATGCCATCCAAGTTATGGCGCCTGCTTGAAGAGCTCCAGGCGACAGGACGCGTCATTGTATCTTCAAATTACAGTGAACAAACGGATCGTTTCAATCTGTATGCCCAAGATCGTGTGGCGTTAGGAGCTGGCGATTCCGACCTTGCGAAAGCTTACACATCTTTAACGAGCCAATTCGGACACCTATATTCTCCGAAGGTGGATGTATTTGAAACACCATTAAAATCAAATGTAATGAATTTTGATTCGCCAAAATTCGTTAAGTTTTTAGGCGATCTAAACTGTCATGTACTTTATACAGGGATCAATGACCTTGTGACAATGTCTCGTCTTGTCCGTACAGGCGCATCTGGTATTGTTACAGACCGTCCGGATATCGCAGAAACTTTACTAAAAAAATATGCACAATAATAAAAGAAGCTTGGCCCAACTGCGGGGCCAAGCTTCTTTTATAGCGTATTTTCTTCTGTATAGTAAAGTTTCACTTTGTTGCGTCCTTGATGTTTTGCCTGATATAATGCCTGATCTGCCCGTTCAATGATTACATGGGGGGCGGTTCCTGCCTGTGGATAGGCGGCGATCCCTCCAGACATCGTGACTGGTCTGCCACAGGGGCTTTCTGTATCCTCGAGATACTGCCGCAGATTTTCTGCTGTCCTATATGCTTCAGCCTTGGTTGTATTTGGCAATAGCATGATAAATTCCTCACCGCCATAACGACAGCAAATATCCTGTGGGCGGCTGTGCATTCGCATGCTTTCAGCTAGATACTTCAGCACTTCATCCCCGATCGCATGGCCGTATGTATCATTTACACTTTTAAAATGATCCAAATCGATAAGCAATACCGCATACTGCTGCTGTTCTTCCGTCCATCGTATTAGTGTCTCATCCATAGAACGCCGGTTCATCAGCCCGGTCAATGCATCTGTTGTTGATTGGGTTTGATAATGATCAATTCGTTTTTGTAGAAGCGTAAAGGCATGGACAAGGGATTCTTTTAAAACCCGGGCTTCAAAATACCAGCCCTTTACTTTATAAAGCTCTTCAATCTTCACTTTTTTCTGGTCATTCATTGAAAGCAGTGCCATCTGCTGCAGCGGCTTCGTAATAAAAGAAGCAATAATAAGTATGATCAGCAGTGCCAGCAAAACGAACGGCATGGAAATAAGCGCTGCCTTTTGCACTAAGTCGCTAGAAGGAAGCAATGCCACATCAAGCGGCCGCTGGGAAACTATCCCCCACTTTGAAAGCTCGACTGAACTATATCCACTGAGCATTTTTACACCTTTCGTATTAGTTACCTTTTGAGCTCCGCTTTTTCCTTCCATCAACTTCTGAACTATCTCATTATTGGCAACGTTATCCCCCACTCTGCTTGAATCCTGATGGTAAATGATAGTCCCGTCCTCATCCACTACATACACATAAGACCCATCATGATAAAAATGCTCCCCTAACAATTTATGGAATATATTATCATATTCAATATAAATCGTTCCGCCGACAAGCCCCATATACTCACCAGCTGTATTAAAAATCGGCTGGGAAATAAAAATCAACTTTCGTCCTGTAACCCCTTCATACGGTTTTGATATATTCGGCTTTTGCTTTTCCAATGCGTCTCCAGTCTGCTCACTGCTTAATTGAACACCCTTCAGCTCCAATGTAGGCGGTGAAATAGCTAATACAACCCCTCTATTATCTGTAATGGCTACGGAATTAAATATATCCGTCTGGTAGCGCAAACGCTCTACTTCCTGCTGCAGCAATGCCTCATTTTCATAATTTTCCGCAATATAGAAGGCACTAAACTCCAGTGTTTTAAATGTTTCCTCTAAATATGTATTAGCCGTTGTAGCCAGTTTCTGCGCATAGACACGGTTTGTTTCCAATGTATTTTCAATCAATATATTTTTGGATATTTGATAAACACCCCATAAACTACTTGCCACTGTAGATATAAAAGCAAGCATAACAACCCCAGTAATCAAATACCTCAAATGAATTGTAAACCTTTTATTTGAACCTAGCACTAATTAATCCCCTCTATTTACATAATCTTGTACATTGTAAATGAATTGCCTAGGAAAAAAAACATTTTCACGAAAATTTATTAACTAGTAAGGATAATATTTACAATGTAATGTCTTTCTCAATGTCCGTTTACTTCCTCCCCTTTACCCGTTCCAAATAAAAATACAGCAGGGAAATTTCCCTGCTGTATTTTTATGCTGAGCACGAGCATGCTCCTCCTGAACCGCAGCCGCCTGTACTGCAGCCGCTAGCCGTTGAAAAGAACGGATTGCTTACGGGCACCTTGACAGCCTCTGAAACAGATTTTCCAATCATCAAGCTCACTTCATCCAGCAAATCTTGATATTCGTTTTCCGCAACCTTCAGCGCCGCCACTTTTTCGTTTAAATCCAAAGCACGCTTCTGTTCACGTATTTTTTTCATAATTGTATGATAATCCGGGTGGTACTTCCCGAAACGCTGTACATCTTCATAATGTTCCTTTAGCCGGCTGAACGCCTTAATTTGGTCAGAAAGTGCCGCATCCTCATACACAGCCTCGTAAGCAATGCGCAGATTTTGCGCCGGTTCAGATGAAAGAATCATCTCACTTAACTGTTCGGCTTCGTCTAAAATGAATACCCAATCTGAAGTCATCAACATTGAAAACTCCTCCAATCTCTTTCCTATCATAACAGAAATTATGTTACAGTTGGTATAGATAAGATTTAAACTAGGAGGAAAGACATCATGACGACTTCAACAAAAGAAAAGGCTGAAGAGCTTTTACAGCAGATTTTATCGGAAAGCACACCTGAAGATGAGGAAGTACTGATGCACCTGCTTGATGGTTTACGCGACAAACAAACCGGTTTCCATCACCGCTATATTAATGCCGCCCTTCATATGACAGGTGAGTTTTATCCTGACCATAGTATCATCCGTATACCTATTACGCCAGTCATCCATAATACAATTAAGCTGCCTCACGGTGGAATTTTGGCAACAATTGCCGACGCAGCAATGGGGGAGCTTGCTGCCCGATCCATTGAGCCAGGAAAAAATGTGGTGACTACTAATTTACATATTAACTATCTCGCGACAACGACAAATAAGGAACTAATTGCAAAGGGCTCATTCGTCAATAAGGGACGCCGCATGCTGGTGATGGAGTGTGTCATCGAGGATGAAACTGGTAAAAAGCTAGCTACGGCTACCGCAACTTTTTTCGTCATCGAGCCGCGCAAGTAAGGAAGTAACACATTCAATGTCGGAAAACGGGGTCGTGATATTCCCAATTGTCTGGGTACGTTCATGCCCCTTCCCTGCAATGACGATGATATCTCCCTCTTTTGCCAAGCGGAGTGCCTTCTCAATTGCCTCTTCACGCGCCAAAATCATTTCATAGCTTTGGGTAGCAAAAAAACCTTCAGCAATCTGCCGATTGATCACCTCCGGATTTTCGCTTCGGCAATTATCTGTGGTTAAAATAATATGATTTGCATATTTGGAAGCGACAGTTCCCATTTCCCGCCGTTTTGCCACATCCCTTTCCCCACCGCAGCTGAAAACAACATAGATATTTCGTGTATAAGTGTTTTTGACTGTTTGAAGAACCGCCTTCAGCGCATCGGCTGTATGTGCATAATCAACTATTACGTGATAACCCTGCTTACTATGGAATGTTTGCATCCGTCCTTCCGGCAAGGTAAGCTCCGGAATAAGCTCTATCACATCATCAAAGGAAAAACCAAGCATCTTTAATACAGCTATCGTAGCTGCTACATTTGCCCGTTGATGATCTCCTATAAATGGTACAGTTATCACTCGTTCTTTTTGAGCGGTTTGAACCCAGCATGTGCTTTCTGTTTTTCCTTCCGCTAAGGCCTGTAATAATACATCAACACGCCCTTTTAATCCAAAATAGCACTTCTCACGCTTTGTAAGAACACCGACGCTTCTGCAAAAGGAATCATCACCATTTAATACAAGCTTCTGGCTCAGCCCTGCAAGTCGCTGCTTTGCTAATTTATATTGCTCAAATGACCCGTGATCTTCTATATGATCTTCCGCCAAGTTCAAAAATACACCAATATCTATATCACAGTGATCAAGCCGATACGTAGCTAATCCCATTGATGAAGCTTCCATTATGACGTATTCGACGTTTTGCTTTATCGCTTCTAAAAATAATAAGTGTAAATGTTTCGGCTGCAACGTAGTTAGCTGTTCTATATCCGTCTCGAATGGCGTACCATTTAAATAAACGCCATTTGTTCCAATGACAAGTACGCGCTTATTTAATTTTTGAAGCATCTGTCCAATGAAATGGCTGACTGTTGTCTTTCCATTCGTTCCGGTGATCGCTACAATCTTCAATACCTCAGATGGAAACCCGTATAATTTTGCGCTTGCATAGGCGCTGAATTGCAATATATTAGGGACCCAAATCAACGGGACACCGCAAATAAAATCATCAAAGAAGACTTCCTCGTCTACTACAATGGCTTTCGCTCCACGTTCGATCGCCTGGTCAATCCATTTTTTCCCATCATGTTTTCTTCCTTTACGTGCGATAAATAAATCGCCCGGTCTCACTGCTTCCAATGAATCCTCAATACGAACTACTTCTTCTCTTATTGAACCTTTTACCGTGCACGGCCAATCCTTTAATAATTCTGCTAATTGCACGTTACACCCTCCTGTTTTACAGTATGTGGGCGTGCAAATTTTGACACAAAAAAGCGGCCTCTATTAAAGACCGCTTTCTTTAGGTGCATTTTTCTTTATAAAAATTTGCGTATAATAATTGTAATAAACACCTGCACCGCCATGCGTGTATTGTTTATCAAGCATAATGGCCCGGTGATCCGGGGAATTCAGCAGACCATGAACAGCCTCAATCGCATCAAAATAAGCCATTGCTACATTTTCATTTGCCTCTTCATAAGAAATAGAATTTTTATCCATACGTTGTTCTAAAGAGCCGTATGTTGGCGACTCATGGGAAATATAGTTCTGTAAAAACATATCCTCACTATGGGCCATTGCCGTCTCATTTAACGGTTCAGAACGAACGAGGGACTTGGCACCAAATTTTTTTCTGTATATATTGGTTAATTCGAAAAGCTGTTCAGCGCTTGCCTGATTGATTTCAAATTGCTGAAATGAAGAAGGCACCTCCTTTACAATCATCTCTCCGATAAACTGCATTTCATATGGTTGATGAAGGACCAGTGTTTTGCCATCCATAAAACGGACACCGGCTAATTTTCCCTCTTCCTTGTCTATGTATAACTGCGCATATAGTGTATCAAACTTAACGAGTAGACGATTTTTCGTATCGTCTTCGCTCATGGTGAACATATAAATATTGTCACCAATTGTAACTGACACTTCTGCATCCATAATGGTCATTCTGTATACATCCTCAACTGGCTGGCCAATGGTATAAGGGCTTACATCCACGTCCTCCGAGTTAGTATATACTTGTGTAACTTTGCCCTGTTCTATACCAATCATAAGTTGCTCGTATATCCACCATTCATACCCAAAAGCTGTTGCATCTTTTCTCTTTGGCTCTCCATAATTTTGTATCAGCAGATCACTCGGCTGGCCAATCATTGTTGAAATGCCTGTATTCGGTCGTAATAATTCTTCATTATAATCGTTAATATACTGATCAGAAGGAATGGCCTGCTGCAATGTATTAGGCCCTTCAAGAGGAGCATGTTCCTCGTCAATCGTGGCATAATATAAGATAAGGCCTATTACAGTTGCGATGATCAAAATACGGAATAACGCCTTCATGGATTTTCCACCTTTTTTTGTATTCATTGTCTATTATTATAGCAATTTGGTAGCCCCTGACACAATGTTGTCATTGCAACAAATGTAAATTTGCTCTATTATTAGAAAAGAGCACATATAATATGTACGATTTGTTAAAGGAGGATAAAGCAATGTATTTCGAAAATACAAAAATAGAAAATATTGTTGTTGATCAGGAATTTCTAGCGGACATCTTAAAAAAATACGGCTTAGAATGTCACGGGGCCTGGGACTACGACCGTATGACGTTCGACCGCCGCTTCGACGTACGTGAAGGCCGCTTCTATCTACGTGTATTCTGCGACGCAATTTCTGGCGATGTAGGTGCCCATGATGCGACGTTGAAAATCTTGAAACCGGCACTTGGTAAATACTACTATCCACACGGTGTCGAATACACTGACGAAGTATTCCCTTCACACCTTGTCAAAGACTGTGAGCAAATCCTAGATGCTGTTGCAAAAGAATTATCAACATACGGCATTGCTGTAAAAAAGGAAGAGCAAATTCAGGAAGCTATTACAAAAGACTCTGTAAAAGAAGTACCAAAACAACCTGTAGAACAACTAAAATAGTAAACTATTGGCAGCCTGCTAAGGTTGCCTTTTTTGTTGATTTCTTCCCTCGATTGCTTAATATAGGTCGGCCTACTAAAAAGGCTATTGGGGGAGTACCCGAACATCGGCTATCCTGCTTAGCATCAGTCCGCTGTACAATAAAAAGGGATGTCAACAACGACATCCCTTTTATGCATTAAAATCCAAAAATCGCTTTTATGACCGAGGTAGTTTCTCCGCCTTCATAAATAACGTATAACAGCATGTATACTACCACACCAGTAATGGCTGTGAAGAACCAGATAATACTTGTAATTGGACCAATTTTACGGTGAATCTTCAAATTATTTTTATAACCTGTCCAAAGGCTGACAATTCCAAAGACCGCTCCTGTTGTAGCCAAAGTAATATGAAAAACTAAAAAGAATGTATAGTATACTTTCAGTTCATCAGGTCCACCGAATGCCGTATTGCCAATAAATACTGTACGCGTAGCATATATAATGAAGAACACAAGTGCTGCAACACCTGCTGCAAACATTACCTTTTTGTGTGCCTCGACTTTTCCTTTTACAATTAAACCCCATCCAATCGCGACTAAAATGGCACTCAGCACGATGAATGATGTACTAATGGTTGGTAAAATTGGTAAACCCATTTCCCATTCTCCTATTCGTTCTCTAAATTAGTTATATTTTGTACGGTTCTGAAAATCACGTAATGCTTTTTCTGTAATATCTTCTTGATTTGCCCGTTCATTATTCCACCATGCGCTGAATACACGGAACAAAATCGTACCGAAAATTATTTCCTGAATGATTTTCATTAGTACGCCGCCTACTTGCTGATCGCTTACTGGACTCATACTAGTAAACAGCTCCGGACCTGATAAATTCAAACTGGACAAAGTGTCCCCAGGAACACACAGTTCCATCGCTTTTAACCACGATTCCGCCTCCGAAAAAGTCGCATATAAAGGATGCGAAGCAAAAATAATTAATGCACAGGCCGGAGTAATAAGCACAGCGTTCCCTGCGATATAGGCCAGCTTGTTAATATTTTTCATCTTGTGCTGTCCTTCTACTTGATTAAGCAGCGGCCAGTACATAAACAGGGCACTTATAAATAATAAAAATGTATAAATACCGTGCAGCGTCATATCAAGCTTAACGACATCAAAAACTGACGGGAGATGGTAAAAGCTAAACATGAAAACAAAGATAAAAAGCGCTACCAAAGGCTTCGTGAATATTTTAAAGATTGTCCGCACTACAGGAGCTTCCACTACGACTTTCCATACCCACCATGGAATACCTTTAATAATAAATATCGGAACTAATAATAGCAGCAACGCCATTTGGGTCATATGCATTGTAAAGGTAATATGCCCCATCAAATCGATCGGCGAGCCTTTAATAATATAAAGGGAAACCATACCTAAAATAAAGTTTGCCGCCTCACTCTTTTTTAACGGCTCACTCACTTTAAAATCCTTCCTCCACATAATTGTCGTTAAAAAATAGACAACCGTTAAAAAAACAATTACGCCCATTAAATAAGGACTCCATAGCGCCTGAAAACCAAATATACTTAATGACATACGTATGCGCTCCTTTAATTTCAATACCTCCATTATAGAACTGTTGTACGGAGACTTCAATGAACATAGTATGACAATTGCATCTTTATGCCATTCTTAGAAATAAGCAATGCGATAAAAGTATTTAGAAAACCTTATCCAAAAAGCATCGGTAAAAATATACAGCATCCAAGCATTGTTCCCATTTAAAAATCTCTGTATAAATCTTTTTTATTGGCGTTATTTAGCGAAGCAGGAGCATGGCAGCTGCAATAATATGCCAAGTCCTTTTTTATCTTTTCCAACATAAAAAGCGGTCAACGCTCGTTGACCACTCACCTTTTAAATATATCCTTTTTCTGACAAAAAGTATTGCAGCTGTTCGGCACATTCCTCTATCGAATACTTCTCAGTATTGAGAGTAATTTCAGGATTTACCGGTTCCTCATAAGGAGCACTAATCCCCGTAAAGTTCGGAATTTCATTATTGCGCGCCTTCTTATACAAACCTTTTGGGTCACGTTTTTCACATGCCTCTACCGAACATTGTACAAAGACTTCGATAAACTCTCCTTCTGCCACCAAGCTGCGTACTACTTGCCGGTCTTCCCGGTAAGGAGAAATAAAAGCGGTTAGCACAATTTGGCCTCCCTCTACAAAGAGCTTTGCCACCTCTCCAATACGCCTGATATTTTCTTTTCGGCTGACTTCATCAAACCCTAGGTCGCTGTTTAATCCATGACGTACATTATCGCCGTCAAGTACAAACGCCTGTTTACCGTCCTCAAAGAGCCTATGTGCAAAGGCATTGGCTACCGAAGATTTGCCTGATGCCGAAAGACCTGTGAACCAAAGAATAAAGCTTGAATGTCCATTTTTTCTCCGGCGTTCCTCTTTTGTAACAGAGGCTTCATGCCATACAATATTTGTACTCATTTTCTTCCCCCTACACAGTTGCTTCTTCGCGTAATCCGCGGATCAATACATCAATAACCTCTTTACGGCTGAAGGTACTTGGTGGAATTTCGCCGGCTCTAAGCATTTCGCGTACCTTCGTGCCAGATAAAATAACACGAGCTTCTGAACCATGCGGACATGTTTTCGTTGTGGCCATCCCCTCACATTCCGTGCAGTAGAAGCTGTGCTCAAACTTCAATGGTGTAATACCTATTTCCTCCGGCTCAAATACATCAAATAACTTTTGTGCATCATAAGTGCCGTAATAGTTGCCAACACCTGCATGATCCCGTCCAACAATAAAATGCGTACAACCGTAATTTTTACGGACTAATGCATGGAAAACTGCCTCGCGTGGTCCTGCATAACGCATCGCTGCAAGGAATACCCCCAATTGTACACGTTCCTGCGGATAATATTTTTCCAATAACACTTCATAGCTTTCCATACGAATAGCAGCAGAGATATCATCCGACTTCGTTTCTCCTACAAGCGGATTCAAAAAGAGTCCGTCTACAATTTCCAAAGCTACCTTTTGAATATATTCATGGGCACGATGGACAGGATTTCTTGTTTGGAAACCAACAATTGTTTTCCATCCTTTTTCCTTAAAAATATGGCGCGTCTCTTTCGGTTCGAATGTATAGGCAGGGAATGGCTTTTCTGTTTTTTTGATTAGCTTAACAGCACCACCAACATAGATAGAAGGACGCTCAAATAGTTTCGCTACACCCGGATGGGCTTTATCCTCCGTCCCATAGACAGCTTTTGCCTCTCTTTCTTTATCGGGCTCATAAATATCTCCGACTGTCAATGTTCCATATACAGCACCGTCCTGAACGAGCTTCACTTCTTCACCCTTTACGAGTGTTTGCGCCACCGCTGGATCTACAGGTAATGTAATAGGAATGCTCCATACAAGTCCAGAGGCTAGACGCATATTTTCCACAACTGTTTCGTAGTCTTTCTTATTTAAAAACCCTTCGATTGGGCTGTAGGCACCAATACCAATCAGCTCTAGGTCACTTAATGCAATGGCATCAATTTCTATTTCCTTTAACAACGCCGTTACATCTGTTTCCGGATAATAGACGTCAACTAATTTTCCACCATGTGGTTGTAAGCTCATTTCTTATTCCTCCAATTTACTTAGTAGGTTTAAATTCCAGAACCTTCATCATTAAATGTTTGTGCCTCTTCCCTCACTATTTTCATTAAGCTCATAGAACCAATAATGGCGATTGCAATGCTTGCGAGCACAATAATTGAATAAAAATCACTTTCTATAAACAGTTTTACGAGCATGTAAGAAATGGCTAATGAAAAGACAGGCGATACTATCCAGATTCTGAAAATTTTCTTTACAATATTTTTATCAAACACTTTTGCTCCATTTTTAGCTACACCTAAGCCGATAATGCCAGATGAAGTGACCTGTGTTAAAGGTACCGGTAAGCCAAAGACTGAGCTGATGGCTACCAAAATCGCACCGGTACTTGAAATTAAAATACCTTCCGTTTTTTCGTACCGGGTAATTTTCTTACCATTCGTTTCGAGGACACGCTTGCCTAACACCAAGGCCCCTATGCCGACAAAAATACCGCCAATCCAGATTCCCTGGGGTACTGACATAATACTGGCACCGACCAGCGGCCCCACTGCATTTGCCACATTGTTCATGCCTGCTGAAAAAGCTTCAAAAAAGCCCGCCAAAATCAGCAAATATGTAAAGAGGGGGCGATCCTTCAGACGCCCGTTTCCTTGATAGAAATACAGTACCTTGCCCCCTATGAATAATATGAAAAATGCGACGACAGGAATGATTACCCAAAAAGCCATAATATACAGTAACTTATTTATAAAAAGGATTTTATAGGCCATGCCGACACCAACAATCGCGCCGACCGTTACTTCACTTGTCGATAACGGAATACCCATTAAATTTGCGATAAATAACGTGCTTGTTGCTGCAATTAGAATAATAATGACAAGCTTAACCGTAATGATACTTTCAGGGATAATACCGCCGCTAATTGTTTTAACGACTTCTCCTCCTCCAATAACGGCACCTAATAATACGCCAATGGCACAAAGAAATAGAGCAAGCCGCGCATTCTTAATGGCTCCTGATCCATATGCCACTCCCATAGAAGCTGCAGCTCCACTCGCTCCTATATTCGCTGCAAAAAAGAGCGCAATTCCAATTGCAATGTATTCGAGCATGCAACTCCTCCTTTAGCCGTGTAGGCCGCACTCCGTTTTTCCTTGGCCAGACCAGCGTCCAGAACGCAGATCATCCATTGTAAAGGCTGGTTTTGTGCAGGTTTCACATCCTATACTTGGATAACCTTTATCGTGTAATGGATTGTACGGAAGATCATGTTTTGAAACATATCTCCATACATCCTTCCATGTCCAATGGATAAGCGGACATACTTTAATTGACTCAAATCGTTTATCTAAATTGATAAATTCTACATTTGCCCGGGTCGGTGATTGTTCCCGGCGCAAACCGGAAATCCATGCTTTGGCACCCTTCAATGTTTCATTCAGCGGTATAAGTTTCCGTATATTGCAGCATTGATTAGCATTACGCTCCCAAAGGGCTGGTCCGTATTCTTTTGCCTGCTCCTCCAGTGTTAAAGAAGGCTTTTTCAATTCAATGCGGAGCTCGGGATATTTTGCCTTCACTCGCTCAATTGTTTCATATGTTTCTTTAAAATGAACATCTGTATCTAAAAATACAATTTTAGCATCAGGTTTTACTTTTGATATACAATCGATTAGGACAATTCCCTCAATGCCAAAACTGCATGCATAAACAATTTCCTCACCATATTGATTATAAGCCCACCGCAGAACCTCCAAGGCTCCTTTATATGTGTCATCTACTTCGAATTCCAGCTCAGGCTCCTGCCAGGTAGAATAAGTTAGCATCTTTTTCCCCCCTATATACATAAAGAGGCGCTTTAACGCCTGCATATCGCCTGCATTAAAACGCCTCTAGTTTCTCTAGTCAGCAATTTTATGTTCTCTTTCCATTGAACATGATCGACAAGCCTTTGTTCAAGGAGGAGGATTTCTTAAATATTAGTATACTATACATTACCTATTAGTCAACTAGGTTTAAGGTAAATTCTGAATTTATTATTTATTTAGAATCCATCGTTGTTTCCTTCAAGAATAAAAAACGCCCCCAGCTTGTGCTGGAGACGTTTATGGAGTGGATTACCACCAAATGATTGTCAAGAACGCTACGAAGAACGTAAAGGCGATAAATCCGCCACCCCACATAAAGAATGTAATAACACCCATATGCGGAGCATCTTTTTCTTCCATGTGCATGAAAGAATAAAGCTGCTGCACTACCTGAACTCCTGCCAGTAAAAGAATAAGAGGCTTAATAAAGTTCGGTGAAAAGTCTGCTACTACTGCTGCAAAGGCAACAAAAGTCAGCAAAATCATAATCGCAAACTGCATCACTTGCTTACGCATATGCTTTGCATTTCGAGCGCGATCATATTCATACTGGGTTTGTGAACGAGTTTCAAAATGAGTATCGTGTGCCATATTATCCCAACACTCCCATCAAGTAAACTACTGTGAAGATGAATACCCATACAACGTCGATAAAGTGCCAATAAATTGAAGCAGCAAAGAACTTCGGTGCGTTGTATAACGTTAATCCACGCTTCGCGTTACGAAGGATTAATCCTGTAATCCAAACTAAACCAATAATAACGTGTAGACCATGCGTTCCTACAAGTGTAAAGAAGGCTGAAGAGAACGCTGATTGTGTATAGCCAAATCCAATGTGAACATAATGCTGGAACTCATAAATTTCTAATGCTAAGAAGCCAAGTCCTAAAAGAACAGTAATGGCCATCCAAGTAATAACACCTTTGGCATTATGATTCTTCATATGATACATTGCATAAACAGAAGTTAATGAAGATGTTAGTAATAGCATTGTCATCATAAATGCTAATGGCAATTCAAACAGGCCTTGTGCACTGAATTCCATACCAGCAGGTCCTTGATCCTTCAGTGCCAGGTATGTGGCGAACACACTCGCAAATAATACTGTATCAGATGCAAGGAAGATCCAAATCCCTACGAACTTGTTTTTCCCTTCCATTGTAGCCGTTTCGGCATGC
Organism: Lysinibacillus odysseyi 34hs-1 = NBRC 100172; assembly: GCF_001591965.1. GTDB lineage: Bacteria > Bacillota > Bacilli > Bacillales_A > Planococcaceae > Lysinibacillus_B > Lysinibacillus_B odysseyi. The sequence continues at coordinate 145,860 of NZ_BCVX01000002.1, forward strand.
TGCGGCCAGTTTTGTGGAGTAAATTTTTGATTAACGTCCATTATCGTTTACCCCCTTTTGCACGGAATTCAGCAAGTTCCTTCTCGACTTGTTCTACCTCTTCCTTATGGACGTGGTAACCATAATCATCTTTGACTGAACGTGTGATCATACAAAGTACTGTAAGTCCAAGACCACCGATTAGTAGCGCTAATGACAAGCCTGGTGATACGCTTTCTGCAGTACCAGCTTTTGCCTGGTCTCCCCATGGGCTGTAAAGTGCACCAAATGCTGCAATGAATGTACCAATCGACATGATGAATGGTAAGATCGAGTTGTTTGGCATGTGGATATCGCCCATTGGCTCTGCATATACCATTCCCTCTTTATTACCTTCTTCTTTTTCAATCCAGTACGGATCATATCCACGAACAAGTGGAAGTTGTTTAAAGTTATAGAATGGAAGCGGTGTTTCAAGCGCCCATTCAAGAGAACGTCCATCGCCCCAGTAATCACGACGGTTAAGTGGCGGCGTTTTAATAGAAATCAGGACGTTGATTACAAGTAGGATTACCCCAAGACCCATCATTAATGCACCGATTGAGGAAATGAAGTTGAATGTATCCCATCCTTGGTCTGCCATGTAAGTGAATACACGACGTGGCATACCCATTAAACCTAAGAAGTGCTGTAAGAAGAATGTTAAATGGAAACCAATGAAGAAGATCCAGAAAGTAAGAACTCCCAGTTTCTCATTTAGCGCACGGTTGAACATAATCGGCCAGTAGAAATGAGCTGAGCCGAATAACGCTGTCACGATACCACCTACAATTACATAGTGGAAGTGAGCTACGATAAAGTAAGAATCGTGTAATTGGTAGTCAAGCGGTGCAGCTGCCTGCATAACCCCTGTAACACCACCCGCAACGAATGACGGGATAAAACCAAGTGCATATAGCATTGGTACTGTAACCTTAATGGAACCGCCCCAAATAGTCAGGATCCAGTTAAATACTTTCATACCTGTTGGTACAGCAATTGCCATTGTCGCTACCGCAAAAATAGCATTGGCAGTAGCACCAAGTCCTACTGTGAACATATGGTGGGCCCAAACCATGAACCCTAGGAAACCGATTAAGATTGTTGCGAATACCATCGAAGAGTATCCGAATAGACGTTTACGAGCAAATACTGGAATGATTTCAGAGAATAAACCAAACGCAGGTAATACTAAGATATATACTTCAGGGTGACCAAAGATCCAGAATAAGTGCTCCCAAATAATTGTATTACCACCCATTGTATGATCGAAGAAGTTTGCTCCAAACATACGATCCACTAACATTAGGAATAAACCTGCTGTAAGAGGAGGGAATGCAAATAAGATTAGTGTACTTGAAACTAAAGAAGTCCAAGTAAATAGTGGCATACGCATGAACGTCATACCAGGTGCACGCATCGTAATGATTGTTACGATGAAGTTAATACCTGAAATTAATGTACCTGCACCAGAAATCTGTAAACCTAGTACATAGAAGTCAATACCATGTCCTGGTGAGTATAAAGATAATGACGCATATGATGTCCACCCTGCGTCAGGGGCCCCACCTAGGAAGAACGATAGGTGAAGGAATACCGCACCAAAGAAGAATAACCAGAATCCAAGTGCGTTAAGGAACGGGAATGCAACGTCACGCGCCCCAATTTGTAACGGGACGATAGCATTCATAAAAGCAAATAGTAACGGTGTCGCTGCTAGGAATAGCATTGTCGTACCGTGCATTGTTAATAATTCGTTAAATAGGCCTGCTGAGATGAAATCATTATTCGGAATCATCAATTGAACGCGTATTAATAGCGCCTCAAACCCAGCAATTGCGAAGAACAGTGTACCGGCAGCTAAATAAAGAATGGCGATCTTCTTATGATCGACAGTCGTTAAGTAGTCCCAAATGTGTCCCCCGAAGCCCTTTTTCTTAGCGACAGAGCTCACAACTTTAACCTCCCTCAAAAGTTTCTCTCTAATATGAATCAATCTTCAACAGATAATGTCATTAAGTACTCAGCAATCGCTTTCGCTTCTTCTTCAGTAACCGAGTATTTACCAGTCATTAAGTTGCCTGGTTTGTAATTTTCAGGATCCATAATCCAATTAGTTGTTTCTTCAACACTATGCTCTAAGAAACCAGCCGTACGGTTACGGTCACCGAAAGCAGTCAAGTTTGGCCCAACACCCGCGCCAGTAACAGCTGATACTGCGTGACAGCCTAAACAGCTATTCGCAAATGCAGCTTCTCCAGCATTTGAAGAGTTAGGATCTGCAACATTACCTTCTGTAGCTTGCATTGCCGCTACCCAAGTATCGAATGCTTCAGGATTTAATGTTTTTACTTTGAAGTCCATCAAAGCGTGGGAAGGACCACATAGCTCAGCACATTTACCATAAAATACGCCGTCTTTTAAGCCTTCTGATTCTTCATCGAACTGCAGATAGAATTTGTTTAAGTTATCTACGTTTGTATCCATCTTACCACCAGCAGCCGGAATCCAGAATGAGTGCTTTACGTCAGCAGCCAGCAGGTTGAAGTATACTTTCTCTCCAGTAGGAACAACAAGCTCTTGCGCTGTGATAATTCCTAAATCAGGATATTCGAATTCCCACCAGTATAATTTTGCAGTTACATTGACAGTAAGTGCAGTTTTGTTTCCTTCTTCATCCACTTCATCCGCTGCAGCAACATCTGCAAACTTATAAGTGGCTGTTAACGTAGGAACAGCTAAGATCAGAAGTAATACAATTGGAATAACTGTCCAGATTACTTCAAGAGTATGGCTACCCTCTACTTGTTTCGGCATGAAATCTTCGCCTACTTTAGAACGGCGGAATTTAGCAAACGCAAGTAAATAAATAACTGAAACAACAATAACTACTAACGCCATAATACTTACTGCTAAAATTAGAATATTTAACTGTTCTTGCCCTACCGGTCCAGATGGCTTAAGCGTTGAGATATACTCTTCGCCGCAAGCAGAAAGGAAAACAGTTAAAACTGATAGCAATGCAAACAGACGCCATTTTTTAAGCCCTTTCATCATAGCTTAATAAAACCCCTCTTTCTTTGTTGTATTTCCATGTGCAACCAGGACTGTGGTTTAGTTCTATGTGAATTCTTGCCAATTAAGAAAGAATTCCTACCTTTAGCTTAACACTGAATAAACCATCTTAATAGCACATCCTTCACTCACTTATATAATAAATGAACAAAGTTTGTCCAATTCTGGTTTTCCCAGCCAAAGCCAATGGAAGCTGCCAGCAGCTATCCATGTAGTTTTCTCGTCGAACGCCTCCAGCTATAAGAACTATCTTCGCTAGTCTTCACATGTCGGCACCTCGCCGCAAATAACAAAATTTCACCTACAAAATCGTTCGAATGGGTTCATGTCAATTCATAATTGGTATTTTTAACATTCCTGATGCATGAAATACCTTATTTACTGAAAAGCTAACTACATCTATGTAAACGTTGTCACTAAAGGAAAATAAATCATATCCAATCTTTATAATTGCAGATTGATTATTTACACAAAATGTCTTTTAGCAGTTCAGTTTTTTCATAGCCGTTAGGATACGGCCAAAATGACAGTCTACCCCTCCTTTCATTTTTGTAAGCATATTCCGCTAACACTAACTATATCGAAATTTGTCTATGATTTCTAGACGTTTAATCAAATTTCGATGAAAGTTTGGTGAAAACCAACCATACCCAATTCGAGGAAAAACATCATATATATAGTAATCCATTTCCCCAAATTATTTGTGAAGGTACGGGTACGAATTTATGAACAATTTGTGAAATGGAAGCCCTATATAAGAACGGATTTCTGTTTGACGTTGTCTTTTATTGGATTATTCGCTATCATTTTAAACTAGAGACGCTTTTTAGGAGCGATGTTGAAATCAGAAGTAGGTGGCACATTATCATGCAACATAATAAATATTTGAAATGGCTTGCCGTAGCTGCAACGATCGGTATGCTGTTTATCCTGATAGGCGGGGCGCTCGTAACAAAAACAGATAGTGGCCTTGGCTGTGGACGTAACTGGCCTGATTGTAATGGGTCACTTATTCCTCAGGAAATTACTACAGCAGTATTAATCGAATTTTCACACCGGCTTGTAACAGGAGTAGTATCATTTTTTATTGTAGCGTTAGTAGTTTGGACATGGCTCAAACTGGGACACATTAAAGAGGTAAAGTTTCTTGGTTTTAACGCCGTCTTCTTTCTTGTCTTACAGGCTTTAATAGGAGCTGCACAGGTGCTATGGGGACAAGGAGATTTCATTTTAGCTCTGCATTTCGGAATTTCTCTCATTTCCTTTACGGCTGTTTTATTATTAGCTTTAATTGTATTTGAAGTCGACCAGAAGTTTGATGCTGATAAAGTATTTATCGACAAAAAATTAAAATGGAATATTATTGGTGTAACCATTTATTCTTATCTTGTTGTTTACACCGGCGCACTTGTACGCCATACAGATGCAAGTCTCGTTTGCCCAGACTGGCCGCTCTGCCGAAATAATGAACCATTCTCACTGCCATACAATATGTATGAATGGGTTCAGATGGGACATAGGCTGGCTGTATTAGTAATTTTCATCTGGATTGCTATTATCACGTGGCATGTAGTGAAAAACTATAAGGAACAGCGTGTCATTTACTGGGGCTGGATTATTGCTTTTATTATTGTCATTCTACAAATAGCAGCCGGTATGTTAGTAGTTTTAACAAAGTTGAATTTAATCGTGGCACTGTTGCACTCTTTACTTATTTCATTACTATTCGGCTTATTCTGCTATATGATTTTACTTGTATATAGAAGCAATCAAAATCAAAAATAGAGTGCGAGAAAATTCTCGCACTCTATTTTTTATGTTAACTCAATTAATAGATCGCCAGTGGAAATAGCATCTCCTGCTGAAGCATACACTTCCTTGACAATTCCGTCTTTTGGTGCCTGGACAGTTGTTTCCATTTTCATCGCTTCCGTAATGAGTAAGTGATCGCCGCGTTTGACAGGACTGCCTTTTGACACAACTACTTTCAGTACAGTACCTGGCATTGTGGCACCAATTTGATTTGGGTTTGAAGGATCAGCTTTTAATGATAGGCTGCCATCTACCTCTACTGTCATATCCTGAATAACAAGCTCGCGTGATTGTCCGTTGAGCTCAAAATACATGACACGTGTACCATCATGCTGCGGTTCTCCAATGGACACCAGTTTGATGATCAGGGTCTTTCCTTTCTCGATTTCCACTTCAATTTCCTCACCTAGCTTCAGGCCATACAGGAATGTTGGTGTATCGAGTACAGAAATATCGCCAAACTGACTTGCTGTTTTGGAATATTCCTCAAACACCTTTGGATAAAGTGCATAAGCAAGTAAGTCCTGCTTTGTAGGCTGGCACTCTAGTTTTTCTTCTAGCTCGGCTGTTAGCTTGTCAAAATCAACCGGCTCCAATAGCTCTCCAGGACGTACTGTAATTGCCTGTCTTCCCTTTAGCACGACCTGCTGAAGCTTTTCGGGGAATCCGCCATGTGGTTGCCCTAAATAGCCTTGGAAAAATTCAATGACGGATTCCGGGAAATCAACCGCCATTCCGCGTTCATAAATGTTCTCCTCATCCAAATCATTTTGAACCATGAATAACGCCATATCTCCAACAACCTTCGAGGACGGTGTCACTTTTACAATGTCTCCAAACAGCATATTTACACGGGAATACATTGTCTTTACTTCATCCCACCGGTCACCAAGACCGACTGCTTTAGCCTGTTGCTGCAAGTTGCTGTACTGGCCGCCCGGCATTTCATGCACATAAATTTCTGAGTGAGGTGCATTCATTCCGCTTTCAAAATCACCGTAATACTTGCGTACATCCTCCCAATAGTATGAAAGCTTTTCTAATGCCTCGATGTCTGCCCGGACATTACGTTTGCTGCCTTTCATCGCATAATAAAGCGAGTTTGCACTCGGCTGTGAAGTCAATCCGGCCATCGAGCCAAGCGCCGTATCGATAATATCCACTCCCGCTTCAATTGCCTTTGCATATAAGTAGATACCGTTGCCGCTCGTATCATGTGTATGAAGATGGATTGGCAGATTAGTGGCATCCTTCAACTCGGAGATCAGACGGTATGCCGCTTCCGGCTTGAGAAGCCCTGCCATATCTTTAATCGCAAGTATATGCGCGCCGGCATTTTCCAGTTCCCGCGCCATGTCTTTATAATAATTTACTGTATATTTCGCTCGTGTGTCATCTAAAATATCGCCTGTATAGCAAATCGCTGCCTCAGCAATTTTCCCTGTGTTTCGTGCCTCGTCAATGGCTACTTCCATTCCTTTGATCCAGTTGAGACTGTCAAAAATACGGAATACGTCAATGCCTGATGCTGCAGACTCTTTAATAAATTCCCGGATCAGATTATCCGGATAATTTGTGTAGCCAACAGCATTGGCTCCACGCAGCAGCATTTGGAACAATACATTCGGTACTTGCTTGCGCAGTTTCTCAAGTCTCGCCCATGGGTCTTCTTTTAAGAAACGGTACGCGACATCGAACGTTGCCCCTCCCCACATTTCCAAGGAGAAATAATTATGCATAAGGCGGCTTGTTGCATCCGCTATTTCGAACATATCGTGAGAACGCACACGTGTTGCTAAAAGTGATTGATGGGCATCACGGAATGTCGTATCCGTTAATAAAACTTCTTCCTGTTCTTTAATCCATTCGATTAATCCTTCAGCTCCGCGCTCATCTAAAATCTGCTTTGTTCCGGCAGAAGGAGATGTCAGCAAATCCGCTTTCGGTTTTTCCGGTTGAACAAAAATTGGCTTTGTACGTTTTTCTACACCAGGGAATCCGTTCAATGTGACATTTCCAATATAGCTGAGCAGCTTTGTCCCCCGGTCTTTACCTTCCGGGAATTCAAATAACTCCGGCGTTGTATCGATAAAGCTCGTATCAAACGCACCCGTTAGAAACTTTTCATGAAGCACTACATTTTCTAAAAACGGAATATTTGTTTTTACACCGCGGATACGGAATTCGCGTAAGTTACGGTTCATTTTTGCTGCTGCTTCATTAAATGTCATACCCCAAGTCGAAATCTTTACAAGCAGTGAATCATAGTAAGGTGTAACAACAGCTCCCTGGAACCCATTTCCCGCATCCAGGCGAACACCAAAGCCGCCGCTTGAACGATAAACCATCAGCTTTCCAGTATCCGGCATGAAATCATTTTTTGGATCTTCCGTTGTTACACGGGACTGGATCGCATATCCGAAAAGTGGGATTTTATCTTGGGCAGGGATATTAATTTCCGGTGAATGCAATGTATGACCAGCTGCAATTTTTAATTGCGCATGGACGATATCTATACCAGTAATCATTTCTGTAATCGTATGTTCCACTTGGATTCGTGGATTTACTTCGATGAAATAGAAAGCATCCTCTGCTACAAGGAACTCTACTGTTCCCGCATTGATATACTCTACATTTTTCATCAGCTTTACAGCCGCATCACAGATTCTATTCCGTAAATCGCCTGAAATTGAATTAGACGGGGCAATTTCCACCACTTTTTGGTGTCTGCGTTGGATAGAGCAGTCTCTTTCATATAAATGGACAATATTGCCTGATGTATCACCAATAATTTGAACTTCAATATGCTTTGGCTTAACAATACACTTCTCTACATATACCTCATCAGAGCCAAATGCCGCCTTCGCTTCTGACTTTGCACGCTCATAGGCCGATGCCAATTCCTCTTCTGATTGGACCATGCGCATGCCGCGTCCACCACCGCCAAGGGCAGCCTTGATCATGATCGGGTAGCCGTGTTGCTCCCCAAATGCTTCTACCTCTTGCAGGCTGCCTACTGGTCCATCTGTTCCCGGGATTACAGGAATATCAGCTAAAATAGCCTGTTCACGAGCCTTCACCTTATCCCCAAACATATCCAGATGCTTGGAAGTAGGACCGATGAAGATGATGCCTTCCTCTTCACAGCGGCGGGCAAATTCTACATTTTCAGATAAAAAACCATAGCCAGGATGGATTGCATCTACCCCCGCATCCTTTGCAATATCCAGGATTCCTTCGATATCCAGATAAGCATCAATCGGCTTCTTCCCTTCTCCTACAAGGTACGCTTCATCTGCCTTATAGCGGTGAAAGGCGCCGCTATCTTCCCGTGAGTAGATGGCTACTGTTTCCAGGTGTAATTCTGTACAGGCCCGGAAAATACGGATCGCAATTTCTCCTCTGTTTGCTACTAATACTTTCTTGATTTCTTTCACTTTTCCTCAACCCCTTATGAAAGCTTTTTCTTATCTCTCTTGTAGTACATGGAAACATTCAATAGAATACCCATCGCTAAAGAAAGCATCATTATAGAAGTACCGCCATAGCTAATAAAAGGCAGCGTTACTCCGGTTAACGGGATTAAACCCGATACACCCCCAAGATTGATAAATGTCTGAAACCCAATCCAACTACCAATTCCCCCTGCAATCATACGTGCAAGCGGATCTTTTGTTGTCATTGCAATATAGAAACTGCGCAGAACAATGAGACCAATTCCAATAAGGACAATTGCCACACCCATAATCCCCAGTTCTTCCGCAATAATTGCCATTATAAAGTCATTTTGCGGCTCCGGTAAATACCCGAGCTTTTGAGTCGATTGGCCGAGTCCTACTCCTTCGAGACCGCCCTGTCCAATTGCTAAATAGCCGTTAATGACTTGATAGCCGGAGCCCCCTGCATATTCAAAAGGATTGGACCATGCCTGCAGGCGCCCAGCACGGCTTCCGTTAAAGATCGTGTCATACTTAAATATGAGTAAAACAGCAGACAAAAGCCCTCCTACTCCACCAAGCACGACAAAAAATTTGGCCAGCGACTTTCCTTTAATGCCGCTCAGCCATACGACCGATATTGCAATAAAGAAAAGTATGATAAAGGCTCCTAAATCAGTTTCTGTCCCCACTCCTGCCAAAATGAACAGCCAAATAAGGATCGGATTAATAATATCATTAGGTGTCACATGTTGAATTGATGAATATTTAAGACTCTTTTTATAAAAAGAGCCGCCAAGATATAAAATAATAAATAGTTTTGCAAACTCAGACGGTTGGAACGACATGCCAAACAGCCTGATCCAGCTTTGCGACCCTGTTTCGTCGAGCCCGGTTCCGTTTACTTTTACCCAGAGCAGCAAAATGATCATGATGAGCATACCAGCCATCATTACCGGCTTACTGCTATAGTGCTTGTATGGAAAAAAGGCCCCCAAACAAAATACCACTGCACCAATTGACAGATTCAATAGCTGTTTGCGGTAAAAATAATCCGGTGTTCCGTCTTCATACATAATGCCGACCATCATACCTGCACTATAAATCATCACTAGCCCGAACAAACATAGAAATATGTAGGTAAAGAATAGGAGATAGTCGAAGTTTCGTAAATATGTTACAAAATATTTTTTCATCTTAAAACCTCTTCTTAGAAAAAAAACTCAAACGCACTTACTTGGCGGTTTGAGTTTTTCTATTATTTGTCTGTATAAGCATCGTGCAGTAAAGATAATTCTTTCTCTAAAGCATCCAGAATATCCTTGCCCCGCTCGCGCTCAATCAAGCCCAGCTTCACGGCAAAATCAATTTCGCGTGATAGGCCGAACATTTGTGTATCCAGCACTTCCTCATATAAAGGACATTGTGGCATTGTTAAATTGTCCATTTGCACTTTAATCAATTGAGCAATTTTATCAGCATCTGTTTGTAACAGTTCTAATGCTTTCTCCTGGAAGGAAGCTTGTGATTTCGTATCCATGAGGACGCCCCCATTATCTGATATTTCTTCGATTCTATCTTAATAAAGTTTATCTTTTCGAAAGTAAAATTGCAAGTGTCTTTCCACCGAGAGTCAAATTTCATTTAAATGTTTCTTATTTTATAGAAAAGGCGGTATACTGTATTAGGATATTAATAAAGGAGGATTTTTGATGAACTCAATTATTCCTATTAAAGGTGCGGTGACATATACCCTTACACTCGATCCGACTGTTTGGATTTTCGATGACCGCCGTTTAGACTTAACTACCTATTTTTCAACAGAAAAAGCCCCTGATGATTCAGAGGAAAAATATTTAGCGGATATGGGCGCCCATTGGTCACGCGAGATTATGGAGGGTGCAGTATTTCCTCCTACATTAAAGACGGAGCGCAAATTCGACCGTAAAGGAATGATGACGGGGACGTTTGGAATGGAATTAGGGCCATTCTTTAAAAATGCCGAAGTCAAACCTGAAGCAAGTGAAGTCGTATTTGAATGCGAAAATGGGGAGGAGCATGTCTTCTCACTGGAGGAAGCTAAAACGCTTATCTTCAAATTCAGCCAAGATGGTAAGCCGATTACTGAAGGCGGACCAGTCCATCTTTTACTTGCGGATGGCTCCAATGTTGACAACCCGATTAAAGGGGTGCTGGCAATCCGCGTCCAATAAGGAGGAAGAGCATGCGCGTCAAATGTGTTATTTGTGATGCAATCCACCAATTACCTGACGATCTGCCGCTAGCCAAGAAATTGCGCAATCGCCCGATCCACACCTATATGTGCGATTCGTGCCATGAGCGGATTGCGGAAAAGACAGAAGAGCGTCTTGCAACAGGCCACTTTAAGTTTTACCGTACGTCTTCGCGGATCGATGAAGAATTTTAGCAGATAGATGCTGTTATAAAAAGAGAGCTGTACAGAAAGCTTTGACTTCCTGTACAGCTCTTTTCTTTAACCATTTTTCAGCAATACCTTCTCAAGCAGTTCTACAAGCTGGTACATGATTGTTGCAAAAATTGCGATAATAACAAGCGATAATAGAACAAGATTGAAATTAAACACCTGGAACCCATAGATGATTAAATAACCAAGCCCTTGGGATGATACAAGGAATTCCCCGACAATTACACCTACCCAGGATAAGCCGACATTCACTTTCAAGGTAGAAATAATAGTTGGTATGCATGCCGGTAAGATAGCCTCCTTGAACATTTGAAGACGTGTAGCGTTGAATGTCTGCAGAACCTTTAAGTAGTTAGGGTCAACACCTTTGAACGCTGTATAAATAACGATGGTAGAAATAATAACCGAAATGATGGCTCCCATCGTAATAATGGATGTCATTCCCGGTCCCATCACAACGATAAGAATAGGACCAAGCGCCACTTTCGGCATAGCATTCAAAATAACTAGATAAGGATCGAGCACCCTCGATAAAAATGGTGACCACCAAAGAATAGCAGCGAGAATCGTTCCCGCCAATGTCCCTATTATAAAACCTAGGACGGTTTCGAACAACGTATAGCTGATATGTGTTAACAGGGTGCCATCATTTATCTTTTCAATAAAAAGTATGGCAATTTTTGAAGGTGAGCTGAAAATGAGCTCATCAATCCAATCAAATCGGGAGGCTGCCTCCCATAAGGAGATAAAGCTCAGCAGAATCACCAGCTGAAAAAAACGAGTCCATCGTTTTTCCTTTATTAACGATATTTTATATTCCTCATGTAGTTTTTGTATGTTCAAGACTCTCAAGCTCCTTCCAAATCATTTGGAATAGAGTAGAATAGTGCGGGTGGGCCCGGGCTTCGAATGGTGTCAGTGTCCTCATTTCCTCCGGCACTTCAAACGTTTTATGCAGCTTCCCGGGACGCGGAGAAAAAAGGAAAATTCTATCGCTCATGGCAATCGCTTCTCCTAAATCATGGGTAACAAGGATCGCAGTCTTACCAAATTTCTTTAGCGTTTCGGATACAAGGTCTTCCAGCTTCAGCTTGGATTGGTAATCAAGTGCAGAGAATGGTTCATCCAGTAATAAAATGGTTGGATCCACCGCCAGCGTCCTTGCGAGTGCTACTCGTTGCCGCATACCACCTGAAAGCTCTTTTGGATATTTTTTCTCTATATTGGGCAATCCAACCGCATTGAGCAGCCTTGAGGTTACTTCCTCTCCACGTTCTTTGTCTTTGTTTAAAATGTTTAAACCGAGCGTAATATTCTCCTCAATCGTTTTCCACGGGAACAAATAATCCTGTTGCAGCATGTAACCGATTGATACGTGCTCGTTTCCAAAAATCGACTGACCTTCAATCGAGACTGTACCAATAGTTGGCGGGAACAAGCCCGCTATGATAGATAGCAATGTTGTTTTGCCGCAGCCACTTGGCCCGATAAATGAGATAAACTCGCCTTTGTTGATGGATAGATGAATATCCTGCAAAGCTTCCGTTGCCGTGTCCTTAGAAAAATACGTGTGATGGACGTTGCTGACTGTTAAAAATTCCATCTTACTTCATTACTTTCTCAGCAAAGGAAGTATCGACAAGCTCGTTATAATCCATCCGTTTCGGCAATTCGCCCGCTTCTTCCATCACATCCTGGAGATTATTCCATTCTTCCTCATCGAGTATCGGGTCTTTAGCAAAGGATTCCTGTTGCTTATAGCGATCAACTACTGTAGCAATCAGCTCTACTTCCGTATCTTCAAAGAAAGGCTGAATTGCCTTTGCCACATCTTCGGCACTGTTAGCATACACCCAGTCCTGCGCTTTTTTGATCGCCCTTGTGAATTTCTCCACCGTTTCAGCATCACTTTCAATAAAGCTCGCTTTTGTCATAAATGTAGTGTAAGGCAAATGTCCGGACTCCGTTCCAAATGAGGCAACAATATGCCCTACTCCTTCTGCTTCAAATACACTCGCTGTCGGCTCAAACAGTTGTACATAATCACCTGTACCGGATGCAAAGGCTGTCGAAATATTGGCAAACTCAATATTTTGAATTAGATTCAGGTCATTATGCGGATCAATGCCATGTTTTTTCAAAACAAACTCTCCTGCCATCTGTGGCATACCGCCTTTTCGCTGTCCAAGAAATGTAGTGCCTTTTAACATTTCCCAGGAAAAATCATCAATCTGTTCACGTGCTACCAAAAAAGTACCATCCGTCTGCGTCAATTGTGCGAAGTTCTTAATCGGATCGTTCGCACCTTGAGCTGTCACGTAAATGGACGTCTCAGAGCCGACAAGCGCTACATCTATACCGCCGGATAAAAGGGCTGTCATTGTCTTATCGCCCCCAGCGATTGTTTTCAAATCTACCTTCAGGCCCTCTTCCTCAAAAAAGCCTTTTTCAATGGCCACATATTGAGGGGCATAAAAAATAGATCTTGTTACTTCACCCACTTTTACTTCCTGAAGCTCTTCCTTGCCGCAAGATGCAAGAACGAGGAGTGTCATAAATGCTATTGCTACGAGAAAGCTTGATCTCACCAATCTTTTCACCGCTATCCTCCTCCGACATTCTATTATCTAGAATAGGGTATGCAGCCTTACCTAAAAGGTGATTGGAAAGAAAATGTAATCCCCAGCCTCTATTAGCAAACATACTTAATGGGCGCTGTATCTGCCTCTTGCAGAAATAGCCCCCTGTATTTAGGCTACTTATACTTTCACTAAAAAAGACATTAGTACTTTTGCCCAAGCGCTCCCTTTAACCCGGATTTATACAGCTTCCTAAAAAACAAAAAAGTCTGGACTCCAAAAGTGGAAATCCAGACTTTTCATTATTTTACCGATACTTTTCTTTCTTCTCGCTCTTCTCTCCATCTACGTGATTTATAGACGATTAAAATGAGCGCTGCGACAATAAGTCCTTCTACCATTGGCAGGAACAGCGCGAAAAATGTCAACATAATACAACCTATAAGCAGAAAAGTATAGATGATGATATTTTTCAACAGCGGTAATTCCCTGGCAAAACCTAGCTTAAAAACAATTGCTGATAAGATGAATACTAAAATAAACACAACATAGCCAGCCGATTCATAGCTTGGCATATTCTCGTAAATGTAGCGAGTGATACCTGACATTTTTTCATAGGCTTTCGTTGTCTCATCAATAGAAACAGATGCTTGAATAAAGTTGAGCAGGAACCAATTCAACACCCTTCATCCTTTCTCCCTTACGTGAAACTTATTTTTCCGCTTCAGCGTATTTTTTCTTTTTCGCGATTCGTTCGCGTTCATTTTTATCTAGAATTTGCTTGCGTAGACGAATTGACTCCGGTGTTACTTCTAAATACTCGTCATCATTTAAATATTCCAATGCTTCTTCCAGCGTCATGATACGAGGTTTTTTAATAACGTTTGTTGCATCTTTTGTTGCTGAACGCACATTTGTTTTTTGTTTTTGCTTCGTAATATTTACTGTGATGTCATTTTCACGTGTATTTTCACCAACGACCATACCCTCGTAAACTTCAGTACCTGGCTCCACGAATAATGTACCACGGTCCTCTACCTGCATCATACCATACGTTGTTGCTTTTCCGTTTTCCATTGATACAAGCACACCTTGGTGACGGCCGCCTACACGTCCAGCTACTACCGGCTGATAAGAATCGAATGTATGGTTAATAATACCGAATCCTTTTGTAAGGGACATGAATTCTGTTGTATAACCAATTAGACCACGTGCTGGTACGTTAAAGATAATACGTACTTGTCCATTACCGTTATTGATCATATCAAGCATTTCACCTTTACGCTGACCTAGAGATTCAATAATTGAACCTACACAGTCTTCAGGTACATCTACTTGTACACGCTCGATTGGCTCACATTTCACGCCATCTACTTCACGGATGATTACTTGTGGTTTTGATACTTGTAATTCAAACCCTTCACGGCGCATATTTTCGATCAGGATCGATAAGTGAAGCTCCCCACGTCCTGAAACAGTCCATGCATCTGGGGAATCAGTATCTTCTACACGTAAAGATACATCTGTTTGCAATTGTGAACGTAAACGCTCTTCGATTTTAGAAGAAGTAACCCATTTCCCTTCACGTCCTGCAAACGGCGAGTTATTCACTAGGAATGTCATTTGCAATGTCGGCTCATCAATACGTAATGGCGGTAGTGCTTCCTGATGCTCAGTAGGACAAACTGTTTCCCCTACGTTGATGTCTTCCATTCCTGAAACAGCGATTAGATCCCCAGCTTTTGCTGTTTGGATTTCTTCACGTTTCAGACCGAAGAAGCCGAAAATCTTTGTAACACGGAAGTTTTTCACTGAACCGTCCAGCTTCATCAGTGATACTTGCTGGCCTACAGAAATCGTACCACGGAATACACGACCGATACCAATACGGCCGACGAAGTCGTTATAATCAAGCAATGCCACTTGGAATTGCAATGGGTCTTCTGAGTTATCTACCGGTGCAGGAATATGTTCGATGATTTGTTCGAACAAGCATTTCATATCCGCTTCTTGGTTTGCTGGATTTGGATCAAGTGATGCTGTACCGTTTACGCCTGAAGCAAATACAACTGGGAAATCAAGCTGATCGTCATTTGCATCTAGCTCAATTAACAACTCCAGCACTTCATCTACAACTTCCTCAGGACGTGCTGAATCTTTATCTACTTTATTTACAACTACGATTGGTGTTAAGTTTTGCTCAAGCGCTTTTTTTAGCACAAAGCGCGTTTGCGGCATACAGCCTTCATAAGCATCTACTACTAGCAGAACGCCATCTACCATTTTCAGGATACGTTCTACTTCTCCACCGAAGTCTGCGTGTCCAGGTGTATCTAAAATATTAATGCGAGTACCATTATAGTTAACCGCCGTATTTTTTGCTAAAATAGTAATACCACGCTCACGCTCAATATCGTTTGAGTCCATTGCGCGTTCTTCTACTTGCTCATTCGAACGGAATGTTCCGGATTGTTTTAATAATTGGTCGACTAGTGTCGTTTTACCATGGTCAACGTGTGCGATAATTGCGATGTTACGTAAATCTTGACGTAAATTTGTCATTATTCCACTCCATATTCTTTTTTCAGTTGTTTAACTGTGATATTATAGCACATGTAGGCGCAAATGTCTTTTCGCAAAATTAAGGATTGCCTTTTATATATTATTTGATAGAGGAGGGTTTCTCGTGAACAAAGCAAAAGTAGTCATGTTCTTCTATGCTTTAGCTGCCTTACTTTCGATGATAGGAATCGGCTTTTTCGTATCTCTAGTCTTTATGGCTGGAACAAATGAATACGATACAATCGGGATTGTCGGTATTCTAGCATGTATTATCGCTGTGTGCCTTGTTTTTATGACAGGCATGAAGCAAAAGAAAAAATTCATCGCAGCAGGCTTATTATAAGCTTTCTCTATAAAACAGCCGCCCGGCAAAACAGCATACAGGGCGGCATTTTTTATTTCTCTTCAATATAATGTTCCAAAATCAATTGATGAATATACGGATTGGCGATTAAAAAGGTATCGGATCCTGAGAGATCAGGCGCCTGTCCATTTAAGTTGGTTGCAATTGCCCCTACTTCCTTCGCGATAATAATCCCTCCGCCAATATCCCATGGTGCCAGGCGCATGGAAATATAGGCATCCAACTTACCGCTCACTACAAAGGCAATTTCCATAGCAGCTGAGCCATAAGAGCGTGTCCCACGTACAGTATGAATGAGATCGATCAGTTTTTCATGATTTATTTTCCGGTTTGGCGTTACCCAGCTTGCGTTAATGCCAATCACTGCTTCTTCTATCGTTAACGGCTGCAGCTTGCGCAGCGGAGAATCATTGTACCATGCACCTTCTCCAGCAATGGCGTAAAACATATCTTCCCGCATGACATCGTATATATAGCCAAGCTTGCCCACTCCATCGATATAAATACCAATTGTAATCATAAAATGGCGGTGTTGTTTGACAAAATTCATCGTCCCATCGATTGGATCAATAATCCATACGACTCCATCCATTGAATCAGGATGTTCCCCCATACCTTCTTCTCCGAGGATTTTATGTGTAGGATCAAATTGATAAATTTGCTCGATAAAAAACATTTCCGTTTCGCGGTCGATATTCGTGACCAAATCGTTTGGGCTCGATTTCGTTTCCACTTCTACTTCCAGATCATAGGAAAATGATGCACAAATACGCTTTCCCGCTTCAATAATGATTTCCTTCGCAAAGGCATCCAACTGCTTTAAATCCATAGTACAACCACCTTTCGCTTCCCGCTTCAATATGTAACATACATAACGCTGAATTCACATTATATAGTTAGTATAACAAAAATCACCTGCTGTCCGAACATTCAGCAAGTGATTTTTTACTTAGGTATAAAATTTTTATTACGCATATGCATGTAGACCTTCTAATTCTCCCTGGATTTCTTTTAGTCGTTTTTTTGATTTTTCCATTTCAGCCTTATTGCTGTCTTTCATCGCTGCATACAAGGAAGCCAGCTCATAATCCAATTCTAATCGCAGGATGTACTCATATTGCTTTTCGATATCAACTTTGCGTATAATTTTAACCATCTGTTTCATTCTCCATCACTTCCTTAGTTATTTTTTTAAAAACATTTGACTTTCTTTAAAGTTTTTGTTATAAGATTTTTTCCCAAAATCTTAATAAAATAAACATACAAATCGAAAGGAGTTACTAATTTTGAATAATGTACAATGGACAACTGAAGATTTCCAGGTGTTCCTTATCAATGGATTAGACGAAAGAATGGAAGCATTAACACAAATTATCCGCCCGAAATTTCAAACCTTGGGAGAAGTCTTCTCAGCCTACTTCAGTGCTAATACAGGAGATGAATTTTTCCCTCATATAGCCAAGCATGCGCGTAGAACAGTCAATCCTCCAAAAGATTCCTGGGTTGCCTTTGCTCCCTACAAACGAGGATATAAATCGTTACCTCATTTCCAGATTGGCCTATGGGAAAGCCATTTATTCATCGTATTGGCAATTATTTATGAAGCCCCTGAAAAAGGAGAAATGGCAGAACGGCTTCTTGCCCACTTGGATGCTTTCGATGAATTGAGTGAAAATTTCGTCATTTCAGGAGACCATATGTCCCCCTCTGCCGTTCCTTTAGATGAAGCACGGCATGAACAGCTCAATCAGTTGCTTGTGCGCCTCCGGGATGTAAAAAAAGGAGAATTTTTAGTTGGCCGCCATATCCCTGCTGAAGAGGCAATTAAGCTTTCTTCTGATGAGTTTATGCGATTGGCCGAAGAAACATTCGATAATCTGCTTCCTATTTACCATCATATGATCGGAAAGTAAGCAGTCTCATTCATAACAGGTGTGTGAAAGTTGCACATCTGTTATTTATTTTACCTTCGTTTTATTGAAAGGGGCTCCCCACCTCCCATATAATTAACTTTATTATTTCTTATACTACCAAATGAGGGGAGTTTTTAAACCTATGATCGGTATTATTCATTATGCATATGGTGTACTGGCTTCCATTTATGACATTGCTCGAATGTGGATTATATTCCAATAGACGATTGGCATACGGATGAGGGGATTGTAGGTGTCTATGCAGAACGGGTATCCCGCGCGTTCCGTTGGCTGCCGACAGCGGCACAGCAGCATGCACATGTACTGTTTACAGTTCACATCCAGCCGTTGGATCCGGGGCGCAATGATGTTTACATAAAGCAATTTACTGAAATGGCGACGGTCATTGCAAAAGCTGCCGGAATAAACAATTTCCATACAACATACCGTTCTGCGAGAGGAAAGGCCAACTGGCTGGGGCCTAATGTAAAGGATAAAATTCATGAACTACATGAAGCAGGTGCTACAGGGTTTGTCACTTGTGAGCTGCTTGCCCTTACTGCTGATGTAGAATCTTACTTTGAAATTGGAGAAGAGTGCCGGGAAATATGCGACGGGCTTGGTGTGCCATTTGCTCTATCAGAGTTCCCAGGCGACAGCTTTGATACAGTATATGCACTAGCGAACTTAGTGATATCGTATATTCAACCAGCAAAATAAAAAAGTTTTCGAGGCAATAAGTTAACCTTTTTCTCTAAAACAACTCCAAAAAGTCCTCCTTTAGAGGCTTCATCATAAAAAATAAAGCTGCCAGGAAAGCGTTCCCCTTCCTGAGCAGCTCTTTTTATTTGCTACGCTTGTGTATAAGCCATGCCCTATAATCGGATGATTTGTCCATCTGCAGATTCCTTGGCCATTTTCACCGCTTTGTAGCCTATATAGCCGCTTACCTGTTCAAATTGGCGGAAAATTGTTTTCTCTTCTGCCTGTGATGGCACAACTTCCTTAAAGCGGCGGTATTTTGCCATAAATGTTTCCCGCTTGATTCCTTTTTCATAAGCAGCTTCCACCGCCTCAAAGAAATGAACGACATCTACCATCTCCTGGGTAGTCCAATCAGTCGATAATGGATATGAGTATTCCATGCTGTTCCCTGCCTTTACCGGATATGGGGCGACTACGCCCTCTTCTTCATTACTGCCCCCATTTTAAACGGATTTCCTTTGCTTGTACAACCATTCGCTCGATCAGCTCTGCTACAGTAGGCACATCTGATATCATACCTGTCACCTGACCAGCCCAACCGTAACCGCCCGAAGCATCTCCATCATAAATATAGCGCTTATTGGCCTTTCCGCTAATATAGTCTTTCAGCGCTTCATAAGTTGGTGTTTCTTTTTCGATTGCAAGAATCTGGTCTGTAAAATCGTTACGCAGGGCCCGGGCTGGTGCACCTATGGACCGTTTGATTACGGTTGTATCATTCTCCGTGCTTGCCAATAATGCTTCCTTGTAAGCTTCTGAGGCATGAATACATTCTTTTGTCGCAATAAAGCGTGTCCCCATTTCAATTCCTTCCGCCCCTAGCGCATGAGCTGCCATCCAGCCACGGCCATCTCCAATACCGCCGGATGCAAGGACTGGAATGGAGACACTATCTACAACCTGTGGAACGAGTACCATTGTCCCGATATCATCGCGTCCCAAATGGCCTCCCCCTTCCTGGCCTACAACCATCACAGCATCTGCACCGAGTTGTTCTGCCTTTTGCGCTTGACGGCGCGCTGCAACGAGCACCATTTTTTTGCAATCGCTCCCTTGTAAAATATCAAAAATAGGAGCTGGATTTCCTCCTGTCATTGTTACAACTGGAACATTCATCTCTTTTGCTACCTCTACCATTGGTTCATAGCCTTTTCCGTGTTGTCCAATAGCAAAGTTGACACCAAATGGCTTGTCTGTGAGCATCCGGACTTTTTCAATTTCTGCACGTAATGCTTCCGGTGAAGGCAGGCTCATTGCCGTAATTTGGCCAAGTCCCCCCGCATTCGATACGGCCGCTGCAAGATCGGCATAGGCCAAATAGGCAAGCCCTCCTTGGATAATTGGATACTCAATATTTAATAATCTCGTCACACGCGTTTCCCAGTTCATTCGTCTTCCTCCATTTTCTTTGAAATGTAAGCTAACTAGCGGTATAGTGAAATTTATAATTTCTTATAGTCACACCGATTAATAGGTGCTATAATTCTTTTGTTTTTAAATTTCATTTAAGTGAGGTGGTACCTGCGTTGTCACAGTTAGAGACTCCATTGTTCGACGTTTTACTTAAACACCGAAACAGACATCCTATCCAGTTCCATATTCCCGGTCATAAAAAGGGCACAGGTATGGACCCAGCGTTTCGAGAATTCGTCGGCGACAACGTTTTATCAATTGATTTAATTAATATTGCTCCACTGGATGATTTACACTCTCCAAAAGCGGCCATTAAAGAAGCGCAAAGCTTAGCAGCTGAAGCTTTTGGTGCTGATCATACATTCTTTTCCGTTCAAGGTACTAGTGGCGCAATCCAGACAATGATTCTGACGGTCGTTGGTCCAGGTGACAAAATTCTAGTACCACGGAATGTTCATAAATCGATTATGTCTGCTATTGTATTTGCGGGGGCTATCCCGATCTTTATCCATCCTGAAGTGGATCCGGAATTGGGAATTTCCCACGGCATCTCTCCTGAATCAGTAGAGAAGGCTTTGCAAAACTATCCTGATGCAAAAGCAGTATTAGTAATTAACCCGACTTACTTCGGTTTTGCAGCTGATTTAAAAAGAATTGTAGATATTGTTCATGCCCATGATATTCCCGTCATTGTGGATGAAGCCCACGGTGTCCATATCAAATTCCATGATAAACTGCCTTTATCTGCCATGCAGGCCGGTGCAGATATGGCAGCTACTAGCGTGCATAAATTAGGCGGATCCATGACAGGGACATCTATTTTGAATGTGCGGGAAGGCCTTGTATCAGCAAAGCGTGCCCAAGCGTTCTTCTCAATGCTGACAACAACTTCTACGTCCTACCCTTTACTTGCCTCTTTAGACTGCGCACGACGCCAGCTGGCAGTTCATGGTCACGATTTGATTGATGAAGCGATCCGCCTAGCGGAAGATACACGCAAGCGTATTAACGTAATCCCTCACTTAACATGTGTTGGACGTGAAAAGCTGCATTCATCTGCCACATATGATATGGATCCTTGCAAACTATTAATCAGCGTAAAGGATTTAGGTATTACCGGTCATGATGCTGAGGAATGGCTGCGCTATAATGCCAATATTGAAGTTGAGCTGTCGGATCTTTATAATATTTTGTGTTTGGTGACGCTAGGTGATACGAAAAAGGAAATGAACCTTCTTGTGAATGCTTTAACACGCATGTCACAGGCATTTGACTCAGAAGCAAGCGTGACAGTTCCGAATGTTAAAGTCCCGGAAATCCCAGCCCTTGCGATGTCTCCACGTGATGCATTCTATGCCGAAACAGAAGTGATTCCGCTCTCTGAAGCGCATGACCGTATTTCCGCTGAGTTTATTATGGTTTATCCTCCGGGTATCCCACTCTTTATCCCTGGTGAGGTCATTACCGAAGACAATATCAAATATATCCAAATGAACATCGAAGCTGGTCTTCCAGTACAAGGGCCAGAAGATGCTACATTACAAAATATCCGCGTCATTAAAGAGCGGCGCGCAATTTATTAAACTTGAGGGGATTTTCCCCTCAAGTTTTTTTATATGAATAGAAGAGCAAAAACAGGACATATAAAAGCTCCAAGCACTGCACTCAGCCCCATCGATAATGAGCCGATCGATAAAGCTTCCTCCCCGTATTCCTTTAATTTTGAAATACCTACGCCATGACTTGCGCTTCCCATCGCTACACCGCGGCTGATGGCTGTATCAATATGGGCTATTTTAAATAGAAGTGGACCAAGTATTGCCCCTGTAAATCCAGCTACCATGACCAGTACCGCGGTCAAAGGAGGAATTCCCCCTACCGTCTCGCTTATCTGCATAGCAATCGGCGTTGTCAATGACTTTGGAAGAGCCGTCAAAATAAAAGAATCGCTCGAACGGAAAAGTTTCAAAAATATATAAATACTTATTAGACCAGACAGCATAGCAACAACCAGGCTGGACAGTATAGAGTATTTATATTTAAAAATCAGTTCCCGCTGATTGTACAGCGGATAGGCCAACGCCACTACAGCAGGGCCAAGCATTTGTTGTATCCATTTGCCTCCTTCCATATACGTGCTATACGGAATATGAAAAACAATTAGTATTATAACTGTAATCAATGTAGTAGTGAGCAACGGAAGAAAAAATGGATTGTGGACCTTGTCATACAGCTTCTGGAGAACGAGGAACAACAGTATAGTACTAACTATGATGACGAGTGCTAGCATGTCCTATATCCTCCTTCATTGCCTGCTCTTTGCGCTCTATGTATTGACTTAACTTTCCAGTCGCAATAATAGTGACAATGGTACTTAAAAATACCGCAAGCACGAGCAATAGACCTGACACAGTTAATAATTCTGGATAGTCAACTACCCCCACTGTAGCGGGAATAAAAAATAATGTTAAAAAGGCAATGAGGAAACCGGCTCCCTCCTGAATCAGCTTAACCTTGATAATATTTAACATCAACAACGCCCATAATAAAACAAGACCGATAATACTTGGCGGAATAAATATTCCTGTCCATTCTACGATCAATACGCCAATGAAATAAAACAACCATAAGATACCTACTTGGGCAATAATACGTATAATTTTCATCTGGCAGCCCCCTCTCTATATGGTCTTCATTTTACGACTTAGGAAATTCCCTGTCTATTATTCCAGGATAATTACTGACAGCATTCCGTCATAAAATACAGAAAAACTGCACAACAGCTACTAATTCTTTCAATAGCAAGACAGTTTATCTATAAATTTGTTACCATATAGCGGCCTTCCTTTGCTCTGTTTCTGAACAAAAGTGATAGACTACCTCTACTGCTTAGTAAATCGGCGGCCCTCCTGCACCTAACTGGACAAAAGAGATTGCTGCTCTAAGACTAGCAAGAAGGGCTGTCGGCTGTACTGCATAAAGCACTCCAATCCTCACCTTACTATTTCTTTCATATATAGATTGAATAGGCATCAAAAATTGACCACGAGATAAAAATATAATGGTAGAAATATATAATGGATTCTTTAGTTTCCCAATACCTAGCTATTGTATATACCTGTTCCCTATTCAGTATGAAAGCTTTTACTAGTTCAGCTCCATTCTGTTGTTTGTCCCCTTCCATTCAATAGTTTTTTATATGTCTCAACGGGAAAACAGGCCTAACATATGTTAAGCAGAAAAGGTATTTTCAGCCAATTTTGAATTACCAAATTTTCTATATAACTAAATTATAACGAAGTCCCCCCTTTAAAGCAGATTTTTTCTATGCAACCTTTTAATCATTTTCCCATTCATACTAATTATCCAAATATATAAAATTTTCTAAATATTGTTGATTTACCTATTTACCGCTACTATAATTCTATTTATCAAAAAGCTAATTAAACTTTAGGAGAGTTGCTATGTTTACATTATTGGGAGCTATCGTATTATTAATTGTCGGGTATTTTGTTTATGGAAAATTCATCGAGCGTGTGTTTATTGTCAATGATGCTACACCCACCCCTGCTTATACAAAAGCAGACAATCTGGATTATGTGCCAATGCCGGCATGGAAAGGCTGGGTCATCCAGCTATTAAATATAGCAGGACTAGGCCCAATTTATGGGGCTATTTCCGGTGCTTTATACGGTCCAGTGGCGATGGTCTGGATTGTTCTCGGAAGTATTTTCGCCGGTGCGGTTCATGATTACTTTGCCGGCATGCTTTCTTTACGCCACGGTGGAGAGCAGTTCCCTTCCCTTGTCCAGCGGTATTTAGGAAAAGTCATGCGTGTCTTCACTGACTGTGTTTCTGTCGTCTTAATGATTTTGGTTGCTGCTGCGTTTACTGCTGGACCTGCTGCTGTTATTTCTGCAAAGACAGGTCTTACATTCATGGTAGCGATCGTCATCATTTTTGCCTACTTTTTCCTGGCTGCCATTTTACCAATCAATAAGATTATCGGCCGTATCTATCCTATATTTGGAGCGGTACTAATGATCATGGCAGGGGCTGTACTAATTTCTCTCTTATTTTCAGATATTCGTGTACCGGAGCTTTCGTTCTCCAATATGCACCCGGGTGAGCTGCCAATTTGGCCAATGCTCATGATCACGATTTCATGCGGGGCCATTTCAGGCTTCCATTCTACACAAAGTCCCATCATTTCCCGGACGCTGAAAAAGGAAACGGAAGGACGGATGGTATTTTATGGAGCGATGATTGGAGAAGGCGTTATTGCCCTTATTTGGTGTGCAGCAGGCATGAGCTTCTACGGCGGTACAGAATCGCTTGCAACAACAATTACAGCAATCGGTGCCGGCGGAGTGGTAGATGAAATCTCCATCGCCCTTTTAGGGACATTCGGCAGTATTTTAGCTGTTCTTGGGATTATCATCCTGCCGATCACGACAGGTGATACATCACTGCGCTCAGCACGCATGATCGTCCTTGACTTCCTTGGTTCTCGTATTGGGAAAGACAGCAAGGCACCAGCCGTTTTAGCGACAATTGCTGTTACGCTGCCTGCATTCTATCTATCTACAATTGACTATCAATTTTTATGGCGCTATGTAGGGATGACAAATCAGATGGTTGCTGCCGTCATGCTATGGGTCGCAACATCCTATCTCCTGAAGGAAGGAAAATTCCACTGGATTGCCGGCCTGCCTGCCATGTTTATGACATCGGTCGTTTTCGTCTATTTAATGGTAGCACCGGAAGGATTCGGACTGGCGTATAATACATCCATTATCATTGGCTTATCATTGACGATTATCGTCGGACTTATGTATGTATACCAAATCTTCCGCTACAAAGCGTTTACTAATCCAGTATTCTTAAAAGAAAACTAGCAAAAAGGCTCGTACAAATTGTGTACGAGCCTCAGAGTAAAGACAAAGTCTTTTTACGGCTTTGTCTTTACGTATTTTTAGATACTATCGTAAAAGAAGGTTTACCCAGCCTTTCTTTTAGAGCGCCTCTCCTGAACCGCCATCAATGTTAATAGCTGTCCCCGATACATACGATGCTGCCTCAGATGCTAAAAATGTAATCACATTGGCTGCTTCCTCTGTATCTCCAATGCGCCCCAGCGGAATCGACTGGCCTACCTCTTTGGAATAATCTTCCCAAGATAAATCCGGAGCCTGCGATTTCCAACGCTTTTCAATCTGGTCACTACGGATGAGTCCGATACAGACGGCATTTACCCGGATATTATATTGGCCTAAATCCTTGCTCATTGCCTTTGTCAGGGCAAGCCCTGCTGCGCGGCTGACTGATGTCGGCAGCGAATTTGCCGGCGGTGTCTTTGCCAGTACAGCCGTGACATTGACAATCGAGCCCCCTCCTGCCTGTTTCATATAAGGAACTGCATACTTGGCACACTGGACTGCACCAAATAATTTCAAGTCAAGGTCCGCCTGCCACAACTCCGTAGTTACCTGTTCGAACGAATGAGCTGAAGAGGTCCCTGCATTATTCACTAAAATATCGATTCTGCCAAATTTGGCAACAGCCTTTTCAATAACATCTCTGCAATCCTGTTCCTTCATTATATCAGCCGGTACGACCAATACATCCGCTCCAGTTAGCTGCTTAATGCTCGCTGCTGCGACTTCTAAATGCTTTTCACCACGCGCACAAATGACGACATGGACCCCTTCTTTCGCAAGTTGCAGTGCGGTACAAAAACCAATCCCCTTACTTGCTCCTGTCACAACTGCCACTTTTCCTTGTAAATGTAGATCCATCCCCTATTCCCCCTTTTGCTGATATATCTTTATTATACCGTGAAGAATTTTGGAAATGAATCACCAGCCCCGTGAAATTTCTTTCATGCTTTCTCATCTTCCACGCTATAATTATCTTTCTTGTGGTTTTTCATTTAGCATAGCTATAAAAAACTAATCTTCTATGTAGTCAATAGAAACAATAAAACCAAACCCAACTACTGATCTGACAGCCTGCTGATCGTCGAAATAATAAATGAGAATCATCGCTTTATAAGTGTTAGTTAAAGGGATTTCCTACTCGATTGCAGGAATAACAATTTCTTCATCAGAACATCCCTAAACTAGTACAGCAACTTAATTGCTTGCCTCCGTTACTACATCTATTTCCATAAAATCTTCATCCACATCTGCCATAAATCCATGAAAAAAGAGTAGGGCCGGCAATCTTCTTCCAGGTTATCCAGCCATACGGATACTTTCTCCTGACTTTCCATTTCTTTTATTCCTCTTCCTTTTTCATATAATATGCTCTTGCCCGGTGCGTTTCCAGATCTGCCAGCCTTACAGGGATCGGCAGACGGCTCTCCCGATTGATACAGTCCATGACAAACGCCGTACTCGTCTCTAAATCAATCCTATCCCCACAGGAAATAAAAATCGGCTTGACATTCGCCGTTGTTCTCAATGCTCTCCCATATACTTCACCGTGAATGACGATATCTGTATAGGCTCCCGCCGCATTTTCAGGCATCTGAAAGTCAACTTCATCGATTCGTAAATAGCTCTTTGCCACCCCAATCGTTGGTTTTTGTAAATACAGGGAAGCATGTGTAGCAATGCCCATATGACGGGCATGCAAATAGCCGTTTCCATCAAACATATAAAGGTCAGGCTCGTTTGATAACTTCTTTACCGCCTCGAGTACTAAAGGGAGCTCCCGGAAAGCTAGAAAGCCTGGTATATAGGGAACCTGTATCTCTCCGTAACTATTGACTCTCTCGATAACTTCCTTCGTATGATAATTGATCACTACAATACAGCACGTGCCATAAGCCTTACCACCTGCATCCCAATAAGCCAGGTCCACTCCTGCAATCAACTGAACTTCCTCTTTACGAAAGCTGTTTTCCAGCTTTACTAATGGCAGCAGCTCATTTTGCAATGCCATAAACTCCTGCTTCATCTTTTCAATTTTCTCCATGTGCATCCCTTCCTGAACCTGCATTTATAATTAGCCGAAATCTCACTTTTTTATCGACTCCATTAACTGTAACATTCCACTGAATATAGTATTACCTCATGATAATTTGAATGATCCGGGCTATGAGCTATCAGAATATCCAGCACTTGCCTAAACGGACCATCAATCATAATGGGAATCCCTTCTATCTCTTCTCCCTTTTTGTATGCCAGCTGTTTTTAGCAGGCAATGACAGCATTGCTATGGCTCAATTTCTTCACCTTTAAAATAGCCGTTCCTGTCCTTATAACATTTCTTCGTTAAGTAGAAAAAACCTGTTGCCAACGGACAATCAGGTACTTGGAAGTATGTATATTTTTGTATTTTGCATATTTTTTGTTTCAATCATGCAATTTGTCAAGGAACGCCGTAAATGTGGCCGCTACATAAAATAGATTTTCTCTTGCACGCTCTTCAGGCTGTTCGTCTGTTAATCCTTCATCATGCATCAGCGTTTCCTTCTCCGATGCATTTTCATGTTCCCAAAAAACTACCACTGGTTTCTCCTGCTGATCTTTATAATCAAAACACAGTAAGTTCCCGGCCGGGTCAATAGCAATCGGTAAAATGTCCCTCGGAAGCGACGAATTGTATAATTCATACTTTTTAACGATGTACTGACTGCTTTTCTCGTCAAAGCTGAATAAGCTTCCAAAGCAGCGTTCTACATCTTCCACATTAAATTCCTCCGGTAATACACTGGCTCCTCCGTTTACTTTTACACACTTTATATAATCCTGCGGTAAATAAAAACCTAATTGGGCTCCGATTTCCTTCACCCTCGCTTCGGATACTTCTGCGTCCGCGTATTCCCACTCTAAGTCTTTTCTCACCTAATATCCGCTCCCTTCATTTAGTTCCCGCAAGGTAATCAATCCAGGATGTGCAGCTCTGTTAAAATTTTGTTCCGCCTATCACTTATCATCTTCGGATCTGAATACTCATCTAACAGAGAGACAATCTGCTGAATATAAAGCTGTGCATCCACTATAATCCTTTTAAAACATTCAATAAAATGATTTACCAATGTGTCATCAACTAAAGCAATTGGTTCCGGATAATACATTGCACCCTCTCTATCGAAAGCTTTTCGGCTTGTATAAGCAGTTGCGTCAATAATGCAGTTCCACGCAGTCGCCTCTACTTCATTGGCTGCCATCTCCTGGATGATAGTTATACCGTTCTCTTCATTATCCAATAAATCATATAGAGTCCCGCCTCTGTTGTCTTTCTCTTCTAACCACTCCCAACATTGCTCTATTACATATTGAGCAGCAGACCGGTCCTCCGTTTGAGAAAATACCGACAATACTTTTTCTGAAAGCCCAAGAAGAAAAAGTACTTTATTGTCATCCGAAAAATTATTGAAGTTTATAGTAACCACCTTCCTGCTTCCAAACTCATATATCAATCTATATTACCTTTGCATTCCCCGCTGCCAGCGAATGATGAAGAGCAATTTTCATGCTGCCAATCTGCTCTGCGGTAAGAAAGCCAGCTTCCACTGCACTGTTCAAGAAAATATAGTAGAGAGTTTATCATGATCCGTATAAACTCTCTACTTCGTCGAACCAAAAATTTCCGTTTTCCATACATTTAGAATCGATACGCTCAAACTCTCCGCTTAACCAATGAATTATCGATGCCGGAATATCCAAGTCTATAAAAGCATCTTCCCCATTTTTCTCAATTGCCTTGTCAATCATTTGCGCATATACAAGTAAGCAGTGTGCAAATTGTTTGATTGAGGAATTTATAAATACTTCTAGAAAGTTATTCCCATTGTCGAGGTACACTATATAACCTTGTTTTTCAATTATACATATCGGATTGCCAGAACCAGTCGTCCCTAGAAAATAGTACTTCCCAAACTCTTCAGGCATATTAAAAACATTTATGATCGGTTTCAAGAAGGAAGACATAGAAGTGAATTCAAAGTATGGAGCCGGTGTTTCAGGCAAGCCGCCTATAGACAAAAAGCCCTTCACTTCTTCTGAAAAGGGAGCGCTGTTCAAACTTTCTTTATCAATTTTAATTAAAGGCCCATTCTTGTCAGCATCCCATCTTTCACAAAACTCCTCAGGTAACATGATTGTTTCACCTTCCTATTAAAAAATGTTTCTTATCTATTTACTCTTTCATTATCGGTACTCATACTTCTTCCTTCATACCATCCGGAAGCTCTTAAAATTTCCAAAGCTTTATACTCTGTTTCATTTCTCTTTGATAAAGTTTCGGCAGTTTCTCTTTTCTTCATAATCATTCCTTTCCTTCTCACTCCAATTCTTTTATTGCCGTTCTGCTGAAGGGTTATAATCTACTTCTACTTTTTTCAGTCCTTCTATTACTTTAGTGATCCTTCTTGATAAGTCCTTTATCTCCTCTTCTGTTAATTCCCCTTCTGCTTCCTGGGGATTAAACATGCTTAATCTCCTTGTGATGCCTTCGATGCACCCGATAAAAACTTTTTCATGCGTTATTGCAATTTCACCGATAGCGGTATCAGTAATGACATCCTCTATCTTCCCTAACCTATCAAACTCATCCGCCAGCCTTGCTATAGCGTACCTATATCCTCTGCCTGTCTCTAAAAACTCTTCATATGTTTCCTGAATTACATCAAATAATTCGTTATACTCCCAATCTTTCATAGGTCTCTCCTTATATATATAAATGATACTTTCTAATAACTATAAAATAATAAATAAATGCCCTAATATCCAAGCAGTGAATAAAGATTAGTAAAATAGGCTGTGTAAATATACGAAGTCATTACTCTTCAAATTTTGCTCTCTATCTTTAGGGCATTTTATTTTCCGGGAAATTCAGTTGAGCAGATATTGTTTAGTTGCTATTTAGTTTATTGATCAGCTTTATGACGTCCTTGCCAGTACTTGGAGTAATGTACACCTGCTTTGTATTTTGGGTAATTTCTTTATAGAACGTTTCACCTGCAGGATAATTCCCGTCCCACCGTAAAGGAACATTGTATACATTAATTGTGCCATCACCATTCCCGCTGTAAGTTATTGAACCATCCACTAAGCGGGAGCCTGATAGCTGGATTACATCTTCCGGATAGCTGCCGCTAGTAGTATCACTCGGATTAAGTGGTGTACCCGCTGGAATATGGTGCACAATTAGTTCATCTATATCCTGGTTCGGTCCAAGCTGCAACCAAATGCGGGCGTACTCGATTTCCTGAGAGGAATATGTAGATAATGAATTCTCTCCCTTTTCCGTTGTTTCTTCGAAAGGATTTGAAATAGAATCCTTTGCATCAGGAGAGTCATTATTAGAACTTGATTCTGTCGATTCGGATGGAGAATCCGCCCCATCTATCTCCTTTTCCGTTTGAGAAGCAGATTCCTCTCCTGCCTTTTCAACTGTTGGAGACCCCTTGGCATCATCCTTACATCCAACCAGCAATAGAACAAGCAATAATAAAGCAACATTACAATAAAATATCTTTATTAGTTTCTTCATTTATACGTCCCCTTCTTAATTAATAGCCTATTATTAATTTTAAAAAGTATCATGTATACCATTCTTCATCAGTATATTTCTCTGTCAAATCCATACTAACTGGATCATTTTCAGTGCAAAAGTGCAGGATTTCGCCAATTAATAATTCTACCTCATCTTGATTTACTTCAAAGCCGATGTGTTCATTCCAGTCCCTATTGACTGTCACATTAAAGTTATTATACTCCTCCATATTATCCAAAAGTTCACGTATAATCATTGGGAAAGCTATATTGCAGCCTTTATAATTGACCCAAACAGCAATATTCCCGCTAGCTAGCCTGCTAGCTTTAAAAGCATACTCTCCATAACTATACCAGACAGTCTGTTCGTTTCTTTTTTCTATCCGCATAATGAATTACCCCCATACATTATCATCCCCGGATTACTTCTCTTACCGAGATATAACCACTTCCTTGCGTACCATACCTTTCAAATAATTAATCAAGGCAGACTGAGTGCTTTCTATATTATGAATATTATCAAAACCTTGCTGCAGTTTCCTAATTACTGTTCTCCCGACACTTGCGAGGAGGTCTTCAGAAATTCCATCCCACTGGACAGCTGGAGCATTTAAACAAGAAAAAAGCCTGCCAGAGATTATTCTGTGACAGACCTGCTTTACCCAGTTTCATGAAATACATTATTATCCCATCAAGATGATATCCGGTACCCAAACTTTTATTTATCCACGTTCGTTAATTAATTTCATGCCTTCTATAAAGCTTTGTAATGTTTCCTTATTCTTTAGAGCATTATTACTTAAATATAACAAAACATCGAATTCTTCAGGGTCTGCATCATAATATATGATGCCAGGATCAATAAACGGTTCATAGACAATCCTGCAAATTTCCTGCTCCTCAATTGTTACACGAAAACACCTTTTTGATGCAGCAATATACTCATTCGTACATATTAAATTATCCGGGTTAGCTAAATAGGAAATCCCTTTATAAAAAAAATATAACTTATCATCCTTTACATAAATACCAACTACTTCGCCATTTTCGCTTACCCCTCCTACTCCATTCCTTTCTTTATTTTTTTCCATACCTTCAACGATTGTATAATGATTATTGCCAATTAAAATAAATGATCCTAATTCCGAGTAATTTCGTAACCTTATCATCTCGTATCCTTCTTTCTGAGCTTGTTCCCAACAAAACGCTTACGTATGCTTTAATCCTTACAAGATATTCAACACATCATCTTTTTTCATAGGGCTTTTAATGATTAATCCATCCTTGATGATTCCAGCCCCTCTTTTTATTGCTTTTTCAAATAATCTTTATCCTATTTACTTATTTTTTTACATTTGTTCCTTAAAACCTAATCCCTGGATAAGTTGATCTAAACTCTTCGATAACGGCTTATACTCATTTAATTCGAAATCCTCAATAAAAATTTCACCTGTATTATTGTCTAAAACTATTAACATTCCATTTGATTCAAAACCGATTGGAATATACTTTAAGATATCATGTTGAGATTCTACATAATCTTTTAAGATTGAAATAAAATAATCCGGTTCAACTCCTGGGATAACAGGGTGCAAATTAATATGGTATGAAGAAAAATATCCGGTTAATTCTAAAAACCAGCATGAATTAAAATATTGTTTTATTGAATTGTGCAATTGAACATTACATTGACTTTCAACTTCATCGAAATTAAATAATTCCCTTTTCTCTTTGGGTTTCCAGAAAACATACCCATATTCATCTTCTTTACTTTCATACATAAATTCATCCACTTCTTCATTAAAAGAAATTTGGGGTAAAGAATTATTATATTCTCTCCATTTATCCAGAAGCTTCCCGAAATAGATATTGAATGCTTGCTTCATTTTCTGACTCATTCCTTATCTTTGATATGCTTAATATCTTTTTAGAATTACTGTCATATCAGAGCTCGTCATTTTTAGCCCTTCACAACTTCTGTCTGCAGAATCTCTTTTAGTTTAAAGAATTCAATCGCAACACAAATATAGTAAATAAATTATAGTCCAGCTCTGAACAAATCAGCTATGTATTCACCATTCAAGCTTAGATTTTATTGTTTTGGGATGTTTTTGAGATCTTTATATTGCGACAAGTATTACATTAAAATTTATCTCATAACAACCCTTTTAAAAAGTGCATAATATCATCTTTGTTTAGCAGCGTTGTAGGATCCTTTAAATAATTAATGAACGCTTTAGCTACTGCCGTGTTTATTGATTTTATTTCGTAAAAGCTCTCTAGAAACTGCTGCAATATGCTTTCATCTACATTTTCAATCGGGGCAGGTAAATACTCTTCCTTATCAAATTGATAAGCTCTCCAATTAGTAAAAGATACTGCATCTACAATGCAATCCCAAACGAATTCTTTTAAAGAGTCATTCTCCTCTTGCATTTGCATAAAAAGCCCTGTAAATTCCGTCCCATCGTCTAACAGGGAGTATATTTCATCTCCTGAATACCGCTTATTTTCTAGCCATTCCCAACAGATTGCCATTGCTTTCGTTATCTCCTTATATGCTGGAGAGGAAATTAACAAATCAACAACTGTTTCACTTAACCCTAACAAAAACGCAACTTGTTTATCTAATTCTAATTGTTCAAATGTATCTAACATACTATCCCTCATTTACTCAACTAATTTTCCACTTCTCAAAATAATAATAAAAAATTAGGATAGATTAAAAGGCATGAGCACATTAAATACTGAACTCATGCCTAAAAAAATAATTATACTTAACATTTCGATTGTTACACAATTGGTTGCGTGTTTCTTACTATCCCAAAAACGACAGTCAGTGCCTTGATTTCCTGGTATTCAATACCCGTTTTCAACGTAAGGTGTTTTAAAATTGGCTCATTTATTTAGGTCAGTGCATATAGCCAGTCAAGGTAATAAACTCTCAAAGAATTATTCTGTTTTCGACCTTATAATTATCGCTTAATTTGTTTACATTGGATTTGGCGTTTTCGCTAACTAAACGTAGAAAATGCTCTCTATCTTGTTCCTGTGCAAAACCTTTAAATTCAAAATTCACTTCGTTATCCTCGAATAAGTTATCATATATTCCTTGAATTTCATCTAGCGCTTTAACAATCAATGGCTCATTCATAAGTTCTACGTTTTTTGTTACGGCAACAACATCATTAGCATTATACTTTACACCACTATTGACCGCCCACTATAACTATCGGGGCATCCATGTTTACAGTTGCAAATATTTTAAAATAACGTGAAAAAAGAAGATACAAAAACAGGTCAATCATGGTGTCACCTGACCATAATCAACCTGTCTTTTACAATATTCAAGCGTCTCTGTGTGTACAACGAATTGATGAAATCTTTATACGGGTATCATATGGCTTAACTGTGTTATTGGTTTAATGTTAGGTTAATTCGGCACTAGCCCACCGTTTAACCAGCGAAAATAGATTACATATCAAAAACTCACAAGGTATATCTTTCATAAAAATCGTCATTTTTATATGATTGTTCTATCATATAAAATAAGTCTACATCAATTTCATCAGACCAAATATCGAATCCAATATATGGAGACTCCGTATAATTTATTTCGATATTATAATCATCAATGACAAACTTACGTCTCTTACCATTTTTAATTAATGAAATCAATAAATTTTTGTTAATTGACAACTGCTTACCTTCAAAATAAATTTGCGGACCTGTCTTTGTTGGGTAAATCGCAAAAAAACTTTGATCATCCTTAAAATACAACCCTGTAAATCCTGGGATTTTTTTGTACTTTGCAAATATTTTCTTTCCAGTTGAAAGATCTAATTCACAGTACTCGGCTTCATCATATTTTTTCAATTCTATTACATTCATTTTTTCACTGCTCCTTTAACCATTTTTCAAAACCCGAAAGCAATTTGTCCACATCAGGATTTGGTCTAGAGGCAGACTGTATAATTTGAGCGTCTGTTTTTCCGTTTGCCTTTAAATACTCGTAGGTAGGCCCCAGTGGATCTCCGTATCTCCCTTTGTTTACTTCGTAAATGTATTCCCTTAAACGTTCTGGGGTAACATTTTTATACTGTACACCAATATCTCTTCTAGCTTGATTCATTATTTGTGCGATTTCTGCTTCGGATCTTCCTTGCTTTAATAGTTCCTCAGCTTTCTGAGCCAAGCCTGCTACTTCTTTTTCATATGCCTGTCTAAGTGGATGGGTCTTTACCCCATTAGCTGTTTCTTTTAAAATTTGTTGGATTTGCTCTTCGGTAAATCTACCAACTTTAACCGTACCCTTATTCCGTTCCCCCCCACCATCTTTATTCCCAACAGCCTGCATCACCGTGTCCTTCGTGGCTTCTATTCCTTCCCGCACGGTCATGTTCGTTGTGGGACCAAGAGGAACAGGGGCTAATCCAAAGTTAGGTAAAGGCATATCAAGCAGCTGTTCTTTCTTCGCCTTCAATGCCGCCTGCGTCTTCGCAATCGGCGTCTTCACCACGTCCTCATACGTTTTAGCAGCTGCTGCCTTGATGCTGGCTGGATCAAGAGCATTCTTAGCTTTGGTAATAACTGCTGAATTCTTCGCAGCCTCAATAGTCTTATTGATCGCTTCTTTACTGAAGTTGCTTTTCCAGAAATCCGCTGCCTGCTGGGCTTTTTGCTGAACCGTGGCGTAGACATTTGTCTTGAGGGTTTCCTTCAGCTTATCGGTCTTCATGGCATTGTACGGAAGCGCGTTATCTGCCTTGGAAGCGGCATTGCCGAGTTTCCCTGCCTTACCGAGCTTATCGAGTCCCTTCACTCCGATAACCGAGACGATTCCATAGGAGAAGAATTCAGCGCGGCTGCGTGCATCGCCGTTCACAACATCGCGTTCCCATGCCGCCTCGACCGCCCCCCACATCTGTTTTGCGGTATCGATCGGGTTCATGATTGCTGTCGCAATCCCGCTATGTATTGATTAGGCGCAAGGAATCATGCTTCACAAGATAAAGGTTGTCAGAGAATAATCTCTGACAGCCTTTCTTCTCTCAGTCACAAAGTAAGGCGCCTACCTAGACCAGAAGTATTTATTTTAAATAGTATATATAAGTCCGCTTTACTCTTCCAGCACCACGCATCTAAACAAACACTTTTTAGCAAACAATAATCGCTTAATTAGGATGTCAAGATATTATTGGAAGATTTTATACTGCCAAAACGGCTATTCATTGGTTTTGACATACAACTTAAACAAAAATAAGCGACAAAGTTTTCTATATGACACTTAGTTTACGTTATGTCGTATATGGATTTATCTATTTTTTTAATATATAACTGCTAAAGAAACACGGTAGTAAAAAGAAGTTGTGTCTATTTTTATAACAAAATAAGCAGAGATGCCGTTCCCTGTATATCGGAAGTTTTCTTATGAGATATATGATATATAGGTCCATATCTCCCTATGACTCTAGACAATCATATACTTTATAAACACAATCCGAAATCTATAAATCAATGTACAATATAAATACGCTTTTTCGTTACCAATCACTTTAATACCGCGAGCTTTGTCATTCTAGGGAGTTTGTTAGCTATTCCCTCACATAACAACCTTGCCATGTAAAACATTAAAAACGCAAAAAAGCACTCGTTGCCTTTAGTTGACAATCAAGTGCTTCAAGTTCATATATTTTTAAGTAGCATAAATTTATAAGTTTTATAGTAACAGTATGACACCTTTTATATGTTGTGACACCTTTTATATGTTGTGACAACTATTACATTAAAACTGACGGGTTTTTACGAGTTCATCATTTTAATATATATTCCACGTGTTTATATTTATCGCCCAGTAAAATGTCATCTCACCTATGCTCGTACTTCTTTTACTATTCTATCATTGCCTACAGTACTCCATGATGGTACAACCATCATGACTCTTTACTTTTTCACATCCTATTTTAAATAGCCACATCCTGGTAACCTACTTCAGCTACTCGTTCGTTTAATAGACGAATCCCTAGTCCATTTTCTATGTCCCATGTACAATCAAAGGTTATCCCAATATCTCGCT
This sequence comes from Lysinibacillus odysseyi 34hs-1 = NBRC 100172, assembly GCF_001591965.1. GTDB lineage: Bacteria > Bacillota > Bacilli > Bacillales_A > Planococcaceae > Lysinibacillus_B > Lysinibacillus_B odysseyi. The sequence goes on from NZ_BCVX01000002.1 coordinate 182,828, forward strand.
CTTCATAAATATCACCATATGGAACAATAATTCCAACTAAATTTATCATCTCAAGTAATTGATCAGTTGATTCAATTTGCGGATAATTTTCATTAACTTCAATATCATATCCTAGTTCTTGACGCTCTTGTTTGTAATAGTCTAATATTGCTGGTAAAAAACCTTGCTGTAACTGTTCCCAATTTTGCATTAGTGATTTATAAGCAATATATTGTTCTTCATCAAACTTTCCGTCTTCTTCACCTTTAACCATCAATGCTATTTCAGCTTCTTTTCCACAAAATTCTATGGTGGTGTACCTAACCCATCCATAACTATATTCAAGCTCACCAAAAACCGCATCATTTATTATCATTTTCAGATACTCCTTTTTATTTATTGGCAAACCCAAGTGCTGTTTTTGTTTGTGTTGTTCAATATACAACAACCAATAATTTATAGCTTCCTATATGAAAGCTTTTCTAATTATTACCCATCTATATTGTTCCTGATATTGTCTAAGTACATTTCAATTTCTTGCTCGTACTGTGGATTCTTCTCAATATACCTTTCTCCTGCTATACTCAGGATTATTGACTCATTCCCAAATTCAATTTCAATATCATCAAATTTTTCTTTATAAAGAGACTTATCATATTTATCTAGGTCACTCCAAAAAGTAAATCCACCAAAATCTATTCCAAAACCAATCTTATTACTCAAACATCTTGCAGCGTCTTTAAATGCCCCGACAAAATAATATGCATTAATTAAATTTTCCACTAGTGAGTGTTCCAGGCTAATTAAATCATTGGCATCTAATACTTTATCCATTCATCTTCCTCCTATGGTGTTGGTGGCCTTTGTAATAGCTTCTGAATTCTTCACTGCCTCAATCGTCTTATTAATCGCTTCTCTAGTAAATCTATTTTATGAGGACTACTAGCTCATCTATTTAAGTATGTTAGAACATCTTGAATTGGTCTAGCATTGTTTAATTTAAATATATTACCTACCTTCCCCATCCATTATGATGGTGAAATAAGACTCTTCATTTAAACTGTCAAGACCTGAGAGGTTGGTAAGATATCCGCAGTTGCCTTGGCAGCCTTTCAAAATATTGTTGATTACATTCCTAACAACTTGGAGCTCTATTCTATAAAATAATTATATAACAGGGGAATTTTAATGAAAAAAATCCTGCTAGGGATTATTCTTCAGCAAGCTTACTTTCCTCACTTTATGAAACATCTCCCTTCATAACATCAATTTAGATGGGAGGCCTACGCTATAAAGGTTACAGATGCTCAATCTCTATTTTTTATCAAGAACAGATTTAGCACTAAGTTATATTCATCATTAATAATTATCAGTGCTAGGATCATAATCTAGCACTATTTCATTAATTCTATTACTAACATTATTTATTCTTTTCAAGAGATCCTTTATTTCTTCAGTTGACAATTCCTCTTCTAAATATTCTATGTTTATGTTTCCAAGCTCTTTTTTAATAGCATCAACTGCCCCTACAAAAACTTTAGAATGTTTTAATATAATTTCTCCCATAGCTATGTGAACTAATAAATTTTCTGTTCCACCTTCATTGCATACAGTTTCAAATTCATAAAACGTTCTTGCAACAGCATATTTATATCCTTTTTTCTCATTCAATAAGTTCCCATACATCTCGTTAACACTCTCAAGCAATTCGTTGTATTTCCAATCCTCCATATATTATATCCTCCTTTTTAAATCTAGGGATTTATCCTGTTTCCGTTATTATGCTACTATGAGTTATATCCTAAAGTCATATTATTTTTATCATCACAAAAAACCTTGAGAGGCATCTGGCCAATCAAGGTTCAAGTACTTGATAATGTTTATAAATGACTTCAATTGTAATACCTAAATAATTACTATGGTTTAACTATGGCTTCAAACTAAGAATATATTCGATTCTTGATTTAGCGCCAAAGCTTGATTTAATAACTTTATAATCTCCATTTTCCATTAATTGTATACATTTATTTATATCTTGTGATAACAATTCTATATCTTTTTCATTAGCCTCATTTTTAAATCCATCACCATTAATATAAAATTCTAAATTTTCGTATATAAAATCTGGTATTTCCTTAAGTTTAAAACACTCAATTGCAACACAAATATAATATGCAGTCCTTGTAAAAGTATTATAATTTAAATCTCTCCAATCTTCTTCAAATACTTTTGCTGCAGATTGTGGTGCTGTAAATCCATCCTCTTCAATATATTCTTCAAAACTGTATACAACAGAATCTTTGATAATTTCATAATCAACATTATTATTCATAGCACATTCCCCCTTAATCCTTATGGAATTACTGTATCATTTGTAAAGACATTCAACTTTATATTAGGATATTTTTCTCTAAACTCTAATATAACATTTGTACAACTTTGACAAGTATTTAACTCTGAGAAAAGATTAATCTCACCTTTAATATTTGGGTCTTTTATTTTTGAAGCTATGTCTTCAAGAATCTTTACCTCTGTATCATTATATCTTGGAAATTCATCTATCACATAATTTTTGAAAATACGATTACTTTCTGCTGTTGCATATGAAAAATCCATAACATCAGCCCCTAAACTATCACTAGAATGAATTTGACTATGAGCATTGAATTCTTTTTTTACACCCAATATATTCACATCTGCTGTTGCAACATTACCATTATTAAGTAGTGTATTTATTTTTCTATCTATTTTTTTCCTTTGTGTGTTAGATAAATTTATATATTCATCTGTATTTTTAAATGCTGCTATCGACTCAGAGAGTTTTAATCTCACAACCTGAGATCTATCTTTTAAAACTTTTCCACTAAGATTAACCGTATCCTTATCCCGTTTCCCCCCACCATCTTGCTTCCCAACGGCCTGCATCACCGTGTCCTTCGTGGCTTCTATTCCTTCCCGCACGGTCATGTTCGTTGTGGGACCAAGAGGAACAGGGGCTAATCCAAAGTTAGGTAAAGGCATGTCAAGCAGTTGTTCCTTCTTTGCCTTCTTTGCCTTCAATGCCGCCTGCGTCTTGGCAATCGGTGTCTTCACCACGTCATCATACGTTTTAGCAGCGGCCGCCTTGATATTGGCTGGATCAAGGGTATTCTTAGCTTTTGTAATAATCGCTGAATTTTTCACGGCCTCGATGGTCTTATTGATCGCTTCTTTACTGAAGTTGCTTTTCCAAAAATCCGCTGCCTGCTGGGCTTTTTGCTGAACCGTGGCGTAGACATTTGTCTTGAGGGTTTCCTTCAGCTTGTCGGTCTTCATCGCATTGTACGGAAGGGTATTATCGGCCTTGGACGCGGCATTGCCGAGTTTCCCTGCCTTACCGAGCTTATCGAGTCCCTTCACTCCGATAACCGAGACGATTCCATAGGAGAAGAATTCAGCGCGGCTGCGGGCATCTCCGTTCACAACATCGCGTTCCCATGCCGCCTCGACCGCCCCCCACATCTGTTTTGCGGTATCGATCGGGTTCATGATCGCTGTCGCAAGACCGCCAAAGAAGCCGACAGGATCTGTGAACAGGTTTTTTAATAGGTCGAACAAGCCTGTAAAAATATCCGCGATTGCTTTGGCAACCCCTTCAGCAATTCCTACAAGCACATCTCCTACAACCTTATACCACGCCTTATCTTCCTTCACATCTGTTTCGACGGGACGTTCGCATGCGAGCATCTCCTGCGAGTCAATTCCGTTCTCTACACCCATGGCAGACAGGCTCATCGCAATCGCACTGTTACCCGTGATGCTCGACCACTTATCGGTCGGGAAGTTGACATCCGTCAGTCCTTCTTGGAAGAGACCTTCGATGTTTTGTACCCACTCCTTCATCGACTGGATACTTGATTCAATCGGTACGAGCTGCGTTGTTTGGGTACTGTCAAATGTATGAAGTGCCTCTACCGTGTCATCCCGCTTTGTCTTGGCATCTGCAACACTTTCCTGAACAAGCGTATCGTCAAGCTTCGGCAGGCCGACGATATCCGAGACTTCATCCATGATGGCATTCGCCTCGTCTGTCAGGGCTGCGGTAATCGTGGCGCTTTCTGTGAGTCCTTCTTCGACCTTCGTCTCCAGGAATTCCTCTACAATATGACCGGCATCGACCGGCTCCAGTGAGACAAGTGCCTGCTGAGCCTGCTGGAGGACTGTATTGAATTCCTCTTTAAATGACAGGAAATATTGAAGGAAAGGGAGATGGCAGGATGTATAGAAGTCACGAATTGCCTGGCCGCCTTCTCCTTTTAGCGCTTCTTCCATAGCTGTAAGTTTCTCCACCGCCTTCTGGATTGCGGTGATTTCTTTCTCCAGCCGGTTCATCCTGTTAATATTACGGATCAATCCATCATGCAGAAGATCGACATCCAATACTTTCATTATATCACCCACTTTAATTTGATTAGAAACATTTCTAAACCAAAGTGCTAAAATGCCGAGTAGTTCCGACAAGCACTGGGACTGCAAAGCTGTCTCCTGAGGGAATTCCCCTCAGGCTTGATGTAAGTGGTCTGTCCTATTAACCCTCAATTCTGCCTGCTGAAAAAAACAGTCAAGCTCCATAAGGAAGCCTGACAGATGACTGCAAAAGATTAAGAGTATGTTACATACGGCTTATTCAACACTGCTCCGTTAATGGCAGCAGATATTTTCTCATCCTGCTCTTTCATATATTGAACAGAATTTTTCGATGTCTGGACATTGTTGAGCAGCAGCGTTTGATAGGTCGTCAAAAGGTTCTCAAGCTCTTTTGCTACACTATTTAATTTTGTTGCTACCTCTAATACGTTGCCTGTAATCTCTGGCTCCGCCTTCGGATTTAATGCATTGGCTTCTGTTTCCATTACACCTAGCTGCTCTTCTGCTTCTGCATAAATCATTTTGATTTCAGTTGTCATGCAATCATCTCCTCTTTACTCCTTTGATTTTAGATAAGTGCCGGATAGGAAATCATCAACTAGAAAAAATTAATACCTTTTCAGCTATAAGCCCTTCCTCAGACCGAAGAAGGGCTTATGCTAAAGTAAAAAGCTGGCTGGCTTTTTAAGTACTTTCTTTCGTACCGCGGATGAACCGTGGCAGCAAAATCAGGAATGTCAAAAACAACAAGCCTAGCAGCAGGCCGATGTAGAAGGTTTTGATGCCTTTTGTATTCACAAGGCTGCGACTTTTTATATCCTCGGTCTTCACTTCCTTTTCACTATTTGTGAAAAGCAGAAGCTTGGTAGATTCATAGGCAGTCGTTTTGTGTTCTTCAAAGCCTTCTTGAAACAACTGTTTCTTCATTTCCTCATTGGCATCGTAATTCTTTGGTAGGAAGTCGAGAAGCTTTTGCTCCTCGGGTAAGTGTTCTCTTTTCTCCAATAAAGGATCATTATGAATATATTCCGTGTTGTCCTTAAACTGTTTATCCTTATACTCATTCGGATTCAGCTCCTCCAGACTTGGACTGGCAAAAGCCAAATCGGTATCTGAAACCATCCATAAGAAAACAACGGCTAATAGAACGCTATACTTCCATAGATGCTTCATCATCGAATGGAACAGACTCCTTTTTCAGACGTTTTACAAGCGCCGGAATGACAGCTGCAAACACCAAAATAGCAGCGAGCACGACTACTGCTGTCATGAGAAGTGATTCCGGACCATATTGGATGGATAGGTAAACTTTTGACATCGGGTCTTCATAATCGATATTTGTAGCAAGCAGTGCAAGCATCGGTGTGACGAAGAATACAATGACCGCGACCGTCACGAACCAGCCGACTAGGCTGTGAATAGAGAAGCCGGCAAAGATGACGGCAGAGACCGTTGTCAGCAGCATCACTGTGAAAATCGTCCATTCGATGGAGCTTTGTTCACTTAAAGGATAAATATCCAAGCCATAGATGCTGATGATAAGACCGACAATAATGTTCAGCAGGACGAATAATGCCATACGGACAAGTACTTTATCCTGCTTGAAGTAATAGCAGAAGTATCCAATCATCAGTCCGCTGATCAGTACGATCGCTAATATAATAACCGGCGGCATTTTATTTTCCTGTTGGATAGTTGGGTCCAGGCTGCTTGTCGCAAGCGGTGTTGCTAAATATTCATAGATTTGCCCGTTCTTCTGCCCATCGATAAACGCTCCGTTTAGAATCGCATGGATATCATTTCGGTAGAGTTCTGTCGTTTTGACATTTTCATTCCATTTATTATTGAGTACAGAAGTATCTGCATTGACACCTTGAGCCTTTGTTTGCAGCTCATTTGTTACAGCCATCAGGTTTGCTTGATTGTCCGTTACCATTTCCATCGAAGCTCTTATGAACTCCAGCTCTTGGCTAAGTGACTGCTGACCCGATACAAGACCGGCTCCCTGCATATCACCTGCAGAAACAGGCGTGTCTGACAGCAGGACATTCATTTGCTCTCTTGCATTATTAGCGCTTTGTTCAACTTGGTCCATCTGCTCAGTCATTTCGACATAGTCTGCCTCCAGTGTGACAAGCTGTGCGAAAAAGAATGAATTGATATCATCCTTTAATGTAGCAAGCTGCTGTTGGGCAGCAGGCATGCCCGTTTTCAACTCCTCAAAGCCGGCTCTTTCCTGCTCTGCGATGTCCAGAATGTCATTTGCTTTTGAGTCGATAAGATGATTATTTTCATCTATTAATTGCGTATCGATCACTGATTCATACTTCACCAATGATTCGAAATAGGAAAGCAGAAGATCTTCTTCCACATTTGGCAGCGGTGTTTGGAATATTTTGAGCAGACGATTTCTTTTTCCGTCTGTCACTTGCTCTGACTGAAGAATCTCTGATTCCTTTTGCTCGATTTTCTCGGCAATGGAAAGCTCCTCTTCTACTTCTTCCTCTGTGTTTTCCTGTTCAACGCCAAGATCGGATTGGGCATCACCGAGCTGCTGTTGCAGCTGGCTTTCCTGCTGCTGAATCAGCTTGATATTTGTTTCGATCTCCGCAAGCTGTAGTACTACATTCGTTAGTAGGACTTCAAGTTCATTCGATGTCCCTTCTGTCGCAGTTGCCGGATCAGTTCCTACCTGACCCTTCATATTTGTAATTTCCTGAAGGATTGCCTGCAGTTTTCCTCGTTCAGCCTCCAAAGCTGAAATCTTGGAAGAAGCAAGATAGTCATCTACATTTGTAGAAGTGACAGGAGGAATGTTGCCGCTATCTGGTTTTACAGGTAAAACAGGGGCAGTATCCACCTTATTTCTCATTGCAATTACTTCGTTTTCGTATTCAACGACGAGCTCACCTTCTATTTCCTTCAGCAGACTCCAAATTTCATCCTGCTGATTGGACGCATGCTTTCTCAACTCTACAAATGTTTTTTGATTTGATGCCAGCTGGTCCTCCAATTGTTCTACATTCGTAGTGAATGCTTCATTTGCTTTGTCCAATTGATCCTTCATCGTCATGAAGCGGGGTTCCTGCTCCGTTTTTGCTTTCACGACTAATTGCACATTCTCATCTTGCATCGTCTGCAGGAGCTGCTGGTTTGCCACTTGGAAATCCTTGTACTGCTCTACAAATGTCACGAACTCAAGGAGCCCCGATTCAAACTGCTTTGCTTGATCTGCACTGTTTCCAACAGAAGCCCCTTGACCCTCTACAGCTGTATGCAGATTTTCCAGCAGGCCTTTTTGGTTTTCAATGTCCTGTACGACTGTTGCGAGATTCGGCTGATAATAGGCGGAGATTGTATCTAGAAACTCCATTTCCTTATCAAGAATCGTATCAAATTGGTCCCGCACCTTTTGGAGGTCCTGGGATACATAGCTCCAATAAAGGGTACCAACTTTTCCGTTCACCCGTGAGGTTGCTTTGTTGATTTCACGTAGAATTTTTTCACGGTTAATCGCATTCAACTGGTCGGAAATTGTATATTTAAATTCTGCCTTTACCGGCTGTTGCTCTTCGTATGTCATGATGTTTTCGGAAAAATCGGACGGGATATAGACTACAGCGTCATATTCCCGATCCTGTAATCCTTTTTCCGTAGCACTTCTACTAGTGACGACCCATTCATAATCCGAATCGCCTGAAAGAATCGGCACCATTTCCTCCCCGAAATCAAAGAGCTGCTCTTTTTTCTCTGTCCCTCCGTCTTCATTGACGATGGCAATTTTTTTAATCCCATTGGAACGATCAAAAAAAGGGTTTTCGCCAATTCCCATGAAAAATAGGAAAGGCGTCGCAATAATCAAAATCATCACAGAGATAATGGTGATTGTTAATTTTGTCTTTTTTGTCACGTGTAGATCCTTCTTTCTATTTCGCATAATGGAATTTGTATTTTCACTGCATTTCCATTTAATACATAATAACCGAAGCCTGTTATGACATCCTCTTCTTTCCGGTCATATGGCAGGGTAAACAGCGTCTGCTCTGATTTTTTCACAAGAAGGATTGCTTGGCGGATCTGCTTAATTTCGCCTGTTAATGCATCGTATCCTTTTGTTACCTCGCTGCTGTTACCGGCGACAATCATGCTGAAGCCTAAATGGCTGTAATTTTTCATCAGCTTGCTGATTCGGTCCTGTAAGCTGTTATCCAGCTTGGCCAGGAATCTTGGATAATCGTCTATGATGAATAGGATCGGTTCAAACGAATGACTCGCCCTTTCCATCGCATTCATTGCCATATATTGCTTTTCACGATCGGCAAGCTTTCCTTCTGCTGTTGTCAGCCAGTCAGCTATTTGCTCCTTCATCTCCAATATGGCGACAGCTTCCGAGTCAGCTATGTTTGCCAATGCTCCCTCGACTGAATCATGGACAGCAATATCTTCGATTCCGTATTCGAGCGCTGTTCTTACCATATTTTTCAGGATATTTGTTTTGCCTTTTTGTGCCTGGCCGAGAATGAGGCAATGTCGATTGCTTTGCAGGTTTACGCTGACCGGCTGGACAAATTCCTCTTCAAGCCCAATTGGGAACAGCATCCGTGAATTGCCTGTCTGCTGGATATACCCTTTAAAGCCTTCAAGCGTCAATTGTGCCGGCAGCATCGGAATCGGAGCAGGTAGTACAGCATCTTTATGCCGCTCCTTCATCAGTTGCACCCGCTCTTTGATTCCCTCTAGCACATCAAAATCAGTTGCACCATCGACAGGCAGGAGCACTTGTGCAAATACGGCTTCATCCGTTTTGATGATGGCCCTTCCCGGTATAGGCTCGGGCTTTAATGTTGTCTTGCCTAAAACCGTATATGCTTCACTTTGGTCGAACAAATAATGGACAACCTTTGTTTTAAGATTGTTCATCATAGCCTGTCGAACCGTGGAAATTCTCGTTGCTGTGAAGATCATATAAATTCCCAATGATTGGCCATCTCTTACAAATTGATTGAAGAATTGCTCGATATCCTGCATTTCTTCTTTCACGAAGTCAAAGTTTTCAATGACGATGAATAATACCGGCAGACGTTCTTCGCTAATGCGGTTGTATAATTTGATATTGCTCACTTCGTAATCTTGAAGCAGCTGCTTTCTTCGCTTGATTTCTTCTCGAAGGAAACTCATGAGCTTTTCGATTTTCCGTGTGTCTTCCATCGTGAAGAAGTCTGCAACATGCGGCAGCTGTCTTAATGGCAGCAATGAACCATTACCGAAGTCCAGTAAATAATAGTGCACTTCTTCCGGTGTATAATGCTGCGCAATACCAAGTAGAATCGTCAGCGCAGTATAGGATTTTCCGTAGCCGACTGCTCCAAAAATACCGATATTGCCGTCGTCCATCAGGCGGTAGAAATAAGGAGCCTGACTTTGCTTTTCCGGCTCATCCATAACAGCAAGCGGAATGAGCTCTGGTGACGGTGACGGATAGCCGGTACCGGGTATTCTTTCAGCAAGCGGCGGCAGCCATGGACTCTTCAGCATCTCGATATTATGTTCCTCATGATGTATCGCGATCTGCTCGACAATCGCATCAATTTCGGTTGTCCGTGTCTTGCGGCCTGGTTCATTTGCCGAAACATTCGATAAAGGAATAAGCCCCAAATCCGTTACAAGGGCAATTTCATTTTCACCCTCCGCATGCTCTGTTAAGTAAGGGGCTCCGCTCCATGCAGATTGGAACAGCTCATACACTTCATTGTTTCCTACCTGCAAATAGCCTCTCCCCGTCACTGTAATAGCAGCTGCATCGGCATTTTTCAGGATTTCCTTACTATCATTTGCATCCTGTACTTTCAGTGCAACCTTAAAGCGGGAGTTACTCCAGATTTGGTCGTCAATAATCCCACCAGGTTTTTGTGTCGCCAAAATAAGATGGACCCCTAGACTCCGCCCGATCCGCGCAGCACTGACAAGCTCACGGATGAATTCCGGCTCTTCATTTTTCAGCTCTGCAAATTCATCGGAAATAAGGAATAAATGCGGCAGCGGTTCTGTTGCAATCTGCTGTTTATATAACGTTGTATAGTCATCGATATGTGAAACGCTGTATTGGTCGAATAGACGCTGGCGTTGCTTTAGTTCGCTTCGGATGGAAGCAAGCGCCCTGTTTGTAAAGTTCACGCTGCTTTCTATATTGGTGATTGTCCCTAAAAGGTGAGGCAGCTTTTTGAAAGGCTTCGCCATCCCGCCCCCCTTATAGTCAATCAGAAGAAATGCCACTTCATGCGGGTGGAAGTGAACAGCCAGCGATAAAATATAAGTCTGTAAAAATTCACTTTTCCCCGAGCCGGTCGTACCTGCCAGCAATCCATGCGGTCCATGGGCCTTTTCATGAAGGTTTAAGTACACATAGTCGTCCTTACCCTTCAGTCCGATCGGCACGGCAAGCGATTTTGCAGATTCGTTGGAAATCCAGTTTTCGTAAATTGGCAGCTCCTCCACCTGGCTTGCGTTCATCATCTCTAAAAAAGTCACGCTTGCCGGAATGGAGTTTGTCATACCGACCTGATGGTGAAGTGTGCGCAGCATCCGAGCAAACTCTTCATTGCCTTTTCTGCTATGTGCATCCAGCTTAAAAGGAATATTGACTGTCCGCTGGTTGCGCAGCAGGATATCCCCTTCTGTATCACTAATATAGCGGACGAGTGTATGGATATTATCCGATAAGCTCTCTTTGGCATCTGCAGCAAACATTACTGAAATGCCGAGGTTTGCATACTCTCCTTCTAAATACTCCATTATGACATGGTCAGCAATAAGTGCCGGGTTAGTCACAATAAAGACAATCTGCGGTGTGAAAATGAGATTGTCCTCTTTCTCCATCACATCCCGTTCCCGAATCATTTCATAGATGGATGTTAGAAGCTGATCCCGCGTTGTTTCATTATAGATAAACCCTCTTGCATGCCGATTCGGCAGAACGAAGTGCGGCAGCCATTTCATCCACTCAAATTCTTCATAGTCTTTCTCCTCAAAAATAAAGACAAATCGGATATCATGATAGCTATGGAAAAATGCCAGCTGACCGATTAGTTGGTGAATTTCGTCTTTCACGACACGTTCTTTCCCGATCAGCCCAACAGGACCGACTGAAAAATCGACGACAATCGGTACATCTTTCACTTCTTTATACAACTTTTCTAATTGCTGTGATTTCTCGATGAGATCATCCAGTTCCCGATTAGCCATATCATTTGAATTGAGCGTAACCGAGTAGCTGGCAGGTATGCTCCCCGTCCCGAGACGGAAGTGCAGGAAGTCTCTGCTTGTAATGGAACGTTCCCAAATCCGATCAGAAATTCCCGCTGTCAAATACTTCATCCGTTCAAAGGCGGGAAAATGGAACTCCACAGCAAACTTTTGCTGATCTGCCAGTGACTGAAGCTCTTCCCGTTTATCCTCTAGATACTTTCTGTACACACGCACCCGTTTCTCTTCTCTTTCCTTATGGCGCTTGCGGTCTTTAAAGTACTGTACGGAGGAGGTAATCATTGTCATGATAAACATAACCATCGAGACAATAATAAAAATTCCCCTTGGCTGAATGATCGCGACTACCCCCATCACAATCAGCATCACTAACGGTGGAAGAATGATCAACCACAGTCCCCTATTGGACAATTCACTTTCCTGGGCTGGGAAGGATAGGGAGACTTTTTCCTTTGGCATTTCATAAAGCATACGGGGCGTCCGCCGGTAAATCGGGTACTTCTTTTTCATTTCCGAAAGCGGCACTTTGATTGGAGGAAGGGCCGTTTCATACTGTTCATAGCCGATTACCTGCAAAACATCCTCCTCTATAAAACGAAGAAGCATACATGGTGTGAAAATCCAATCCCCTACCTCAATTTTCCGTTTACCTCCGATTTTTTTACCGTTTACATAAACATCACTGTCTCCCGGAGCAATCCTCCACTCTTCTTCATACTTAAAAAATGAAAAATGAAGCTGTTTTTTCCCGTTGAAGTGCGCTTCTGTCTTGAAAATATCAGCTGTTTCCAGAAAATCTGAAACGACAATTTCTTCCTTTTCCCCTACAAAATAATCCGACGTTTCTCCGTCCGAACGTAAATGAAGGATTGTCAGGCTACGGCTGCCGTCTACTAACTCAAATGGCCGATTTGCCTCCAAATTACCAAGAATTTGGCCGTCCTGTCTCACTTTATATCCAACAGCATCTTCCGTAATCGAAAGGAAACCATTTGTAAAAGGAAATTGTCTAATTGTTACCGTACGGTCGATTTCATTTCCGATAGTGAATGCTTCCATTTGTTTTCTATTCAATTGTATTATTTGGTAATTATTTTCGTAAAAAAACAAAAATGCGCTCAATTATTCCACCTTCTCTTGCTTAAAGGTTGGTCCCCCTCCACTTGTTTAGAGGGGGCATCCATACTGCTCAGGACAAGGACTACAATTCACCAGACTGCCAAGAGAGTGTATGAGGTATTGTACTTACCACCTATGCGAAACACTTATCTTTTTTATCCATCACTTACTCTACGGTGTTGGTGTTTCTTCGGTTTGTGTATCCGCTGGCTTTTCCTGTTTGTTTTCAGGTTGTGCCGACGATGTTGCATCAGCCGGATCATTTGTTTCTTGCTGCTCATCCTTCACTGGGGTTTCCTTTTCTTCCTCAGCCTTTTCTATTAGCTCCTGCAATTCCTGAATTTGTTTTTCATAGTCTTTCTTTTCTGTTTCAATCTCGTTTAGGAGCCGCTCGCGCTCTTCTTCTTTTAAATCGCTATCCTGTTTCACTTCTTCCTCGTAGTGCAGAAGAGCCAGCATAATTAAGTCCAGATCTTCTAATTGGCGTGAAATTGTCAGCGCTTTTTCTGCCTGGCCGCGTCCGAGGAAAATCCAGTATTGATAATAGCGGGGATCTGTCTGTAAGGTGATTGTATTTAACACATTATCCTTCTGTTCTTCTGTCAGCGTTTCATTGATGATATAGGAAATGGATAGCTCGTATTGAATAACTTTCGGCATATCCTCCACCTCATAGTTTGAAAGTGTATTGATGACTTCGCTGTATTTTTTTTGAAGGTAATGCTCCTGAGAAAAAATATAAGCCTCTTGTCTAGGTTGTAAAATGAATACGGAATACCCATTGTAAATCCCTAACGGAATGGCTAATAATAAAAGGACAACAATCGAATAGCGAAGCCAATTACGCTTCACCAGTGTCATTTTTGTATAATTTTTTTCCTCTGCGACAAGCTTTTTGATGCGCTTTTGGATAATATTTATCAATTCCGTTTCATCAGTGGCCTGCAGTATTTTTTCAACCTCGGGCGTGCGGTTAATCGAATCAGAGAATTGGTAATACTGCTCAAAGGTATATTTTGGCTCCACCGCTGCGGCAACAAGCGCCTTTGTTTCACGAAACGTCCGCTCATCATTTTTTTCATATGGAGGCACACTTTCTTTTACACCATAATGAAGGAATGTGGGCGTCATACTTTCATCAATGACAATATTTTCAGGGCAGATAAATAGATGGAGGCGGTTCGATGAATGGGCTGCCACTGCCTTTACTAAATTCGCGGCAAACATCCATCTGCTTTTTTCTTCATGCTTTATAAGCTGGGCAAAGGACATATGATATTTTTCCGGGTAGAAGGTCATAATCAGCTCGTCTTCTGTAAAAGATATGTCTTTTCGAATGAAGGGGTTGGCACTTTTCAATAAGGCCACTTCAAGTTCGTCCTGGAATTTAATTTTTTCCTTTTGGAAAGTGATCGTGACGAGTTCCGGAGTCTTTTCAATCTTTGCTTCCAGCTGACTTTCAAGATATGTTTGTTTTTTTTCTGTCATCGTATTACTCCCTTACAAAATTTCTAGACGATCGCCTGTCGTGACCCCACTGGCTGCCAGCTGTTCACTCCCGGATAACATGATTTTTTTGTTTTGCACACGTACCCAATATCCTTCTCTTGGAATGTCAGTTATAGCCTTTACTTGCCAGACAACATCGACTAATTGCTTAACGGAATAATAGTCGGAAAGACGGATGTCAAAGCTTTCCCCTGTGTAATTTTTTAAATCTACCGTTACTTCTATGTACAATTTATATCACCTCAAAATAAAAGAGCGCCTTTCCTAAAAAGTGACGCTCTTCCAGTTTCCTCATGTAGATGATGATTAACCGCGAATTTGGCTCGCAATTTGACGATCTGCATCTGCCAGTGCATGTGCAGTCTTTTTTAATTGTACAGAGACATCTTCTAAAAGTTTTTGCATCTCAACGAAAGATGGTCTTAATGTGGAATATTGGTCAGCGAATGCACGGCTGGATTCCCCTTCCCACATTCCTTGCAATTCTTCAATCATTTTATCTAGACGAATAATCTGTTCATCTACCTGGCCACTCTCATCTGTATAGCGTCCCGCCATTGCTTCTAATTCAGCAGGGGTAACTCGAATAATTCCTGACATAAACATCTCTCCTTTTGCAAAATTTAAACTCATTCTAAAATCAACTTCTATATTGGTCAATAACAATACCGAAAATCAGTTATAAATTACCAGCACAGTTAGTAGTATTTTACTCATTTTCCCCTTTATCAAACTGTAGTAAATTACCATTTTCAACTATATTTTATATGCTATAGTAATAATATATGGAAACAAAATCCTTTCAAAACGTTAGAGGTGATATAAGTGTCTTTAGCATTTTATTATGCGCTTTTAGCGAAAAAGCAGAGTGATCTGCTGCGCTTGGAGTCATGCAATAGCAAATTGCAAACAAAGCAGGGGGAATTCTCTGAGAATGAAAACCTTATGATAAAGCCTTCCTTAACAACGACAACATGGCACGGAAATTGGGCCCAGGCCTTCGATGATATTCGAGAAAACGGTATCCTCGCCAGCTACATTGAAATTGAAACTACACAATTTAGTGCTACGTTTGAGGCATTGGCGACAAAAATAAAGGAAATCCAGGAAGAGATCGAACGAATCCAGCAAATTATCGCTCAGCTGCTTGCCGAACAAAGTGCCCTCTCCCAATAACGTTCCCTTGCTACTTAAAACGTCTGAAAACAAGCTTATTAAATAGGTAAGTTTCTTACTATAGAAGAACAACTTAGCTGATGACAGCTGTGTACGTTAATAGGTGTCTCGGCTAAGAAGAATATTGCCAAAATCCTTCTTAAGCCCGAAGTCTCTACCGTCTCATGCAGGCCTTGCATTATGAAAACCCTCTTTCTAACAGCTTCTTTTCTTAGGAAGTTTGAAAAGAGAGGGGAGGTAAAGTGTATAACAACACCTTCCGAGATAATATGCGGTTGTTTTTAAGCCTTGAGAGAAGCTTGCAGTACAGCTTTCTAAAAACTACTACATCAAGGATAATATTATTCCTACGGTATGTGGATGAAGCATAGCTAAACTCAGTGAAAGTTTTGACCAACGCAAAAAAACGGTAAATTTATCATTTACCGTTCTCCCGTCAGCACTGATTTTAATTCAAGCCGCTATAATCTACTGTTTCTGCCGCTGCCATGTCTTCTAGCAGCGTATAGCGTAAAGGCAATAGAGTAGAAGTTGAATTGAAAGCTCCCGCTGCATTTGAAACATTTAGTGTATCGGCGTTACTTGGCAGACTAGCCGCAGCACTTGTACCGGATGCACTCGTTGTAAGAATCACGATTTTGTTAGTTACCGGCTCTGTTCCCTCACCTGTAACTGTATATTCAAATTCATCAAGCTTTCCTATGGAAGCCGGGTCACCATACGATGTGTATGTGTAGGCTCCAGTAGCAGGATTTATTGTAAGCGCGCCGTATTTCCCTACTACTACCGTTGTCTCATCTTCAATTTCTACAGGTGCGGCATTGTCGTTTGTCATTGATCGAACCTGTGAAATGGCTGCTCCTTCTGTAAAAGTAACGGTACCTTGTCGTTGAGGTGTCTCTTTATCAGGAGTACCTGCTGTAGTGTCTCTTAAAGTAGTATCAGTAAACCTAATCGCGTCGCCGCTTAGTAAATCCAGATTGAAGTTACTATCAGGAGACGTGACAAATTTGTATTCCCCTTCCCCAAAATAAGATGTTTCAAAGTTGTATTTATTTTGAATAGGAATGCCTAAAAGAGTGAGATAGTCAAGATTATCATTCCATACTCTTTCATATCCTTGATCTGTTTTTTTATACACCGCAAGCCCAAGCCTTCCGGTACCTACCACACCACTTACAATTGCACGCACATTAAATTTAAATTCTTTTCCTTCTTCTACCACAAAGCCTGCCCCGATGTCAGGAGAGGAAAGAACATCAGTACTAAGCACAGGGCTCAATGTAACACCGAGTGTTGTAAATTTTAAATCTCTATTACCTTTTTGAATATCGCCTAAACCTTCTGAGCTTTCGGCTTCTCCATTGTTTAAAGTAATTTCGTTTACTTCATACTCGGATCGTAATGTCTGTGTGCTTTGCTGCTTCGCATTATTATAGCGCTCAATAGCAAGCCGCAGCAGCATTGTTGCCCTTTCAATTTCTGCTCTTGTGACGTTTTCGTTGTTCACTGCCTCTCTTGCATTATCAATAGCGCTCTCGAAACTATTCAGCTCCTCCTGCGTTGTCCATTGTTCATCAGGGGCCAAGCCGCTTCCATTTTCCGATACAGTTGCTCTGTCGACCTCCTCAGCATCTGTGATTAAGTTTTGTAGGTCTTCTTTACTTGCTGAGAGATCTTCCTCTGTTTGTGTACCTGGCTGCTTAGCATTGTTATATGCATTAATGGCCGCTCGTAAGTTTTCTGCTGCAGCGTTTACTTCCTCCTGAGTCGCATCCTCTCTTTCCAGCAAGGCTTCTACTTCTGTAAGAGCAGCGTAGAAGGCATCAAAGTCTTCCTGCGTTGTCCATTCTTTTGTTATTGGTACATCGCTTCCATCTGTAGAGACATCCACCCGTGCTGCTGTCGCCTGTGTGATTAATTCTTCTAACGCTGAAGTATCAACTGGTGACTCTTCTTCCTCTTCCTGAGTACCTGCTTGTTTTGCTGTGTTGTATGCTGCAATCGCTTCTGTCAGTGCTGTAACGGCCGCGTTTACTTCTTCCTGAGTCGCTTCTTCGTTATCGAGAACGACCTGAGCCTCATTCACTGCCGTTGTGAACGTATCGAATACATCCTTTGTTGTCCATTCCTCAGACGACGAAACATCCCTTCCATCCGTAGAAACATTCACCTGTACTGTTGCCGCTTCTGCGATTAATTCTTCTAGCGCTGAAGTATCGACTGGTGACTCTTCTCCCTCTTCTTGACTACCTGCTTGTTTTGCTGCGTTGTATTTGTCGATGGCCTCTGTTAGCGCTGCTACTGCAGCATCTACTTCTTCTTGTGTCGCTTCTTCGTTTGCCAGTACCGCTTCCGCATTTTCTATAGCTGCCGTGAATGTATCCAATGCTTCCTGCGTTGTCCACTCTTCTGTTGCCGGCACATCGCTGCCATCTTCGGAGACCGTAGCCCGTTCTACTGTTTCTGCTTGAGCTAGTGCATTTTCTAACGCTGCCGTATCAACCCTCAGTTCTTCCTCCTCAGTTTGAACACCTGGTTGCTTCGCTTCCTTATATGTGTTGATAGCTTCAGTCAATGCTGAAACAGCAGCATTTACCTCTTCTTGGGTTGCTTCTTCATTTGCCAGTACTGCTTCCGCATTTTCTATAGCTGTCGTGAATGTATCTAATGCTTCCTGCGTTGTCCACTCATCTGTTGCCGGCACATCACTGCCGTCTTCGGAGACCCTAGCCCGTTCTATTGTTTCTGCTTGAGCCAGTGCATTTTCTAAATCTAAAGTATCAACTGTTGAAGGCGCTTCTTCGTCTGGGTTTCCTCCATCGCCTGGGTCTTCTCCTCCTGGATTTTCTCCCTCACCTGGTGTGCCGCCATCACCCGGGTTTTCCCCGCCTGGATTTTCTCCCTCACCTGGTGTGCCGCCGTCACCTGGGTTTTCCCCGCCTGGGTCTTCTCCATCGCCTGGTGTGCCGCCATCACCCGGGTTTTCTCCTCCTGGATTTCCTCCGTCACCCGGTGTACTTCCCCCTGGTGTGTCTCCTCCACCTGGTGTGCTGCCATCACCCGGCGTACTTCCTCCTGGTGTGTCTCCTCCACCTGGTGTGCTGCCGCCGCTGCCTGGGTTATCATTTTGCCCTACATCCGATGCTAAATCAGAAATATTTATCTCCGTATAAGACATCGCTGTACTTCCAACATCCGGATGAGCTGCTTCAATTGTAATAGGACCTTTCGTATTTTCATCTACCTTGAGTGGAATAGTGTAAGCTCCGTTAGCATTGACTGTAGTCGAACCAAGAATAACGCCGTTTGCATCTTTTGCTGTGATCGATGCACCAGGTTTAGCATCTGTTCCTACCAATGCCTTTTCATCAGTATTCACTTCTAATAGGTTTGGCTGAATAAGTACTTGCTGTTTATATTCCTCTAACGTTGGCTCTAACCTCGGTTCACTCATCTTCTGTAACAAACGATAAATAAATGAGGCGAACTGTCCGCGTCCGGTATAAGTTTTCGGTTGGTATTCCTTTACAACCGTAATATCAAAATAATCAATCATATTAATTGCATCTACAGCACCTGGATCTGCACTGTTTAAATCTGTTATTGCCGTTTCGAAGTTCGGTTGTGCTTTTACATATCCAGAGCTATTAATATTAAAGTGTTTGTCAAACATGCGCATAACAACCAATGCAATTTGTTCACGTGTAATATAGCTGCCCGGATTCAGGTTTCCATTAGATCCAATAAAAATATTGGAATCAGCCACAACTGCGGCATAACGGAGCAGTTCATCGTCCTGACTATTTTTCAGATCTGCAAAGCGGATATTTGTCTTATAGTCACTTGGGATACGTAAGTTTTCTTCCTCGACTAGATACCGGCCAATGATTTTAACAACATGACTGCGTGTCAATTGCTCATAAGGCTTGAAAATATCATTAGAATAGCCTTTTAGTAAATTACGTTCTGCCAATGCATTAATGGCTGTTTCATGCGTGTTACCGCTTACATCAACAAACTTGGCTTCTACAAAGCTAGAGGAAAAAGGGACTATAGCAGCACTCACAATAAGGCTAGTAGACATAAACAGTTTAGTATTTTTGCTAAATTTATTGCTTCCACTCATTTTACAGGTCCTCCTAATTATAAAATAATAAAATACTGCCCACTGTCCTATTTAGCCCTTCCTTTTCCAGATAAAACTATTATTAGTTAAATTTAATAGAAATTTCTGAATTTTAATTCTAATGAATCAGATATAAACAAAACTATTATTTTTAAATCACTATTTTATAACTTAATGCCTTACTTTAAAATTTGGACTTTTACATTCCTATTAACTATTTTGCCGGCTTTCTATTTAAGAATAAAAATATATCATTTATGTATCAGGTAGTAAGGAACAAGAATCTATATTGTGAAAAAACATATAACAAAATACTTATATTCATTCTGTTAATATGCGCTATATAATGAAGCACTTTTTTCACGAGCATTTGCACCAGCCACGTGTTATACAAGAATGTTCTCGGCTGGCTCGTTTCCTGACTTTTTAGACTCAAAAAGACGTGTTTGTCTATTATCGCCCTGAAATTGTCTATTAACCCTATGAAATCGTCTATTAACCCATTCTCCAACATAAATAAAAAACACTGTACGGCGTATTGCCATACAGTGTTTTTCGGATTGCTATATTACTTAGTTACGATGTGGATTGGGTTGCCAAGTAATACTTCAGCAGCTTCCATCGTGATTTCACCTAATGTTGGGTGAGCGTGGATTGTTAATGCTACGTCTTCTGCAGTCATGCCGCCTTCAATAGCCAAGCCCATTTCAGCGATCATATCAGATGCACCTGCACCTACGATTTGAGCACCAATTAGTAGGCCGTCTTCTTTACGGGCAACTAATTTAACAAATCCTTCTGTTTGGTTAAGCGCTAATGCACGGCCGTTTGCTGCGAATGGGAACTTCGCTGCTTTTACTTCGATGCCTTCCGCTTTTGCTTGATCTTCTGAGTAGCCCACAGTCGCAAGTTCTGGATCTGTGAAGCATACTGCTGGAATTGCCAAGTAATCTACAACTGATTTTTCGCCAGCAATTGCTTCTGCTGCCACTTTACCTTCGTAAGAAGCTTTGTGTGCAAGCTGAGGACCAGCTACGATATCACCAATTGCATAAATGTTAGGTACTGAAGTACGGCATTGTTTGTCAACTTCAAGTAAGCCGCGTTCAGCAAACTTGATACCAACTTCTTCTAGACCCATTTCATCTGTATTTGGACGGCGTCCTACAGTTACTAATACATAGTTTGCTTCGACAGTTTTTTCTTCTCCGCCAACTTCGTATGTGACAACTACGCCGTTTTCGTTTTCTTCTACACCTTTAGCTGATGCGCCAACTACTACTTCAACGCCTTTTTTCTTCAGGCCTTTTTTCACAACTTGCGTCATTTGTTTTTCAAAACCAGCTAGGATGTCTTTTCCACCTTCGATGATTGTTACTTGTGAACCAAGGTTTGCATAAGCAGAACCAAGCTCAGTACCAATGTAACCGCCGCCGATTACAACTAGCTTTTCTGGTACTTCCGGTAAAGAAAGCGCGCCTGTAGAGTTGATTACACGTTCAGTGAATTTAAACGTTGGGATTTCAACAGGACGAGATCCTGTTGCTAAAATAGCGTTTTTGAATGTGTAAGTTTGTGCTTTTTCGCCATCAATTACACGTACAGTATTTGCATCTACAAAATATGCTTCACCTTTTACGATGTCTACTTTGTTTCCTTTTAGTAAGCCTTCAACGCCGCCTACAAGTTTAGAAACAACGCTATCTTTGAATGCTTGTGCTTTTGTCCAATCAAGTTTCACTTCTGAAGCTACTACACCCATATCATCTGAATGTTTCGCTTGCTCGAAACGGTGACCTACTGAGATCAACGCTTTTGATGGGATACAACCTACGTTTAAACATACGCCGCCTAATGCGCCGCGCTCTACAACCGTTACCTTTTGTCCAGTTTGCGCTGCGCGGATTGCTGCAACATAACCACCAGGGCCTGCACCAACGACAAGAGTATCAATCTCGATTGGAAAATCTCCTACTACCATTTTTATTACGCCTCCATTAATAAAAGTTCTGGTTCACTTAGCAAACGCTTTATATGATTTAAAGCATTTTGCGCAGTGGCTCCATCGATCATGCGATGATCAAAGCTCAATGATAATGCTAACACAGGTGCTGCTATAATTTCACCATTTTTTATCACAGGTTTTTCAGAAATTCGGCCAATTCCTAAGATAGCAACCTCCGGATGGTTGATAACCGGTGTAAACCATTGTCCTCCGGCAGATCCGATATTCGTAATCGACATCGATCCGCCCTTCATTTCATTCGGTGCCAGCTTGCCTTCACGTGCTTTTGTTGCTAGCTCATTGATTTCGCCTGATACCGCAAAGACAGATTTACGGTCAGCATGCTTGATAACAGGAACCAGTAATCCTTTTTCAGTATCAGCTGCTATGCCGATATTGAAATAATGTTTTTGAATAATTTCCTGTGCTGCATCATCCAATGAACGGTTAAATTCTGGGAATTCACGCAGCATAGAAACTAACGCTTTTACAACATAAGGAAGATATGTTAGCTTAACGCCTTTTTCCGCAGCTATTTCCTTGAAACGTTTGCGGTGTGCTACTAGTGCTGTAACATCTACCTCATCCATTAATGTAACATGCGGTGCTGTTTGTTTCGAGTGTACCATCGCTTTAGCAATTGCTTTACGAATACCGCTCATTTTTTCGCGTGTTTCAGGGAAGTCACCTTCCAAGTTGATTGCAGCCGGTGCAGCTTGTGCTGTTTCTACAGCTGTTTCATCAGCTTGTGGTGTTTCTTCCACTTGGCCGCCAGCCATAAATTTCTCGACGTCTTCTTTTAGGATACGGCCGTTTTTACCTGTACCCTTTATTTGACGAATCTCAACATCGTTATCTCTGGCAAATTTACGGACAGAAGGCATAGCGATCACACGGCTGTTTACATCCTGCTCATTACCCGAAATAACTACGCCCTTCTCTTTTTCACCAGCATCGTCTCTTTGCGGAGCTTCTTCCTGTTTTGCTTCTTTTTTGTCGATTTCTTGACCTGCTTCAGCAGTACCTTGAACCTGAGATTCTGTCTCAGCCTCGCCTTCACCGCCTGCATGGTCATCGCCTTTTAGTTTTAAATCCTCGTAGCCTGGCGCATCGAAGCGGATTAGTATATCACCAACAACGGCGACTGTTCCTTCTTCAACTAAAATTTCTTCTACAGTGCCTTCTACAGGAGAGGGAATTTCAACGACTGCTTTGTCATTTTGCACTTCACATAAAATATCGTCTTCTTGAACTTTGTCTCCCGGTTTTACGAACCATTTAACGATTTCACCTTCGTGAATGCCTTCACCGATATCCGGTAAGCGGAAATTGAATGCCATACTTCTTCACCTCTTCTTAGAATGTTAAAACTTTTTTCGCTGTTTCCATTACATCTTTATAGTTAGGCAGCCAAACCCCTTCTGCCTGTGGGAATGGATAAACTGTATCCGGTGCTGCTACACGAAGTACTGGGGCTTCCAGACTTAAAATAGCACGCTCTGTAATTTCCGCTACTACGTTTGCTGCAATGCCCGCCTGCTTTTGGGCTTCCTGCACAACGATTGCGCGTCCTGTCTTTTCTACCGATTTGATAATTGTATCGATATCAAGCGGCTGAATCGTACGAAGGTCCACTACTTCAACAGAGTATCCTTCTTTTTCTAATTCTTCAGCAGCCTTTAAGCTTTCATGAACCATAAGACCGTACGCAATAATGGTTAAGTCTTTTCCTTCACGCTTAACATCTGCCTTACCAATTTCAATTGTATAAGACTCTTCAGGTACTTCTTCACGGAATGAACGGTATAGTTTTAAGTGCTCAAGGAAAACAACCGGATTATCATCACGGATTGCTGAGATTAAAAGTCCTTTTGCATCATACGGCGTTGATGGTACGATCACTTTCAAGCCCGGCTGTTGTGTCATTAATCCCTCTAGTGAATCAGAGTGCATTTCCGGTGTATGCACGCCGCCTCCAAATGGAGAACGGATTGTAACAGGTGCATTGTATGTGCCGCCTGTACGGTAACGCATACGAGCTAATTGACCGTTGATAGAGTCCATTACTTCATATACGAAGCCGAAGAATTGAATTTCCGGTACTGGACGGAAACCTTGAAGAGAAAGGCCAATTGCCAGGCCGCCGATGCCGGATTCCGCAAGCGGTGTATCAAATACACGGTCTTTACCAAATTCTTTTTGAAGGCCTTCCGTTGCACGGAATACTCCTCCATTTACCCCAACATCTTCACCGAAAACTAGAACATTCTCATCGTTTTTCAGTTCACAGCGGAGTGCATCTGTAATTGCCTGAATCATCGTCATTTGTGCCATGCTTATTTCGACTCCTTCTCTTTATAGATTTCAAATTGCTCTTTCAGGTTATGTGGCTTTTCGCCTTCGTACATATTCTCAATCAGATCAGTCACTTTTTGCTTTGGTGCCTGATCTGCTTTTTTAATGGCATCTTTGATTTCCTCTTTTGCACGCTCAATTACTTCTTCTTCTTTCTCTTTTGACCAGATTCCTTTTGCTTCCAAGTATTTACGGAAACGTACGATTGGATCTTTCAATGACCATTCATTATCCAAATCGCCTGTACGATAGCGTGTTGGGTCATCCCCTGCCATTGTATGTGGACCATAACGGTAGCATAGCGTTTCGATTAATGTTGGGCCTTCACCATTTACTGCACGCTCACGCGCATCTTTTGTCGCTACGTATACTGCCAATGGATCCATGCCATCTACAAGGATACTTGGAATGCCTGCAGCGATTCCCTTTTGGGCAAGCGTTTTGGCAGCAGTTTGCACTTCACGCGGCGTTGAAATTGCGAATTGGTTATTTTGAACGAAGAAAATAGCTGGTGCTTTAAAGGCACCTGCAAAGTTAATTCCTTCATAGAAGTCCCCTTGTGATGACCCTCCATCACCTGTATAAGTAACGGCAACAGTTTTTTGGCCGCGTTTTTGAATGCCAAGTGCTACACCTGCAGCTTGAACATACTGCGCCCCGATAATAATTTGCGGCGGCAGCACGTTTACACCTTCAGGGATTTGATTACCAACGAAATGTCCACGGCTGAATAAGAATGCTTTCCAAAGAGGCAGGCCATGCCAGACGATTTGCGGTACATCACGATATCCTGGTAAAATCCAGTCTTCCTTCTCTAATGCAAAGTGTGATGCTAATTGAGAAGCTTCTTGACCAGCTGTCGGCGCATAGAACCCTAGACGTCCTTGACGGTTCAACGAAATAGAACGCTGATCCAAAATACGTGTATATACCATGCGGCTCATTAGTTCCACAAGTTCTTCATCTGACAGATCAGGATTTGCTTCGTTGTTAACAATTTCCCCTTCTTCATTCAAAATTTGGAACATTTGAAACTTCTCTTCCACTTCATGCAATGCTGCCGTAGGATCGAATTTATTTTCTCCCATAGTTAACTCTCCCTTTCAACTGTATTATTTTTTTGCAAAAATTTATTAGTACAACTTCTCCATAACATGAGTATAAAGAAGAAAATAGCATCGGTCAATCATTGATTCTTTGAGAATTTCATTATTTTCTCTTTCTATTAGAGAAGCTCTTGTCCTCAAATCTGTTATATATCAATCAACAACCTGTATTAGTTCTGTATTATAAATAAGACATTGCAAAACAGCTGACCAGCTGATTGAACGTACCGTTTCTACTATTCCCATTCCCTACATGAAACAACTGCCTTTTTTTAAATTTCTTAAAGTTTTTTTCGTTGTCGAGAGTGAAGAGTATTGTATACTTAGGATATACCGTAGAAAGGGAAAGGAAGTTTTTACATGATTTTAATGGAGGACATCGTTCGTGAAGGTCATCCGGCTTTACGTACACGTGCAGAAGAAGTAGTATTTCCGCTAACAGAGGAAGACCGCAAGCTGGCTCATGATTTGTTAGAGTACCTAGTTAACAGTCAGGATCCGGAAATGGCTGAAAAATACAGCCTGCGTGGTGGGATAGGCCTCGCTGCCAACCAAGTAAATAAATTAAAGCGCATGTTTGCCCTGCATGTGGAAGATGCAAAAGGTGAGCAGTTAAGCTTTGTAGCAATAAACCCAAAAATCGTCAGCCACTCGGTTGAACAAACATATATTACATCTGGAGAAGGCTGCTTATCTGTCGATCGTGCCGTTCCCGGATATGTACCGCGTCACGCACGCGTAACGGTCAAATTTATGACTGTAGATGGAGAGGAAAAGAAATTACGTCTTTCAGGTCTTCCAGCTATTGCCTTTCAGCATGAGCTGGACCACCTAAATGGTGTCATGTTCTATGACCGCATCAACGAAAAAGACCCATTTAGCGATATTCCTAATTCCTCTCCATTTGAAAGATAGGAAATGATGCGTCTTATTGAGGCGTCCTGCAGGCTGCACGAGCAAATAATTTGCACTTTTAAGAGCATGAAGCTTGCAGCCGGTCAACTTGAACGTATAAACATCCTACTCTTTGAAATTTAAAAAACCGGGGGGAATTTCCCCCGGTTTTTTATATATAGATTGGCTGTACTTTCTTTGTTTTACTCGATTATTCCGAGTTTTTTCATTACTTTATAAATACCATCATCATCTACATGAGGAGCCATCACATCTGCCGCTGCCTTGGTTTTTTCATGGCCATTTTCCATCACAACCCCTGTCCCGACAGCTTCTAGCATCTCAATATCATTCAATCCATCCCCAAAGGCTATTGCATCTTCCATGGACCGTCCTAAATGGTCAAGTATTTTTTGGATACCACGCGCCTTAGAGCCTTCCTTCGGCAAAATATCGCATGAATATTGGTGCCACCTTACAAATTGTACCTCCGGGAATGTTTCTCGATATAATGGTTCATCTTTTTCTTCAATAAAAATCAACGTTTGGTAAACTGGCTTGTTTTTAAAGAAATACGCATCGATTCGCGGGTATGGATATTTGAGTGTTGCTAGACTTGTTTCAACTTTCTCATTATCCGGAAGGGAGGCAATCATTTCCCGTTCATCGAGGAATACAACTGGCTCTCCCCGACTCTCACCAAATGCGATAATTTTCTGGAGGTAGTCATTCGGAATAGAGTCCGTAAAAATAACCTCTCCCTTATAGACAACGTACTGACCATTGAATGTTACATATGTATCGATATCAAGCTCTTCTAACAGTTCCTTAATCATGAATGGGGCACGTCCAGTTGCGATTGCAATTTCATAGCCATTTTCCCGTGCAGTAAATAATGCCTCTTTAGTCGAAGCAGGGAGACATTTCTCACTATTGTAAAGGGTACCATCCACATCAAAAAATAATATTTTCTTCATATATTCCATCCTCTCTTTCTATAAAGGTCTTTACAAATTACTGAATATTCATTATAATAAGTATAAGGAGTGATGCGTTATGTTAAAACGTCTCAAAAAGAAATTGTTGAAACAGTTGAATGGCATCCTCGGAAAAAAATCAATTGCGTAAGCCCTTCAGTTTTTGAAGGGCTTTTCTTTATTTTAGGATAGCTGCGTGATAATATAAAGGAAATGCATTTATTTGACGAATTCTTTACATTGTCTTCATGTCATCTATACCTTTTCAGACATGTACTTATATAAAAGTATGAAAGGTGACGGAAGAGTCATGTAAAGGGTGGACCTAAATGCAACCACTATGTACGTACCAAAAGGAGAGTAATTATGATTTATAAAGTTTATTACCAAGAAAATAAGAATGAGATTCCAGTTCGCGAAAACACAAAATCATTATACTTAGAGGCATCTACAGAGCGTGAAGTTCGTGAGTTTCTAAAAGATCGAAACTACAATATCGAGCTTGTGCAACTACTTGAAGGAAATTACCTAGAGTATGAGCGCAATAGCCCGAGCTTCCGACTGGAGAACGCTTAATCGCTTATGAAGTTTGTTAAAAATGATCAAGCGGCTGTTTTCGCACTCGGCGGACTGGGCGAAATCGGCAAAAACACATACGGAGTTCAATTCCAAGATGAAATTATTTTAATCGACGCAGGTATTAAATTCCCGGAGGATGACCTGCTCGGGATCGATTATGTCATTCCCGACTACACATATTTAGTACGAAACGTTGATAAAATCAAAGGTTTATTTATTACGCACGGCCATGAAGACCATATTGGCGGTATCCCTTATTTACTGCGCCAGCTGAATATTCCTGTATACGGAGGCAAGCTTGCACTGGGTTTACTACGCAATAAGCTGGATGAGCACGGACTGCTTCGCACGACAAAGCTCATAGAAATCAAGGAAGAAGATGTCATTAAGTTCCGGAAAACATCGGTAAGCTTCTTCCGTACGACACATAGTATTCCAGATGCGTTTGGTATAGTAGTAAAAACGCCACCTGGCAATATCGTCCATACAGGGGATTTCAAGTTCGACTTCACACCTGTAGGCGAGCCGGCCAACTTAACGAAAATGGCTGAAATCGGACGTGATGGCGTATTGTGTCTCCTTTCCGATAGTACGAATGCCGAAGTACCAAACTTTACGATGTCTGAACGTAAAGTCGGGGAAAGCATTAATGATATCTTCCGTAAAGTGGACGGGCGAATCATTTTTGCTACCTTTGCATCAAATATCCACCGTCTGCAGCAAGTAACTGACGCAGCTGCTGCACATGGTCGCAAAATCGCTGTTTTCGGGCGTTCAATGGATAATGCTATTACAATTGGGCGGGAGCTTGGTTATATTACTGCTCCGAAGGAAACATTTGTTGATGCCCAAAGCATTAACCGTCTTCCTGCAAATGAAGTGCTGATTTTATGTACAGGATCGCAGGGTGAACCGATGGCAGCACTATCACGTATTGCGAATGGAACACATCGCCAAATTCAAATCCAGCCTGGAGATACGGTCGTCTTTTCATCATCTCCTATCCCAGGGAATACAATTAGTGTCAACAAGATTATCAACCTACTATTCCGTGCAGGCGCAGAAGTTATCCATGGATCTCTCAATAACATCCATACGTCTGGACATGGTTCACAGGAAGAGCAGAAACTAATGCTTCGTTTGATCAAGCCAAAATTCTTTATGCCAATTCATGGAGAATATCGTATGCTGAAAATGCATACGGAGCTGGCCATTGATTGTGATGTTCCTGCTGAAAATACATTTGTTATGGGAAATGGTGATGTATTGGCATTAAGCGCGAATGAAGCGCATGTAGCAGGACGTATCCCATCTGGCGACGTTTATATCGACGGCAGCGGAATTGGCGATATCGGCAATATCGTTCTGCGCGATCGCCGCATTCTTTCAGAGGAAGGGCTTGTCATCGTTGTAGTAAGCGTGGATATGGCGAACCAAAAAATCGTTTCTGGACCAGACATTATTTCCCGCGGATTTGTGTATATGCGCGAATCCGGCACGATGATTAACGAGGCCCAAAAAACATTGGCACAGCATTTAAATGCCACAATTCAGGAAAAGTCTACTCAGTGGACAGAGCTAAAGAACGAAATTACAGATGTTTTAGGTCCTTACCTTTTTGAAAAGACTAAACGTCGTCCAATGATTTTACCAATCATTATGGAAGTGTAATAAAATATTTACCGCAGCACGTATACTTGCTGCTTCTATGTACTCAAAAGAGCAGTCCAGAAAGTTTCCGCTTTCTGGACTGCTCTTTTAGTTTTTTATAACACTTTTTTCATAAAACGATTAATATCCACATCGGCACCGATAATGAGCAGAAGGTCCCCCGTCAGAATAGGATCTGTCGGTTCTGGTGTAATAAGAATCTCCTCCCCTCTTTTAATTCCGACGATGTTAATGCCGTATTTTGCCCGTAGATCCAAATCTACAAGAGAGCGGCCGGCAATTCTGTCACTTACCTTGATTTCCATAATGGAATGCTCATCGGATAACTCCAGGTAATCAAGTACATTATTGGAGATCATGTGATTAGCGATTCGGATCCCCATATCCCGCTCAGGATGGACGACGAAATCCGCTCCAATTTTACGCAGCACTTTCTCATGATAATCATTATTTGCCTTAACAGTAATCTGCTGAACACCCAGCTCCTTGAGAATCAGGGTCGTTAAAATACTTGATTGGATATCTTCCCCAATAGCCACAATCACATGCTCGAAATTGCGTAAACCAAGTGATTTGATGACTGCTTCATCTGTTGTATCCGCTACAACTGCCTGTGTCGCAATATGTGCAAAATCATCTACACGCTCCGGTGAAGAATCGATTGCCATAACATTCGCACCTTGAGAAATCAGCTCTTTTACAATACTCCCGCCAAAGCGGCCCAGTCCAATGACAACAAATTCTTTTCTCATATGTACTCCCCCTATTCCTATTGCTTACAGTGTAACGTAATTTCTGCAAAATAAAAAGGTATGGCATATGCCCTACCTTTTCGAGTCTTCAATGATACGTTGAATACGTTTTTCAAGCATCCGTAAAGCGGCTCCTCCCGCTTGATAATGACGAAGCTGGCCCTTCTCGTCAAATAGATAATAGGCAGGCACATAACGATTCGCAAAACGGTCTGTTATGAGGAAATCATTATCTACGACAAGCGGATGGGCTATATGATAATAATTTGCAACTGTCTTCACATTTTGAAGAATCATATCCTCTTCTGTACGAGGCATATGGACGGCTATGACATTTATATGAGTGTCATATTTATCCGCCAGCCCGCTGATTGTATCCAGCCCATATTTACATAAATCACAGCTAACCGACCAGAAGTGGACAAATGTCGGTTTTTCTGTAAACAATTTTTCATTTACCTTTATATTATTTAACCAATTTGCTCCATCAAATGAAGGTATCGGAGCGCGCAGTTTCATCTTTCATCCTCCTTGCTCCCTGTTATGATATGCAAATTTGGTTAAAGTGTCGCTTGACCGGGTCGCCAATTTGCAGGACATAATCCCCCACAATGCAGAGTTTGGACCACTCTTAATATTTCATCTTTTTAAACGCTCTGTCCTACTCTAGGCAAGGTAGGGATGTATAGTATCGGTCGATATACCAACCACCACTGTATCCAGTCCGGTGAATTCATCATAGCGGTCGCTTATAGCCGTAATTTCTGTCGGACATACAACTGTAAAATCCATCAGGTAAAAAAGCAGCACTGGCCATTTCCCCTTTTCCATTACAGTTAATTCCTTTTCCTTTCTATAACTGCTTTCATTTTTAACTAATTATTCATTTTTACATCATTTTTCAAAAAGATAGATTTGTTCATCTATTCCATTTCAACTGAAACCTGCTTCCTTTTTAGCCCGTACCTCCTTCTACCTTGTTAAAATATTTTCACATTATGAGAAACTTTTTTACCTGCATTGCTTCTGTTGGCGCTTTAACCGGCTGACTCTTTGCTTTTACTAATGTTTTGTCTACCTAAAAGGCTTTCTAGCAGCCCTTATTCGAATAAGCAGCAAGCATTGAAGTGGCCTTTTTAAGAAACCTAAAAAAATCTCTTGAAATCATAGGATAATTCGATATAATTATTATGTTTTGTAAACTTAAAGTTTGGTAATAGTAAACTTTAATACTGTTTGTTTATCATTACTAAACAATGCAGAAGGGATGTGCCAAATGCAAATCGGAGCAAAAATTAAAGCTTTGCGATTGAAAAAGGGACTCACGCAAGAAGAGCTCGGGGAACGCACAGACTTGACAAAGGGTTATATTTCCCAACTGGAACGTGATCTGAACTCCCCATCTATCGAAACGCTCTTCCATATTCTCGAGGTACTTGGCTCGACACCAAAAGAATTTTTCGATGATACATCCGAGGAACAACAGATTGTTTATACGAAGGAAGATCAAACAAGCTTTACCGATCATGAAAAAAACTATTCAATTGAATGGCTGATTCCTACCTCGAATGAAAAGGAAATGGAGCCTGTCATTTTAACCCTACAAAAAGATGGTGAATTCAAGCAGTTTGAACCCTCATTATCTGAAACATTTATTTATGTATTAAAGGGGCGCATCCGCGTCGTCATTGGAAACCAGGAGTATATTGCCGGTGAAGGTCACTCGGTTTATTACGAGGCATCTTCTAATCATCAGATATTTAATGCACACAGCGGTCTGACGAAGATGCTGCTAGTAGCTACTGAATCTTATTTGTAATGAGGAGGACAACGATAATGGATAACACAATTATTCGTTTTGAAAACGTAACGAAAACTTATAACGATGGAACAACCGTCCTAAAAAATATCAATTTCGAGCTTGAAAGAGGCAAATTTTATACATTATTAGGTCCTTCCGGCTGTGGCAAAACAACGATTTTACGTATTATTGCCGGGTTCACCGATGCCACAACAGGTGATGTTTACTTCAAAGGAAAGCGCATTAACAATGTGCCAGCAAATGAAAGACAGGTAAACACCGTATTTCAGGACTATGCGTTATTTCCCCATCTAAATGTTTTTGAAAATGTAGCATTCGGTCTTCGTATCAAAAAAATAAAGGAAACGGAAATTAAGGAACGTGTCTTGGAAGCATTAAAATTCGTTAACCTAGCCGGATACGAAAACCGGGAAATTTCTGAAATGTCGGGAGGACAGCGTCAGCGTGTAGCAATTGCCCGAGCCATCGTTAATGATCCTGAAGTGATTCTATTGGATGAACCGCTATCTGCGCTTGATTTAAAATTACGTACAGAAATGCAGTACGAGCTGCGGGAATTACAACAGCGTCTTGGCAAAACATTTGTCTTCGTCACACATGACCAGGAAGAGGCGTTAGCAATGAGTGATGAGATTTTCGTCCTTTCCCACGGAGAGATCATGCAATCCGGAACGCCCGTTGATATTTATGATGAACCAATCAACCGTTTCGTCGCTGATTTTATCGGTGAATCAAATATTGTTGATGGTGTCATGATTGAAGATTATAAAGTACAGTTTGCTGGTAAAGTATTTGAGTGTGTTGATGGCGGAATGAAACCGAATGAAAAAATTGACGTCGTTATTCGCCCGGAAGATTTGGAAATCACTTCAGTAGAGAACGGAAAACTGATTGTACGTGTCGATACACAGTTGTTCCGCGGAGTTCACTATGAGCTATCGACATATGATAAAGACGGCAACGAATGGCTTGTCCATTCACTTAAAAAGGCAGAAGTAGGTGCAGAAATCGGTTTGGACTTTGACCCAGAAGCAATTCATGTCATGCGTCTGAATGAAACAGAAGAAGAGTTTGATAAACGTTTGGAAGCTTATGGAGAAGATGACGATGCAGAGTAAAAACCGCACAGCATTAATACCGTACGTCGTCTGGATTGCTTTATTTGTTATTGCACCGATTGCCTTAGTTCTTTATTATTCCATGCTTGATCTTTCCGGGAATTTCACGCTGGCCAACTATCAAAACTTTTTCTCACCGGTTTATTTAAAAATGACCTTTACAAGCTTCTGGTATGCGTTCCTTATTACGTTCTTTACATTATTGTTTGCATACCCGACTGCTTATTTGCTAACACGGACAAAGCATAAACAGCTATGGCTTATGTTGATTATTATCCCATCATGGATTAACCTGCTTTTAAAAACCTATGCATTCATCGGTATTTTTGGCTTGTACGGCCCGATCAATGCATTTATTGAAGTTTTCGGCTTTAATCCTCAGCAAATTTTGTTTACGGATTTCAGCTTTATTTTTGTATCGGTATATATCTTCATTCCCTTTATGATCATACCGATCTTCAACTCGCTTGATAAACTAAATCCGTCCCTTATTTTTGCTGCACGTGATCTTGGGGCATCCAGCTGGACAACATTCCGCCGTATTGTATTTCCATTAACAATTGACGGCGTAAAGTCCGGGATTCAAGTTACATTTATCCCTGCCCTGTCCCTGTTCATGATTACACGACTGATTGCAGGAAATCAGGTTATTACGCTTGGTACAGCTATTGAACAGCAGTTCCTCGTCTCTCAAAACTGGGGGATGGGTTCAACAATCGCTGTATTCTTAATCGTGTTCATGGTGCTGACTATGTTAGTGACTGGACAAAAGAAGAAAGGAGGCCGTGTTTAATGAATAAATTATCTGCTGCCTCTAAAGCCTATTTGCTAATAGTGTTTATCGTTTTGTATGCACCGATTTTTTATTTAATTTTCTATTCGTTTAACAGCGGCGGCAATATGAATAACTTCGAGTCTTTCACATTGGAGCACTACAAAGCAGTATTTGAAGATACGCGCCTGCTTGTTATTCTCATTAATACAGTGCTGATTGCCCTGTTGTCAGGTTTTATTGCTACAGTCATTGGCACTCTCGGTGCAATTGGGATCGTTTCTATGAAGAACAATAAATTGCGCAATACGTTCCTTTCATTAAACAATGTTCTTATTGTATCACCGGACGTTGTGATTGGAGCCAGCTTCCTTATTCTCTTTACGATGATAGGCGTAAAGCTTGGATTTACATCAGTGCTTGTATCCCATATCGCCTTTAGTGTGCCAATTGTTGTACTGATGGTACTGCCGAAGCTTTCGGAAATGAATACATCCCTGATTGATGCGGCACACGATTTAGGAGCGACAAAACGAGACGTACTGAAACGTGTTATTTTACCTTACATTGCTCCTGGTATTTTTGCCGGCTTCTTTATGGCTATTACGTATTCACTGGATGATTTTGCTGTAACATTTTTCGTTACAGGAAACGGTTTTTCTACTCTTTCGGTTGAGATTTATTCCATGGCCCGCGCTGGTATTACTTTGACAATCAATGCTATTTCCGGCCTGGTCTTCTTAGTGACCGTCCTTGTTGTTATCGGCTACTATTTTGTCAATTACCGGGCGAAGGCAAGAATGGGGGAATCTAAATGAAGCAATTAGTACAGGCTTCCATTGCCATTATCGTTGTCTGTCTCCTTTTATTCTTTGCTTCACAGTCTTTAGAATCTGCCGGTTCAAAAGGCAGCAAGGATACTTTGACAGTCTATAACTGGGGCGAGTATATCGACCCGGCTTTAATCAAGGCCTTTGAAAAGGAAACAGGCATTCATGTTATATATGAAACATTTGACTCAAATGAAGCGATGTATACAAAAGTTCAGCAAGGAGGTTCATCATACGATATTGCTGTTCCTTCCGAATATATGATAGAAACAATGATTGAAGATGATATGCTGGTCGAGCTTGACCATTCCCTGCTTCCGAACTTGAAAAATATCGACCCGTACTTTTTAGATCTGCCATTTGATCCAGGCAATACGTATTCTATTCCTTACTTCTGGGGAACAGTTGGTATTGTCTATAACCCGAAGATGGTGCCCAAGGATTTGACTTTCAAATCGTGGGAAGATTTATGGGATGAACGTTTAAAGGGTAAGGTTTTCTTAGTAGACGGTGCACGTGAAGTCATTGGTATGGGACTGAATTCACTTGGCTACTCTTTAAACGTAAAAGATGATGCAGCACTTGATAAAGCAACAGATAAACTAATCAAGCTGACGCCAAATGTGAAGGCCATCATTGGTGATGAAATTACACCGCTGATGATTCATAATGAGGCTGCGGTAGCTCTTACATGGTCCGGTCAAGCGGCTGATATGATGTGGGAAAATGAAGAATTGGATTTTGCGGTACCAGAAGAGGGATCTAATTTATGGTTTGACAACTTTGTTATTCCGAAGACTTCCAAAAATATCGAAGGTGCACATGCCTTCATCAACTTTATGCTGGATGCTGAAAACAATGCTCAAAACGCTGACTATGTCGGCTATTCGACACCAAATGCTGCGGCATGGAAACTGATGGATGAAGAAGTCATTAATGATGAACGTTTCTATCCGGATGTTGAACTTCGGGAGCATCTCGAAGTGTATGAAAATTTAGGTCTT
Organism: Lysinibacillus odysseyi 34hs-1 = NBRC 100172; assembly: GCF_001591965.1. GTDB lineage: Bacteria > Bacillota > Bacilli > Bacillales_A > Planococcaceae > Lysinibacillus_B > Lysinibacillus_B odysseyi. The sequence goes on from NZ_BCVX01000002.1 coordinate 218,295, forward strand.
ACATGGCTTGGAAAATATAATGAACATTTCCTTAAGTTTAAAATGAACTTAAACTAGGTAAAGTACGCACAGCGGACAGCTGTGCGTTTTTCCGTCCTTTTTCCTGAGCTTTACAATAGAGACACCTGCAGTCTAATTATGTTAGACTATGTGTATTATCATTTCAAAAATCGAAATAATTTAGAAGAAAGGCGGTGTCACATGGCCAAAGGTACTAATAATGGTGCTCTTTATATACTAATGTTCAACCTTTTCATCACAATGGGAGGTATCGGCATTATCGTCCCGGTTATGCCCGCATATTTACAAATATTCGGTGTAGGGGGACAAGTTCTAGGGTTCCTGATTGCAGGCTTTGCATTGGCACAATTTTTATTTTCTCCGGTTGCCGGGGAGCTATCCGACCGTCACGGAAGAAAAATGTTCATTATCGGCGGGCTCATCGTCTACGGCTTTTCTCAAATTTTATTTGGTCTTGCCGATGCAGTATGGGTATTATTTATTGCCCGCTTTTTAAGTGGTGCAGGAGCTGCCTTCGTCATGCCGCCAATTATGGCCTTTGTTGCTGATATCACGACTGTGGAAGAACGCGGTAAAGGAATGGGTATGCTGGGGGCTGCTATGAGTCTGGGCTTTACTATTGGTCCTGGGCTCGGCGGTGTCTTATCAGGCATCAATTTGCATTTTCCTTTTTATGTAGCTGGCTCTGCTGCATTAGTCGCAGCTGTTTTATCATGGCTGATCTTACCAAATATTAAAAATACAGCAGATATGAAAGCTGTGGCAAGACCACCGAGTGAAAATCTGCTAAAACAATTGGTTAAATCGACAAGAGCGTCCTATTTTATATTTTTAATTGTTGTATTCACTTTCAGCTTTGGGATCTCTAACTTCCAGTCGACATTATCGCTTTATTTAGATCATAAATTCGGCTATACGCCACTGGATATTTCTATCATTTTAACTGTCGGCGGCTTTGCAGGGGTTATCCTTCAAATATTCGTCATTGATAAGTTGTTTAAGAAATACGGGGAAATGAAAGTCATTTTAGTCAATCTATTACTGGCGGCTGTCATGATGCTACTTGTTATATTCGTAAGCGGCTTCTTCGTTGTACTCATCGTTGCAACCCTATTCTCTATTGCTACTACATTTATCCGTCCAGCGGTAAATACGCTCATCAGTAAAGTAGCAGGTAATGAGCAGGGCTTCGCTGCCGGAATGAACAATGCGTACATGAGTCTAGGTAATATGTTTGGCCCGGCCTTAGCCGGTATGCTTTTTGAGTGGAAAATCACATCTCCTTATATTTTAGGAAGCATTGTATTAGCTGGCTGTTTTGTACTTGCTTATACTTGGGCAACAAGGAAAGCATCTCATCTACTGCGTGCCTCTTAACAAGCACAATATAAAGGCCGCCCGGGAACATATTCCCGGGCGGCCTTTTTGTATAAAACGCAAGGTGTGCAAACAATAAAGCTTGCCCACCTTTTCTCTATAAGCTTCTAATGAATGCCTCAACAAATTCACTGTTGAATGACAATAGTTTTTCATCCGGATTCATCTTTGATTGATGCAGTCCATACGAGCAATTAGCACCGCTCCAAAACATAGCACCTGGGATCTCCTTCACAAAATAGCCAAAGTCCTCTCCAGTCATGGCAGCAGGGCATCGGTAGTCCGTCGCCCCTTCATATTCCTTCGCAAAGCTCAATAGGCGTTCTGCACAGGCAGAATCATTATTTACCTCATAATACATAGAACCGTAGTCTATAGAAACCGTACATTCAAATGCAGCTTCTATTCCTGCACAAATCGCCTCTATCCGCCGCTTTACCTCCTGCATAGAATCAGCATTCAATGTGCGGATAGTACCTTCTAGTCGTGCATTCTCTGCAATGACATTCTGCACTGTCCCGGCTGTCATCTTTCCAACAGTAATAACAGCACTGCTCATCGGATCGACATTGCGGCTCACAATCGTCTGCAGCTGCAGCAGGAGGTTGGCTGCTGCTACTACCATGTCGCGTGTTTTATGAGGATAAGCAGCATGCCCGCCGATTCCCTTTAAATCAATAAAAAGCTCCGATGTATTGGCAAATAATAATCCCGGGCGCGTAGCTACCGTGCCTACCGGGTATTCCGGTGCTACATGGAGTGCATAGATCTCGTCACATAGAAGGTCCGGTCTTTCTTCCTTCAGCCAATTCAACATTGGCTCTGCGCCTCCTGGACCTTCCTCTGCAGGCTGAAAGTAAACATTGACATTTTGTTTTGGACGACTTGCCGTAAACGCCGCGACTAGGCCAAGTGCAACCGTCATATGACAATCGTGGCCGCACGCATGCATATGCCCTTCATGCTTAGACGCATAAGCAACACCTGTTTCCTCTTTTACAGGCAGCCCATCGATATCTGTCCGCCAGCCAATTGTTTTGGACGGATTTGTACCGCTAATAGATACAATAAGCCCCGTACGCCAAGTTGTAACTGTCAAATGTTCCTGCGGTAATTCAGCTAAAAATGACAGGATATACGCTTGTGTTTTAACTTCCTGAAAACCGAGCTCCGGAATTTGGTGCAGGGCCCGGCGGATTTCAATCAATGATTGCATGCAGTCACCCTCTTAAATATTTCGTAATGCATCAATTACTTCTGTTTTTGATTTTGTTTTTTCGTCTAGCTCTTTTAGTACCCGGGCTGGAACTCCCCCTACTACTGTATAAGGAGCTACGTCTTCAATAACGATAGCGCCTGCTGCTACAACGGCACCCTTTCCGACACGTACGCCTTCTAGTACGACAGCATTAGCGCCAATCACTACATCGTCTTCGATAATAACCGGCTGTGCACTTGGCGGCTCAATTACCCCTGCAAGCACTGTTCCTGCCCCGATATGGCAGTTTGCACCAACCGTTGCACGTCCTCCAAGGACAGCGCCCATATCAATCATTGTCTTTGGCCCGATTTCTGCTCCGATATTGATAATAGCCCCCATCATAATGACAGCCTGATCACCAATCGTTACTTGGTCACGGATAATCGCTCCTGGTTCAATACGGGCATTAATATGCTTCATGTCCAGTAACGGTACACCGGAATTTCTTCTATCATTTTCAATAACATAGTCTGTAATTTTCCCGCCATGGTTTTGCAGTGCTGTCTCGATTTCGCTCCATTCGCCAAACACGATTGCACTATTGCCTTCGCCGAATACTTTTGTATCTTTTCCATATGATAAAGACGCTGCGTTGTCGCCTTTTACATATACTTTTACCGGTGTCACTTTTTTAGCACCGGAAATAAATTCAATAATCTGCTGCGCGTTTAATTTTTCGCTCATCCTATTTTAACCTCTCTCTATGTAAGAATAATTAACGTGTTATGATTGTACTAAAATTTCTGTCAAATATCACGTAATTAATTTTTGTATTCATATAAACAGCGTGCGTGGTCTTGCACAATGTCAACGAAAGCATTTACTTGCCGCAGCTCGAATGCAGACTCATAGCCGATCAGCCATGTATCTCGTGTCAGCCCCATATCGTTCTCCGTATGATGGAGAGGGATTTTATTTACATCCTCCGAGCCGTTCAATGTAATGGAAGGCAAAATAGCAAAGCCAATCCCATTAAGTGCCATTTGCTTGCATGTTTCGATTTGGTCTACAATAATCTGATGACGAGGATTTTGATTGAAATGCCGCTGCCACCACTGAAGAATTTCCTGGTAATAATCTGAGTCACTTTTAAATTGAATGAATGGCCGGTCTGTTGTAAGCAAATCTTCCAATGCTTTAATCTCCTTATCGACCAAGTACATCATATCCCGAAACAGGTGAATTTTCTTTCCTTTCCAATCCGCCTGTCCACGCACTATGCCGATATGTGCTTCCCCTTCATATAGGGCTTTCACAATTTCAGAGCTCCAGCCTGTCATGAGGGAGATTTTTGTATCCGGATATAATGTCACAAAATCCTTTAATACTTTAGGCAGCCAATTCAGCCCTACAATAGAAGCACAGGCAATTTTAAGTGTTCCATGCACTTTCGAATTGAATGCCTGGATTGTTTCAAACACTTCCTCCCTTTTGGCAATTTGTTCAATCGCATACTGAATAACAAGCTCTCCTGCCGGCGTTGGAGTCAATCCTCTTTGCGAACGTAAAAATAACTGCGTTTCCCATTCCTTTTCAATTGATTGTAGGCGTTGGGATAGAGCCGGCTGAGTTAAAAACAGCCGTTCTGCCGCCTTTCGCATATTCCTTTCTTCAGCAAGCACTTTGATGATTTCTGCTTCTGTTGCTGTCATCTCGTCCCCTCCTCTTTCATTATCCATTATGTCTCTCTCTAGTCCGGCTCATACTCTCTAAAACTAGAAAACTTGTGCCAAAAGAAGTTAAAAGTCGACAAAACCCTTTACGGATTTTGCCGACCCTTTTTATCCTTCACTCTGGTAAATATATTTTTTTAGTTGTTTTAAAATAACACGACGGGTCATAATGCCAGCAAATGTTCCTTCTTCGTCTATTACACAAAGGAAAGCATGGTTAATGACTAGGTCAAGAGCGCGCTTAAATGTATCTGTAACTTTTAAATAGGCGACTTCTTTTTGCATTATATCGTCAACTTTTATATCTGGAAGACGGTCATATTCAATCCGTTCTAATCCTAAAATTGCTTCTGTAATCATTTTGCTGCTGAGCAATCCCTGTAAGCGGTATTTAATATCCAATACAGGAATAGCCGAATACCCTGTACGTGTCAAGACAAGCAATGCATGTTCCGCGCTGTTTCCGCTTTGAACATGAGCAACCTTTTCGGATGAAATAATAAAATCTTTAATAGGTACATCCAATAATTCTTTGTTGTTTGTTGAAAGCATGTCATTCTACTCCTTTACTGCCCAAAAATCGAACAGGATAGTACACTCGTATTTATCATATCACACTTGCTTTTAGAGTGCCTACGCATAGGAGCCCTGAAATTCTTAAATTTTCCCTTTAACATTTTGCAAGAAAATCACTGCTGCTTTCAAGTAAATAATGAAAATAGCGGTGAACTCTCTTTCTAAAAAGACAGCGAATTCACCGAAAAACCTAGATTGCTAAGATGAAGACGGGACAATTCCGGCCGTACCCATATTGGCCGGTAATGTCCCTCTGTTCCCTTTTTAACTGCTAGCAGCGTGGTAATAAAAAATGATGATAGCCATGAATATTCCGACGACAAAGTACATCATAATAATAGGGTTCAGTAAAAATGGATGACGAGCAACTGCCTGGCTGATTGTATCATGTGTTGCATCGCGTCGACCTATATGCTTTGCCACAGCTACAGTTGAATAAGCTGCTATCCCACATAAAACAGCGACAATGATGCACGCTCCCCACCATATAGCGTTCATCGAATCCTCCCCTTTCGTTTCTTTTTAGTATTACTGCGCTCCTAGTAATTTATGCAGCGACGGACAAGCCAGTTTAAGCAAAAATGCCCTTTCCCAAAAATAACAGCATCGAAAAGTTTACTTTTTTCACATACTATAGAAAAGCGTAAAGCAAGTTAATCAGCACACAGGCGGCGGCTTCTAAAAAAATAGCAAACAGCTTGAGACGTTGCAAGAGCGTCAGCGACGAAGCGGCTCAGGGACCTTCTTCAGGAAAGCATCCGCCGATACAGTAATCAGCAGTCTAAAAGAAAAAGCCATAGCATAAACAGTTTCCTGTTTTTTGCTATGGCACAATCTCTTTTGATAAGTTTTTTCAGTATCGCCAAAAATGTCAATTCCTTTGGCCTTCAGTACAGCCTTCTATTAGGGCATTAAGTATTGACTAATAATTTTTTCGACGGGCAGCGGTTTATCATACAGATAGCCCTGTACTTTTTTACATTGCAGGCTGCTTAAAAATTTCTCCTGGTCTTCCCGTTCCACTCCTTCTGCTATCACTTCTAATCCAAGGCTATGGGAAAGGGAAATAATCGCTTCAATAATCGCTTCATTTTTTTTATCCTTTTCGATATCAGCGATAAACGATTGATCAATCTTAATGATGTCAATTGGATAGGTTTTTAAATAACTCAGCGAGGAATAGCCGGTTCCAAAATCATCTACCGATACGTAGACACCTATCTTTTTAAGCTTTTGCAGTGCAAGTGTAGTTTCCTCTACGTTCGTCATGGAGCTTTCTGTAATTTCCAGCTCTAATAGAGCAGGGTCCAGCTCATAGCGCTTGATCAACTGTTCAATCTTGCTCACAAAGTCAGCTTGTCTAAATTGCTTTGGTGAAATATTAACAGCAATTCGGACAGGCCGGTACCCTTTTTCACGCCACTCCTTCATATACTCGCCAACTTTTTCTAACACCCAGTCACCGATTTCTATTATGAGACCTGAGGATTCTGCGAGCGGAATAAATTGGCCGGGTGACACAAAACCGAACTTCCGATTGTGCCAGCGTATCAATGCCTCAAAACTATTGCTTCTTTTTGATTGTAAATCAATCTGTGGCTGGAAATGGATCGATAGCTCCTCCAATTCAATGGCTCTCCGCAAATGGGCCTCCAATAAGGCTTCATTCGGAAATACTTGATTCATCTCTTTTTGATAGAAGCTATAATGGTTTCTGCCGTGGTTCTTCACATAAAATAACGCCTGGTCTGCATGATGCAGCATTGTATCTAATTGCGGGATTTGCTCGGCAATACTGATCGCAATACCGATAGAAGCCGTAACGTAATAATCTTGCTGCTCGACAACAATCGGTCTTTTTAACAGCTGCAAAATATGCGCCGCCAGCCTCTCCACTTCTTCTCTTTCCTGATAGTGGTAGGTGAAGACAAATTCATCACCGTTATAGCGGAACACCTCACACTGGTTACTGCGCAATCCTTTAAACCAGCTGCTGATAACTGCAAGCATCCCATCTGCCATAGGTTTTCCTAATGACTCATTAAATTTTTTAAAGCGATCCAGATTAACGATAAGAAGGGCTGTATGGAGCTCCTTCTTTTCCTCCATCATCAGTTCCCATCCTTCTTGCAGGGCACGCCGGTTCAATAAGCCAGTTAATTCATCCTCATAGGCAATTTGCTCATGAGCAGCAATCGACCGCAGCACGATAAAAAGCAATCGTTCATCATTTATTGTCAATTCCTGTGTATAACAAGCATATTGCTTTCCGGATTGAATAGTTATGTATTGAACTATTCGGCTTTCTTCTTCAATGAAGGTATGGATCACTTGCCAATCCGCTATGCCGAAAAATGTTTCTGCATCAACATGCTTCTCGGCAAAATGGCCAAACAACCGGATAGCCCTTTCATTTATCTCTTCAACGGTATAGCCGCATTTTACTTTTTTCAACATTACAACAGCATCGAATGGATTTAGTCGAATGATTTGCTGCAAAGCTTGCTCTCTCTCTTCTGCTATGATTCCTATCACTTCGGATCCTCCCATCCAACAATCATCCTGATGCCTTCCATTTCCATTAGCTAACAACTTGGCAATGGTATTACATCTTATACAGCCATTATTCTACTCTTCAACAGGCTCACCGATTGCCTCTTGAAGGAAAATTTCCTGGCTGTTGATTTTCTTGTCGCTATTATGATCTTCTTTATAGTGATATTTCCCATTTGAGTCCTGTATACGTGCCTTTTGATTGTCCTGCAGCTGTAGCTCCATAATGCGCTGAATTCGTTTTTTAATATCAAGCGAATACACAGGAAACAAAATTTCTACCCGCTTAATCATATTCCGCGTCATCATATCCGCCGAAGATAAAAAAACTTTATTTTCACCATTATGATGGAACCAATAAATGCGAGAATGCTCCAAGAAACGCCCCACGATGGAAGTCACGGTAATATTTTCGCTGATTCCCGGGATACCCGGTCGCAAACAGCATATTCCCCGTATAATCATCTCTACCTTCACGCCAGCAATCGATGCCTCATATAGCTTCATCATCAAATCTTTATCCGTCAAAGAATTCATCTTTACCCGAATAAAACCATTACCATATTTTTTATGGCATGCAATCTCTTCATCGATCAGACGAATAAACTCATCCCTAATATCAAATGGCGCTACAACGATATGATGAAATTGCGGCTTTTCTGTATAGCCGCTTAAATAATTAAAGAAATTCGTCGCATCGATGCCAAACTCCTTGTTGGAAGTAATAATAGCCATATCTGTATAAACCTTTGCCGTAGCATCATTATAATTTCCCGTTCCAAGATGGACAAACCGTTCTATTTTCTCCTGACGGCGCCGAACAACGAGCGTAATTTTGGAATGTGTCTTTAAATTGTTCATTCCATAAATGACAAGACAACCTGCCTGCTCTAATAGCTTTGCCCAATGGACATTATTTTCCTCATCAAAACGCGCCTTCAACTCCACCAGCACTGTCACTTGTTTGCCATTCTCAGCAGCCTGCTTGAGTGCTTGAATGATTGGAGAATTTCCGCTTACACGATATAATGTCTGTTTAATCGCCAGAACAGACGGATCACTTGCTGCTTCTGTAATGAAGTCAACAATCGGTACGAACGATTCATACGGATGATGGAAGAACAAATCCTGGGTTAATGCCTTTTCGAATATATCTTCATCTGACCCTAGATCAAGCGGCGGCTGCGAAATGAAGCTTTCATATTCAAGATGTTCACGCCCTACAGAAATTGTCTTTACAAAAGAGAATATGAATGTAAGGTCGAGCGGACCGTCTATCCGAAAGACATCCGATTCGCTGATTTCGAATTCATCAAGTAAATAAGCCAGCACTTCTTCATTCATTTCACCATCTCGTACTTCAAGGCGCGAACCGACTCCCCATTTTCTTTTTTTCAATTCCTTTTCAATTTCGGAAAGCAGATCCTGTGCTCCTTCCTCATGAATCGTTAAATCTGCATTACGTGTTAAGCGGAATGCCTGGGAGGACTTTACCTTATAACCATAAAATAAGCGGTCAATATGACTTGTAATCACATCTTCCAACAAGACAAATATCGTTTCCCCTTCGTTCGACGGTACTTTAATAAACCGGTCCAATACAGACGGCACCTGTACGATAGCCACACGGTCGGAACTTTCTCCGTCCGCCTGATTGCTTTCCAGACGGACAAGAAGATTCAATGTTTTACCAAGCAATGTTGGAAACGGGCGATAGGCATCTACTGCCACCGGTGTCAATACAGGGAAGATGGTTTCTTCAAACAGTTCATTAATGTATTGCTTTTGTTCTATCGACAAATATTTGAAATCCTTTATATGAATATTTTCCTTCGGCAGGCACTCATCCACTAGAAAACGGTATACTTCTGTTTGCCGGCGAACAAGTGCCTGTGTACGTTCTGCAATCTTTGTCAGCTGCTCTTTAGGTGTTAGGCCGGATTTATTCTCAGGCTTATGGAATCCCGCTCTGATCTGATCCTGGAGACCTGCCACACGTACCATAAAAAATTCATCTAAATTAGAGCTGAAAATTGCGAGAAACTTCAAACGTTCAAGAAGCGGATTATTTATATCCTCCGCTTCCTCCAGTACACGCTCATTAAAGGCTAGCCAGCTAAGTTCGCGGTTATTATAATATTGAGGCTTTGCAATTTCATCGAGCAAGGCTGTAGGTTCAAAATCGGTTGCAGCTGTCTCCGTAAGTCCCGGATTCAAGTATGCGTTTTGAAGCTCTTCAAAATTGATTGTCATACCTCTTTCCACCTTTCTTCTTTGAAATGGATCTGTACCTCACGTTTAAATACACGTTCAATATGTTTTTTTGTCTTTTCTGCCTGATAAATTTCAGCGATAGCGCTTCCTTTTACAATGATATTCACATGAATAACCCCGTCAGCCATCTCAACTGTTACCTGTCTTGTAACGTTTCGTTTGGAGACATTCAGGGCATAGACGAATTTCAATAATGCGCCGAATTCCCTTAATTTCTTCCATTCCTCCCTCGTCAGCCACGTTTCAAAAGGAGCTGAAAAACGACGAAAATAGTCACGGTTTTTATAGGAGGCCAATAATGCCAGCTTGATCCGGCCAATATGGTTCATCCCGGCGATGGATTGGTTTGACAGCAGGTAAAACGTATGCTGGCTGGAAGAATCAAGCTCGATATACTCACCAATTGAAAATACCTTCGCTGCGCGCTGGATTAGTTTTAAATCCTCTTCTTGATAGGTGAACAGCTCCAAGTCACAGCATTCGCGGTACAGCTGACCGCTTAATCGGTGAAGGGTATTCATTTCCTCCTCTGAACGGCCATATTCAAATGCAAACCGTTTGGCATTTTCCGCAAAGACATTGTACTTATCAAACGCTTTCGCATCTTCCTGTAACACCTTATTAATAATCAGGCCTTCTCTTAGCCCTTTTTTGCTCAATTGAAAGCTATCGGTCCCTACCACATCCATCAGCGTCGTAAATACTTCCAGCGCCGGCACGATAATATCAGCTCGATCTGTCGATAGCCCGTCCAATTGTTTTAGCTGTTCAAAAGTCATTTTGCCAAGGTTTCTCTTTAGTGCCAGCAGATCCGGTTTATGCATTTCATAATGATGGACACCTGAAATCGGATAATCGATTTGCTGCTGATGGATCTGCGCCACATTTCTTGCGCTTCCGCCAATGGCAATAATGGGTAGTCCGACTTCCCGAATCCACCCAAGCGTCTCAAATTGTTCCCTCACATACGCGTGCAGGGCTTGCCGTTCTTCTTCATTAATAACGGAACCGCCAACAAATTTTTGTTTCAAGCTTACAGTACCAAAAGGGAAGCTGTAGGTTTTTTGCAGCTTTTTATTTTTAAACAATGTTATTTCTGTAGAACCGCCGCCTATATCGATCGTGACAGCAGAAGGGGTGTCCATAGAATTGACTACTGCCAAAAAACCAAAATAGGCTTCTTCCTCTTCGGAAAGGATATCCAGCTCTATACCGGTTTCTTTTTTCATACGCTCTACAATTTCATCCTTATTAATCGCCTGGCGTATTGCAGCTGTTGCGGCCGCCAGAATATTGGTTACCTCATAGTCCGCCAATATTTGCTTAAAAGATAAAAGCGTCTGTGATAGAAGACGGATGCCTTCTTCGCTCATTTCACCGGATGGCAGTAAATATGTGCGCAGCCGTGCTACTGTTTTAATATTGCCGAATTCATGAAGTCCTTCCTTTTTGTCATATTTATATAAAACAAGCCGAATTGTATTTGAGCCAATGTCAATAATAGCTGTTTTTAACCTATTCATCAGATTCACTTCTTTCTCTCCATATTCAGCGACACAGCTATCCATTAACATTCATCCCATTTTTTTGTCTATCAAATAAAAACTCTCTATGCCTGCTCGTTTACTATAGAGTTCCAAAGCCGCACCCTTTTGCAGTTTTTTTCTTTGCCAAAAAAAGCCGGAATACCATAATAGCACCCGACTTTTCCTTTTATATTTCCCTAATTTACAGGCGCTGTTATTTAGAGAATCAATTGATCCATGCGTAAAATAAGCTCTGCAATTTCCGGTTTGGAAATTTGGTCCTCTGCACCTACCTCTTCACCTTTATGGCGAAGGTCATCTGTAATCAGGCTTGAGAAAATAATGACCGGCAATTTTTCCAAATCCGGATGTGTTTTAATTTTTTTTGTTAAGTGATGTCCGTCCATTTGAGGCATTTCAACATCTGTCACAACTAGCTGCACATGGTTTTCAATTTTTTTATCCGCCTTTACAAGCGCTTCTAAATAATCATAGGCATCACGGCCATTTTCAAAGAAATCTACATTTGCATAGCCCGCTTCCGACATTGTATCAAAGAGAAGCTTACGTAGTAGCGGTGAATCCTCTGCTACTACAATTTTCTTTTCAGAACGATCGCGTTTCCCTAGTTTTTTTACTGCCTCGATACTAATACTAGAGGCCGGATTAATATCAACCATAATTCGTTCGAAATCAAGAAGAAGAATCATTTCATTATTGTACTTTACAACACCGATAACCTGAGAAGCTCCGCCCTGATACATATCTGATGGCTTTTCAATCTGATCCCATGAAATACGGTGAATTTGTGTCACATTATCCACATGGAAGACAACACGCTGCTTATTAAATTCCGCCACGATATATTTTTGCTGCGGATTACGCTCTGTATTCGGAATACCTAAAACCCGCAGCATATCTACTACCGGCAGCACCTCGCCACGAAGCTGTATAATCCCCTCTACATGCGGATGTGCATGAGGAATAAATGTTACATTAATCGGTTGAATAATCTCTTTTACTTTAATGACATTGATTCCAAATTTATTATTAGCGACCTCAAATTCTACTATTTCAAGCTCGTTTGTACCACTCTCTAATAAGATACCTTTGTTTTCCTTTACCAAAACTTGCCCGCCCCTTTCGACGTTTACCTATATATACAGTAATTGTATCATAGGCAGGGCGTTTCTCCTATATTCTAATTCTACTAGTATGTGACAAAATATACTCTTTTCATTCATTATCATCTAAGATGATAGGAGTACTTTTATCTTGTTAACTTCACAAGCAGCGAGCTTTAATAACTTCTTATTTTTCTTTGTAGTATTGGATTAATGCCTGTGTTCCCTTTTCTCCATAGCCCCTTTTCTCCAGCTCTTCATAGAGCTCTTTTGCCAATGTCAGGCCTGGAAGCTGGAGATTCATTTTTTCAGCCTCTTCTAGAGCCACTTTCATATCCTTGATCATATGCTTTATATAGAAGCCTGGTTCTAGATCACCCTTCAGCATGCGGGGAGCCAGATTCGATAAAGACCAGGATCCTGCTGCACCTGAAGTAATCGATTTCAGTACGTCCTCCATTGAAAGACCAGCCTTTAATCCGTAAGCCATCGATTCGCATACGCCGATCATTCCTGAGGCAATGACTATTTGATTGCACATTTTAGCGTGCTGGCCGGCACCTGCAGCTCCATGGTAAACAACATTCGTGCCGAACAGTTCGAAAATAGGGAAAAGCTGATCAAATATTTCTTTTTCTCCTCCTACCATGATAGAGAGCGTACCGTTTTGCGCTCCAATATCCCCACCGGAGACAGGTGCGTCTATCATATGTACTTTCTTTTCCCGGCCTATTTCAAACAGTTTTTTAGCCAGGCTCGGCTCAGAAGTTGTCATATCCACCGCGATTGCACCCACCTTCGCTGCCTGGAAAATGCCGTCCTTTCCTGTAAACACTTCTTCTACATCTTTTGGATACCCTACCATTGTCAGAATAATATCCTGTCCCTCGCTTGCTTCTGCAGGCGTCTCTGCCCATTTTGCTCCTAGTTTTACAAGTTCGTCTGTTTTACTTTTTGTCCTGTTATATACTGTTACTTCATGACCAGCTTTGAGTAAATGCTTTACAATGCTTGCTCCCATTACACCGGTACCGATAAAAGCGATATTCTTTTTCATTTTCCATTCCTCCCTTTTTTTCTTAGTGTATCAAATCTTCCGGTCAATAATTTAAAAAATTCGAATGAATAGAAAATTTTATTTACAAGGTTACAGCATGGACTTCGTTATTTTTCCCCAAAAAAAGAGAGCAGCTGCTTTTCGGCATCTGCTCTTAAGGGGGAAATGAGAATGTTGCTGTGTTCAAGAGTATTATTCCCACTATTTTTCGTCTTAAACATTTTTTAAAATTTATTGGAGAAAATTTTTTTTAATAAATTCATGTTCCTTTTCTTCCGTACTCAGCATATCGTATTCATTTAGCAATTCATCAAGTCGTCTACTTAGTTGGATTGTTTTTGCATTTTGAAAGCCATGCTTCAAACCGGATTGAATCATGAGTGTACGTGTAAGTTCTACTTGCTTTAAAATGCCTTTTTCCATTGGTTGCCCCCCATATGAAAGTAATTATTAGTTTATTATACGATAAATTGAATACGATGGGAAATATTTCATGTTCTGGGTGTTGCTAAAAATTTAAAGACTATATTTCCTCCCTGCTTTGCTTCTCCACGAAAATGTTTAAACTGTGGATCCTGAACCAGAACTTCCCTAAATGCCAAATAATCTGCCTTAGAAATCTCTACCTTTTCTATCTCGCCATTTCGCAGCTGATTTAATAAATCTTTATATTTTTCCACTCTTTATTCCACCTTTTCTTAAGTAACGCTCCTTTATTATACAATTGAAATACGACTGTGAGGAGAAAGAAACTGCTTTTTTTGCTAAAAATATGCCAACTAGTTCTTTCCTGATTATTCGACAGAAAAATAATCTTCCACTACAAAAAATTCTATCTTCTATAAGTAATAATTCAAAAAACTCTTTACCTTTTCCAAAAATTGAGGCACACTGTAGAGTATTAGTCGATAAAGGAGCTGACTGCTTGTGAAAATAGCTGAAGTTGGGAATATTGTCGAATTTAAAGACGGTCTGCAAGGACTAGTAGAAAAAGTAAATGAAAACTCTGTTATTGTCAATTTGACAATTATGGAAAACTTCCAGCACCTAGAGGTGGAAGAAAAAACCGTAGTAAACCATAAAAGATATAAAATAATGCAAAGTAAAGATGCATAAATGTTTTCACTCCTTTTCATCTTAAAAAGATGATGAAGGGGTGTTTTTTTGTTACACTGTATCAAGGAGGGAACTAGAAATGACGAAACATAAACAAACTATCGTGCTCCTTCTTTCTTTACTTTTCGTTTATGCAATGCTGATTTATACATTTGAGGAGAAAGCTATTTTTTGGTATTTGTATGCTTTTATTCTTTTAGTAGGAATCGCTATTGCACTCATCTTTGGAAAGCTTGAGGATCAACTTCCAACCTGGCAGTATTTAATTTATGGTATTGGTTATGGGACAATTACATACGGTCTTGTCAAGTTGGGCCATGTATTACTTCCATATATCGATAGCTCAGCCGAGAAAGATATTTCAAAATTCCTTGGAACATATGGACCAACAAATATTTGGCATTACTTGATGCTTATTTTCATTATCGTAATCGGCGAAGAGATTTTTTGGCGCGGCTATATTCAACAACAGTTGAAGCGCTTTACTTCTCCGTTATATGCTGTGTTTATTACAGCTCTTTTATTTTCTATCTCGCTTGCAGTCAGCGGTTTTTTACCAGGTGCTTTGGCAGCGATCGTAGCTGGATTAATATGGGGCGGATTGTATGAATGGAAGAAAAGTTTACCGCTGATCATTGTTGCTCACCTTACTTTTGTCTTGTTATTATTTCTAATTTTGCCTATTATTTAAATATGCGGAACTTACTTCCCTGCAATACGTCAAATTATTAACAAGGAGGACAAGAAGGATGAAAAAACAAACATTACTTTTTACATCGGCATTATCAGCAATGCTCCTACTCGCAGCTTGTAATACTACGGAGAAAGATGACACTCCAGTTGACGATCAAACAACAGGTTCTGTAGATGAAACAACGAAAACAGAAGACGGAAGTAACGAAAACAAAGAGGAAACAGCAAACGGGTCATCCGAAGATACAACTGAGGAGAATGCAGGGAAAGACGTAGAGAACACATTACCCTCAATTCAGTATGAAGATGAAAACGGACAAAAGAAAGAATCAAAGCTTTCCTGGACAACAAGTCCGGAACAAGATTATGAAATTGCTTTAGCTGAAGGCTTCTCTCTTACTGCTGAAGAACCTGGCCGTGATATGGTAACATATAACGCAAACGACCAAATATCTATGCGTGTTGAAACATTCTCAAAAGACGATACAGACTATGAAGAAAAGGCACGTGAAACGGAAAGTACAGTAGGACTTACGGCGCCGGACGGCCAGTATCAGCCTTATGATATTCAAAGTTTAGTAGAGAAAAATAAAGAGATCCAGCATGCTACTGGCTTTATCGCAACATTTGCAGAAGACGATGACCAGGTTGTGACAGTAATCTATGAAAAGGATTCAAAAATTGTCCGTTTAACAGTATTTGACCGGACATCTTCAAAAGTTACGAATGCCTTGCTTGAAATGGGCTTAACAGTTAAATAATGAAGAAACAAAAGGAGCTTGCCTAGTGCATGCTCCTTTTTTTAATAAGATAAATCCTTTATTGACCGGCCTAATTTTTTTAATAGCTCAATTGCTGTTTCCTTTTCCTCAGGCGACAAGACACTCATCAGCTCATGAAGCTCCTTTTCGTGTTCAGGGAAAATCTCTCCCATGAATGCAGCCCCTTCTTCAGAAATCTCTGCATATGTGACACGACGATCTGTCGGACAAGAAACACGATTTAGAAGCCCACGTTTCTCCAACTTGTCCACTACATAAGTAATGGAACCGCTTGCAAGTAAAATTTTATTCCCAATTTGTTGCAAAGGCTGTCTTCCTTTATGGTAAAGCAGCTCTAATACAGCAAATTCCGTAGGATTTAAACCTTTTTGTTGGAAAAATTGATTTGTCGTTTCACTAATCGCTTTTTGTGCCCTTGATAACACAATAAATAATTTAAGCGATTGTTTTACCTCTTCAGTTGCCATTGACAAATCATCCTCTACTTTTTATTCTCTCTCTTATTATAGCTAGTAGAAAAAAGCTTTGTCAAAATGAATTTTAACCAGGCAGTACATTTCCGTGCTGCACGATGACTTGATTTGTCAAGGCATTCGGAAACGTCAAGATGAACGTTGTGCCGATATTTGGCATACTCTCTACTTCAATGGAGCCATTTAAATCGTCCATAATTTTCTTCACAAGCGGTAATCCTAATCCCGTGCCTTTATCCTTCGTTGTAAAGAACGGCTTAAATAGATTTTTATACGCTTCTTCGCTCATGCCCACGCCTTCATCCTGGACACAAAGCTGGACATAATGTGCTGTTGCATGCAGCCGAATAGAAATATTGCCTTGATTGTTCATTGCTTGAATAGCATTTTTAATCAAATTAATCAGCATCTGCTTGAGTCGTCCTTCGTTTCCAATAATAATATGCGGCAGCTGCTCATCAACCTCTAATTGCAGAATCACATTGTGCATTAATGCTTCAAACTGCATAAAATCAATTGCCTCTTTGGATAGTGCTACTAAATCAACCTTTTTAAAGGAGGACTTGCGCGGGGCTGATAAAAATAGCAGCTCAGATAGGATAGAATCTAATCTTTGAAACTCCTGATCCATTATGGAAAAGTAGTTTTCCTGTCCTGCCGGGGCCTCACTTTTAATCAGCTCCACAAAACCTTTTAGTGCAGTCAGCGGATTTCTGATTTCATGGGCAATCGAAGCACTCATTTGGCCCAGCTCTTTTAAATAGCTTTGTTCTTTAACTTGTGCCTGTAATCTCATATAAGCTGTATGATCAAAAATTGAAATGATGTAAAGATCATTCACCTGATCGTACATAGCTTTAATTTCATAATAAAAATGTTCTGCACTGTCACTTTTTTGAAGAAGCAGTGTAGAAGGCATTCTTTTTTCTATATTTTCAAAAAATTGCGAAGCTGAAGAATACTCGTAAGTAAAGTATTTCAACATCTGCTTATAATGCTTTGTTAGAACTTGTGTTTTACTGAAACCGATATACTGCAGGGCTTTTTGATTTGCATCCAAAATATGACCCGTTGCATTAAAAACCACCATACCCAGCTCTATCTGGTTGAACATCGAAAGGACAGGCCAGCTTGATTGTTCCCGTGCCGGTTGCTTTATGTCTTCGATTGTCACAATGACAATATCATAGAGTTCATCATAATTGCCACTAATAGTAATAGTAGTCGGCGTTGATGTTTCCACCTGAATTTCGCCATAAGCCTCAGGTTGCTGGCACGCTTGCTTTATGAATTCATGCCATAACTTAATAGATTCCTCGGCAATCGGCAAAAAGCAGTCGCTTTCTGTTAGCTCCAGCAAATTCCTTGTTTGCTTACTGATAAAAAGGATCTCCAAAGATTTAGAAACAAATATTGTACATTGATTGGCTAGCTGTGAATCTTGGTGGAAATCTGTGCTAGGGGTTAATACCATAGTCATTCCTCCCTTTCTTTCAAGCTCAGATAACGTATTTTATGTTGAAATCTCTCATCTTATACATACTATTTAGTTTTTTCCTAATTTTATCTTACAAGTAGTATAAATTATTCCATAATTTAGGTATGAATAGAATGGGTAATTTTTATCATATTGTTCACTCAACATTACACTGTTACAATATAACACGAGAAGGAGATTAGAACATGAAAATTATTTTAGCCACTCTTAATGCCAAATATATTCATACAAACTTGGCTATCCGTTATTTAAAAGCAAGCGCTCGTCCTGAATTTGATCCTGAGCTTGCTGAATATACAATTAAAGACCCTGCATTTAATATTGTATCAGATCTTTTCCAAAAGCGGCCAGATGTTATCGGATTCAGCTGTTATATTTGGAACATTGAAGAGACAATAAAAGTTGTACGTATGTTGAAAACTGTATTGCCGCAGACAAAAATCATACTTGGAGGTCCGGAAGTCTCCTATGATGTTCATGATTGGCTGAGAAAAATACCGGAAATAGACTTTATCATTATGGGCGAAGGAGAAATCTCTTTCAAAGAACTCATGCACTACTTAAACGGAAGCCTTCCGTTAGAAGAAGTACGGGGTATTTGCTACCTGGAAAATAATAAAGTGAAAATCCATGCACAGCCTCCTAAAATAGATCTTCGGGAACTAGCAACACCATTTCGTTTCGAAGAGGATCTCCCTCACCTTGGTAAGCGGATTCAATATATTGAAACGAGCCGGGGCTGTCCGTTCCAATGTCAGTTCTGCCTATCAAGCATCGAAGTAGGAGTCCGCTACTTTAGCCGCGAGAAAATCAAGGAGGATATCCGCTTCCTGATGGATAACGGAGCCCGGACAATTAAATTTGTAGACCGTACATTCAATATCAGCCGCAGCTACGCGATGGAAATGTTCCAATTCCTCATTGATGAACATAAACCAGGTGTTGTCTTCCAATTTGAGATAACAGCCGATATTATGCGTCCTGAGGTTATTCAATTTTTAAATGATAATGCACCAGCCGGGCTTTTCCGCTTTGAAATCGGTGTCCAATCAACAAACGATTTAACGAATGATTTAGTAAAGCGGCGCCAAAATTTCGATAAGCTAAAACGTACCGTAACGATGGTAAAAGAGGGCGGTAAAATTGATCAGCATCTTGACTTAATCGCCGGCCTTCCTGAGGAAGACTATTATTCTTTCCGTAAAACATTTAATGATGTATTTGCCATGCGCCCGGAAGAATTACAGCTTGGTTTCCTCAAGCTTTTACGCGGTACCGGTCTTCGTCTTGAAGCACAGAAATACGGCTACACATATGTCGACGTGGCGCCATATGAAATCTTCTCGAATAATGTCCTTCCGTTTGAAGATATTGTCCGTATCAAACATGCTGAAGATGTACTAGAGAAATATTGGAATGCCCACCGGATGGACCGGACAATCGAATACCTCGTGACAGATGTCTTTGAAACACCTTTTGACTTCTTCCAAAGCTTCGGCACGTATTGGGAAGAGCGGGGCTGGTCGCGGATCGGCCATCAGCTGGAGGACCTATTCCTTCGTCTGCTAGAGTTTCTACGTACTTTACCGCATGTCGATGTAGGTATTGTGAATACGCTAATGCTCATCGACTACTTTACACCAATGTCCTTCATTCCAAGAAAAACATGGTGGGAGGAGCGGGTACCTGAGGAGAAAGCGAAGGAACTTTATAAGCTGATTCGTACGGACGCTTCTATAGCCGGGGAAGAATTCGCAGCTTTAAATATTAGCGAAAAGGATTTATTCAAACACACCCTTATCCTGCCTTCCAGCCTTTCAATGAAGGAATTGCACGAAGGTCAGGTAGTAAAAAAAGAAGGTTATTTATTTACGTATTTCCGTCAAGGACAGGCTCCTTATATGGCGGATCTTACCTTATAGAAAAATCGTGGGCTTTTGCCCACGATTTCTTTTTTATCCGATAATCACGCGTTCCTTCGGATAACGGTAATTTACTTTTTTTGTTTTTCCGCCTAATGTGTACAGGAAGGAAATAAGACCGACACGTCCAATGAACATGAGGACGATAATGACACCCTTCCCAATAAATGATAATTCATTTGTAATGCCGAGACTCATGCCGCATGTTCCGAAGGCAGATGTAATTTCAAAAATAATCTGGGTCGTCGTCGCCTGGGGCTCTGTAATTAACAGGATGATCATTGCGCCCAGCACCATAAATAACGCCAGGAAAATAACAGCAAAGGAACGGAACATATCAATCTGATGAATTTCCTTTCCGAAAATCTGCACTTCATTTCTGCCATTGGCAAATGTGATTAAAAACAAAATAGCAATAGCAAATGTTGTCGTACGGATCCCTCCGCCTACTGAGCTTGGGGATGAACCGATGAACATAAGAAAGCTCATGAAAATATCAGTAGCCTCACTGAATGTCCTGACATCATATGTCGTTAATCCAGCAGATCTTGTCGAGACAGAATGGTACATCGCGGAAAAGATTGCTTCATGCCATTTCATGCCTTTAAAGGATTGGAAAATTTCCAGAATATAAATACCAAGTGAGCCAATAACAAAAAGTACCCCGTATGTAGCTGTTGTAATTTTCGTAAATAGGCTAAAGCGGAATCCTGGTGTTTTTCTTTTCAGAAAAGCTTTGACTTCAATTAATACCGGAAACCCAATGGCACCTAAAACGATAAGTAGCATCGTCACAAACTGGACGAAGTAATCCAAATGAAATTGCTGCAGGCTCATTCCGGTAATGTCAAATCCTCCATTGGTTGTGGCCGAAATAGAGGTGAACACCCCATGGACAATAGATTCCTCCCATGTTTCAAAATATCGTTTAAAATGCACTGTTAAAATAATAGCGCCAAACGCTTCGATGGCAAATAAAATTTTGGCGATTTCCTGTATAAGATGGACAACTCCTGCTATGCTTGTCTGATTATGATCGATCATAATCAGCTGCCGTTCCCGCATCCCGATTTTTTTCCCGACCAGCAGCCAAATAAAAGTACCCAAGGACATGATGCCGATCGCGCCAAACTGCAGGATGATTAGTAGCATGACGATACCAAATCCGGTGTAGGTGTGCGATATATCAAAGACCGTAAGACCCGTCACACTCACAGCACTGACGGCTGTAAAAAGCGTATCAATGGCTGGAACCTCTATTCCTGGCTTAAGTACCCAAGGTAAACTCAGCAGGCCAAACGAGACCGCTATTGCTATAAAATAATATGAGACGAGCATTTGGAATGGTGTAATCCCCTGCTTCGTTTTTCGTTTTATTCGCATAGCCCGCCCTCCTCAAAAAAACGTATATAGCGAAATTTACCACAAAAATAAAAGATGCGCTATAGGTTGTTATACCACCTTTAGCACATCTTCATTCTTATTAGGCTGCTTTTTTGTTTTTTGCTACACCAGTCAAGTAACCGCCAACCGCAATTCCAAGTAACACAACCCAGAAAATTACTTTCCATGCTGTAGAATGTGGGAAATGCGGGTCAATGATCGCCAGATTTTCATGACCAAGCGCCAGTACTGCCAATTTCACTCCAACCCATCCTACAATTAGGAATGCGGCCGTTTCAAGGCTTGGATAATCCTGCAGAACTTTCACGAACCATTGCGCCGCAAAACGCATGATGACCAGCCCGATGAACCCGCCTAGGAACATAACAGAAAATGGCCCTGCATTAATACCGCCAATTTCAAAATCCCCAAGATGCGGCAATGTCATCGCAATTGCTACTGCTGCAAGCATCGAATCGATTGCAAAAGCAATATCTGCAAACTCTACCTTTACAACAGTCATCCAGAAACCAGAGCCCTTGCCCTCTTTGATCTCATCATCGTCACCCTTATTAAAGTGGTTATCATACAAATGCTTGATCGAAATGAATAACAGATATGCCGCACCGATTGCCTGGATCTGCCAGTACTTTGCTAAAACTGTGATTAAGAATAAAGCAATAAAGCGGAATACAAATGCTCCGAATAGCCCGTAGAACAAAGCCTTCTTTTGTTGCTCGCGCGGCAGGTGCTTTACCATTACCGCCATGACGACAGCATTATCGGCAGCAAGCAGTCCCTCCAAAAATACTAGGACGAGCAGGACCCATGCGTACTCTAATAAAATTGTCTCCATAAACGTGACATCCTCCTTTTTTTGTATCATCAATTTTTATTCAACTCTACAAGGTAATGCTGAAAAATCCGTTTCCGCACAAAAGAAAAAGACCCATGCCTAAAAAACAGGCAAAGGTCTTGCTAAGCAAAAATTATATGCTATCACACCCGATGGCTCCAAACCATGTCATGACGAATGTGAAGTAAGTAGTTTCCTACTTATAGCTACTCCCCTTTGACAAAATGTCAACGGATATTCAGTTACTTTGTAATATAAGTATAAGCGATGGACCATTAGAAAAGCAACTATATTATTTGATAGAAATTAACAAATCTTGGCGGCATTTATTTTTGTTATAAAAGTCTACTAATATGGGTATTATCTCCATAGTATCCGGGCAGGAAATAGTAGATGTTCGTAAAAGTTCCTCTGTCTGTGTTGCATCAAATTCAGCTTGCCAGGCAAGGTAATCGAAGCTTTCGTATTCTATTCCAAGCTTTTTTCTTATTTTATAGCTTTCTGCTATTTTTTTCATGACTGCTGTCGGGATACGTCCCGCTACTCTTCTGCCGGACAGTTGTCTTACTATCTCTTTAAAGATTTTATATGTTTTAGGCGGTCTTGGATTGGTTATATGAAATGTCTTTCCCTCTGCTTCTTGAGATTTACACATATATATGGCAGCTTTTACAACATAGTCAACAGGCACAATATTCAGTGCTGCCCTTTTGCTTCCTACATAAAGGATAAATGGCCATTTCTTTAAAGAGTCTATCATATTGAAGTAAAAGTAGAGCCCATCAAATTTATCTGTTTCTCCGGTTTCAGAATGGCCGCAAACGATACCCGGCCGGATAATAGTCAATGGCACTTCCATTTTCAGATCCTCTACACGGAGCTCTGCTTCATACTTTGTTTCTTCATAGTAATTTTTAAATGCAGGAGGACGTATAAGTTCTGTTTCCAACAGACGGCCATAACGCCTGCCTGCCACGGAAGCTGTACTAAAATACATATAGCGCTGCAGCTTCGGAAGTGTCCGGACAAAATCATTTACATGTGCTGTTCCATGGACATTTACCTTCCAAGCTGCTTTACGCTCAACTGCCAAGTCGTAGATGGCTGCCAAGTGCCAGACAATTTGTGTATACAGGGATATCGCGGCAAGCTCGGCATCACCCAGACCCAGATTAGGGAGGGTAATATCCCCTTCGAAAAGCTCTATCCGGCAGTTCGGATATCGTTTAGCTATTGTCTGTACCTTTCTTCTTGCCTTCTCCATTTCGCCCGGCAATACAATGGCATATATTTGTTCTGTCACATTCTCCTTAAAAAGCTGGTCAGCCAAATGACCAGCTATGAAGCCTGGAAATCCCGTTAATAAGTGTGCTCCCACCTGTCACTCCTCCTTTATGAGGCCATTTTCCTCGTTTCCTGATCGATTAAACTATAGATGATTGGAACGATAAAAAGAGTCAAAAGTGTTGAAGTAAATAAGCCGCCAATTACTACAATGGCCATCGGTTGGTTCATCTCTGTTCCTTCACCAATTCCTAATGCCAGCGGAACAAGCCCGAGCATTGTCGTGAGGGCCGTCATTAAAATAGGACGCAGGCGGTCTTGGGCACCTATGAGAATAGCGTCATAAGTCCGGTAACCCTCTGCCTTTTTCAAGTTTATATAATCGACAAGAACAATACCATTGTTGACAACAATACCGACAAGGACAAGAATACCGATTACAGCTGTAATGCCAAGTAACGTATTTGTCATCCATAAGGAGGCAGCTATGCCTATTACCATTAATGGAACACTTAAAATCATGATAAATGGATATCTCAGTGATTCAAATTGGGCTGCCATGACAATGTATACTAATACGACAGCTAGCGCGACGGCTAGATACATATCACTCTTTGCATTTTCATAAAGCTCCCGGTCTCCGCTGAATACAACGGTTGTTTCTGAAGGAAGGTTTGCCTTGTCAATTACGGTGTCCACTTTATTTGAAATACTGCTTAATGATTCGGCATTTTCGTATTGCAAGAAAAAGGCGACAGCAGCAGCCTGATCTGACCTGCGGATAGATGTCTGGCCGGCAGCAACAGTGACATCTGCCACATCCTGAAGCTCTACAAAAACCCCTGCCGATGTACGAAGCTTCATTGTTTTTACCGCCTCTATATCTGTTTTATACAGGTTTCCATATCCCGTATAAACTGATAGGACCTCCCCATCTTCTGCCAGTATTTGAGTAGTCAATACTCCCCGCATCATCGAATAAACGGTCTGGGCTATTTGGGCTGGCAGCATTCCGTATACATTGGCTTCCTCGCGATTGACAACGATTTGAATTTCATCGGCTGTCGCATCTAAATCAGTTGTCACCTCTGAAATGACCTCTACCTTTTTCAATTCAGCCTGCAGCTTCTTGACAGCTTTATTTAATCGAGTTTCATCTGAATCAGTGACCCGGAAAGTCATCGTATTTGGCGAAGAACCGGTAGAGGTGCTTAACGAGAAATCTACTTCCCCTCTAGTTCCGATAATTTTCTTCACATCCTTCTCTACTTCTTCTGTGAATTCAAAAACGGAACGATCCCGTTCTGAGAGAGGCACAAGTTTCACATATAGCTGTGCTTTGCTTGAAGTGGCTGTGCCCCGTGATAGCGATTGCTGATCACCACCAATAAGGCTGACCAAAACGTCCACCTCTGGCTCTTTTTCAATCCTATCCTCCACTTCGCTGATTACCTGTTCTGTAGCTGCAAGGGATGTTCCACGTGGCAATTCAACATCCACTGTTACATATCCCTCATCTGTCGGTGGAAGAAATTCCGTACCCGTCCTGAACAGTACAAAACAACTTGCTGCAAATAATATACCGACCGATAGCAATACGAGTAGACGATGCTGCAAAGTCCAGTTCAATGCTTTGCGGTAAGACTGATAAAATGATGAATTGGCACGCTGCTCGTTTAAATTTCCATTCTTCGCACTCAAAAACTTACTGGCAAGCATCGGTACTACTGTAAGGGCTACTACAAGTGATGCAAACAGGCTAAAGGAAATAGTGAGCGCAAACTCAGTAAAGATCTGGCCGATCAGCCCTGAAGTAAAAATGACGGGAACGAATACGGCTACTGTTGTCAGCGTAGATGCGATAATAGCCACCCCAACTTCTTTTGTGCCGATAGAAGCTGCATCTTTCGGAGATTGACCGAGCGCAATATGCCGTTCAATATTTTCAATCACAACAATAGCATTATCCACAAGCATTCCTATTCCAAGAGCCAAGGCACCCAGCGTTAAAATATTGAGGGAAAAATCCGCAAAATACATAAGAACGAATGTCACAATGACTGAATAAGGAATAGCAATACCAACAATGATCGGGCTTTTTATGCCCCGAAGGAAAATAAATAAAATAATCATGGCGAAAATGGCACCGTAGAGCAGGGAAGAGCTGATATTATCGATAGCTAGATCGACATAATCCCCCTGATCATATAGTATATTTGCCTCCACACCTGCAAACTCAGGCTTGTCCAAAAGTTCCTCAAGCGCCGCCTTGAATTTTTTTGATACTTGTGCGGTATTAGCTCCTGATTCCTGTAAGACTGACATCAATACTGCACTTTGTTCACCGGCACGCGTAATCATCTCCTGCTCTTGCTCAGTCCGCTTGACGGACGCAATATCTTTTACTTTTATCTCCTCACCTGTTAACGGGTTAACAGAGAGTGTAAGATTTGCTATGTCTTCAGCAGAAGTGAACGTACTCAGTATACGTGTCGTCAGCATACGTCCTTCGTCTGTATTTACCGACTCCCCGGGAAGAGAGATATTATTTGCTTGAATGAGCTGCACAATATCGGATTGGGCTAAATTGCGTTCTTCCATTGCCTCAGCGTCCAAGGCAATTTGAATTTCCTCTACAATTTTCCCTGATACGTTCACACTAGCTACACCCTCTTGCCGCTGCAGCTCTAACTCCAACTGCTCAGCAATTGACCGGATATCTACCTCCTTTGTATCAGCACTTATAGCGAGCTGAATAATCGGTAATTGGGAAGGATCAAATTTCAAAAAGCTTGCGCCTGCCTCCTCGGGAAGTTCCACCATATCCAACCGTTGAAGGACATCCGATTGTACTTCATTTATATCAGTGGACCAATCAAACTCCAGCACAATAAGATTCATGCTCTCTTGGGAGGTCGATTGCAGCTTTTCGATGCCCGGCAATGTAGCAAGGCTTGATTCTAATGGCTTTGTTACTTTTTCATTGACCTCAGCAGGACTAGCCCCAGGATAGGTAGACACCACTACCCCAATCGGCGGATTCAGCTCGGGGATAAGCGTAATCGGTATTTTCAACAATGATACTGCACCTAATAAAATGACCAGCACCATCGTTACAAACGTAAAAACGGGCCTTTTTATTGAAAAATCAGTTATCTTCATCTATAAGTCCTTTCTAGCCGTATGATTGCTTATATATTTCGTTTTTTGTCGATTTATTTCCTTTTATAGCAATGGAAATCTTTTCTCTACGAAGCTATGTTGCCTTATTTTAGCCAAAACTTCAAATTTCTCTTCCTTATTGAGTTTTTACCGCCTGAAAAAGAGAGGAAGGCATCTCACACAACAAAGTATCCAGCTTTGAAGCAGACTAAAAAATAAAACACTGAAAACTTTACGAATCGTAAAATTTTCAGTGCTTTTATTTAAGAGACCTATTTTGCCTCCATTCCATGAACATTATAGAAGGCTATATAATTTAATGTGTTCATTTTTCTCTGAGAACCAACGCATTGCAAACTCATTTTCAAATAGGAACACAAGGTTATCATACCGGTCTTTTACGAGCATCGAACGTGCGGAATTCATGGAATCCTTCACATCTTCCTCGTTTTCAATCCAGCGTGCCATTTTGCTGCCAATCGGCTCCATTCGCACTTCTACGTTATATTCATTTTTCATCCGGTGCTCGAATACTTCGAACTGTAACTGACCAACCGCACCGAGAATCACGTCCTCCGTATGCAACGTCTTAAAGTATTGGATAGCACCTTCTTGTACTAGCTGCAGTACCCCTTTTTGGAACTGTTTACCTTTCATAACGTTTTTGGCTGTCACACGCATGAAGATTTCAGGAGTAAATTGAGGTAACTTTTCAAATTGGAATGATTTTTTACCGCCAACGACTGTATCGCCGATTTGATAATTTCCCGTATCATATAGACCAATGATATCACCGGCAACCGCTGTATCCACTATTTCGCGGTCATCTGCTAAAAACTGCGTAGACTGCGTCACTTTGAAGGACTTGCCTGTACGGGCAAGCGTCATGTTCATTCCGCGCTCAAATTGACCGGATACAATTCGTACAAATGCAATACGATCCCGGTGAGCCGGATTCATATTTGCCTGGATTTTAAAAATAAAGCCTGAGAAGTCCTTATGCTCGACCGGATCAATAAACTGCTCATCTTCTGTAATCCGCGGCTGCGGCACAGGCGCAAATTTCAAATACGTATCGAGGAATGTTTGCACACCGAAATTCGTTAAAGCTGAGCCGAAGAATACGGGCGTCAATTCACCACGGCGGATTTTCTCTTCCGAATATTCATTTCCAGCTTCATTCAATAATTCGATATCATCCATCGCTTGTGTATAGTAAGATGTTACTTTCATTGGGTGATCTACTGCCAGCTCCCCATTGTCATCTACAGGTAAATAGCGGTCAGCTTCTTCCGTACGGAACTGTTCGATTCGCTTGTTGTACCGATCATAAATACCAAGGAACTCTTTCCCCATACCAATCGGCCAGTTCATCGGATATGCATGGATGCCGAGCACTTCCTCCAGCTCTTCGATTAGCTCAAGCGGCTCCTTACCTTGGCGGTCAAGTTTGTTGATGAATGTAAAAATCGGAATACCACGCATTTTACATACTTTAAATAACTTTAATGTCTGTGCCTCGATCCCTTTAGCAGCATCGACCACCATGACAGCACTATCTACCGCCATCAGTGTACGGTACGTATCTTCAGAGAAATCTTGGTGCCCCGGTGTATCTAGAATATTTACACGGCAGCCTGAATAGTCGAACTGCATCACCGAAGATGTTACAGAGATACCACGCTGTTTCTCGATTTCCATCCAGTCGGAAGTTGCAAATTTCCCTGTCTTCTTTCCTTTTACTGTTCCGGCATCGCGGATCGCGCCGCCGAATAATAGCAATTTTTCCGTAATCGTCGTTTTACCAGCATCAGGGTGACTAATGATAGCAAAAGTACGACGTGATAATATATCTTGTTCTAACGTCATTCGTTTCGTCTCCTTTTTCAGCGGATAAGCAGTTACATCATCGTACATCCGCACGAGAAAGACACCATCTGTTCTTTAGGATAGGTGCTTTCTAACATACTTACTTATTTTAAAAGAGTTATACTGCCCGTTACAACCTTTTTTGCTCATTCTTCATAAATTTACTAAACCAAGCGAGTATCAGGTAAAGCAAATAACCGATCAGGATAGCGAGTGCATTCAATATGACATCATCGATATCGGTGCTTCTGCCGATAAAATACTGAATCCCTTCAATAAATAACGGAATGGCAAGGGATACGATAATCATTTTCCCCCATTTCCTGAAGAAGCGCCATACAAGGGGGATAAAAAAGCCGAATGGGATAAAGAGAACTACATTCCCTGCTAAATTGTAAAAGGCAATACGGACAAGCGGCCCTTGTAGCAGCTCTGTATAAGCAGAAATCGTTGCAAAAGGGACGAGGTTATTGCTTCTGTATGTGTGGGTAGCCACTTTAATATGGCCGTTTTCTATCCAAAATTGCGGGATAATGGTTTGTGAAAAAATACTAACACTATAGAAAAAGAACAATAACATCACTATTTCTCTGATGAAGCTCTTTTTCTTATTTTTTAACCAAAGAAAGCGTGCAATGACATAAACCGGTGTCAGGATTATGCAATAAGCCGCTGTGCTTTGTAAAAATTGTTCAATCATCCTGTTCACCTCTTAGTGTATCACGTTTTATTTCCATGAAAGTTTCCTTATTTCCTCTCTTTAAAGCTGACAAGGGAAGGCTGCCCGGCTAAATCTCTCCTCCAAAAAGAAGAGGGCTGTCCATGTAGGACGAGCCCCCTTTTCTTATACGAATTTTAATTTACCCGCTTCGATAGCGATTTGCGCATCACTGTGTGGATATTTTTTATCTTCGATAATCTGATAATCTTCATGCCCTTTTCCTGCAAAAATAATAATATCACCGGGGT
The DNA here is from genome assembly GCF_001591965.1 of Lysinibacillus odysseyi 34hs-1 = NBRC 100172. Lineage (GTDB taxonomy): Bacteria > Bacillota > Bacilli > Bacillales_A > Planococcaceae > Lysinibacillus_B > Lysinibacillus_B odysseyi. The sequence goes on from NZ_BCVX01000002.1 coordinate 247,744, forward strand.
CTGCAATTTCTACTGCATGCCGAACTGCCTCAGCACGGTCACCAATGCACGCATAGTTGTCATGAAGCATTCCTTTTGCCAGATCACTGGTGATGCTGTCATATGCTTCATAGCGCGGATCGTCTGTTGTTAGTATAACATAATCAGCTATGGAAGCTTTCTCAGCCATTGCCGGCCTTTTTGACTTATCCCTGTTTCCACCTGTTCCCACAAGGAAAATAAGCTTACTTCCTTCCTTTTTGTAGGGAAGTGCCGCATCGATTGCTTTTTCAATAGCATCTGGTGTATGCGCGTAATCGATGAAAATCTGGATCGGCAGCTCCGTATGTACCTTCTCCATCCGGCCTTTTACAGGTGAAAGATTTTCAATTTGTTCTATAATCAGCTCTAACGCAAAACCACGGGAGTAAAAGGTTGCTGTAGCAGCGAGGATATTATAAACATTAAATTCCCCCAGCAAATGCATAGCTACCGGGAAAATCCCCTCAGGTGTCAGCATATCAAAATAAGTCATGCCATTTTCGTAGCGGATATTTTGTGCACTAAATAACGCCTGATTTTTCAGCCCGTATGTCCAAATAGGAAACGGCGTCAGCTTTGCATAGCGCTCGCTCCAAGGATCGTCTGCGTTTAAAATGACACTTTTGTTTTTCGATAAATCCTGTCCAAGCTGAGAAAACAACAAGCCTTTTGCATTGCCGTATTCCTCCATCGTGCCATGGAAGTCCAGGTGATCATGTGTCAGGTTGGTAAAGATCGCCACATCATAATCCACTCCTGCTAAACGGCCAAGAACCAAGCCGTGCGAGGACACTTCCATGACCATCGCGCGGCAGCCTTCCATTTTTGCACGGAAGATCATCTGCTGTGTATTAAGAGCATCACTCGTTGTGTTAGCCGATTCATACAGTACGCCGTTTAGATTAAAACCAATCGTACCAGAAAGTGCGGATTTTTCCCCCAAGCCCACTAAAATATTGTGGACGATACCAGCTACACTCGTTTTGCCGTTTGTTCCTGTTACACCGATCATCGTTAAATCATTTGATGGGTAATCAAAGAACTTCGCCGCTAATAATCCGAGCGCCCGGTCTGTACTATCAACGACAACTTGCGCAACATTTCCTTTTAAATCAAGGGCACGTTCTGTTACAACGATGGTAGCCCCTGCATCGACAGCTTTTTGGGCAAAGTCATGCCCATCTACCGTGTACCCTTTAATACAGATGAAAAGCGTGCTGGGCTGTACCCCACGCGAATCTATAGCAATATCTTTAATATTATTCGGCAAACGCCCAATGATTTTTTTGTGCGGAAGAGCGCTTAAAATTTCTTCTGCATACATGCTTAATCCTCCATTTCAACTAGTGGTGACATAATATAAGTAAATATCAGTTGTGCTGTAGCTTTCAGTGAGTCAATATGTGTCCGTTCATAAGCATGACTTGACTCTATTCCCGGGCCAAACAGCGCGTGACGGACATCGTACCCTGCACGGATAGCAGCGGAGGCATCAGAGCCGTAATAAGGATAGATATCGAGCTTATAATCGATCTGATTTGCCTTTGCCAGTTCCACAAGATGCCGGGTTAATTCATAGTGATAAGGACCACTGGAATCTTTCGCACAAATAGAGACGGTATACTCATCACTTGCCTGGCCATCCCCTATTGCGCCCATATCGACTGCTATATATTCAACCACTTCTTCCGGAATATTCGAGTTTCCTCCATAGCCGATTTCTTCATTATTCGAAATATAGAAATGCGTTGTATATGGCAATGTTACATCGTTTTCCTTTAAATATCTTATCACTTCCAACAGAAGTGTCGTGCTTGCTTTGTCATCCAGATGGCGGGATTTAATAAAACCTGTTTCCGTCTTTTCAAAGCGTACATCAAAAGATACAAAGTCTCCTACTTCAATTCCTAATTCACGTGTCTCTTTAGAGGAAGAGGTCTTTGCATCAATTCTTACCTCTATATGGTTTTCATCACGCTTTAGCTGATCTGCCCCGCGATACACATGGACCGTTGTTTCGTGCATTAAAATTGTACCACGAATTTTCTCGCCCGCAGCAGTATGAATTGTGCAGTATTCTCCTTCTACGGCATTCCAATTAAAACCACCGATCATTCCCAATTTTAAGCGGCCACTTGATTTTACCTCTTTTACAATAGCCCCTAATGTATCCGTATGGGCTGTTAATAGACGCTGCTTTTCTTTATTTTCCCCTTCGAACGTTACGATCAAGGCGCCTTTATTCGTCTTTTTATAATCAATCCCTAAAGTATGTAGATATTTGCCCATAAAGCGCATAATCTCTGTCGTGTAGCCAGAAGGACTTGCTATATTTACCAACTTTTCTAACAAATTCACAGTGTTTTCTTCGTTAAACTTGTAGTTCATGTCAAATACCCCCTCAATTCTATTTATCATAACAAAATTCGGCGTTTCTCGACACAGGGAAATCATGTATCATGAAAATATTAACGTGATTTGAGGTGCAGAATGCAACAATTAGAAATTTTGCATAAACGTAATTTATTCATTTATTTTTCGATGACCGTTGCTTTTTCTATATATTTTATAACAATCATTACAGGAATATTTAAATATAACCACTATTATCCCTTTATTGCCGGTGCCGCCATTATACTAGTAGGCATTTTATTTCGTTTTAAAATATCGCCTACCGTCATGCGCTTCATTCTATTAATTACATGGAATAGTCTTATTGTATTGAGTATAATAAGTGATCCGCAAATCTTTGCTCTTTATTGGTTCCTAATTTTCATTATCATGGCGAGCATCTATCAATCATTTATTATTACGATGATTGCATCGCTTTGTAGTACTATTCAGGTTGCCTTCATTCTATTTTATTTCTTCGAGTCTATGTATCTCCCGTCTTCTGCTGTCAATCCGCTGTATATATTCGTCCTATTGCTGATTGTCGCATTAGGAACCATCCAAATAATATATATACGCCAATTTTGGAAAACGGCCGAGCATGCTAACCTTGAAAGAGAAAGAAGGCTTTCTTCGAAGGAAGCGTACTTACATTTGTTTTTTGAGCAGGCTGAAGATGCTATTGCCGTATTCGATTTAGAAGAAAAAGTAATTGAAGTAAACCCGGCATTTGAAAGATTATACGGCTGGAGCCGGGAAGAATGTATTGGCCGTTCCTTACCGCTTGTCCCGCCTGTTAACGAAGTAGCAGCAAGAGAACGTTTAAAACGGCTGATGAAGGGTGAACGCTTTCACCTTCTAGATACGCAAGACATGAAAAAGGACGGGACGATATTCGATGCGCAAATTTCCTTATCCCCTATCTATAATGAATACGCTGAAATGATTGCGATTTCTGTAATCTCACGGGATATCTCACTGATTAAAGAAAACGAGAGATTAATCATGCAATCTGAAAAGTTAAAGCTGGCTGGGGAAATTGCTGCAGAAGTAGCCCATGAAATCCGCAATCCAATGACTGTTGTTTCGGGGTTCGTTCAAATGATGGCTTCTGATAAAGATTCTCCTTATTACAGCTATACAGGATTGATTCAGCCCGAAATTGAACGGATCGATATGATTATCTCAGACTTTCTCGTCCTTTCGCGTCCTCAAGCAAATACATATAAGCCATTCGATATTTGCCCTTTGCTGGACGATGTAGCAAAACTCTTTTCATTCGAACTCCAAAGCCGTCATATACAGTTTTTTATGGAGACTGAAGAAAAAACAGCTGTCATTCTCGGGAATGCTAATCAGATCAAGCAGGTGCTCATCAACCTGCTGAAAAATGCAATGGAAGCAATCGATAAGGAAGGCAGCATCCGCATCCTCTTGAGGAAAGAGAAGAAGCATATCATTGTTTCTCTTAAGGATTCTGGCCTTGGCATCCCCCCGCACCTGCTAGAGCGTATTTTCGAACCATTCTATACTACGAAGTCAACGGGTACTGGCCTTGGGATGATGATTGCTAACAAAATTATTACAGAACATATGGGAACCATTACAATATGTAGTCAGGAACAGATCGGAACAGAGATTTCCATCTCCCTTCCGCTTCTGCTTTCGGACAAATAAAGCTTTTATTTGCGGCAAATGAAATAGTTTTCAATAACCTGTTATCCATCATCTCTAACAAAAATGCAGGCATATGTAAAAAGCCAGGGAGGAATTTTTTCCGCCTGGCTTATTTTTTACTTTTTGAAGCAATTCGGCATTCTTTCAGCTAAAACTCTTCGCTGGCTCAGCCGGTCGTAAATTCTAACAGCTATTATTTCATAATTGTCCGGATCAATTTTACCTTTTTCTTATAAGGCGGGAATAACAGATTATTCGCAAGCTTGGATGACCGTTTTAAAATAGATTTTGGATGCGTAAAGTTTTCAAAGCTTGCCTTCCCATGATAAGCCTTTACTCCGGAAGGACCAACACCGCCAAATGGCAGATGGGCATTTCCTACATGTGTGATGACATCATTAATGCAGCCACCGCCGAACGGCAGCTCCTCCAGGAAGTATTCAATGGCCCCTTCATTTTCCGAGAATAAATAAGCTGCAAGAGGTTTCGGCAACTGCCGGACGCAATGGATGACACGTGGCAAGTCCTCATAAGCCATAATTGGCATAATTGGTCCAAACAGCTCATCCTCCATTGACGGGCTGGACCACTCCACATTTTCTAAAATAGTAGGTTCGATATATAAATCGGCGCTGTCTGTCCGTCCACCAAATGTAATATTTCCAGCTTCCTCGTCTAAGATGGACTGCAGGCGCTGAAATTGTCGTTCATTAATAATACGGCCATAATCTTTACTTTTCTGCGGGTCTTTTCCATAAAATTGTGTAAGTGCTTTTTGCAGCTTCTGCACAAACTTTTTATAAACAGATCGCTGCACAAGCACATAATCCGGTGCTACACATGTCTGGCCGGCGTTATTGAATTTTCCCCAGGCAATGCGTTTGGCAGCTACATCAAGATTTGCTGTTTGATCTACAATTGCCGGGCTTTTACCGCCCAGCTCCAGAGCAATTGGTGTCAATCTTTCAGCAGCAGCCTTCGCTACAATTTTGCCGACAGCTACGCTCCCTGTAAAGAAAATATAGTCAAAGGAAGCATGGATAAGTGCTGTCACTTCTTCCTTCTCGCCCTCGACTACACGAACGTATTGAGGCTCAAATGCTTCTCCCAAAATCGTCTTTAAAATCGCTGCTGTATGAACGCTCGACTCAGAAGGCTTTACAATGGCTGTATTGCCGCCAATAATAGCACCAAGTAATGGCTCAATCACAAGCTGGAATGGATAATTGAACGGACCAATAATCAATACTACGCCATAAGGTTCCCGTACAATAAAGCTCTTACCCGGCTGGAACTGAATGGGCGTTTTTACTGCTTCAGGCTTCATCCATTCCTCTAGATGATCCAGCATATAAGTTATGGAGTCATAAACAATTCCGATTTCTGTTGCATAGGCTTCAAATTCACTTTTGTTCAAATCCAGCTTCAAAGCCTGGATCACATCTTTTTCATACTTTTTGATTGTTTCTTTTAGTTTAACAAGCTGTGCTTTGCGAAACTCTACATCCTTTGTAGCCCGTGTAAAATAATACGTCCGCTGCTCTTCAATCATATTTTCTACATCTGTCTGCGTAAAATTCATTGTCTATTTTCCCCCTCTTTTTTTAATTTAAATGCATAATCCAACTGCTTGCTCACATATTAACTATATATACATTACATCGGTAATGTTAGACCCTTTCCGATGATGCATGTTGCTACAAAAAATCGTAACACTTGCGCTGTATGTTTACAAACAAAATCGCTAGGGTAAAGTTTATCAACAACAAGACGGATATTTATATTTCCACTAAATGAAGGAGGCAATTTTTATGATTATTACAGAGACATGGTGGGAGACAATTTTTTCTGGCGTACTTGCAATTGGAATCGACGAGAAAAAACTGCATCAACTAGAAGATGAATCATTCCTCTATTTCAAGGAACAATTGCCTGAAATTCAAGATGAAAATGAAATGTAACTAAATAAAAATGTAACCCAAAGCGCGGACAAGCTGACTAAAAAGCTATGCTGCGCTTTTTAACATGATTTTATACCCCCTCCGCTTTGCATTTCCTTCTCATCCTTCGTATAATCGCTAAAGAGATGGATTAAGAACACGGGGGAAAGTCATGTTTAGAAAGTTCACAAAGCTGTATATGGTATTTTTAGTAGGTTTGATTATTTTAGGGGGAGTTAGCATTTTTCTTTCTGGTAAGCCAAGCGAAGTAGAGCGGGCAAGTTTAGAAGAAAAAGCTGCCCAAAAGACGCCTGGTTACGCAACTATGACATCACTTGCTGACATTGCCGGAAAGCATCTGGAAGAAGACGCCATTTTAGATATTCAAGTCTCTCCTGACGAGATGCGGGAGGATGCATTGCTGCAGCTCCAAACAACTGAATCTGCGACGGAGGATACGCTCCTAAAGAATACATATGATCTGCTGCAGGATGTTCAAAAGATTGGATCGATTGAGACGTTCACCATTTCCTGGTTTATGCAGCTGGAAGACCAAAATGCTGAAGTATTGTCCCTTACACTTAAAAAAGAGGAGCTTGACGAGTTACATACGATTCGCTATAGTGAATTACCTTCCATCACTTCTAAATATGTGGAGCATAAAGCGCTGCAATAAACAGCCGTTCTGTGCGGTGGGAGATATCCTAGGCAGGACAAACACCTTTGGATTCTCCCTTTCTTCTTTCAATTCTTCAATCTGCCGACATAAAAGCCTATTTCTACTTTAGAAAAACCGGCTCCTCACCCTTTCTACCAGTACTAACCCTCAATATTCTATAATAGGAAAATGCCTGTCTATAGCATCATTCGCCCTATTTTTTCACCTATGGTGAATGCAGGCTGTGCTATTGAACAAATTCATTTTCGTCTAATGCTGAGTGTATGATTGTTTTTATTAGGAGAAATAGGTATATAACTATACAAGCAAAGACACATGATCATATGTTAATAAGGACTCACATTATAGGAAAAAGGAGGCTTACCTATGTACGGAGGAAACTGGTTCAACCAAGGCAGAAGAGGCTTCGGCCGAGCGCCTTATAACTTCCCACCTCAAAATTCCCCTGCTACCTATGATCCACCGATTGTTTCGCCGACACAGGAATTTGTGCGCACAAATATTTTCAACACTTACGTACCGCATATCCATCCGTCCCATACTACAACAGTCAACAGACACATGATTCATAATCAACACTATTTCCCACATACTGAATCTGTAGTAAATGAATGCTGCGAAACAAATACAATTTGCGGCACGCCTTATCCAGGCTGGGGTTCCTCAAGAAGAAGACGTCGATAACCCTTTCAGCTATTGCCAAGAGTTTGAAGGTTTGTACAGAAGAAACCGGCACTTTCTGTTCTGAAAAGACCAAAAGTGCCGGTTTTTGAATTTTAAGTAACTTCAGGGCTCTCCTGCATTCCTTCACTGATTTTTAAGCTATCGTTGCGTTCATCTTTTCCAGTGCCTGACGAACCGCTGAAAGTGCATCAATCAGCTCCTGTTTCTGCTTACTCGTAAAGAGGCTGTAGTTAACATAGTCTTCCTTGCCAATCTCATAATAGGCGATGATTTCATTTAACTTCTTCACTTTCTCTGTAACTGCCGCTGCTTTTTCCGTATCTGCACGGGCCATGAAAATATTTACTATTTCCTCTAGTGCCTCGATATTCGCTTTTATATCGTAAAGATAGTTGCCTGCATAGCTTACTTCCTTTTCTGCCAGCTGTTCATCGATTATTTGAGCCAGCATACCCTCTGTATCATTCACTAATTGTTTGCCGTCCAGCTCCACTTCCGGCAGCTTTTCATTCAGCTTTTTAATATCGGCCACAAGCTCCTCTGCCGCAGCTTCATATCCGGTAGTTTTCTTTTGCTTAAACAAGCCGTACTCCAGACGGCGGAACCCTGTTGTCTCTTCGTCTTTACGTAAAACGGGGGTATCAATCTTTGCATCTAATGCAGCAAAGCTTGCTTTTGCCGGCTGTAGCCGTTCATAGTACATATGGACAAGCGGGTACAGCTTCTGTGCTTCTTCCAGCTTTCCTTCCTTTACATACCCTGCCAGCATCTCTGCATCCGCAATGAATGGCTCCATCTGTTCGATTGCAAAAGCACGGAACTGTTCTGCTTCAGAAGATAAATCAATCTCTTCTTTTATTACTTGCTCCTCTTTTGTTTCTTCTTGTTTGTCACTGCCGCATGCTCCAAGCATGGACGCTGCCAAAATAACAGCAGCAAGCCCTTTTTTAAATGTCATCTTTCCCACCTCTACTATTCCATCCTTTCTACTACTTTCGCATGCACAACAAACCGTTCCTTATCATTGATAGAAGTCGTACATGTTGAAAATGTCACGATTTGGTCTTCCTCACGCACCTCTACAGGCATCGTAATAGCAGACCGACTCTGAATTTCTTCTAAAAAAGCAGCATACGATTCATCAGTAAAATCGGTTTCAATATAATAAAAATCAGTCGTTGTTTCATAAGCAGCAAATACTTGAAACTCGTACTGCCTCTCAGGCGTTTCATAATAAAATACTGGATGTGCTTCTGCGTAGGATTGGTCAGCAAACTTTGCCAGACTTCCAAACATCGTGCCGTTTCTAAGAACATGGCCATAAAAAATCGTATGCCGGTCATGTAGGGAATTATTGCGATAATCCATGAAAACACTCCCTCCACGGCTTTCTTTATCCATATAATTATGCCGCAGATAAAATTCGTTGTCCTCTGCCTGGAGTACAGGATTATCCAGCCTTGTCCCTTCTAAAGTGAGCCAGCCGATTATACGCGGGTTTACCTTTCGGAGCTCCTCCAGCTTTCCAACCCCGGCAAACTGCTGGATCTCCTCCAGCTCATTCTCAATCTTCACATACGAATATATATAACGCACAATGTGCCCTCCTGCATAAAACATCACGACGATGCAGGCCAACTGAATTATTCTTTTCATTTTATATTCCTTAAATATTTAACGGTATCATATAAAGGCCCAGTTCCTCGTCCTCGTGAAACACTGCATTGACACCGTATACTTCTTTAATGACTGCTTTTGTAATAACCATTCTCGGCTCACCCTCCGCCACAATCCTGCCTTCATTCATTAAAATAATATGATCGCTGTAGCGGATTGCCTGATTGATGTCATGGAGTACCATAACAATTGTAAGGCCGTACCGCTCATTCAGCTCCTTTATCAGTTCAAGCAATTCCAGCTGATAATAAATATCCAAATAGGTTGTCGGTTCGTCCAGACATAGCATTTCCGATTTTTGCGCTAATGCCATGGCAATCCAGACGCGCTGCCGCTCTCCACCCGATAAAGCTGCTAAATTCTGCTTTCGTTTTTCCAGCAAATTTGTACACGCTAATGCCCATATCACTGCTTCCTCATCTTCCTGCGTTCGCTTTTTCAATAAAGAGGAATAGGGCATACGACCGAACATAACAAGCTTTTCTACGGTCAAATCCTGCGGTATATCGTTCTGCTGATAAACGATTGCAAATTTCTTGGCGAATTCCTTTGGCTTGTAATCTGTCAAATCACGGTGTTCAAGACGTGCCTGTCCCTCTGCCGGCCTGTTATTACGTGACATGACACTCAGCAGGGTGGATTTCCCGCAGCCATTCGGACCGAGAATGGTCGTAACTTTTCCTTTTTGTATCGCTGTTGTGACACTGTTCAAATGACGTTTTGTGCCATCATGCGAAACAGTTACTTGATTAATCTCCATTTCGTTTGTCACTCTTTTCTATTTATCTTTGCGGATCAGGAAGATGAGAAATGGCCCGCCAATGATAACCATAATCGTTGATGCCGGTATTTCCATCGGTGACAGTACTGTACGCCCGAGTGTATCAGCGAGCAAAATAATGAATGCTCCTAGCAAGGCAGTAAAAGGAATCAATAGTTTGTGATCATGACCGACTAATCTGCGGGCAATATGCGGGACAAGGATACCGACAAATGAGATTACACCTGCAACTACTACAGAAACAGCTGATAATAAAACAGCGACAGCTGCTATAGCGATGCGTGCGCCCGTTACATGAAACCCAATGCTTTTAGCAGTTTTATCAGATAAAACAAGTACATTACACCATGCGTACATTGTAAGTGCGAGGACAAGACCAATTGATCCGTATGTAGCAATGACTGTTACGTCATCCCAAGTTTTCAATGTCAGGCTGGATGTAATGGCACCTGCTGAAGAGGCCCCAAAGCTGATAAGTGCTTCTGTTAAGCCAGAAAACATCGCATTGATTGCAATCCCGACAAGAATTAATTTCAATGGATTTAACCCGGACTTCCATGACAACATAAAAACAAGTAAGCACGCTATTGCCCCTCCAACAAAAGCGGCAATCGGCGAAAGGAAGAAGTAAGTCGGGAAAAACGAAACGATAAACAGCTTTGTAAAAGCAGCTCCTGAGGAAATACCGATAATCCCTGCATCCGCCAACGGGTTACGCATAATTGCCTGTAGGAGCACCCCTGCTACTGAAAGAGCCGCCCCTGCAAAAATAGCTACAAAAATACGTGGGAAACGTAAATCCCGAATAGCTGCCATTTTTTCGTTTGTGCTATCAAATAATCCAGTCAGAAACTCCATATAACTGAGTTGGACACTGCCCGTAGTAGCCGCATATATGATAGTCATACATAACAGCACCGTTATGGCAATGAAACTTCCTATTTTTTTCGTCACAACAAAACATCCTTTATTTCCTGTCTATATGAAAGCAGCAAGACTGGTAAGATGCTGCCACTACTCGTTATAGAAATGCTCTACCAAAGTATCAAGGGCTTCCGGAACATTCAAAGCCGCTGTTGTACCGAAAAGTTCTTCCTCCAAGTCATAGACACGATCATTTTTCACCGCATTAAAATGCTTCCATATATCATTCTTTTTAAATTCCTCATCAAACATCTTCACAACCTCTTCAGGCATGCCATGTGCCAAGCGCAGGATAATATCAGGATTAGCGTCATATAAGTATTCTGTATTGGATGCCAAATACTCCGCATCCTGCCCGGCCATCACGTTTTCTCCACCGGCAATACGCACTAGGTCTCCAGCATATGAATGCTCTGTCGCTACTAAATAGCTTCCCGGCACACCAAGCAGGATTAATACCTTAGGCTTTTCATTTTCATCTGCCACAAGCTCTACCTTTTCAATTTCCTTCTTGAGTTCCTTCACTAAATCCGCCGCTTCCTGGCTGCGGTTATATCTTTCACCGATTTGCCCGATTTCGTCCAGCATACTATCAATGCTTGTCAAATCAACGAAATCAACGGGGATTTTATATTGCTCAAATGAATCCTTGAGATCATATTCCAATGTAGAAACGGATAATACCTCTGTCGGATTCAATGATTTGATGATTTCCGCGTCAGGGCTCATAGCATTGCCAATCGTCGGCAATCCATCAAAACGTGCCGGTAACTTCTTCTCTGTTTCCGGGATGGCGACCGCATCAAGGTTCAGGCGATCTAGAATCTCGGCAAGTACAACCGTCCCTGCAATAATGCGGTACTCGCCCTGCGTATCCATCGTTTCTTTTGCTGTATTGGCTGCTGCTTTTTCATTTGTCCCTTCATTACCGCCGCAGCCCGCGAGCATAGCTAGGACAAAAAACAAGCCCCATAACCATTTTTTCATGTCATTTCCCCCTGCTTATTCAAATTGAAGTAAAGTTTCATCTTCTACTAACACAATTGATGGAAATTTACGTCAATTGAATAGTTGTAAATATGACAGTAGCTCCCTCTCACATGGGGAGGAAGCTGTCTGTCTACGGCATTGTTTATAGGTTTCCAAGCACTTCCAAAGCGTTATTTAACACTTTTGCCATCTGGTCACGTGTAAGTGGTGCCCCTGGATTTAATTTGCCGGCAGATCCTGTCATAATGCCTAGTGCATGTAATTGGGCTGCTGCCTTATTTAACTCTTGGTCATTTGCAGGGACATCGCTAAATGGCATTTTTGCATCTGCTGCAGGCTTGTAGCCTTCCTTCTCCAACAGACGGTAAATCATTTTAGCTGTTTGCGCACGTGTGATTTTGTTGTTCGGTGCGAATGTCTCTTTATTCACCCCATTGATAACACCATAGCTGTTCAGTGCCTTAATCGCAGAAAGTGCTTCTGCATCCAGTGTTGTAATATCTTTAAAGCCTGTTGTTTCAGGTACTTCCAAGTCTAACGCACGGAATAGCATTAAGGAGAATTGGTAGCGTGTTGTTGTCGTATACGGGTTGAATTTCTCGCTTTCTTTGAAAATCCCTTGGGAGTATAAAGAAACAATGGCGCCATAATTCGCCAGCTTCTGGATATCTCCGAATGGGTTTTTCATACCGCCGAACTGTAATTGAATATTGTATTTTTCATCATATGAAAAGTCACCAACACGCACTGATAAATCAACAGTTGCTGTGTAGATTTTTGATAAATCATCTACTGATAGCGTGTATACTTTTACTGTATTACCGTCAACCTTATTTTCGGATTTCTTCGCCACTGTTGCGCCCTCTACAGTAAAGCCATTTAAATGCTGACCTTCCGGGAATGTCACATCAACGTTGTAGCCAGTCTCTGTTGCCGTCACTTTCACCTTATCCGCCAAGTATTTTCCATGCATAATTGACAAGTCTTGTAGTCCGTCCTGGTAGACATAAGCAGGCAGTGTTACCGTCTCATCAGCGGATTCTTCCTTTTTCGGTAAATCAAGACCTTTATCCACCGCGATTTGGAAGTCATACCATGCATCATGCGTACCGGCTACAACATGTAATTTAGCAGTCGTTAAATCATTTAGAGATGTCAAAGGCAGTCGTACAACATGCGGGTATTTTGCTTGAGAGCCGGAAACTGTTTCCGCCTTTACATACTTGTCCCCTGCCAATACCTGATATTCTGCAATCATGCCATTTGATTTTTCTGTCGCACTGACTTCCAGGAAGTACTTTCCTTTTTCCACAACTAATACAGCTTTTTCATTTAAATGATTCGTAATAGCTGCGTAATTGCCCTCACCTGTTTTTGGGTTATAAGCATCAAATGTTACTTCGTATTTACCATCAGCAATATCACCGTACGGAGTAGACGGCTTCGTCGGTTTTTCTTCCGGCTTTTCTTCAGGTTTTTCATCCTTTACCTCTTTAATTGTAGCTGGGTCAGCAGTTAGAGTGAAATCAACTGTGCCTTTATAACCCGGAGACTGAAGTGTCAACGCACCTTTAACCGGAGCAAAGTCTTTCCCTACAGGAATCAATACCATCTTTACGTCGCCGTACGTGTGAATGATTGGTGTATCTCCGATTTTCGCATCTGTAATCATTGCCAATGCAGCCTCACTAATTTCCGGCTGGATATAGTATTGTCCTTCTCTTTCGATTAACTTACCGGGACTTTTTACATAACGGGATAGCATACCCGTTTCATCTGTAAGCGTAAAGTCAATCGTACGTACTGCCGTTTCAGTCGCCGGAGCGGCAGTATTCTTTGTAGTTGCATCCGTTCCATTTACATTTTGTGTTTCACCTGCATTTGCAGATACGGCAGCAGGTGTAATAGCTGATACAGCCATCAATGCTACTAATGCCACTTTTGTATTACGGTTCTTTGTCATTGCTTGTTCCTCCAAATTCATTTAGTTTTGGTTATTTTGTTCGGATAAAAATAATTGCCGCTGCTATGAATGCCACAAGAGAAGCTAGTGGCAGTGCATCGCTCGTCTCTGGATTTTCTACCTCTTCAGCCGGTGCTGTTTGCTGTTGATTCGTATTATCCGCTGTCGTTTGTGAAGCGTCTGTCTCATTGGCTGTTGGTTTTGACTGCTCACTTACGGAAGCGTTATGTACCTTTTCATTTGTGGCAGGCTGATTATTTGAAGAAGTATTACTTCCTGACGATGAAGGTTGAGCTGGCTTTACCTCTGTATTGCTGGCTGGAACTGATGCCGGTGGTGTCTGCTGCTTTGCTTCCGGCAGTCCAGAACTATCGAAAACAAAATCTACACTATAGGAATGATGGTAATCGATATCCTCAATGTCTATCTTCAACCCTACTGTTAACGGATTAAATGTACCAATTCCAAACTGGACAACTCGTTGATCAGCCCCTGTATTTGAGCTGATTACGGCTGCCCCTCCCGGCGGATTGAACTGGGTCACCCAGGCGCTGTTTTTGATCGTCAGCTGAATCGACATTTTCCCATTGTTTACAGTAAGCTTAGCGGGTTTTAAAAAATAGTCATTAGCCATCGAAGCAGAGTTGCTGCCCGGCTTGTTTACCTGGTAATTGACATTATATGTACCATCTGCCACTGCTGCCTTTGTAGTAGCCGGCAAGAAGAGGAATAACATAAACATAACCGTTACGGCTGCAAGAAAAAACTTTCTCATTTTCCTACTGTTCCCTCCTTCTAAAATGATTTCCATCTACTAGAATGCCATAAATAAGATTTATTCTCAATTAGAATTCCATTTAAATTTACACTTTTGTCACATTCCAACAACTTTTCGTCACATTTTTCTAACATTAACCTAAAGGGCTACCTTTTATCGGGCTTATAGATTCGTCTTTTATGAAAACTGATCCCTGTAGAAAGCCGTTTTTGCAATAGCTGGTTTACTTTCATATTTTCGGGCTGCTTTTTTTACTTGTCAAAGGTATGTCAATAAAAACAGCTTCCATTATAGTGAAAAATCATAAAAGATTTATATCCATCTATGAATTGCAATTTATCTATTTGGATAACATATGACTAATCCTTACTAAATGATTGGAGGATACGATGTTTTCATTAGAAGCGGTTAAATGGATTAATGATCAATTCAAACAGACGAATGAATTGACTGAGAAAACATTGGAATACGAGCAGAAATATATGCAGTTATTCTACCTTAAACCTCTTATCGATCGGGAAATGCTCCAAAACAGTGTAATTAAACCTTTTTTTGAGATGGCGTCAGAAAATCAATTCAAACTATATTTGCATGCATTGCCTCAATTTCAGGAGGCTACGACGAAGGAACAAGTTATGCGCGAAATAATGAACGGCAGTGTCGTTGCTGTCATTCAAAATGAATGGTATTTACTTGATTTTAAATTATCGACCAATGATAAAGTCAATAACACCTCTGTCGAAACTACCATCCATGGCTCTCAATTAGCGTTAAGCGATAACTTGGCGACGAATATCAATGTCATTCGCTCCTATTATCATCAGCCCTCTTTATGTGTTGAATATGTTGTTAAAGGAGAAGTAAATCAACATAAAGTCGCTATCATTTATGATAAAGAAAAGGTCAAAAACGGCGTACTGGATACGATTAGAGAAAGACTTCAAAATGTCGATAAACAAGTTGTTTCTTCTACTACGCAATTAAATAATTTTCTAAACAATAAACGGCTGTCACTATTCCCCCAGATGATTATGACAGAGCGTCCCGACCGGATTGTATACAATATAGCCGGTGGAAAAGTTATTTTAGTAGTGGACGGGAATCCCCAGGCTGTAGCTACGCCGGCAGTCTTTTTCGATTACATGAGCACAATGGAGGATAATTATCATACTTTAATCATTTCAATATTTTTAAAATTTCTCCGCTATGCCGGATTAATGATCAGTATTCTTCTGCCCGGTCTATATGTAGGTGTTACTTCTTTCTCCCCTGAAGTATTTAGAACCGAATTGGCCCTAACGATAGCTGGAAGCAGGGTAGGAGTTCCGTTCTCTTCTTTCATCGAAGTGCTGTTCATGCTGTTTTTTATGGAACTGCTGTTAGAGGCAAGTATCCGTCTTCCGAAGGCAATCAGCGCAACGGCTACTACTGTAGGAGGATTAATTCTGGGAACTGCAGTAACAGAGGCTTCACTTGCATCCAATATTATGGTAATTATTGTATCTGCAGTCGCTATTTCGACCTTTGTTATTCCTGTAAATGAAATGGCATTTTCAATACGGGTCGTGCGGTTACTGTTTATCTTTGTTACAACCATATTCGGCCTGGCCGGCTTAACACTGGGCCTTTACGTTTTAATTATGTATTTAGTGAACTTGGACAGTTTCGGTGAGCCTTATCTGCAGCTATACACCTCGCCGAAAAATAGGTCAAAGTGGGAGAGGAAGACTTGAGCCGATATTATTACTACTTGATTTTGATTAATATGGTGGCCAATATTATCGCCTCCGTTCCCGCTATTCTCTTGCATTCCCATAAAGATGGTGCGGTTTCTGCCATGATTTTGGCTATATTTGTGGGAACATTTCTTGTCACCGTTTATACACGTTTTTTCAATGCCTTTCCCGGCCGTACATTGCCTGAATTACTGCAGAAAACAACAGCACCGTGGTTTTATCGGCCATTTGTATTTTTTCTGGCTGTCATGTGGTTTATAGCGGGTGTCATTACATTAATTACTTTTGTATTCCTCCTTATTCGCTACTTGACACCTGAAATGTCCATCAACCTTATTAGCTTGACGCTTATCCTATCTGTTATCTTTGGGTGTTTAATGAAGACAGAACGGGTTTTCTATACGGTGGAGATTATCTTATTAATAACCATTCCATTAATTCTTTTTATCTTTTTCAAAGCCTACAACAACGATCATCTAGAATGGGATTATGTAAAAGATGCAGCTTTATATGTGAATAAATGGCCAAATATAGATGCGTTCTCTGCTTGCTTTTTTTTATTTTTAGGAGTGGCCAACCTGACAATCTTTAATCGCTTCTTTACAGAGAAGCAAAAGTTTGGCTGGAAGCAAATTTTTATAATAGCCGTCATAGCAATGGCCACATTATTTACAACATATTTCATCCCAATCGGTTTTAATGGCTTGGAAAATATCGGCGAGCTTGTTTATCCATGGATTTCTACAAGTGACTCCTTAAGGATGGAATATTTTATTATCGAACGTGTACTTTTCGTTTTCTTATTGTTCTATTTAGGCATAGCATTTTTAAGCATTTTAATTCATTGGCATGCCTCCATGGAGTTTTTAAAATTTGTCTTCAACCTGGAGAAAATAAAGTACAAGGGAAAAAAATTCGGAAAATTCATCCCTGTTCCCTTCTTCATTGGAATCTCCTTAATTCTGGTCCAGTTGTTGAATGAATACAGGCTATTTCTCTATACACACTACTTTTATAACGCATTAATCGTCATTTTTCCGTCCATGTGTTTTTTATTTCTCTTTATCAAACGGAGGATGAAATATGCTGAACAAGCAAATCAAAAATAGATTGGGCTTTTTATTGCTGCTGCCCCTATTCATTCTTCTGTCAGGCTGTGAGTTTAAAGATATCGATAAGGATGTATTCGTTGCGATGATTGCGATCGATCAATCTGATGAAGCAGACAAACCTTACAAAATTACCTTAAAGCTATATGAGCCGTCCAGCTCTTTTAAGGATGCACCGCAGCCCACATACTCTTACCTGACACAGGCCGGAGAAACTCTATCCGAAGCAATCCGTTTGATGGAGGCCTATTCGGACAAGGAGCTGCAGTTTGGACATACCAAGCTGATTGTGATTGGGGAGGATTTAGTGCAGGCGGATAAAAGCAAAGAAATTTTAGACTTTCTGCTAAGAAGACCGGACATTCAAATGATTGCCTGGATTGCTGTCGGAAGGCCATCTGCTGAAAAAATCATCAAAATGGTACCGCAGGGCGAAACTTCCGCCTACCCAGAGTTATTTAACTATTTCGATCATACCGGGACAGAGAGCCAATATATTGTCACTACCTATTTATTCAACTTTAGAAGGGACATGAAGGCGTGGGGAATTGATCCTGTCCTTCCTATCATCAGGATCAATGAGAAGGATTCACATTTTGAAATAGATAAATCTCTTATAGTGAGAGATAGTATGGAGCCCCATGAGTTTGATCCTTTAAATACGTCACTTTATACGATGCTAACAAAAGGCACGGATAGAGCAGATCTGGCGATAAATGAAGACGATGAATATTTTATCGCCAGAATTGACCGGTTAAAAACGAAACATAGTGTCACTATAAAAGGCGGTAACAAAATTGAGCTCGATATAAAAATAAAGTTATACGGTTATATATCAGAGTCTAAAAAGAATTTAGACAGTAAGGATTTACCGTTCTACAACAAGTTATTGAAGGCTGAGTCAGAGGAAAAGTTTACGAAATTTTTTACTGATATGAAAGAGCTCGGGTTTGATCCGCTTGGTTTTGGATTGGACTATAGATCTAGAACACTTCATAATCGCCGAATGAGTAAAGAGGAATGGGAAGAAGCATACCGAAATGCAAAAATTAACTTATCTGTGACACCTCAGCTTAAGAGTACAGGATCTATTCAATAGAAAATTTAAGGTATGACTCCCCCTCAAAGCTTCGTACCTCCCAAATCTTATATCTACCTATAAAAAAATAAGCCGCACTGAAAGTTTTACCTTTCTGTACGGCTTTATTTCCTTCCAAATATTAGCAAAGAGACAGTACACCTACAGCTGGCTGCAAAGTACCGTCATCCTATAGTGCAACAGATATTCTATTTATCGTTAGTTATTCCTATTACTTCTTGATAATTTTAGCTGGTATGCACTGTTATAACAGCAAGTTCCCTTTTCTAAGTAAAAACGAATCTAGAATAATAAAGTACTATTTTAACAATCCACCATGAAACTGAATATATCAAAACTTTTCAATCTTTTTCAAGATTCAATAAGTCTTAAAAATTGTAATAAAGATGGGTTTGGAATTACGGGTCAAAATCCCCCTTTAATGGATGGTTCTTATTGTGTAATACGCTCGAAAAAAGCTAGCGTTTTTTCTAAATCGGTTATATGCCGATTACACTTTTGGCTATCTACGCAAATGTAATTACTATGGCTTGTAAATGTCCCGACAACTCTTCCTTTTATTGAAGTAGTAAATAAGTTCACTTCGGCGTGTCGGTTACAAATGGCACATATTCCTTTAACTGTGTCATTGGAGATAGTACCTTTAATCGCTTTAAACTGTTCATCTTTATCAATTAAGACATATTTTCGGTGTGCACCAGCATCATTCCACGTTAAATAACAAATATGCTGAAAATCTATCTCTTCAAGGTTCGGTAACTTTAGTTTTTTTTCCTTTTTAAATAGGCTTTTCACTGTATTCGCTGTAACTGCTTTAAAGGGGATGACATAAGGCTTTAATTGTTCTAAATACGCTTCCCCTTGTACCCGATCTGTAACGTCAAAAAGTTGTTCAACTAACTCGGTTTCCCCAGTAGACAGCACTAATTTTGCTGTAATTTCACTTTCAACAATACCACGCACAGCAAGTATGACGTCTTTATCTTTTGTCGTTGCAAGTGCTTGCAAAATTTTATTCATTTGTTGTTCAAGTAAATGATAGTTAGCAACCGTTAAAAACGGTTGGATTATTTTAGTCATTTAAAATCACTCCCATACATTTTGTCTTATCTTTAAATGCAATTTAATTTATCGAAATAAAAATTATGCTTTTATCGTCCTAGCCATTACATCTCTTCTCATGCTTTCACAATGCATATTAAGCCTTGATACTCTTAACTAACTAAGAGTCTACACAACAATTTACTCTGTCTCTTTTATATGAATTGCTGATTTTATAAAAAGACATAAAAGAAAGGCTGCAACTATTAGAAAGAAAGCAGACATAAAGCCATTATTGATTCCCTTCAACAAAGCAGAGACGCCCTCATCATCATTTGAATATCTAGCTACTGTGGCTGACATAACCCCTACCATTATGGCAGAACCTAATGAAGCAAACACTTGGCGCACAGTATTATTAATTGCTGAACCATGGCTTATTAGCTCATTAGGTAATGCATTAATCCCAGCTGTAGCTAATGGCATCATTACTAACCCCATACCTAACATCCTTAATGAATAAAGACAGACGATCCACCAAGTTGCTGTATCATTCGTAAGAAATAAAAAGGGAAATGATGCTATAGTTAAAATAAACATACCTATAATTGCTATTTTCTTTATTCCATACTTGTCAAACAGCTTGCCGGCAACCGGTGAAATCACCCCTAAAACAAGGGCACCTGGAAGCAATATTAGACCTGATTGAAGTGCTGAAAATCCCTTTATTGATTGTGTATAAATAGGTAAGAGAATTTCTGAACCAATCATTGTCATAAAAATAATCGCAACAATGATTGTAGACAACGTAAATGTTCTACTTTTAAATACTTGTAACTCTAAAAAAGGTTGAGCCAATTTTAATTGGCGAAGAGAAAAAAATAATATGACTGCTATGCCTATTAGACAAGCTATCCACGAAGTCTTATTCTGCCACCCTACATTTCCTGCAACACTTATCCCATACAAAAGTGAACCTAAACCTACACTACTAAGTAATAAGGAGAAAACATCAAGCCTAGGCTTTGTTAATTGAATAATATTTTTCATATAAAAGATTGCTAGCAAAATATTAACCCCTACTAGTGGAAGAAGTATATAAAATAAGTAGTGCCAGTCATAATAATCAACTATCCAGCCGGATACTGTTGGAGCGATGGCGGGAGAAAAGGCTATAACAATCCCTACTAGTCCCATTGCTTCGCCCCTCCGTTCTGCTGGATAAACCATAAACATAAGGGTCTGCATTAAAGGAATCATTAACCCTGAACCAATCGCTTGAATAATTCGGCCGAATAGTAAAACAGTAAATGTTGTACTAAGTGCACAAATGACCGTTCCTATTGCAAAACTGCCCATTGCTATAAAATATAAAGTTCTATTAGTTATTGTATTTAGCAAAAATGCAGAAGTGGGAATCATTATGCCACTGATTAACATAAATGATGTGATCAGCCATTGTGCATCTATAGCATTGATACCTAGATCTCCCATTATCTTAGGTAAAGCAGTCACCAACAAGGTCTGGTTTATAATCGTTAAAAAGGTGGCCGCCAATAAAACGAGTACAAACCTAGATCGTTTAAATTGGTTGCCATATATATCAATTGGCTGCACTTGATTTTCTTTCATGTCGCCTACTTCCTTTCACAAAGAGTAAACGTACGTTCAATATTTTATACTCGAGTTCATTTCCATGATAATATGTTATAATAACAATGTCAATAATTTCAGGGGTGTTAAAGATATGAGTAAAAAAGAAAAAATCATTGAAGTGGCTAAACAACTATTCAGGACAAAAGGCTATCACGATACCGCTATCCAGGATATCCTGGAGCTTTCCAAAGTATCAAAAGGGACATTCTATAAATACTTCTCTACAAAATCCCAATTAATTCTTCATATCATCCAAAAGGTCGATGAGAAAGTAGAAGAGCAGCAAAATATGTTGCTATTTGAAGGCCAGCCTAACGATAAACAAATTTTTTATTCTCAGCTTCGAGCAAAACATTCCATCTATGGAACCGAGAAAATTGCAGAGTTATATAATATTTCTTTAGGAGAAAATGATGAAGAGCTGCAAAAATATATGGTGAAAAGCCATTATAAGGAACTGAACTGGCTAGCCAATCGCTTAATAGAGGTTTACGGTAATGAAATAGAGGAGAGTGCAATGGATTTATCTACTCACTTTATTGGAGGATTAGGCTATCAATTTAGATATTCTGATCAGATGAAGCTGAATCTCAATAGCTCGGATATTTTAGATTATAATATTTTACGTTTAGAGAAAAATATTGAAATAACAAAAAAAACTAATCAAATTCTCTTCCCATATAAATCACCGAGTTCATATGAGAGTCAAGAAACTGCCATTAGTAATATCCAGAAATTATTAACATCGAATCAAAACAAATTCCCTCAAGAAGCCCAAGAATTAATTAATTTTATTTTGGAGGAAATTCAAAGCTCATATATAAGATGGGGTGTTTGTGAAGGGGCCATGCGGCAGTTAAAAATAATAGCTCCCTCTCTTTCAGGAAATGAACAGCTATTGAATGAAGTATTTAATATTATTCACAAACAAAGCAATAAATAAATTACACTTTTTATGTCAACAAAGCCTTTTATAGGACTTTGTTGACAATTTTTTTGCTTATTCAAAGGAATCAAAACCAACTTTATATAACGTCAGCCAAAATAATAAGAAAAGAAGGATAAAAAAGAAATGGAATACTTCTAAATGTAAAGAGGATTCACCAATTATTAGTCCAAACTAATACGCCGCTATTTATATTCCAGCCATCTCGTCCAGAGAGTGACAATAATAATAGGAGTTCAGAAGTTTTATTTCTTTAACAAATTGGACCACATCAGTCACATAAACTTTTCAGATTATCCTTTTTAATATTCTACTCTAATTTACTATGTCCTCAACGTATAAATAAACAACTAGCCTTTGGTTGAAAGTCATTCTCCCAAGATATTCTCATTCACTTCCATTAAAATTTCTTTTCAAAAAAGAAACATAGTGACTTTTTTTGTTCTATTAGTCATATCGTAAGTAAATAAAAAATTATTTAAAATAAAGCAGTGTTTTTTTAAATTTATTATTCAAGGAGCATATTTTTTAATCTTGATATACTCTGTTGTTTTATACTGCAACCATCACATAAATAAGTTTCTATATCACCATATTGGTTAATGATTTCTTTATAAATATCATCCAAATATTCTCTTCGAACCTCTAACATTGGTTTTATCCGCTCTGAAGATACTTGAAAAAGGCTCATCCATCTGATCATTTTCTCTGCTTTTTTCATTTTAGGTTCAATTAAATGATTGGAGTACAAATATTCCTCCATTACTTTATGATATGGAACTCCAACCATCAATTGTATCAGTGCAGAAATGAAGCCGGTTCGATCTTTCCCTCCAGTACAATGAATTAACGCAGGTAAGTGATCTTGCTCAGAAAGCAATGTAATTACTTCATTAATTTTAGAATTGTTAACAAAGGCCATATTGTAGTACATATCTTTCATAATTGTTTCAAAATTTATTGAAGTTGAATTACTTACTAGAAATTTAAAAAATTCAAAACGTGTGAATTCTTGACTTCTATCTTGAATAGAAATATTCATCACCTTTATGGTATGTCCTGAAGAAAATTTACTAGGCTTAGATTTTCTTTCTTGGTCTGTTCTTAAATCACAGATTAATTTTATTTTTAAATGATTAAATACATCTATATCTTTGACTGAAAGCCTCGATAGCTCATCAGAGCGAAATAGAACCCCCTTTTTCATTACCCTCCCATCATTCGTTATAAATCCCCCGATGTCTCGGAAATTATAAAGACTGTCAAATTTAACCGGATTTTCACCTATAACTCTCATACTTTTCTCCTTAACTTTTTAATTAAATTTATATGACTTTAATAGTTCTTATAGTCATAAAAAGTGATGAAGACGGCATTATTTTCACCTCTGTTTCGACTATATGTGGTATAGTATAAATTATACGTGACTAAAAATCCACAAAAAGTCATATAAATTTAAAGGAGATAAAAATGCCGAAATTTACCGATAAAGAAAGAGAACACATTAGACAAGATCTTTTAACAAAAGGTCGCAGTATCTTTATCAAATACGGTCTTGCTAAGACGAGTATTGATGAAATAATTAAAGAGTGCGGGATTGCCAAAGGAACATTTTATAAGTTTTTCGATTCCAAAGAAGAGCTTTATTATGAAATATTAATAAATGAAGTTGAAGTTCGTGAGGGGGTTCTAAATGAACTGTTTCGAAAAAATCTTACATCAAAAGAGTTGTTGCACTCATTCTTTCATTTTTCTTTCGACTCAGTTGAAAAAAACCCTTTTCTACACCAATTTTTTGAAAATGATGACCATGATCGACTGATACGTAAATTACCAGCTCAAATGTTGGAATTTAATCAAATGAATGCAGTGAGAGGGGTTCAAGCAGTTAACTTATTAATGGAACAAGGTACATTACCAACAAATGACCCTAGAGTCATTGTAGGAATTATGCAGGCAGTGCTGACACTACGCTTACATAAAAATGAAATAGGCGATGATATCTTCCCAATAGTAAAAGATAAGATTATTGAATTTGTAGTAGAAGGCTTACTAAAAGAAAAAAATTAGTGCTTTCAGCTATAAAATTATTCAACTTTCGTAAAGTGGAATCAATACGGTTTTTATACGTTTATACCAGAAGAGGCGTTTATAAATATGCACAATAAATGTACAGATTTTAAGTTAAGATTTAATTAAAAATCCATGGGAAAGCTATTTTGGAGATAAATTAAACGAACTCATTTAGAAGAAAGATTGATCGGCCGTATTTAAAAGTTATATAGTTCAGCCAAAATTAATTCAAAGCTTTTAGAATACATGGCGGGAAGAAAGTCAAACGGAGTGATCAATTTGGTTATTGTTGCAATATAATCATTTGGTAATTTATAAATTACCAAATGATTATATTGATCTATTGCTTGGCTGGAATAAATCCAGCTTCCTTTGCCTCTTTTTCAGTACAAAACATTTCTTCAGCTACTGTATTTTTATAATCTTTTTGCCCGGGCATGTGGTATACTTTATTGCCTTTTGAATTAATATTACCTTTGATTACACAGCTGTTTTCATCATTTCTTGTACTAGACTCTTCCTTGTTTTCTTTTACAGCAGCATTGTAAGCATCTTTGTCGTAGCCCCGATTCGTTACATAATCTTCTACAGACCAAATGCCAACAGCTGATTTTTGTGCAGTTTCTTGAATCGATTTAAACCAATCAACATGTTTTGTATTTGGCTCATAAATATAAGCCACACGGGCTAAACCATTCTTCAAAAGCTGTTCTTGAATACTAATCCCATCTTTCGTATAAATATATGCTAATAGACGTTTATATTTATCACGATATGAAACATCGAATTCTAAGTAAACCGTGTCTTGTCCCTCTAAAAGCTTCTTAACAAATTCTTTTGCTTCAGGTCCATATGGTTGTTCCCCTAATGTCTCATGATTAGTTTCAGGTGTATCTATAAGTAAAAAACGCACTTTTTCGGAACTGCCATTATATTTTATTCTAATTGTGTCACCATCAATTATTTCCTGCAGGTCATATTCTTCGAACTTACTTATATCATGCTTTTCTGCAGTTTCTTTTGCTGTGGCTGCAATACCTTGTATATCTTCACTTTCCATAATATTCGTATCTGTTTCTTCTGTACATGCGCTTAAAAGCAATGTAGAAAAGAACAAAGCAAAAAAGACCTTTTTCAACTCAGTATCCTACTTTCTTAATCCTGTGTTCTCTTAAAACTAAAAATCCTCAGTTGAATTATAAACTGAAGATCTAAAATTTCATTTAAATATCAAATACATCACAACAGCGAAAATAATCGTTCCGCTAGTAATTAACGTTTTAATATCTTTATCACTCATTTTTAGTACCTCTCTTCTAACATTCATTAATACTTTACTTACCTCTATTATCAATAAAGCGACCCAATATCACAATGAATTTGATTTATTTTCTGCTAAAGAGTTTTCTCAATAATTAATTGAATTTTATCTTGTTCATTAAAAAATCTTCAGTTTCAAATACCGAAGATCCGAATAATATATAATTCATTCCGCTTGGTGATGAAGGTTTTAATATCTTTAAGCTTTATTTACTCGCTTTCTCCTTCACTAAATATACTACCGACTATTTATCATAATCGATAACTAAAAAAAACGCCATTTACGAAAACGTAAATGGCGGAATATTTACTCTTCAGGCTTTATTTTTGGATTTGGCCCAAGTACAACAGGCGGCACATCAGCAAATGTTTCGCCTTCTTCTTCTAAATCGCGCATTCTATGGGCTAAACGAGATGCGGCACAGGCTGCAATGCTCGCCACTAGATCATCAAGAAACGTATGGACACCGCCACCGGCTTTTGTATCTAGCTTTTCAATAACACCGATTTTCTGCTTATCCAAATGGCCGAATGTCGTGACAGCAATACTTCCGTATGTGAAGACCGAACCAAGCGCAATCGTCTCATCAACGCCGAACAGCCCCTCATCACTTTCTACAATTGACTGCAGAGGCTCTGATAGCATCTTTTTTTCCGCCAATTCATCAAGCTCTACTCCTACAAGGACAGCATGCTGCACTTCCCGCTTCAGCAGGACCCGTTCCACCGACTCTATACAATGCGCAATCTCCAAACCTGGATTGTAAGGCTTTTGCATTTCATACACAATTTCTGCTATTGCATCTATTGTGACACCACGGCGTATTAAAGCTGCCCGTGTTGCCGCTACCACTTCATCTGAATGGACACGAAGTTTCTTATTATGCATAGTCAATCTCCATTTCTTTACGTATTTATATAAGATCGGCTCTTAAAAAGCGCAAGAAGGTAGAGAACGCATCCTAAGCTTTCTTCCTATTTGAGCCGGCAAGCAGAACAAACATTACCTACATATTACACCTTTATTATTCTATATGATACAATTTCGTTACAACAATGAGAAGGAGTGACATCTGTGGATAAAGGAACCGTTCAAGACATTAATTTTTATAGTGAATGCTTGCAGGAACAGATGCAGCTGCTGATTTATATTCCTGCCAACTATACTCCACTATACAGGTACAATATTTTAATCGCTTCCGACGGGAAAGATTATTTCCAGCTTGGCGGTATTCCCCGGCTCGCTGATGAGTTGATCAATGATTATGAAATCGAGCATTTAATCATTGTCGGTGTTCCCTATAAGAGTGTAGAAGACCGAAAACGCAAATACATTCCTTCAGGGGACCAACATGAAGCATATTTGCGCTTTTTAGCTCATGAGCTTGTACCTTATTTGGATCGGGAGTTTTCGACAAATGCCCTTGGTTCAAACCGCGGGTTAATCGGCGATTCCATGGCGGCTACAGCGTCCCTGCTTGCAGCTGTCAAGTACCCTAATATTTTTGGTAAAGCCATTCTTCACTCTCCCTATGTGGATGAGCTTGTTATGGAAAAAGTACGCTCAACAAAAGAATTTGACCAGCTTTCTATTTACCATGTCATTGGAACAGAGGAAAACAAAGTAGTATTACATGATCAAACTGTCAAAGACTTTTTGACGCCCAACCGCCAAATGCATAAACTGATGGTCGAAATGGGCTATGACACATTTTATGAAGAATTCAACGGGAATCATACATGGAAATATTGGAAACCTGATTTAAAGAGGGCATTGATTGAAAATTTCGGATAATCTTTTCATCTAATCGCGCAAAGACTATTCAATCTGTTATACTAAATATGAAGAGAAATTTGAATTTCCGGGAGGTAATGAACTTTGAAGTACGGTATTGTTGCATTTCCATCAAAAAAACTACAAGATTTGGCGAATACGTATCGTAAGCGCTATGACCCACACTATGCGCTGATTACACCGCATATGACTTTGAAGGACGTGTTTGAAGCAGATGAAACAGAAATCGGAGAAATTACGAAGAAGCTAGAGGATATCGCTAAGCGCTTTGCTCCGTTGGAAATTCATGCTTCTCGTATCAGTTCGTTCTTCCCAACGACAAATGCGATTTATTTCCGAATTGAGCCAACACCTCAGCTTGAAAACATTCATAATGAAATTCAGGACCAATTACAAATCGGCCAATCAAAACATGTTTTCGTCCCTCATATTACAATTGCTCAAAAAATGACGGATTCTGAACATGATGACATTTTCGGCCAACTGCGCATGACAGGTGTAGACGAAAAAGAAACAATCGACCGATTCCACCTTCTTTATCAATTGCAGGATGGTTCATGGACGACTTATGAGACATTTAGATTGAGTGGAGCTGAATGAGGTTTTGTTTACTGTAAAACTAGTCACTACGGAAGAAGAAAAACAATTAGCATTTGACGTCCGGAAGAAAGTATTTGTCGAGGAGCAGGGTGTTCCGCTTCATTTAGAACTCGATGAATTTGATAAAACAGCTGCGCATTTCATTGTCCAGGAAGATGACCATACGATCGCAGCAGCCCGTGTACGTGAAGTTTCTCCGGGAGTTGGAAAAATAGAGCGTGTTTGTGTTCTCAAGGAATACCGCGGAAAACGGCTTGGTATATTAATTATGGAACAGGTAGAAAAATATGCTGTGGAATACGGGTGGAAAAAACTCAAACTAAATGCCCAAAGCTATGCAATCCCATTTTACGAAAAGCTTGGTTATATAGTTACTTCCCCAGAATTTTTAGATGCCTATATCCCGCACCGGGCAATGGAAAAAGTAATTTAAGCAATAAAGGGACGGGCAGAAAAGGTAATGAAGCAATGTCTAGGCATGTACTGCATCGCTTCCCCTCTGGCCTTTCTTGAGTACGGCACAATACCCAGTCGCAGCTCCGTTTTACGAAAAGGCAGCGGCTGAAAATTCATGGCAATGTGCTCCGCTAGCAACAGGAATAGCGGCATGTTGATATGACTGCTACTAAAGCAAAGATTTACCGCAAATAGTAATCAAGAATAATAGGGCTATCCAGAAAGTAAATACTTTCTGGATAGCCCTGTTTTTTATCTCATCATTTTTTCAATTTTATTTAAGTCAAGAGATTGCCCATCCTGCATGATGGACTTTACAATTTTATCTTCCAGTGTTGAATCTACCGGACGGTTTGCCAGTTTGCCCACTTTACGAACAATTTTACGTACTTGTTTTTCATTCGAAAAATCAGCGTGTTGAATCGCATTGGCAAGCGCTAGTATTTCCTCAAACTGGACACCGGTCTTTTTTTCGACCTGTCTGAAAAACGGTTCCACACGCTTCCCTCCTTAGATGATAACGCTACCTACGATAATTAATAAAATAAATAATACTACGATCAATACGAATACATTACTGCCTCCGCCGTAACCTCCGCCGTAGCCGTAGTTATAATAGCATTGTTGTTGGCCAACACCACCTTGCCAGCCATAGTTATAATAGCCACCCATAAAAAAACACCTCCCTTCTACTTGCTAATGTATGTAACAAAAGCAAATGAAAGGAGGATATACGTCTAGTCGATTGTTCCTTTAGGTTTAAAAAGTAAGGCGCCAATAAAACCAAATACGATTGCTGCACTTATCCCTGAACTTGTTACTTCAAACATCCCTGTCAGCACACCAATCCAGCCGTGTTTTTCTGCCTCAGCTATCGCCCCGCCGGTAAGGGAATTTCCAAACGAGGTAATCGGTACAGTGGCACCGGCACCCGCAAAATCAATCAAATATTCATACAAGCCAAGCCCGCCCAAAATCGATCCTGCTACTACAAGGAGAGATAATGTATGGGCAGGAGTCAGCTTGCCTACATCCATCAACAGCTGGCCGATTACGCAAATAAGCCCCCCTACAATGAAGGCAAAAATAAACGAGTAAATCATCCCTGTTTCCTCCTATACTGTTAATTCTACTGCATGTGCGATACAGGGAATCGTCTCCCCCTGCTGATAGGAAAGTGGTGATAACAGGGCACCAGTGGCTACTAGGAGCACCTTTTTATAGCGGCCTGTTCTCATCTGAAGATCAACATAGCTATAAAAGACGGAGGCAGAGCACCCTGCACCGCTTGCTCCTGCCTGGAAGCGCGTATCTTCGCCAAAATATTCTTCTCCCCCATCCCGGAGAATATTCAGTTCCTCACTTTTAATACCATCCTCGGCAAACATCGCTTTTAATAGCTTAAGGCCAATCTTTCCGAGATCGCCCGTGAAAATAACATCATAATCGCTTATTTTCTGGTTGCGCTTCTTTAAATGAGTAGTTATGGTACTATAAGCAGCCGGAGCCATCGCCGCCCCCATATGAAATGGATTATCCTGCCCATAATCAATTACTTTCCCGACAGTTG
This sequence comes from Lysinibacillus odysseyi 34hs-1 = NBRC 100172, assembly GCF_001591965.1. Taxonomy (GTDB): domain Bacteria; phylum Bacillota; class Bacilli; order Bacillales_A; family Planococcaceae; genus Lysinibacillus_B; species Lysinibacillus_B odysseyi. Next base: position 277,650 of record NZ_BCVX01000002.1, read on the forward strand.
CTGCTGCCATATAAGGCATACCCTCATGATATTTCCCAACAAGTGCAAACCCTGCTGCTGTCACTGTCCATTGGGCTGTGGCAGGTTTCTGTGCTCCATAGTCCACTGGATAACGGAATTGGCGCTCCGTTGCATTATGATGACTGCTCGCTCCTGCAATCGCAAAGTTGGATGCCCCGAGTTCCGTTAAAAGCCCGGCAATAATGAGGGAAGAAACAGCTGTGGCACAGGCGGCAAATAAACCAATGAAAGAAACGGCAAGCTCTCTTGCCGCAAAGCTGGTTGGTGTCATTTGGTTCACAAGGTCACCGCTTAAGAAATAATCAATATCTAAATTTTTCACATCCGCCTTTTTCATCAAAACTTGGCATGCTTCTTGTACGAGTACCATTTGGCCCTTTTCATTCGTATTTTCCTGGAACCGCTCATCATCCATAATAGTATCAAAATAAGACTTGAAGACACTCCGTTTTTCAAGCGGCCCTGTAACAGCCGCACATGCTAAAATTGCCGGCTTTGTCCCAAATACGATTACCATGATACCACCCCAATAGTTACTAAAATAAGTTTAATAAGTGCCACAAAAAATGCTGACACAACCCCAAATAAAATGACTGATCCGGCGAGCTTGAACATACTGCTGCCAACTCCAAGGACAAATCCTTCTGTCCGGTGTTCAATCGAGGCAGAAATAACGGCATTTCCAAAGCCTGATACTGGTACTGCACTTCCTGCACCCGCAAACTGGCCAAGCTTTCGGTACAGGCCAAAGCCTGTCAGCAGCATCGCGATAAAGATAATTGTTGCCACCGTAGGATTCCCCGCTGTTTGTTCTGTAAAATCAAAAAAAATAATATAAAAATATGAAATCGCTTGTCCAATAGCACAAATGATTCCTCCTACTAAAAAAGCTTTAAGCATATTCATCCCTATAGGGGGCTTGGGGCTGATTTGCTGTTCAATTGTTTGATATCGCTGCTCGTTCACTTATGTTTCCTCCTTTGCTAACTTCCTCAAATCTTCCAGTTTTTTGCTTAAATTTTTTGTCTCATTCTTTTCAATCAGCTTTGCTGATTCCCAGTGCAGTTTAAAATCTGCTGAGACAATTAACTGTAGGTTCGGATAGTCCTTTTTCAGCTCATCTTCCACTTTTTTTTCGATGGATCTCTTTTTATACTTCTTCCACGGCTTCACTTGCATGGCAACAAGCAATTGATCATCTACCAAAATGACATTGGCATGCTCAATATCCTTTTGCTTATCTAGCATGTCCTCAATTTCGGTTTCTTTTTCGCCATCATATGTAGCATAAAAGGTTGTAAGCTTTTCGTCCGTATTCCCGCACCCGGCAAGTAATAGGCAGCAGCATAAAGTGAGCAGCATCCCTCTCAATTTCCTGCACCTCCTTTTTGTGTATAGTATCGTCCCACGCAGTAAATTTTATTCAACCATAGCAATCGCCCTAATCCACAGTGTGCACTTTCATATTGTAGAAAGAATTCACATACAGGGAGGTGAATATATGGGTTGTGGAAGAGAGAGCGTAGGTGGATTTGGTGACCATCACAGAGGCTGTGTATGCGAAGTTGTACGCGCCATTTTAGATATCCAAAACCAAGCTACAGAAGATGAGTGTTCAACATGTACAACAAACTGTTTCTTAGAGCCGCTTGGTGGTATCGTGAGTCCTGCACGTAATGCAGCAGATACGCGAGTATTTACATTACTAACAAAAACAGGTGTTCCTTTCATGGCATCATACTCTTCAGAGGAGTATGACTACTGTACATCTGTATTCTTCCGTGTAGAAGACATTTTCGATGACTGCTGTGCTACTTTACGCGTGTTGATTCCGTTGTACGACCGCGGTGGCGACGCAGTGCCTCTATTAACAGATTGCGGTACGAAACTGAACCTAGGTGCTATTTGTGCGGTTGAATACTTTGCTGCATCTGATAGCTGTATCACAGTGGACTTGAACTGCTTCTGTGCGGTTCAATGTATTGCTGACGTTGACCTTGGCATTTGTAACTAACCAAAGAATAAAAGCGCTAAAGCGCCTGCATAGTTCTGATGAGCGTTGGAGGCTTCCAACAAATGTGCTTGCATATGCGGGAAGCAAACAAAGCATCCTCGAGCAGCAGGCGCAAATACCTAATATCTCTATCAAAATTAAAAGAGCAGATGCGTATTGCATCTGCTCTTTATTTTGCCGTAATATAAGCAATTGATTCCGCGGCCAGCCATATTTCCTGCTCCAACGCACGGATTAACACTTCTTCACCTTTTACCTTCACAATGGTTCCGATCAAGTGCTCTCCATTTTTCAATTGAAGGTACAGCTGTCTTTCCTTATTGGTCGGGCGCGCAAAATATCGAAGCTGATGGATGATCAGCGATGGCACCGGCTCCTTCCTTACATAGATCGATGTGCTTTCATCATCGATTTGGCGCGCAGGGGGCGGGGTATGAATGTATAATAACGGATACTCCAACCGTCCACATCCTTTTTTCCTTACGATATGCTGAGGAGGCCTCATTGCTACATAATTTGACTTAAAAACATAGTTGCAAGCCCAAGATAAATCATCAGGCTTGTGACATCATTTAAAGTTGTAATGAAAGGACCCGATGCTACAGCAGGGTCAATGCCCATTTTGTGAATCAGTAAAGGAATAAATGAACCGGCAAGCGTCGCCACCAAAATGGAGCAGCTGATCGCTCCTCCGACAAGAAGACCCATCACTAGGCTATGCTTCCAGAAGTAAATAATCCCTACAACGATGAGAGCACAAACTATGCCCATGATTAAGCCTGTCACCAGTTCTCTCATCAGTAGCTTCATCTTGCTTTTCTCGCTTACTTCTCCAGTAGCAATTCCTCGTACTGCTACAGCCAGTGCCTGTGTCCCACTATTTCCCGATGTACCGGAAATGAGCGGGATAAATAAGGCCAGCAGCGCCACCTGGTCTAATGTTTCTTCAAAGCGACTCATGAGATTGGCTGTCAGCATGCCTAAAAACAGCAGGATAATGAGCCATGGCAGCCGATTTTTTGCCGATTTAAACGGGCCATCATCTATATCCTCCACATCTGAAATCCCGGCAAGCTTTGAATAGTCATCACTTGCCTCTTCCTCAATAACATCGATAATATCATCGACCGTAATAATCCCCTGCAGCTCCTTATTGTCATTCACTACAGGAAGAGCGAGAAAGTTATAGTCCTTCATAATTTGCGCGACCTCTTCTTGGTCGTCCTTTAATCCAACAAAGACAACACGATCACTCATAATCTCCTTAATCAATGTATCCTCATCGGCGATGATTAAATCCCTCAATGATAAAACACCTGTTAGCTGATGCCCATCATTTACAACGAAAATATAGTAAATGGTTTCAGCAGTCGGCGCTTCTTTACGCATAACCGCCATAGCTGAACGGACCGTAGAACTTTCCAAAATCGACACATACTCCGTTGTCATAATGGCTCCTGCCGTATATTCAGCATAGCCGAGAAGTTCATTGATTTCTTCAGCCGTTTCGCTATCCATCATTTCCAGATAGCTTTCCCGTTCCTTATTATCCAGCTCATTTAATACGTCTACGGCGTCATCCGTATACATCTCGGATAACATTGCCGCACCGTAGGAAGTATCCATTTCTTTTAGAAAATCCTGATATTTGTCATCCTCCAGCTCCAACTCCCGGAAGATAACAGCCATTTCATGAGGAGATAAAAAATGATACATGGTCTCCCGTATATCAGGTCCAACCTTCTCATAAAATTGCCCTTGATCGTACGGATGAAGTGCTAAAAAGTTCTCGCGGAATAAGTGGATATCTTCTTTTCTTAATAGCCGGCAAAGAAATTCCTCATTATATTGGACGTCATCCTTTTCATGTTTGTTTTCGACCATGTAATCCCTCCTCTCACATTACATAATAGTTGTGTGAGCAGCTATTCGTAAATAATTATTTATCTTTCCCTCAAAATTTTTGCATTCGTATTGGGTACATTTCCGCTTTATTACTTATAATGAGACCAAAAACTTTATATTATGAAATAACGAACTATATCGATTCACTAATTACTAGAAGTGAATAATCTAGAAAGCTGTTTTCTGCTGCAGCCAATTTGCTTATGTCTTCAGTAAATGATGTATTATTTTTATAAGTTGTAATCCCTCTATCGCCTTGTATTCAAGTGATCAACAGATAGGTTACATAATAGAAACAAGTATATCTGCAACGACAGCCGCTGAAATAAATAAAAGATGCTCGTCTATTCCGAACATCTTTTGTTTATTATATTCATCATATCGGGCGGCAATTTACATTCGAACAGCAGTGCCTGATCAGTGACAGGATGCTTAAGCTGGAGTTTTATACAATGAAGCGCCTGTCTTAAAATAAGCTCGCGGCGTCCTCCATACAGTTCATCACCGATCAGTGGATGACCGATATGTGCCATGTGTACACGAATTTGATGCGTCCGGCCTGTATGGAGCTTCAACCGGATATGGGAGTACGGCCGGCCGTCAATCGTCAGCTGCTCCAGCAGTAAGACATCTGTATGGGCATGCTGGCCGTCATCCCTTACTTCCCGTTCGATAATACTCGTTTCTTTCCTGCCAATGGGCGCAATAATAGTTTGCGACTGTACATGTCCATGCACGATTGCCTCATATTCACGGTGAATAGTGCCTGCCTGTTGCATCAGCCCTGTCAAGTGGTGAATGTGCCTATGCTTGGCAATGCATAAAAGCCCTGATGTATCCCGGTCCAACCTTGTTACGACATGGACCGTGGACGCAATGTCCTGTTGTAAAAAATAGCCTGCCACATAGTTGGCAATACTGCCGTTGGGATGTTCCCGGGACGGAATGGTGCTCATATAGGCAGGCTTATTCAAAACAAGGATCGCCTCATCCTCATAGACAATAGTAAGCGGGCCTTTCTGTGGAAGCAGACCATCACTAATCTGCTCCTGCGGAAAGATAATAGTAATCTCATCCCCAGCCTGCAAAATATACCGGACATTTTGCTCACAGCCATTCACCAGAATTTCGCCGCCTTCAAATTTAATCGCAGTCAATGCCCGTTTAGAAATACCAAATTCACTAATTGCCTCCCTTAGAAGCTGCCCTTGTTGTTTGGCATTGAAAGTTACTGTAAATCTATTATTCATATTCCCCTCGTACTACTCGTTTGAAACAAAGGAATCATGCACGCGCTCCCAAAACGGGAATGGACGGAACCGGGCAAAGCGTACACGCTCGTTTGCTACATTAAATGAAATCGACTTAACGTCAGTTTGGATAATCTGGATATGGTCAATCGTCATATTGAATTTCTGATCATTTACCGGCTTTAATACACAGTTATGATGGGCTGGCAGTACTAGGGACGAACCGACTGTACGAAACACACGATTATTGATTGAAGCCATTTCAGTCAGCTGGAACGCATGCAGGGTCGGATGGATAATCGCCCCCCCAAGCGCCTTATTATAGGCTGTACTCCCAGACGGGGTTGATACACATAGGCCGTCCCCGCGGAAACGTTCGAAATGTTTACCGTTTAACTCTACATCCATCACGAGCGTAACGTCTGGAGATTTAATCGTCGCCTCATTCAGTGCCAAATACGTACTTGAATCCGAAGAATTACGATGCACCTGGACTTCAAGCAGCGGATACTCTACTGAATTAAATTCCTTTTTCGCAATCGATAGGACGAGCTTCTCCAATTCAGATGGCTTCCAATCTGCATAAAAACCCAAATGTCCCGTATGAATACCGACAAATGCGACTTTGTCCAGTCGGTGGGAATAACGGTGAAATGCATGCAAAAGCGTCCCGTCCCCACCAATTGACAACACAATTTCAGGCTCTTCTTCGTCGATCTCTAATCCAAAATCCTGCAAATAAGTTTTGGCAAGCTCCATCAATTCATTCGATTGAACATCGCGGCGTGATTGGATGGCGAACTTCACGGTTTGTCACGCTCCTTTTCCGAGTTATTTAGTATCGCTAGATCATCTTTATATTCATTAAAGTAAGCTTGCGCCTCTTGAATCTCACTACGAATTTGGCTCATTTCCTCATCCAGGCGGAAGGCAGCCTCTGCAGCATTTTGCAGCCTGTCTTTAATCTCGTCGGGAAACTCTCCCTTATATTTATAATTTAATGAATGCTCAATTGATGCCCAGAAGTTCATCGCCAATGTACGGATTTGAATCTCGGCTACTACTATTTTGCGTCCCTGCACCGTTTCGACAGGGTACTCGATTATCATATGATGTGAACGGTAGCCACTTGGCTTGCTATTTGTAATATAGTCTTTTTCTTCAATAACCTTCATATCGTCACGCTGACGAATCAGTTGTGTGACAGTCGAGATATCATCAACGAATTGGCACATAATACGCACACCTGCAATATCCTGCAGCTCCGAACCTAATTTGTCGGAAGGTTCGAATGGTATACCTTTAAGTAATGATTTGTCATATATGCTTGCCAGAGGCTTTACTCGTCCTGTTACAAATTCAATCGGTGAGTTTGCATTCACAATACCAAACTGCGAGCGCATTCCTTTCAATTTTACTTTCAGCTCGTCCACCGCTTGCTTGTAAGGGCTTAAAAAAACGTCCCACTGTCCCAAAATAAATAACCTCCCAACAATGAGGCGACGAAAAACACTTCGTCAGCACATCTTTCCACTTTCTTATATTATACTTCATCATCTGCTAAAAACGCTTGAAAAGCAGTTTCCACACGGGCGACAAATTCCTCGCCGTAATTACTGTTTCCTTCGATATTATAAATCAATCCTTCTAATTCTTCATGGAATTGCTGGAGTTCTATCGTCTCTTCCCCTACAGAGAGAAGAGGATCCTCGCCACATAGCAGCATCTTCAGGAGAGCAGGCCATGTATCTTCACCAAAGTGTAAATAACTAAACTCCCCGTCTTCTTCTACGATATAAATAAAGGCATATGCATCTGAGTCAACGATAACCTGTCTGGCAGGGGAAATGTGAATGTGCTGTGCCTTTTCGTTTACACGGAATGTCATTTTATTATGTATGTCAACATGATTTTCGATATTATATATGTTACGCAATGGATTTCTTCCTTTCCACTTTATCTTTTCATATTTTAACATACAGCTTTCATGTATGCAGTGTGCTTTTTAGAATTGAGGAATAGAAATGTCCCTAGACAAGCAGAAAGGGTGATTTTATGAGCCAGGAGCTAGAAATCGAATTTAAAAACTTATTAACAGCAGATGAGTATGACCGCCTCCTCACTCATTTTCATGTGCAGCAGGAGCAAATTGTACGACAGGAAAACCACTATTTCGATACATCCCAGCAGCATTTAAAAAAGGCAATGAGCGGACTTCGTATCCGTATACTGCCTTCTCATATCGAATGCACATTAAAGGAGCGCTCGACGGACAATGCTTATCTTGAAACAACCGACCGCTTATCCGATGATGCAGCAGCGGAGATGATCCAAGGAAAAGGCTTCCATGCCCCGAGTGTTAAGGAGAGGCTCCTTGCGATGAATATTCAGCCTGAGCAATTACAGCTATTTGGTACACTTGCAACAAACCGTGTAGCACTGGAGTACGAAGGCGGACTACTCTTTTTGGACCATTCTTTTTATTTGCAATGTGAGGATTATGAAGTAGAATATGAAGCAAATGATGAACAAACAGGCAGTGATGTTTTCCAGCGTTTTTTAGCAGCGCATCATATCGAAAAAAGAGATACAAAGAAAAAAATCGCGCGCTTTGCAGAAGCTTTAGCGCAGCAATCTGAGTAAGGGACGATGAAATGGATATTCAATCATTACGCACGTTAATGGAGATTCAGGCAATTCAATCAGTTGGTGGTGAAAGTCAAACAAACGCTGTTTTAGGAACCGGCTCTTCCGCCTTTTCTGAACTTATCGAAGAAGTGGTAGAAAGCATGGGAAATGACCAAGCGTCAGAATGGTCTGCCCTGCTTGGAAGTCACGCCAGTATAGCGGATATGTATGGAAATAATGAAGAAAGAACAGCAGATTATCTGCAGTCGCTTATTTATGAAGGGCAGCTTAATGTTCCCGCTTCCGTATTGCAATCACTTTCTGCTTCATCTACAGCGGCCTCTCCATCTGCAGCCAGCGCTTCCAGAACAGACTATCAGGCTGCTATCGAGGAGGCTGCAGCTAAATTTAACGTTCCTGCTAAATTAATTGAAGCAGTGATCAAACAGGAGTCCGGATTCAACCCAAATGCCGTCAGTTCATCCGGGGCATCCGGCCTCATGCAGCTTATGCCGTCAACCGCTAAATTTCTCGGTGTGAAAGATACAAAAGACCCGTTTCAGAATATTATGGGCGGGACTAAATATTTACGTCAAATGTTGGACAAATTTGACGGGGACATGTCTTTGGCTCTTGCTGCATACAATGCGGGACCAGGGAATGTCTCGAAATATAATGGTATTCCACCGTTCAAGGAAACACAAAACTATGTAAAAAAAATATTAACAACATATAATGCCTAACCTATTTTTATCTCATCCTAGTCGTGCTGGAGCTCTTTATTTGTGAAAATCGAAAGTCGTTGTTAGAATGAACATATCGTCTACTAAATACGTTTGTGAAGCAGCAAAGTATACGTCACCGCGTATACTAGAAGAAGTTAGACATAAAGGAGTAGCACCTATGAATCGAAAATATACGATTCCTTACGAGGAACTTGGCGCTGAAAAGCTTTCGGAGCTAATCCATGCTTTCTATGCACGCGTCGCAAAGCATCCACACCTCATTCCAATCTTCCCGGAAGATTTAACTGAAACAATTCGTAAGCAAATCCAGTTTCAAACCCAGTATTTAGGTGGTCCTAATTTATATACAGAGGAGCATGGCCATCCGATGATGCGTGCTCGCCATATGAACTTCAAAATTACACCTGACCGTGCGCAGGCTTGGCTCGAGTGTATGGCTGAAGCAATGGATGAGGTTGGTTTGGACGGACAATTCCGTGAAACGTATTTCCAGCGTCTTGTTATGACTGCTCATCATATGATCAATGCAGAGAATGAAGATGAGGGGGGATTCGATGAATAATGTTCAGCTATTACCACAGCCTGCCGCACCTACTACCAGTACTACTTATAAGCCGGTAGAATTATATATTTTCATTGACCCGCTTTGCCCAAAGGCATTCGCAATGAAAAGTATATTGCGCAAGCTTCAACTCCAATATGAACATTATTTCACGTGGCGCTATGTACTAAGCACAGAACTATCTGCGCTGAATTCTGTAACAAATCGATTGAAGGGCTGCTGTGGCGGTGATGAGTTAGATATTGCCCATCCTGTCCTTCCATCGATCGCTATTAAGGCAGCTGAGCTTCAAGGGAAACGCGCAGGTTCGCGCTATTTAACGAAGCTGCAGCAATATGCAGTATTAAAGACAAAGAATGTCAATTCTCACGCTACCCTTCTCGAAATAGCTGAAGAGGTCGGACTCGATATGAATGAATTCGCTATCGATTTCGGCTCCAAAGAAGCAGCCCGCGCATTTCAATGTGATTTGTATATCACACGCGAGATGGATGTAGATGACGTACCGAGCATCGTCTTTTTCAATGAATGCATTGAAGATGAGGGGTTAAAGGTAAGCGGCTCCTATCAGTATGAGGTGTATGAACATATTTTAGAGGAGATGCTTGGTGAAGAGCTTGTTTCCCAGCCTATTCCTTCAATAGAAGATGTATTTAAGCGATACGAGCTTCTGACAACAGAAGAAATAGCCGAGATTTTCTCCGTTGATTATGCTATAGCAGAACGCGAATTGAAAAAACGTATGCTTCAGCAAAAAATTGAACGCATAACAAATGAAGATGTGACGCTTTGGCGTTTAAAGTAACCGCAATTATAGATAGTCTCTTTCATATTTTTATAGCTTTTTATATTGCCGCTCAGCTGTTGGGCGGTTTTTTTATTGTAAATATGTTTATTCGCACTAACGGGCATAAACCATTTCATTTTAATTCATGCGAGTAATTTTATGTAAAAAACAAAAGAGACGCCCTAACCTCGACAGATAGGACGCCTCTTTTCACAAAGGGGATGGGAGAAATGTTCACGTTCAAACAAAGGGGTGTATGTTTGTTATGTGATTTATTTCACATTTATAATTTAGCACACAATAATAATCGTTGCAACAAAATAGATAGAAATTCACAAATCCGTCAAATAGAAAGCGCTTGCAAAAGACTATTATACCAACGTTCCCCTTCTAACCTCAGAAAGAAAAACACTAGATTTATAACATCCCTAAATATTATTTTAGTAAAATAAAGAACAAGCGAGAAAAATACTATTTTAAACAGAAAAAGGCCGTTAGAACGATTCTAACGGCTTTTGTCCTATTTGTTTAAAAGCAATTTTTCAAGCTCATTTAATTTTTCCTCAAATACTTTACAAGCTTCAGCGATTGGTTCAGGCGATTCCATATCGACACCTGCCGCTTTCAGAACTTCAATAGGGAAGTCAGAGCAGCCCGCTTTTAAGAAGTTATTGATATAGCGTTCCACAGCTGGTGCGCCTTCTTCCAGGATTTTTTTGCTTAATGCTGTCGCAGCACTTTGCCCTGTTGCATATTGGTATACATAATAATTGTAATAGAAGTGAGGAATACGTGCCCATTCCAGCCCAATTTCTTTATCTACTGTTACAGCGTCACCAAAATATTTGACGTTCAGCTCGTAATATACTTCCGTCAATCTGTCTGCTGTCAATGCCTCACCGTTCGCATCCATTTCGTGAATCATATGCTCAAATTCAGCAAACATTGTTTGACGGAAGACAGTGCCGCGGAAGCTGTCAAGCCAGTGATTTAATAAATAAATTTTCTGCTGCGGATCATCGATTGTTTTTAATAAGTAATCAAACAGCAATTCCTCATTGCATGTAGAAGCTACTTCGGCAACAAAGATTGAATAGCTGGCATATGGGTACGGCTGATTTTGTCGAGTATAGTAGCTGTGCATACTATGGCCAAATTCATGAGCCAGCGTGAATAAGTTATCTACATTATTCTGCCAGTTCATTAATACATATGGATTTGTACCATATGTACCAGAAGAGTAAGCACCGCTTCGCTTGCCCTTGTTTTCCATTACATCTACCCAGCGGCTTTTCAGTCCATCTTTTACAATACTTTGGTACTCTTCACCTAATGGCGCAAAGCTTTCCACCATCAACTCTTTTGCCTTTTCATAAGGCATATCCATTTTTGCTTCTTTCACAAGCGGTGTGAACAAATCATACATATGCAGCTCATCTAATCCCAAGACTTCTTTACGAAGGGCTACATATCGGTGAAGCAGCGGTAAATACTCATGGATTGTCGAAATAAGCTGGTCGTATACCTTTTCAGGAATAAAGTTATTGCTCATCGCTGCATGGCGTGCAGAATCATATTTGCGGATACGGGCACTAACATTTTGTGCCTTTACATTCCCTGCAAGCGTGGACGCAAATGTATTCCGGAATTTTCCATACGTATCATAGACAGCACTAAACGCAGCTTCTCGCACAGTTCGGTCAGCACTCTCCAAGAATGAAATATAGGAACCATGTGTAATACGCACTTCTTCCCCATCTTCATTTTTAACTTTCGGGAATTCCAGATCAGCATTATTCAGCTTACTAAACGTCTCCCCGGAAACACCTGTAATCTCAGACATTTGCGCAAGCAGCTGCTCTTCTGTTGCTGATAAAATATGCGGACGTCCCATATTCAGCTCTTTTAGCATTTGCTTATACAGCTGTAGAGGTTCGTAGCTTTCTACATATTCATTAATCGTCTCTTCATCAAGCATTAAAATTTCCGGCGTGATGAAAGACCATGCCGCCCCTAATTTTGCCCCTAATGAACGCACACGGCTATCCATTGCCTGGTACTTACCGTTTCCAGTGTCCTGGTCATGCTTTAGATGGCTGTATACATACAATTTGCTAAAGCGCTCATTCATTTTGTCCCCAAACTGTAAAGCATCATATAAGCTTTGGGCACTCTCAGTTGCTTTTCCTTTATAGCTTTTTGCCTGCTCCTCAAACGCCTCAACAGCCTTAAATTCCTCTTCCCATGCTTCATCTGTAAAGAAAATCGATGTGAGGTCCCAAGTCAGCTCCTCGGGAACTTGTTCTCGTAATAATGCTTCTTTTGCCATCTTATCTATCCTCCAATAATATATTTCGATAATCGAAATTCTCTTCCATTTTCTCAATATTTTTAGTCAATTGCAATAATTTGATCAAAAACCAGCTCAATTAATTGCTCCATTGAGTAGGAAGACTCCACTTTCCTTATAGAAAGCTTTTCTAATATGCGTATATACTCTGTGACTGCGCGACAGGCTTGCTCCGTAACGGGGAAGCCGGCCCATGAAAGAAAATATTTCATAGTATCTTCCCGAACCTGCGTAGCAGACAAACCATGGCAGTACAAAAAATAAAAAAATAGCAGCTGCCATTCCGCCGAAAAAACAGGAATCCCGCTTGCCTGCGTGACGGGTATTCCGATAAATAAGGGAAGCTTCTCACGCGGGAGACGCAGCTCGTAAACCGCACGTAAAAACAGGTCGCTTACCCCTTTTTGGCTGTAAAAAAGACGGTTCTTTAAAAACCTCAGACGATACCTAGTATATTCTGAAAACATTTCATTAAATCCTTCTTTTCTCATCTTTTTTGGCTCATAAAATGGGAAGACTTGTTCCTTTAAAGAGAGGCTTATAAGCCGGGCTAAAAAGGTATTCCCTTGAAGGAAAAAGAAATGGCAAAAATAATGGAATTGCTCAGTTTCGGGGGCATAAGTAATTAAATAATTATCTTGGATAAATTGCTGATGAAATTGGGTAAGAGAAAATTTGAGGACCGTTCCTTTCTTGAGGAAGGAAGACGGTGTTTTCAACAGCCAAACCGGCATGATATTGGCCGTTTGATAGCCTTTTGTCCGCTCCGCCATCATTGGGAGAGGAATCCGGCTGCATTGGAATTCAAGCGCATAGAGGCGCTTTCTTGTGACGAGTAAATCAGGACGCTGCTGTAAATGGGGCAGATAACATTCCAGCTGTACCTCTTCTCCTAATTGCTGTAAATGATTATATAGCTGCTGCTTTCCTAACAAATGGGTAAAGGACTCTCCTTCAGCAAATAAAGAAACGCATGCTGTATCGGCAGTATGGGCAAAGTGGGGAATTTTAATAGCACCCGCTTTTAAAATCAATGCTTTCTTGCAATGAGGACAATATACTTTTGTTTTACGCAATCGCTGTAAGGCTGCTTCTGTTAAGCTTTCCGTCAATGTCACATGTTCCCCATGCTCATTGATTGCGACTAGCATAACTAAACCTCCTTTGCCACATTGTAGAAAAGATCCAGGCGGGGTTCAAGCATATTTATATGTTTGTCTCAAAATTTTAATTTAAGCCATTTCTAAAAACAGGTAAGGCGCTGTATCGGAAAGAAATTTTCCAAACAAAAAACCCGCACTAATACAGTACGGGTAAATCATCTATGCAAAATATTCAAGGACCGTTTCAAAGCAATTGTGTTCCATAATTAGATTGCCATACTCATCTAAGCGATGGATTGTTAAGCGTGAAGGTCTTAAATATTCTTTAATAAGCGCTAAAGCGTTTTTACGTTCACGTTGTTCCGGTAAGTCCGTGAAATCAACATGTAAATAGTAATGTCCTTCAAATTGGTAAAGCGAGGACGTCAATCCCATAGGTGCGATCCGCTTAGCAAGCGGTACAAGTTCATCAATGTCTTTGAATGTAAAACGGGCATTTGAAATTGTTATATCGTCATCAGAATCTGTATCAAACGATTCAAAGATGACACTTTCCATCTCCCGTAACTGTGCGGCTACTTCTCGATTTTCATCGAAGCTATCCATCATGGCTGTTGCCTCTTGGTCAGGATGTAGGTTGGCACGTGTGACGATGACTTCAAGTCCCTGCTCGGAAGCATTGATATGAATCCAGATTGGACCGTCTAAATCGAAATAATCCTCTGTATTCACTTCACCGATTACATCCCAAAACAGTTCCTCGCCTTTTGAGCGGTTATACCAAATCTCCTCACGGCTATAGCCGCGGTCCTCAATATCACTATACGTAATAAATAGCTTCAGTGTGTTTTCATTAATGCGTTCGATGTCCATAAGACTTCAACTCCCTTCACAGTCATTCGTTGAAACACATGTAAACCAAGGTTACCTTACTATTTGTTTAAACCATCTAAAATCATACATGCTCTTTCCAACTTAATGAACACTACAAACGTTCTATAAAGTTCCGAGAAGCAATTCGGACTCTATAACTCTATTGTATGATGTTCCTTCATAAAATGAAAAGGAAAAACACTATTTACAATAAATAATTTGAATATTGAAATTGTATTGTACTACACCTATGAAATCAAGGGCAATTTTTATGACTTAAAGGTAAATAGTAAAGTTCCCGGTTTCATAGTATAGAAGAAGTTACATATTTTCTAAAATTCTATATTGCCCTGTGCTGCCAAATAGAGCATCACGAGTCAGAAAGATACTACTCAAGCCATTTTCCATCTGCAATGGGAAATCAGTCATATAATATAAAAAGATGCTACAAACTTCCATTCGTTGCAACATCTTTATAGGAGTATTTAGTTTACCATCCGCTGTGCTTCCTGAAGCTGGTAAGCACGTACTTTACGAGGTAAAAATCTGCGAATTTCATCTTCGTTATATCCTACTTGCAGACGCTTTTCGTCTAGAATGATTGGACGTCGAAGTAATCCAGGATGCTCTTGGATCAATTCGTAAAGGCGCTGTAATGTCAGTGTTTCCACATCAACATTTAGTTTTTGGAAAACTTTAGAACGTGTCGAAATGATTTCTTCCGTACCGTCCTCAGTCATTCGAAGAATTTCTTTAATTTCGCTGATCGTTAAAGGCTCCGAAAAAATATTGCGTTCTATATATGGAATCTCATGTTCTTCAAGCCAGGCTTTGGCTTTACGACACGAAGTACAACTTGGCGAAGTAAATAATGTAACTTGCATGACTACACTTCCTTCCTGATTTATACTCAATCTATTGACGTTTTCTTACTTTAGAATTAATTTAATGTAAAACACCTTATTTATTATACAACACTCTTGGTCATTTGGATATAGGATGGCAATAAAAACTGTCTCTTTTAACGCTCATAGTTATTCGACTTTTTTCTCGAAAAAACTTGATTTTACTATAGATAATTTTCGCTTGTATTATTTCCATACCCGCAGGAAGTTGCATTAAAACACCAGAATTCTGGCTAACATTCTCATTTAATATAAAACAAATGAGAAAAATCCTATGTTCCAGTGTATAGAAAAGAAGCTGACAAAACTTGATTTCTTTATCAAATAATTATTGCCTATATTTCGTATCATATGGAGCCCGACCGACTAACCGTTTCTATAGGCTCTTCCGTCACGTGCCATAGTGGTCAGGAAGGTATTAGCATTTGTTTGAGTAGTATTTAAAAAGCGAATGATTTTTCTTACAAGTATGTTCTTTTTGTGTATGAGGTATACTAAAAAAAAGGAATTGCTTTTTCAATGCTGCATATAATATAATTTTAAAAATGAAATGTAAAGACGATGACGAAGAGTAGTACATTTAAATGTCTTTTTCAGAGAGTCTGTGGTTGGTGGGAACAGATGAAGACATAAATGGAATGGACTTCCGAGTTAGCCTGGGGAAAATTAGTATCCTGGCTCGTTTCCTTCACGTTACGAAGAAGAGTGGCCTGTCACAGGCAAGCTGGGTGGTACCGCGGATTCAAACATCATTCGTCCCTTTTTTTATGGGAAGCATGATGTTTTTTTACGTTTAAAGGAGGAGTTTTTATGACAACTATTTTCTCAGGTGTCCAGCCGACAGGAACAATTACATTAGGAAATTATATCGGGGCAATCAAGCAATTCCCTGCATTACAGGATGAGGGGCAGGCTGTTTACTGTATCGTCGATCAGCATGCCATTACCGTACCGCAGGATCGCTTGGAGCTGCGCAAAAATATCCGCAGTCTAGCCGCTATGTACATTGCCGTAGGAATTGATCCCCAAAAATCAATTTTGTTTATCCAATCTGAGGTTCCAGCCCACGCACAGGCTGGCTGGATGTTACAATGTATTGCCTCTATTGGAGAGTTAGAGCGTATGACACAATTTAAAGACAAATCATCGGGTAAGGAGTCAGTATCTGCAGCGCTTCTTACGTATCCGCCGCTCATGGCTGCCGATATTCTTCTCTATAATACGGATATCGTACCGGTCGGGGATGATCAAAAGCAGCATATCGAACTGACACGCGATCTTGCTGAGCGGTTCAACAAACGCTATAATGACGTACTAACAATTCCAGATATCCGTTTACCAAAGGAAGGGGCACGTATTAAATCCCTACAGGAACCAACGAAAAAAATGAGTAAATCCGATCCAAATACAAAGGCGACAATCCGACTGCTCGATACACCGAAAGAAATCGAGAAAAAAATCAAATCCGCCGTTACAGATTCGGAAGGATTAGTTAAATATGATACAGAAAACAAACCAGGTGTTTCCAATCTATTGACGATTGAATCTGCCCTATCCGGCCACTCTATACAAGAATTAGAAAAGAAATATGAAGGTAAGGGCTACGGCGACTTTAAAGCAGGTGTCGCAGAGGCAGTTATCGAGCATTTAACGCCTATTCAAGAACGCTATTATGCCCTGATTGATTCTGCTGAGCTTGATACGATCTTGGACGAAGGAGCTGCTAAAGCGAATGTAATCGCCTCTAAAACGCTCAAGAAGATGGAGAACGCGATGGGCCTAGGCCGTAAACGACGCTAAATAGGACAATGAGCGAGCCGATCGCCAAATAAAACTCTGCTGTATGGAGCAGAAAATTGAATACAGCAGACCATGAATAGCCAAGAGTACGGTAGTTCAAATATAAAATGCATTGTGTTACGGACATAACACATAATCCATAGCTCACAAGTAAGAGCACATAACGAAACATTCCGCCATCCTTTCTGTAAAAGTCACCTCTTATGGGGTGGCTTTTTTCATGCAGTCCAGAATGTCTGTTTTGCCCCCCCTTTTATTTTCCCCTGCCTGTCCTTTTTAGTAATGGGTGAAAAGAAAAAACCAGCAGCTAAAGCTGCTGGTACTAGTTTATTCATATTTTTTAAATAAAAGACTTGCATTATGGCCGCCAAATCCGAGCGAATTACTCATTGCATATACAATATCAGCTTGACGCGCTTCATTTGGAACATAATCAAGATCACATTCTGGATCCGGTTCTTGTAAATTGATTGTCGGAGGCATAATACCTTCTTTTAGTGCCAGCACTGTGAAAATCGCCTCTACACCACCCGCAGCTCCTAGTAAATGGCCAGTCATTGACTTTGTAGAACTCATCGCTAATTTATAGGCATGTTCGCCAAATACTGATTTTACTGCCTGCGTTTCGAATAAATCATTGTAAGGCGTGCTTGTCCCGTGGGCATTAATATAATCCACTAAAGAAGGATCCACACCGGCTGTTGACAGCGCCATATCCATAGCGCGTGCTGCTCCCTCTCCTTCAGGTGCCGGAGCTGTAATATGATGAGCATCCCCAGTCGTACCGTAGCCAAGCACTTCTCCGTAAATGTTCGCCCCGCGTGCCAACGCATGCTCCAACTCTTCTAAAATCAATATTCCGGCTCCTTCTGAAATAACAAAGCCATCTCGGTTTTTATCAAACGGACGAGAAGCCGTTGACGGATCCGGGTTTGTCGACAGAGCTGTATTCGCACAGAAGCCTGCTAACGCCATATTGACGATCGGTGCCTCTGCTCCCCCTGTTACCATCACATCTGCATCACCGCGCTCAATCACTTTAAAAGCATCACCAATCGAGTTCGTCCCCGACGCACAAGCTGTAACAGAGCAGGAATTAGGTCCCTTTGCCCCAAGATAAATGGACACTTGGCCGGACGCCATATCCGGAATCAGCATCGGAATGAAGAATGGGCTTACACGACGCGCCCCCCGCTCTTGGAATGTCAGGAACTGCTGTTCATATGTTTCCATACCGCCAATACCTGAGCCGATCCACACGCCTACCCGGTGTGCATTCTCCTCATTAATTTCCAAACCTGAATCTTTATGAGCCATCATGGAAGCAGCAAGCGCATAATGAGTGAAACGGTCCATTTTTCGTGCTTCCTTGCGTTCCACATATTGTTCCACATCAAAGTCCTTTACTTCAGCGGCTACCTTTGCCGGAAACTTTTCCGCATCTACACGTGTCAGCGGGCCAACTCCAGATTTTCCTGCTTTTATAGCAGACCATGTTTCTTCAGCTGTATTTCCTAACGGCGTCACTGCACCGATTCCTGTTACTACTACTCTACGTTTCATACATACTCCCCCTTCATTATTTTCCCCATTTAAGTGCGACAGCGCCCCATGTTAAGCCGCCGCCAAACCCAACTAAAACAAGAATATCATCTTCTTTTACTTTGCCCTGCTCCAGCTCTTCTATTAATGAGATACCAATGGAAGCAGCAGACGTATTACCGTATTTATGTACGGTTTTAGACATCTTCTCCTCAGGTAAACCTAATCGTTCACGTGCAGCTTCCATAATACGAATATTCGCTTGGTGTGGAATTAAAAAATCACAATCTTCTTTCTGAAGACCTGCCTTCTCTAAAACAGATACAGCTGATTCCCCCATTTGCCGCACAGCAAACTTGAATACTTCCCGTCCATTCATAAAAATGTGCTGGTTATCATTCAAATATAAATGCTTGCCGCCTGAGCCATCCGCTCCCAGTTCATAGGATAGAATTCCGCGTCCTTCTGATACTTTCGAAACGATGGCAGCACATGCTCCATCTCCGAACAATACAGCAGTGTTACGGTCTTCCCAATCTGTTATCTTTGATAATTTTTCTACACCTACTACTAGTATATATTCATAACTATTATTTTCCACAAATTGTTTAGCTGTGACAAGCCCATAAATAAAACCCGAACATGCCGCAGAAATATCCATTGCTGCACATTGCACGCCGAAATGCTCATTTATTTGACAGGAAACACTTGGAAAAGCCCTGTCAGGAGACACAGTCGCTACTAGAATTAAGCCAAGCTGATCTGGTGTTATGCCAGCATTTTTCATCGCTTGCTCAGCAGCATGAATTGCCATATGAGAGGTATTTTCGTCTGCTGCAGCAATATGCCGCTCTTGGATTCCAGTTCTTGATCGAATCCATTCATCCGATGTATCAAGAACCTTTTCTAAATCCTCGTTTGTCAGCACTTTTTCCGGTACATATTTTCCCAGCCCTATAATGCCTGCATTCATCCTAACATCCCCTTTTCTTTTAACACTAACGATTAGTAGTTGGTCATAATTATAGCTCATAAAAACCCATTATACAACGTTAATTTTTACTTCATTGTTCAAGAAATGTTTGCAAAGTTTATTTTTCTTTTCATAAAACGTATGGTATGATAATGGAGGTGTAAATTGATAATAATAATCCATAACGTTTGATAGAGGTGAAACTGATGCAATACATTATGACATTTTTCTGGTCATTCCTATTAATCTCCATGTTGAACTATGTAGTAAGTTCCGTAATGAATGTACCTTTTGAGTTCATGACTGGGGTAATCATTTCTGTAGCATTCTCTGTAATTGTTTTAATTATCGCTGCGGTGATTCCAAACGATCCAGCAGGTCATGCTGAACATCACTAATTAGAAGGCGCTCCAACGAGGAGCGTTTTTTTGTTTGGCTGAATTTGGCGGTTCTTTATTAAAATTTATGCGCTTTTAGAGCCTCCATTCTTATTATAAATACATACTTTCATGCTGAAATGACATTTCACTCTTTTTATCCTCTATTAAAAATAAAACAGGCTGCCTGAAATGTCTCTTTCAAGCAAGCCTGTTTACATGCTAGGAACTTTCGTTTATGGTTTACCGTTTCGGTCCCAGAAGCGTGCTTCCGTCACCGCTTCAATATAGGCATCTATATTATTTTGTACGACTCCAGCCCCTTTAATATTTACAAGGCTTTCAAGCAGAATGTTTCCTTCTGCTAAGGCACCAATCGGCTTATAATGCAGGAAGGCTTCAGTTATAAAGTCAGGTGCTTCTTTAGCAAAGGTTACAGATCTCCCTTCCTTACTTGCAATAAGGACTGCGTCAAATAATACAGAATCTGCTGTCAGCAGTGTATGCTTAACTTCCAGCTCTGTTCCATCTTCACCTACAATTTTCCCGTGATGATCACTGACAATTTCAGGCATCGTCCCTTTACTTTTCAATGTTTGCAGCCATAAAGAAAGCTCTTTCGAAAAACCATCTGCTGCAAGGACTGCTATTTTCCGCGTATCCGGCTTTTTCACGGTATTCATTTGGCTTAGAGCAGATGACGCTTTATCTGTTAAAAGCGGTTTTTGGGATGGAACCGGAAGACCGAGATTTTCTGCTACAGGTTTTGCCAGTTCGTGGCTGATATTCGAGATCATCTCAAGTACTTGAATGCGTACCGATTCGGTTTCACATTTGCCAAGCTCAAAGCTGAAAGCATTGATCATATGCTCTTTTTCCACATCCGACATACTGTTCCAGAACATCGCTGCCTGTGTAAAGTGGTCAGCAAAGCTTTCGCTGCGTGCACGGACTTTACGGCCCTCTACCTTTTCCTGATAGTGCTCATAACCGCCGTCTTCTGCCGGAACCGGACGCGGGGTATTGTTTGCCAGGCTGTTTTTCGAGTAGCTTACCCGCCCGACATTAATCGTTTGACGTCCATAGCCGTCACGCTGGTTATTATGGAACGGACATACCGGACGGTTAATCGGCAATTCATGGAAGTTCGGGCCACCTAAACGGATCAGCTGTGTATCCGTATAAGAGAACAACCGACCTTGTAATAACGGATCATTTGTAAAATCAATACCTGGCACAACATGCCCCGGATGGAATGCTACCTGTTCTGTTTCAGCAAAAACATTTTCCACATTGCGGTTTAATGTCATTTTGCCCACCCGCTGTACCGGAATATCCTCCTCCGGCCAAATCTTTGTCGGATCTAAAATATCAAAGTCAAATTTAAATTCATCCGCTTCCGGGATAATCTGTAAGCCTAATTCCCACTCCGGGTAGTCCCCGTTTTCAACTGCTTCATATAAATCGCGGCGATGAAAATCAGGATCTTTACCGTTAATTTTCTGTGCTTCATCCCAGCATACGGAATGAACCCCTAACAGCGGCTTCCAATGGAATTTAACAAAGAAAGCTTCGCCGGCCGCATTCACAAGACGGAATGTATGCACACCAAAGCCTTCCATCATACGATAGCTGCGCGGAATAGAGCGGTCACTCATTGCCCACATAATCATATGCGCACTTTCCTGGTTGTTTGCTATGAAGTCCCAAAACGTATCGTGAGCCGTTGCTGCCTGCGGAATTTCATTGTGGGGTTCCGGTTTTAAAGCGTGGACTAAATCCGGGAATTTAATGGCATCTTGAATAAAGAATACCGGGATATTGTTCCCTACTAAATCATAGTTTCCTTCTTCCGTATAAAATTTCACCGCAAAGCCCCTCACATCCCGTGGAACATCAGCCGATCCCCTTGATCCC
This sequence comes from Lysinibacillus odysseyi 34hs-1 = NBRC 100172, assembly GCF_001591965.1. GTDB lineage: Bacteria > Bacillota > Bacilli > Bacillales_A > Planococcaceae > Lysinibacillus_B > Lysinibacillus_B odysseyi. Next base: position 299,403 of record NZ_BCVX01000002.1, read on the forward strand.
GCTACTGTTGAAAAACGGACAAATACCGGTGTCTTTTTTGTAGGATCTGTCAGAAACTTGGCACGTGTATAGCGTTCAAGAGATTCATACACTTGAAATTCACCATGCACTCCATACCCGCGGGCATGAACAACTCGTTCGGGAATACGCTCATGGTCAAAATGCGTCATCTTTTCGCGGAAGTGAAAGTCTTCCATCAAGGTAGGTCCGCGCTCTCCCGCTTTTAATGAAAACTCATCATTCGTCATTTTTAATCCCTGGTTTGTTGTGAGATCTTTCCCCTCATCAACTGTATAGTATTGCCCAAGCTGTTCTACTTTCTCATTTGTCGTCTTTTTTGGTTTCTTTTCCTGCAAAACAGTCCCCTCCTCAAATACTTGCTCTACCCCTCTCTATCCTTTTTTCCCTCGCCATAAACCAAAAAGGCCTATCCGGTAAGCTAACTTACCGGATAGGCCTTATATTACTCATTGAATATAGTATTTTTATGGCGGTCATATCAGCCGTCAGCTAAGACTTTTTCTTATTTATATCTTCTTTCGGATCCTGAAGTCGATTTTGTCGCTTCATGGTCATCTTCATCTTTTACTTGGTCATTCAATTCTTCCATTGGTAATGGATCCACTGTCTTCATGTCGTCATGCATATCAAACAGACTTTCTTTCTCTGTATCCAGCATATCCGGGTTATCCAGTTTACCTTGCTGTACTTTTTTATCTTTGCCGTTTCCTTCTCTTTTTTCCATACTTCACGCCTCCTTTTTTATACCTTACCCAAAGGAGGCATGCTGTTAACTCATTTTACAGTGATTCTTTCGTCTTTTACGATCAGTTCAATCGTTCCACCCGGCACTACCTCACCACGCAGTAATTCTTTTGCTACAGCTGTTTCTAAATACCGTTGGACGAATCGTTTCAGTGGACGTGCACCAAACTGAGGATCTGCTCCATGCTCTACTACATAATCGATGACTTTATCATCTACTACTAAGTTGATCTCCTGTTCAGCCACCCTTTTTTCAAGTGCCTGTACATATTTCCGTACAATGGCATGGAACTGATCATTCGTTAATGCATGGAAGGTGATAATATCATCCACCCGGTTTAGCAGCTCCGGCTTGAAGTGCTGACGAAGCGCCATCATAATTAAATCTTCCGTTTCTGTCTGGTCAGCCGGATTCAATAAATACTCTGATCCAATATTTGAAGTCATAATGACGACTGTGTTGGAGAAGTTCACCATACGCCCTTGTGAATCAGTAATGCGCCCATCGTCCAGTATTTGCAGTAAAATATTTGCAACATCCGGGTGGGCTTTTTCAATTTCATCAAGCAGCACAACCGAATATGGATTCCGGCGCACCGCTTCTGTCAGCTGACCGCCTTCCTCGTACCCTATATATCCAGGAGGTGCCCCTACCAGCCGTGAAACACTATGTTTTTCCATATATTCACTCATATCAATGCGGATAAAATGCTCCTCAGAATCAAATAACTGTGCTGCTAATGCTTTTGCAAGCTCTGTTTTCCCGACCCCGGTTGGGCCTAGGAATAAGAACGAGCCGATCGGTTTTGTAGGATCCTTGATACCAGAACGTGCGCGCCATACAGCTTCTGTTACTAGGGATACCGCCTGCTCCTGACCGACTACCCGCTCATGAAGCGTCTCTTTTAAACGAAGCAGCTTTTCCCGCTCTCCCTCAACAAGCTTTGTCACAGGAATACCTGTCCAGCGTGAGACAATCGCTGCAATCTCTTCAGCTGTCACTTCTTCACGAAGAATACGATTATCGGCTGTTTTCGATATTTCCGCTTCTAATGCCGCGAGTTCCTTTTCAAGAGACGGAATTTTTCCGTGCCGGAGTTCCGCGGCCTTGTTTAAATCATATTTACTTTCTGCATCCTCTAAATCACGGCGGTATTTATCGAGCTGTTCACGCTTTTTCTGGAGCTTCTGCAAGCCATTTTTCTCAAGCTCCCATTGTTTACGCAGCTGTTCTGTAGAACTGCGAAGATGGGCAATTTCCCCCTGCAGTGCTTCCAGCCGCTTTTTACTCGCTTCGTCTTTTTCTTTACGTAATGCCTGCTCCTCAATTTCCAGCTGCATCAGCCGGCGTGTGACAAGATCGAGCTCCTGAGGCATTGAGTCGATTTCAGTACGAATCATGGCGCATGCTTCGTCAATCAAATCGATTGCCTTATCCGGCAGGAACCGCTCAGTAATATAGCGGTTTGACAGTTCAGCTGACGCAATAATGGCACGGTCATGAATTCGCACCCCATGATGAAGTTCAAAACGCTCCTTCAGACCGCGCAAAATCGATACTGTATCCTCGATGGACGGTTCACGTACCATCACTTGCTGGAACCGGCGTTCAAGTGCCGGGTCCTTTTCAATATACATACGGTATTCATCAAGTGTCGTAGCACCGATACAATGCAGCTCCCCACGCGCCAGCATCGGTTTCAGCATATTACCGGCATCCATCGCCCCATCTGTTTTCCCAGCACCGACAATCGTATGGATTTCATCAATGAAGAGAATAATGCGCCCTTCTGATTCCTTCACCTGTTTCAATACGCCCTTTAGCCGCTCTTCAAATTGCCCTCTATAGCTTGCCCCGGCAATAAGGGCACTCATATCCAGTTCATATAATAGACAATCCTTTAACCCCTCCGGAACGTCCTTGCGCACAATACGCTGTGCGAGGCCTTCTACAATTGCCGTTTTCCCTACACCAGGTTCCCCGATGAGCACAGGATTGTTTTTTGTCTTACGTGATAAAATACGAATAACATTACGAATTTCTTCATCGCGTCCAATAACCGGATCCATCTTGCCATTTTTTACTTCTTCTATTAAATTGCGACCGAATTGTTCCAGCGGCGGACGATTATCTTGTGTTTGCGTAAATTGCATAGCCTCTACCTCCCTAAAGTTTGACCATCTTTGACTAATTAGATTATAAGCCTTATTTTACTAAAAATCAAAAATATACCTTCACAAAATTTTTACTCTTATTTCCAAAACCCTTATGTTATCATAGTTTATAAAGGGAAATCTTGCATTTCCATCCTCAGGTTAGGAAGTGATTATAATGGTTGCACTATACAGCATTCCATTAAAGATACATCATTTATTTAAGGATTACGGGCTAGTTATTAAGGTAAAAAAAGGCAGTTCTATTTTCCGTGAAGGTGAACGTGCTGAACATATTTTTTTTATTGAACAAGGGGCAGTACAGATTAGTAAAGAAGCCGAGCATGGTAAGGAACTGACACTGCGGATTTGCGGCCCACACGCTTTGATCGGCGAAAGTGCTATGTTTTGCAAAACAAGCTATCATTCCACTTCCGCTAAAGCATTAGAAGATGTTCAATTACTAACATTGCACACCGATACACTTGAGCTGCTGCTATCCGAAAACCCTCCATTGATGCTCGAATATATAAAATGGCTGCAAACAGAAAATCTAAAGCATCAAAGCAGACTGCGTGATCTGATGCTGAATGGAAAAAAGGGTGCACTCTTTTCAACACTCATCAGACTGGCTAATACATATGGGGAGTTTCGAAGCGAGAATGAGGTATTCATCAATTTCTCCTTAACTAATACCGATATCGCCAATCTTTGCGCGACTAGCCGGGAAATGATTAACCGTATGTTAAACGATTTAAAAAACCATCATATTCTTACTTTTGATAAAGGATATATTACAATAAATAACCTCCAGTTTTTAAAGGACGAGATTGCCTGTGAAAACTGTCCCCTCTCCATCTGCCGCATTGACTAAGAAAAGCACCTTCACGTCCGTTTTGCTGCGGCAAGCGCTGGAGACTGCCGCTGTTTATAAAAAAAACCCGCGTCTGAATACAAACGCGGGTTTTTAAAATTGCTATTCCTATCGAATACCTAATGCCATTTTCGCATAACGCGACATCATATCTTTCGACCATGCCGGCTGCCAAACGATATTTACATTGATATCTTTCACCTCAGGTAAATCTCCTAAAGCTGTTTTTACTTGGTCAACGATAACCGGGCCTAGCGGACAGCCCATTGATGTTAATGTCATTGTAACAGTCGCTAATCCTTCTTCATTTAAATCTACATCATATACTAAGCCAAGGTTTACGATATCAATCCCTAATTCCGGATCGATTACATTTTCCAAAGCGCCTAACATGCTGTCTTTCATATCTTGATCAATTGCCATTTCTGCATCTTCCTTTCGTACAGTTGTGTAGGTTCATCATATCAAATAGTACTGCTTTATGCCAAATGTTCAGCCAGCCACGTCGTAACAGCAAGCACTCCTGAACGGGAAACAGCATGTCCCGCTTTGTCATCAGCTATGTACTTGACCTTTAGCTTATCTCCTTGCTGAACAAGTTCCTCGTAGAATGGAAACGTCATATGGAACGGTACAACAGGGTCTTTTTTTCCATGCCAGAACATAACAGGCACTTTTTCAAAAATTTCAGGGCGCTCCACCAAATCGAATGGTTGCAGGGATTCTAATATAGCATGGGTCTGCTCTTCTGTGAGCTGAAGATCCACTCCCAGCTCCTTCATTTGACGCAGCTGATATTGGGCCATTTCCGTATAGCTTACTACACCCATTAAAATACCGGCCGCTTCTATCCAGTCATATGCTTTTAAACAGCCCGCCGTCGTAATACCGCCCATAGATGTACCACTAATGCCTACTTTCCCTATAAAACCTTTTCCCCGTAAAGTATCGTATAAACTTTGTACTTCTTTTATATTCTTTACTATAATGCGCCAAAATATTGAATTCATTTGTGATTCCGATAAATTTTCAGAACGTTCTCCATGCATAAAGGCATCGGGTAAAATAACACGTACACCTTTTTCCACAAGATTATAAGCGTAATGGAGATTGTGTTCCTTTGCACTCATAAAACCATGCAGAAAAATAACAATCGGCGCATCTTCCTGCATTCTTTCATTATATACATGTAGCAGGGGAATTCCTTCCCATTTTTCTTTCTGTACAATCACCATTTTCACTCCTTCATTATATTACATTCATAGCGTAACAAAAATTGGCTCGTTATGGTTACAATATTTTGACGAAACGGAAAGAATAACGATAAAATTGAAACAATGTCGAAAGGAGCTTTTCTATCATGAAGCAGCATTTAATCGTATTAGATTTGGACGGTACATTATTAACTGATGATAAAATAATTTCCCCATATACGAAAAATATTCTGGCTAAAGCTCGAGAAGCAGGCCATCAGGTGATGATTGCAACAGGACGTCCTTTCCGCGCAAGCCGACTTTACTATCAGGAACTCGATTTGACAACACCGATTGTTAACTTCAATGGTGCTTTTATCCATCATCCTCTCAACCAATCATGGGGTGTAATGCATTCTCCTATCTCTATGAAAGTTGTATACGATGTCGTGGACTCGGTCGACAAATTCCATTATGAAAACCTGATTGCCGAAGTGATTGACGATGTATACCTTCACAATAAGAACGATGAATTGATGAGCGTGTTTAATATGGGAAATCCACGTGTCACAACAGGCAATTTAAAGTTAAACCTGCATGAAGATCCGACAAGTCTGCTTATTCAGGCAAATGAACAAAATGTGCCGATTATCCGCAAGCATCTGGAAGATGTCCATGCAGAACTGATTGAACATCGGAAATGGGGCGCACCCTTCCCTATTATCGAAATCGTCCGGAAAGGGCTAAGCAAGGCGGTCGGGGTCTCCAAAATAGCGCACGAATTTGAAATACCGCGCGACCGTATTATTGCATTTGGCGATGAGGACAACGATTTGGAAATGATCGACTATGCAGGTATTGGGGTAGCGATGAGCAACGGAATCGATGAGTTGAAATCTGTAGCAAATGAAATTACAGTAAGCAATAATGAAGACGGCATTGGAAAATTCCTTGTTGATCGGTTAGGCTTATAAAGAAAAAAGACGAAATCATCCAAAATGGAGATTTCGTCTTTTTATTATAAATTACTTCGCCGCAACCGGCTCTTCAGCTACAAGCTCAAGGTCTTGTAAGTTATCTGAAGTTAAACTGTTGTAATCAACATTGTAGTTTTTCACGCGTTTGTTCACTGGGAACAATTCGTAACGGAACTGCATTGGGATTACAAGAGCATTGTCTTCCATGTATTCTTGGAACGCACGGAATTGCTTACCACGGAAATCAGTGTCTAATGCTTCTTTCGAATCAATGCTTTCTAAAATTGACTCTAACTCATCAGAAGAGAAGCGAGAGAAGTTATAAACAGCTGTTTTAGAGTATAAACCGTATGGAGATGGGTTTGTACCTGTTCCCCACGCACCCATGAAGATGTCGATTTCAGGATCATCATTTTGTACTTTGTCATAGAACGAGTTGAACTCGATTAAACGACCAGTTGCTAATGTAACATTTAGACCAACGTCTTTCCAGTTTTGCAGGTAGAAAGAAATTACGTCTTCTTGTGTTTGGTCACCAGCCATAGCTGCAAGCTTGATTTCAAGCGGTTTACCGTTTTTATCTTCACGAAGTCCATCGCCGTCTACATCTTTGTAGCCTGCTGCATCAAGGATTTCGTTTGCTTTATCCGGATCGTATGAGAAACCTTCTAATGAATCATCATAGAATGATTCAAATACTGGTGGGATTAATGAGTTTGCGCGTTCACGTAAACCATTGTAGTATACTTCAGATACTTGTTCGATATCTAATGCAAAGCCCATTGCTTTACGTAGTTCTACATCGCCCATTTTTGCATTTGCTTCATCTGTTACAACTACATTGTTCGTATAATCATATTTACCTAATTTAAAGCTCATGTAAGAGTAGTATAATTCTTGGCGGCCAAGAACATCAATGTTGTCAAGATTTTCGATTTCTTTCCAAGCTGTAGCATTGAAGCGTTGTACAAGATCGTATTTACCTTCTTTAATCGCTACAGAGATTGAGCTTGATGGAACAACTTTCACTAATACGCCGTCAAGCTTTGGTTTGCCTTTCCAATAGTGTTCGTTTGCTACATATTGTACAGACTCACCTGGTACGATTTTTTCAATTTTAAACGCACCTAATGTTACTGGGTTTTTACGAACTAAGTCATGCGCTAATAAATCAGCTACAGGAATATCACCTAGTACGTGTGATGGTTCTGCATATGTCCATAGGCCGTCGCCACCATAGTAAACAGCTGGTGATAATTTTTTGAAGCTGATTTCTAACGTTGACTCATCAATTTTTTTCAAACCAGAGATTGTATCTGCAGTACCTGCATGGTACTCTTCCATACCGACAACGTTTTTCATGTCGCCGTCATAACGTACGCCTTCATAGTCTTTGTCTGCAATAATTTCATATGGTAAGATTAAGTCTTCTACTTTTAGAGGCTCACCATCAGACCATTTTACGCCATCGCGGATTTTTACTGTTGCTTTTAAGTTTTCTTCATCTACATCTAAAGTTGCGACACCTTTGTCATTGATCATGAACTCGCCGTCTACTTCAAAGATCGTGTTATTTGTCCATTCCATTAAATCAGCATCATAGCCATCTTCATAAAGCTCCCAGTTAAAGATCCCTTGGAAAGGCTCATCCTTAACCAATGCTACTTGAAGAACACCGCCTTTAACAGCGTCACCTTTGTTTTCTACACTTAGTGTTAATAAATCCCCGCTTGCTGAATCTGAAGTTTTTTCGCCGTCAGAGTCTTTTCCTGGAGACTTTTCTTTGGTATCGTCGCTTCCATTACATGCTGCTAAAACCAAAAGCACTGCAAGTAACATCGCTAGTAATGACCAACTTTTGTTTTTCATCGTTTGTTCCTCCCTTTTTATGCCGGTATTCTCTAAAATCTACCAGCTATTTTAAATATATACAAACACATCTATTAATTAAATGTGAAAGTACCAGTTTTCAAAAACATAGAATAAAAATAAGAAATTTTCAGTCTATTGAATTTGTGAATATAGAGACTAAATATATTAGTCTCTATATATGTGTATTAACCTAACCGTTGTTTCGCATCAGCTGCACGTCTTAATGCCTGCCCCACATAATTGATGCCTAGCATCATTAGCAGGATAAACACAGCAGCCGGCAGCCAGCACCACCAATATTCATAAAGAACGAGCGGGTTATTTGCATAACTTACAAGCGTTCCTAATGATGGTGTAGACGGTGGAAGACCGAATCCTAAATAGGAAAGACCGGTTTCAATACCTACATTCCCCGCAAAGTTCAATGTCATTTCAACAATCAAAATCGAGCTTAAGTTTGGCATGATTTCTTTGAAAATAATGATAAAATCATTGGTACCAAGCGTTTTGGAAGCGTTCACATAATCTCTGCGGCTTTCGGATAAAGCTTTAGAACGTACAAGACGCGCCGTTCCTGTCCACAGGAATATACTCATAATCATGATAAATGCTGGAACATCATACTTTGGAACAATCGTAACAAATACGATGATCAACATCAATGATGGAATTGTGATAAAGAAGTCAATAATACGCATAAACATATTATCAATCCAGCCACCGAAGTAGCCGCAAACCAGTCCTACAACAATGCCGAATATACCTGTAATTAATGTAATTGCAATGGCAATCGCTATGGAATTCCGCGCACCAACAATCAACTGGCCAAAAATATCACGGCCGCCTTGGTCTGCACCAAGGAAATATGATCCTAGTCCACTATATTGCTCAGTGCCTGGTGCTGCATATTTATCACGAAGCGAAATTTTCATTAAGGCTTCCTGGTCAATAAACCATGCCCAGATAAATACGCCCAAAATGACAACGACAAGCCCGACTAAAGAAAACAACGCGACTTTATCTTTTTTAAATTCTCTCCAGATTACCTGCCAACCGGTAGGAGGAGAGCTTACTGCTATTTCTTTATTTTCAGTTAATTCGATAGACATTTTTTTCACCTCTCCTTAATGTTTATTAGTTTGTCTATTCAATTCGAATACGCGGGTCCACAATGCTCATAATGATATCCGACAATAGACTACCTAATAACGCTAAGAAGCCATATAGCATAACAAGTGCTGTAATAACACTATAATCACGAGATAGAATTGATGAGATAAACAACTGTCCCATACCTGGATAACCGAAAATTGTTTCGATAAAGATGGAGCCGCCTAGTAGTCCCGTAATTGTAAAGCCTATAAATGCTGCGATTGGCAACAGGGAGTTACGGAAAATGTGACGGGAATAAACTTTTCTCATCGGGATTCCTTTACTGCGTGCTGTACGTACATAGTCCTGTCCTTTTGCATCGATAATTTCTGAACGTAAATACTGGATAACTGTAGTTGTCCCTAATATCGCATACGTCGTGGCCGGCAGTAAAATATGATAAATCTTATTCATTATATAACCGAAAGTTCCTGGGTCATATTTGATGTCTACTGAACCACTTGTCGGGAACCAGCCAAGCGTGTAACCGAAGAAGAACAGGAACAGCAGTGCCAAAATAAACGTAGGAATCGCATAGGATACAAAGCTGTATAAAATAATCGCCCGATCCAGCAAAGAGTTGTGATAACGTCCAGCCAATACCCCAAGTGGAATGGCAAGAACATATAGAATAATAACACTTGCTAGTGACAGCCAGAATGTATTAACCGCCCGTTCCCCAATGAGGGAACCTGCATCACGCTTGAACGTATAACTCATTCCGAACTCTCCTTGGAACGCATTACCGACCCAGCGGCCATACTGCTGATACCATGGATCATTCAAGCCATTCTTTTCTCTCAACTCTTCAATCCTAGCAGGATCTGTTTCAGGTGTAATAGCACCAGTGAAAGGATCACCCGGCATGAACTGGGCCATGATGAAGATGATAAGGCTTAGTACAAAAAGCTGTGGAATCATAATTAAAAAACGGCGAACTATCGTTTTCCACATATTAGATTCCCTCCTTCACTTGTGCCATGGAAGTTGTGGCAGCCACTAAATGTGTACCTGTGAGCGGTACTAAGTCAAATACACGACCATTTGCATCAAAGTATTTTGCATGTTCCTGCTGATAGTTTTTCTCTACTATAATTCTCTCACGTTTCCGCTCTTCACGTCCAATCGGCGTTCCATCCGGAATAGCAGACAATAAACGTTTTGTGTAAATATGCTGCGGATTATTATAAATCTCTTGTTTTGTACCTGTTTCTACGAATCTGCCTTTATACATAATATTAATATAGTCACACATATGTTTAACAACACCTAAGTCGTGGGAAATAAATATATAACTTAGACCGTATTCATCCTGGATATCTTTCATAAAGTTCAGTACCTGTGCCTGTACAGAAAGATCAAGCGCCGATACCGGCTCATCGGCAATGATTAATTTAGGGTTTGTCGCGATGGCACGTGCAATTCCTAAACGTTGTTTTTGGCCGCCCGAGAACTCATGCGGATATTTTAATTTCGCATCTTCCGGCATACCGACAATTGCCAATAATTCGCTGATCTTCTTCGTCTCTTCCTGTGGTGTCAGGCTTAAGAAATTGCGAATTGGTTCAGCCAAAATATCTTGAACACGCTTTCTTGGATTCATACTAGAATGAGAGTCTTGGAAAATCATCTGGATATCACGATTATAGGATGAATTCCGATCACGTCGGCGATTTGTTACATTTTCGCCTTCATATACAATCGTTCCGGAAGTAATTTTTTCTAATCCAATAATGGATTTACCAGTTGTCGATTTACCGCAACCTGACTCACCAACAAGACCATATGCCTTGCCGCGTTCAATTTCCATTGTAATACCATCTACGGCATAAACATGGTCAATCACTCGATTGAAAAATCCTCCGCGAATCGGGTAATGGACTTTTAAATCATTGATTTGCATAAAGCTCATGATGTTTGTCCTCCTTTTCGCCTTTAAAGTAAAAATGCTCGTGACAAGAACATCTTACAAAATGGCCTTCCGATATTTCATGCAGCTGCGGTTCTGTCTCATGTGCCGATTCTGGAACCCAGGAAATACGTGGAGCAAAACGACATCCATGACGCGGCAGCTTCATTAAGGAAGGGACAATCCCTTCAATAACATTTAATTTTTCATTCTCGCTGTTCATCTGCGGAATAGAGTTAAACAGTGAACGTGTATATGGATGTTTTGGATTGGCAAATAATTCTTCGACAGAGGCTAATTCAATAATCTGGCCAGCATACATAACTGCTACTCGATCAGCTACCTCCGCCACAACGCCAAGGTCATGGGTGATTAAAATAATACCAGCACCTGTTTCCTTTTGCAGATCAATCAATAAATCCAAAATTTGTGCCTGGATCGTTACATCCAGCGCTGTTGTCGGCTCATCTGCAATGATGATTTTCGGTTTACAGCTGATAGCAATCGCTATAATAACTCGTTGACGCATCCCACCGGACAATTGGTGAGGGAATTGGCGCGCCACTCGTTCAGGATTTGGAATGCCTACTTGATTTAAAAGTTCCAGTACGCGGGCTTGACGTTTCTCTTTATTGAAGTCCGTATGATAAATAAGCCCTTCCTCAATTTGCTCACCAATACGCATTAAAGGATTTAATGCTGAGAGAGGGTCCTGGAAAATCATTCCGATTTCCAGACCGCGTATATCATTAAAATCATCTTCGGTCATCTTCGCAAGGTTTTTATCCTTATATAAGATTTCCCCTTGTACCCGTGTTTTATTGTGATCGTGCAGCCCAATAATCGATGTGGCTAACGTACTCTTTCCACATCCTGATTCTCCAACAATGGCTAAAATTTCATTTTCACGTAATGTAAGTGAAACACCATCAACAGCATCAAAATAAGCATCGCCGATCCGGAATCCTGTATGTAGGTCTCTGATCTTCAAAAGTTCCTCTGACGTTCTCAATTGCTTGCTCCTTTCCAAACTTTATAGGTGTGAATATTTAGAATATTTACGCTGTCATTTAATAGATAAAGAATGTCGAACATCCTAAAAAGCGAATAATTATAATATTCATTTATAGATGTTTTGAATTATACCCTCTTAAAATAGACCTAGTCAATATATACATGACAAATTATTCTGACATAATTAAATAGTTTGTATATTTAATACAAAAAAATAGTTTTAAAATTCCACGCACTTTAGTACTTTAAATCGACATAATTTTCAACTATTTATCAGGTTTTTTATTATCAACTATATATTCCCTATAATGGCTATATTATTTTAGGAAAACTAAACACATGAATAAATATTGTATTTTTATTCCTTTTGTGCATAAAAAATTTTTAGGATTAGGACAAATTTATCTATACCTTTCTATAAAACCTTTGTTAGTATGTATGCAAAGAATCGACTACATATTAACCGAATTTTCAGAATAAAAGGTTAGACGTCTATTGATTAGACTTTACGACCCTTTATACAATATCGTTTTTGTAAAAAAAATGCAAGATAATTTTGATAATTGCACACTAAATGACCTATTCTAGAACGCTTGAACAATAACAAAGGCCTTAGATGCTGTCTTCATCTAAGGCCCTTTCGCTTTATTTTTTCATATCTTGTGCTGCCCGGCGCTTACGTCCACGCTTTACTACCATTACAACAAATATCGTAAATAAAATATACACAATGGCCAGGGTGATTACATAGGACATATTAATGCCTGTTTCATCAATTACTTGGTAAACCTCTATGCTTTCACGGTCTAAAATGACAGGATAATTTCCTTCTTTATTCACACGGATAATGTCATTTTCAAACATTCCCCGCAGTTCTTTTCCTTCGCCAATTACATCTGTAGAAAGATCGATTCGATTGGTGATGCTCGTATTATTGAGGACCACAATCCACGATTCCTTTTCCGACTGACGCTTAAAGACAAGGAAACCATCCTCATTTTTCAATACTTCAAATTTTCCGTGACGTAGCGTTGCAGAGTCATTGCGAAGTGTTTGAAGATTTTTAATGAAATCTATTAATTCTTCATCTGTTTTAAAATTATAGAGCTGATGGGATTCAGGACCGACTTTCCCGTTCATCCCGATTTCTGTTCCATATTGAGTAACCGGTACTCCTGGCATTAATAATGAAGCCGCGTAGGCTAGCGGAAGACGATTCGGCGGATAATGGTTACCTTCATCTGACATAACGGCGTAAGTAAAACGGTCTGTCCAAATGGAATCAATCATAAGCTGTGAAGGTTTTATGTTTCCTTCTGTTATCCCTTGTACATATTTTGTCACTTCACTCGATGACAGGTCTACATTTTTATAAGACTCGCTGAATAATGCAGCTATATCAGCATGGAAATCTGCATCAAAATCCGCATCACTCTCTTCATTAGAAATGACATAAATATTCTTATGTACTTCTTTAATAGCACTAATCAGTTCATTAACAAATGCTGTATCAGCCCCATTTATATTGGTTAAGCGGATGCCGTCCACTTTATAAGTAGAAACAAAGTCGACAATCGCTTTTTTCAGCGCCCCCTGAAAATCAGCATTCCCTAAGGCAAATTGGGCTTTTCCATCAGCTGTGCCTGCCACCCATGCTTTTTTGGAAGTATCCTGTACCCATTCATGGTTTGCACTCACATTTGTTAATGGAAAATCTACCATGACTTTAATATCTTTATCATGGAAATATTTAATCATATCAGAAAATTCCTCAGCCGTACCGAAGTGAGGTTCTAATTTCGTATAGCTTGTTACAGAAGAGCCATCATACTTTTCCGTTGCAAAAACTGAGCCAACCGATAAAACCGTATATCCCATCTCTTTAATATGGTCGCCACGACTGATTAAACCTGCAAAATCCCCTCCTGCAAACTGCGTCGGATCCTGTGTATCTACATTTTTATCATTTGCTCCGGAACCGTTAAAATAGCGGTCTACCAGTACATCATATATACTCTCATCGGCGATTGTACGCTCTTCTTCCGCTTGCATGGGAGCCGCGGAAAAGCTCATCGCCAGCAAAACACTCGCTGCTGCTGCACCGATCCATTTCTTAAATCGCAAATTAATCCCTCTCTTTCCAACCAATCCACAGTTCATTTTACCAAAATTCTATTTCGTATGTAGTGAGTTTTCAAAAATAAAGAGCCAAATATACGTCAAATCCGTGACAAGCCCTCATTCCTTTATATACAAGTATTTAACCATAAAGAAAGCAGGCGTGTAGATTTATCCTTTATTCCAGACAGCTATAATGGATGATTTTATGTTATAGTCAGCCAGTTACACCTTTTGCAATGGAGCGGTATTTTATCTTCTCTCCGGTAAAGTGGAAAAAGGAAAAGGAAAAAGCTTTGAAGACTTTTACATCTTCAAAGCTTCTTTGTTAGAATAAATCCCAGCCAATTCCGCCGCTCAAGCCTAAATATAATGTTACTAAAAATACGATGACGAAAATTACCCAGAAAATGCCAAGTGATTTCCCTTTGTTTTTACGGGCTAAAATCATTTCCATAAAGCCGATGACAAGAATACCGAATAATACTTTCATGTCATACGTCATGCCGCTGCCATTATGCGTTGATGCAATCATATCGCGGTATTCAAGGAATAACGCACCGCCTGTGATGATAATCAGGATGTAGAAAACACGTAATACCATTTGCACACCTGTAAGCTTCTTCGGTGATACAGCAGCGATGAAAAATAGTATTAATGCAATGATCCACGTTGTAAGATGCAGATGTGTGCCACTTGTTAAAAAGTCCATTTTTTTGTTCCCACTTTCTATTTTTTCTCTACATGCAATATCCTACCATGTCAAAGCCCGCGTATTCAATGAATTCGATTATATAAACCCTTCTGAAGTAATAAATTTGTCAAAATAGAGACTTAAAATAGTAGAATACGAATAAGTCTCCTCTTTGCTCTGCACAGGACTGGCATAAGATCCACATACGCCATCCACTGCAAAACCGTCCTATCTATCCATTTTTCCATCTAAAAAGGGCAAGGCTGAACAATCAGCCTTGCCCTTTATCTATTATTCTCTTCCATGTAACTTTCGTTTCTTTACGCGAAACGATTTGCCAATGTACCGATTCCTTCAATCGAAACCTTTACTTCGTCTCCTGCTTTCAGGAATTGTGGCGGATTCATTGCTTTTCCTACCCCTTCTGGAGTTCCGGTTAAAATAACATCTCCCGGTTCAAGTGTTACATATTGGGAAACAATCGAAATGATATCTGCAACAGGGAACATCATATCCTTTGTCGAACCATTTTGGCGGACTTCCCCATTTACTTTTGTGACGATTGTAAGGTTTTGAGGATCTGGGATCTCATCCTTTGAAACAAGGTACGGTCCTAACGGGCATGTGCCATCAAGGCTCTTCCCTAGGAAAAATTGCTGATGGCGGTATTGTACATCCCGTGCCGATAAATCATTGCCAATTGTATAGCCAAAAATATAGTCATATGCCATTGCTTTTGGAATGTTGCTGCCACGCTTACCGATTACTACTGCCAGCTCGCCTTCATAATCAAGGGAATCGGTTTTATCTGAATGGACGGGTAGTGTTTCTTCATCCGCTGCAATGGCAGTCGGGGATTTCGTAAACAGCATAATATTTTCCGGCGCCTTTTCAGCACCCATTTCAACAGCATGTTCATTATAATTTTTTCCTACGCATAAAATATTTTTTGGTGTGCGCGGGATTGGCGAAAGCCATTCGATTGCTGAAAATGTATACTTAAACGCATCTGCTTTCTCACTTGCAAGTGCCGCTTCCACTAATTTACGTGTCTGCTCTACAAAGTCAAACCCTAGAGAGATACCATCAATAATCGTAGACGGGAATGAGGGCAGGACGTTCAACTCTTCCTGAATTTTTAACACGTCCCATACGGCGTCTTCTTTTTTCACTTTTGGTCCGAATTTTACTTGTCCGTCTAGCTTAAACGATAAGAGTTTCATAGTGTACAAGCGCTCCTTCTTTTTTCTTCATCATACCGCAAACTTTTGTAAATTTCCTCATTTTTCTGAATGCATTTTTCCGTAAGTTAATCTCTTCACTGCTGCTTCAAGCGGTCCCTGCTTAAACTTAGATAGCCAAAGCTCCGCCAGAATTACTTGTAGTACATAGATTCCCAGTGCTATATAAACGGCTGTCGGTACATCAATTTTGCCGTAAAGCCCGAATCCGTAATGATAGAAAATGGTTGTGCAGATGACTGATTGGAGGATATACATTGTCATTGACATCCTCCCCATTTTGGCAATCAGGGACAGCCCCTTTGCTAGTAGAGGAATCATGCACAGCACAACAATTATGGCAATATAACCTACAGATAACATCGGACCGCCTACATATACCTTCAAATAGTATAGAAGATACGTATAGGAAAAAGCAGTCGGGGCACTTTTAATGAACAGACCGGCCGCTGTAAAGCCAATAGCCAGAAAAATCCACAGCCCCTTCAATTCTTTCGCACGCTCAATAAGCCGCCATTTTGCCGCTGCTGCTCCAATGAGCATAAACGGTAAAATAATGAACAGTGAGCTAAACCACATGCTTACATTCATCTGCAGCGATAAATCATGCAGCCGCTGCATAAATGCATCCATATAATTCCCTGTAGAATAGGCTGTCACTGCCCCCTGTATGCTTTGGATATCTACCGCCATTTCTTCCATTTCCATATTGATCATGCCGCCTAAGCTGAACATGAATAAATAGAGGCCATGGATAATGCCTTGCAGCACTACCCCAATTGTCAGCAGCACCCAGCTGTTATAGCGAATAAGTGCCAGCACAAAAAAGCCGCAAAATGCATACATAGCAATAATATCGCCCCACCATAGGAAAAGGGCATGCAGCATCCCAACGATAAATAGGATGGTCAGGCGTTTTGGTGCGAATTTATAAAAATTTATCCCCGTTCGCTGGGCCTTCATGTACTGCATTGCTAACCCATACCCGAATAGCATAGAAAATAACGGATAAAAACTACTTTGCACATAAATATCCAACGTCTGATGCCAGATGATATCCACTGCCTCTGTAAACCAATCATTCAAGGAAATATAAGGCTGAGGTAAATAGAAGCCGAATATATTGACTAATAAAATCCCCAGCAGGCTAAAACCGCGTATAATATCAATCGTCGTTACGCGTTCATTCAGGTGTGTCGGTTGAAAATTCAAATGAAGCCCTCCTCTGTTCTTCCTCTATCTTACAATACATCCAGGCCGTTTCGAATACCCGCTTGCCATTTGATAAAAATATTCCATTTTTCCGGTTTGACCATAAGAAAAAGGATGTACCTTTTACGGCACATCCTTCCTTAAATTGTAAGAGCCTTCCCTATATCATACAGATAAAGGATACGCTCATCCACGTGGATATAATTTATTGTCTGGATCGCTTCTTCGTAAATTGCCAGCTGCAGACTATACCGGTCTTTCATTTCCTTCGTTAAAGCCGGCTCCTGATCAAATGGCGGTCTAATGCGGTCTGTTTTATAGTCAAGCAGCACCCAGCGCCCGTCCTGATCTTGGAACAGACAGTCAATGATCCCCTGCACAATTTGCGCATCGCCTTCTCTATCTGTCCGACTAAGGGTAAATGGTACTTCCCGAAGCATGAAAGTCGCCTGTTTAAATCGCACTCCAAGCGGTGAAGCAAAGAATGCCATGACATCTTCCATATCGATTGCATCTGCTTCCCGCTGATGGAGAAGCTGACGTTCCACTAAACTATTTAAAAACGCATTTGCCTGCTGAATACTTTCAAATCCTTGCTGCGGTACATGCTGCATGACCGTATGCACTACGGTTCCTCGTTCTGTTGCCGTTAGTTTCTTCTCCTGTATAAACATCGGCCTGCGAATAAGCCCTTTGCTTGACTGCTTCAGCAGGTTAAATGGCGGATCCTGTTCCTCTACTCGCTGCATTGCCTCATAGCGCTTAATCTCGGAAACGGAAGTTTTGGATTTTTTATTCACTGCCTGCATATAAGGGTACATAGTCGTAAAGCGTTTTGTCAGCTCATTAACGAGCGCCTCATCCACTTCCGGCTGCTCTACTAGTACGTTGTCCTGTTCTTCCCCTATTTTCTTCTGCACATAACGCCCATTTGGGATCACTTCGATTTTCCATAGAAAATCAGTGACAAGCTCAGCCACATTTTCCTCATCCACGAGAAGTGGTTTAAAGTCCTCATGCCGCGCTACAGCCGGGCCAATCCAATCTAAATAAGTTTTCGCACCAGCACGGATGTGATTTGGCAATAACGCATCTGCCGGTAAATCCTGTACCTCGCTCCATTTTTTCAGCGTATCGTCCCAATCCTTTACAGAGCCGACAAGAATCAATTTTTCCTTCGCTCTTGTCATTGCTACATAAAGAATCCGCATTTCTTCCGCCTTCATTTTCGCTACCCGTTTATTTTTCAGTGCCAGGTATGGTAAGGATGTATACATCACCCGGTCCTGCGGATGAACAGCTTTAACGGCCATACCGAATTCCTGGTCGAATAAATAATAGCCATGGAAGTCCATCATATTAAACTGGCGCCCAAGCCCTGCTACGAAGACCACCGGGAACTCCAGCCCTTTTGATGAGTGAATCGTAACAAGACGGACAACATCATCTGCTTCTCCGATTGATTTGGCAATCCCTAAATCATCTCCGCGTGATTTCATCCGGTCAATGAAACGAAGGAACCGGAATAAACCGCGAAAGGACGTTTTTTCATAGGACAGCGCACGGTCATGCAGTGCACGGAGATTCGCCTGGCGCTGCTTCCCATTTGCCATAGCGCCGACCATTTCGTAGTAATTCGTTTTCAAATAAATATCCCAGATTAAATCTGCCAATGGACCTCGGCGTGCCTCGGCACGCCATGCCCGAAGGTGCTCAAGGAACTTTTCAAGTTTTCGCAATGTCAGCGGGTGAATATTGCCCGTTGCCTGCTGCAAATATGTTTTCAATGCCTGGTAAAAAGGTACATTACGCTCGGCAAGCCGGATTTCCGCAAGCTCATTCTCTGTCAGCCCGATAAACGGCGCCCGTAACACGGACACAAGCGGGATGTCCTGGTAAGGGTTGTCGATTACTTTCAATACATTCAGCATAATCATCACTTCCAGCGCATCAAAATAGCCTTTGGACGATTCGGCATATAACGGGATGCCGGCTGCTTTGAATTCCTCCGACAGCTCGGAAGCCCATGTCATGGAACGCATTAAAATAACGATATCGCTATAGCGAATAGGACGTGTCGTGCCGTCTTTTGGATTAAATACAGGATACTCCGCCTCCACCAGCTGTTGAATACGGCTAATAATATAGCGAGCCTCCTGCTGGGAAGTCTGGAGGCTTTCTACTTCTTCTGCCTCCAAATCTATCTCTTCCCCATCCCAAGCAGCTGCATCCGGTACATCATCTCCTCCGTTCAGCAAAACAAGCTCTACAGGGACATTCTTTTCATTATAGTTAGCCTTGAACTTCAGCGCAGCCTTTTCATCGTAATTAATCTCCCCGACTGCCTCATCCATCAACTGCTCAAATACATGGTTTGTACTATTTAATACTTCTTTCCGACTGCGGAAGTTTGCATTTAAATCAATTTTCAACCCTGTTTGGAGATTTTCTTCTGTAGATAGCTGGAACTGTTTATACTTGTCCATGAAAAGACGCGGCTCTGCAAGACGGAATGCATAGATCGACTGCTTTACATCCCCTACCATAAACATGTTGCCGTTTTCTACAGTACCTGTTTTCACAAGCTGAAGAATCGTCTCTTGCAGCATGTTCACATCCTGGTACTCATCGACAAGCACTTCCTTAAACCGTTCTTGGAAATCCTTTGCTACAGAAGATGGATTTCGTTCATCATCCGTCAAAATTTCCAGTGCATAATGCTCTAAATCCGAAAAGTCCACGAGCCCCTTTTCCAGTTTGGCTGCCTTAAACGCTTCACTATAAACGATTGTCAAATGAACGAGCGTTTCGATAATCGGCTTCATCATCCGCATTTCTTCCAGCAGCCGCTCAGGCGAACGTGAGAAGTACGGTGTTTTTACCTTTTTTGTAATAATATCCTTCGCGGCATTACGAAGCTTCATTGCCTTTTCCTTTGCCACTTCATCGAAAATATCATTTTTACCTAGCCGTGGCATTGTCGCCCATTTTAAATTACCGAGCAGCTCATATACTTCCTGCCACGTTCCTTCTTCTAACAGCCGGAAAAGCGTGTCCAAAATAATTCCGTCTGCCTCTATAACCTTTTGATAGCTTTGTAGGCCATATGCATCGGTAGCATATTCCTGCATATCCTCGATACGTGATTTGGCCATCATGACTTCATTCATCAATGCTTCCTTCACTTCGTTAATGAAGAACAGCTCGTCCACCTTTGTGCCTGCCGCTATATCATAAGCATCCGGCAATCGTTGTAACCATTCATACGGCGCCGGATGAACACGTGACATTTCATATAATCTATCCACCAGCTGCTCAATTTGCTGGTCGCTTCGATCAGAAGTAAAGCTGTCAACAAGTGTATACATTTCTTCCAGGCTGATTGTTTCTTCCAACCCGCCGTATGCACGCTCCAGCACGTTCATTAATACATCATCCCGCAACAGTGCCACTTCATCCTGGCTTGCAATACGAAAACCTGGGTCCAAATCAATCATATAGGCGTATTGCCGGCAAATCGCCAGGCAGAAAGAGTGCAATGTAGAAATCTGTGCTTTTCCAATCAGACTCAGCTGGCGGCGCAGAAACCGGCTGTCAGGTGCCTTGGCAATTTCTTTTTCGAGTGCTTCTGCCATACGGCTGCGCATTTCTGCGGCCGAGGCATTTGTAAATGTGACGACAAGCAGCTGATCTACATCAACCGGATTGTCCTTATCCAAAACTTTTTGGATTAACCGTTCAATCAGCACAGCTGTCTTTCCCGAACCGGCTGCGGCAGCAACTAGAATATCCCGGCCCTTCGAATCAATCGCAAGCTGCTGTTCTGGGGTCCACTTTGTCTTTTGCGCTTCACTCGTCGCCATCTCTACCACACTCCTTCTTTATTTGCTGCATGACTTCTTCTTTTTCCAGTTTTGGCAAATCACGATACCCTTGCGAACCGTCACTCGGATCAAATTGGCAAACCGAGTTGAAGTTACAATATTCGCATGCTGTCTTTTTGTGTAAGCGGTACGGGGCAATGGCCGTCTTGCCCTCATAAATTTCATTGCCCGCTTCTTTATGCTTTTCTAAAACAAACTGCTGCAATGATGGTAACAGCTCTTCCTCCATTACGATAGAACCTTTTTTAAATGAGCCATCCTTTTTTGTCATACCGACTTTGATTACCTTTGAATCTCCTCGGTTTTCAAGTGTCTCATCCATCGCAGTTAGTACTTTTTCATTCGTTGTGACTAGCCCTGTCATCCGGTATTCCTCTAAGCGTTTCAGTTCCTGTACGTTCACATCCACAAGGTCCTGGAAGGAAAGCAGCGGGTCATGTACATGTACATACAGCATACCTGCCGGTGATACAAGCACTTCCTTGTTTTCATTTGGCAGCAGCTCGTCGACATTGCGCAGCGCCACATCCAAATAAGTGAGCAGCTGCAATGACAGCCCGTGGTACACTTCATTTAAGCTGACCATATGGCGTGATGACTTGTAATCTACTACCCGCAGGTGCACTTTATCACCGTCATCATAGGCATCGATTCTATCAATCTGCCCGCGCAGTACCATTTTCCGATTATGGCGAAGATCCAGCTCCAAGGCAGATAGCGGCCTTTCCTGTTCCTTCATCGACTTCTGGTCGAACTTGCCAAACGGTTTTTCATGGGCAATCGGCTTAAATTTCGAATACTGTGCCTGCTGTGTCAAAGCATATAACGTTCTCGCGACAATGCGGATCAGCTTTTCTTTAATGTACAAATAACGGGAAGTACTGTCTAAAATATTATAAGAAAATACGGCTACAAGCGGATTGACCGTCGCCCGCGCTTGTTCCAGACACTCCCCGTATGTCTTAGGCGGCATGTCCCCGCTTGTTAAAATAGACCGTAATGCTTCATGGAATAAATCACCCATCGCAAACGATTCCAGCTTGTACTGCAGACGCTCCTGGAGCTGCAGCCCATACGTAGTGAAATGAGCAAACGGACAGCTGTAAAATTTCTCAATACGCGATACACTCGCAGATAGTTCATCCCCGTATAACTGCGCTGTATTTTCTTCTGTCAGCGGCTGGGCTTCATTCTTTTCGTAAAGCGGCTTAGAAACCTTTTGTAAAATAGATGTCCAATAAGGATCCCGCTCATAAAAAGCCTGCAAAGCAGCCCATATTGGCTCAAGTGGTTTCTTTAAAATCTCCGCATATTTAAGCTGCATCGTTAAATAGGCAATCGATGGAGATGGATGCCGCAAATATTGAAGGGCATTCTGCTCATTTGTCTCCTCCACCGGATCAATAAACACACGGTTGTACGGCATTCCTTCAAACAGCTTTTCCATCCGACTGATATAAAGAGACGGAAGGAGGCCTTTACCTTCTTCATCAGCATTTGCAAAAGTCAAGTACAGACGATCCGTCGGTGAAGAAATCGCCCGGTAGATCAAAAACGCCTCGTGGAACAGCTTGCTTTTGGAATTCGGCGCCAGCTCATAATGCACAGCGTCAAAATGCTCGCGTTCTGCATCACTAAGCAGCCCTTCATTGTCTATACGCTGCGGATAAACACCATCATTAACCCCAATCACAAAAATTGCCTTCTTGTTATCAAAACGCGAAGCATCAAGTGTAGAAACCGTCACTTCATCGATGCTGGGCGGGATACCAGAAAACTTCAGGGAATCAAACCCTTCTTCCAGCAGCTGCAGCGCTTCCTCAAGCGGGATTTTTTGATCCCCAAACATCAGCACAAACTGATCCAGCACATTCACCCAGCCGTCCCAAACCTGATCATGCTCGCTTGCCTGTTCATAGGCGGCACTTTCCAGCTCGTGCTCCTTAAGACGATCCAGCTTCTCATAAACGTTCAGCTCTTCCACAAATTCATAGATTGCTTGTGCGATTGCAAGGCCATTTTCCGCCTTTTTCAGCTTGCTTTCCAGCTTCATCAGCGGTGTGCGAATGATGTCGCGCATTTGCATCAGGAACTGCTGCATTTTCTCTTCGGCTGTTTTTTGCACATAACCGAGCTTCTCCAAAGTACGGAAGCGTCTATATTCCCAATAGTCATCCTTCTTCCAGCGGTCGCGAATAATCCCTTTGGCAATCACGAAGTTTTCGAGCTGGTCCATATTCTCCCGCATTTCATGGATATTACTGTCTATCGGAAAGAATAAATCTGTTTTTACACTGCGGAATACCGGCTCATACAGCCAGTTAGATGTCACGACTTCCAAAGCCGATCTCGTTAGTTCAATCAGTGGATGATGCAGCATAGGACGCTTTTCGTTTGAGAAGAACGGAATGTCATATTGTGCAAATGTCGTAGCGATAACTGGATCATATACATCCGCTTGTCGATACATAATACCAATATCACGGTAATGCATGCCCTCTTCCTGCACAAGTCTCCTTATTTCCCGGGCAATCGCCTGTATTTCGGCCCGCCGATTCGACCCTTCTATCACTTGTACAAAGCCTTGTGAACGTTTTATTGCCGGAATAGGAGCATGGAAATTTTGCTCCACATGCTGTAAATCCTTATTTTCAAAGCGGTGTCCTACTTCCAGATGAACACGCGGCTCAATATCTACACCCAATTGCATCGCTTCAGAAAGCAATTTGTCATAGGACATCGCTGCCCGGTAAAACAAGGCATCCGTATCCTGCGCATCCAACGGTGACTCGAATGGAAGCACGATCGTCACACGCTTTGCCAAAGCGAGCAACTGCTGAATAATAGCAAACTCCCTCTTTGTAAACATGACAAAGCCGTCAATATACACATAAGCATTGTGAATACGAGAGGAATTTTTCAGCTGCTCGACAAGAAGCGGGTAAAATCCTTCCCCATCGACATAGCCATCCCCAAGCCGATCTTCCAGCTCCCGTAAAATAATCTCAAAATCTTTCATCTTAGCAATTAATGTAGGTGAGGCATTCGCTTGTTCCAACTCTTCAATAAGCGGCACAATCGATTCGCTCGTAATATCATACTGACTGAATTCACGGAGGAGCAACTCTACCTCCTGTGTGAACCCTCTCTTTCCAGCAGCTTGTCTGAACAGTGTAAACTCCTCTTTATGCTCTTCTAGTATTCTACGGAGCAGCATACGATAGCCGAAGCTGTCGATTCGTTCCTTTGCAATGCCCCCTGTTTCCTGCAGAATAAACCATGCCAGACGTTTAAATGTTAATACCTGTGCACGCATAATTCCTTGCACATCATAATTGTTTGTCATTTCAAACTCGGTTGTGAAGGATACTTGATCAGGCACAATTAGGAAAATCGGGTGTCCCAGCGGATCGTTTTTGATGTCTTTTACGATCTCCTCATGGATGAATGTTGTTTTCCCCGTGCCTGCTCGTCCTGAAACGATACGTAGTGACACAGCAATTCCCCCTTAAAAACTCATTAGTTCTATTGTACCTTAGAATACATGTTCGTGTATGCCGAAAAAGCTCGCCTATCATTCCTTTTTATGGCGTTTTTGTAGATCACGTTCAACCCTTTTGTTAAGGCGTACTTCTACCGCCTTTCCTAACAACCATAAAAGGAAAATAACAACGACCGAAAGAATCAGCTTCACCGGATTGTGAAGCAGCTCTGTAATGTCTTGTCCAATAAAGCTCATGGAAAAAATCATGACCAGCTTTCCGATAATAATCGCCAATAAATAAAAACGCGGATGTATATGAGAAAGCCCTGCTACAATATTTACAAGGACAGACGGGGTAAACGGAAAGCACAGCAACACAAACAATGGACTCAGCCCGTTCATGTCCACCCATTTAATCAGCTTTTTTATCCGCTTGCGCTGTGTGAAAAATTGAAGTCTCGGATGCCGTCCAAATTTGCGGACTACAAGAAAGACAGCATAAGATCCGAGGGTCGTCCCCACCCACGACAGGATAAATCCCCAAAACAATCCAAACGCATTTACATTAGCCACCACAATTACAAAAAGGGGTAAAAAGGGTAAAAAGGCTTCAATGAAGGGCAGCAGGATACTAACAAGCGGTCCCAATGTCCGGTAATACTTTTCTAACTCCTCTATATTTTCAACCGTCAGCCAATCGAACATGTCAACCACTCCAAATGTAAATCTATATTTCTAAGCATTAATTTCTGAATATTATTATAATACAAAAGCGCTTTTTACAAACACTGCACTTCTGTTTTCATAATAGCATCCCACTATTACGCCTATTTATCAGTAAAATTATAGCCATTTTTCCTATAAAAACAACAGATTCTCTTCTATGAAAGCTTCTATTTTTTATATAGACGCTTTTTCTACAAGATTGGTTTACTTCTTCATTTAGAAACCTCCCTTTCTACTTCTCTACCCGTTTTTTAAAAGTGGTCGACATCTTACTCTAAGGTTATTTTTCATTCTGACTGGACGCTTTCCTCGGGTACGGCTCCAACTAAATGATTTCAGGGATAGACCCCGAAACCATTTTTTTCCGTATGCGCGCATCCCCAAGGAGCTGCCATTCGCCATTCCAAACAGCTACTGATAAAAGCAGCTTGTTACACTTAACGTTTAGTAGGGAGTCTAAAAAGCCGCAGTTTATCTCCATAAAAAAACACCTCCCGTGAAACGGGAGATGCCTCTCTACCTCGCCAACAGCAAACCAATGCCGTGATGGTCATTGCTATGAACAGCATGCTGTGTCAGCCGAAGCTCTTTATGATGGTCAAGTACTTCAATTTTACAATGGGCCGCATTTACCTGCAGCGCTTCATATAACTCTCGTTCCGTCTGCACGTCACGACCGTTTACTTTTTTAATGATTTCACCTGTAACCAAGCCCATTTTTTCCGCCGGCGAATTCGGCAGGACTGCCGCAATCATCGCACCATTTGAGCTTGGGGCAACTGCATACACATCATCACGCTCCTGCATTTTATACTGCAGTGTAATGAGCAGGCGGATAAGCGTACCTGCCAGCAGCATGACAAACCCTGCTTCTTTCATGAAATAAGCAACGATGCCTCCCAGTGTAATTGCTATACCGAGCAGCATGACCGTTTTGGCCAGTTTCGGATAAAAATAAACAGGCAGCGTCTTGCGGACTTTTTGCTGAAATCCAATAATAAACGGGAACAGCACAAGACTGAAGGATTCTCCTCCAAGGGTGAACTGCGGCCAATACGGCACATACGAAGAAATGCCTTCACCTGGAATTACAAATAATAACGGCAACAGCCAAACCGGCTTCGATAAATAAGCAACTGCCTTCATTCCACGCTTTGTATTTTCAAGAACAGGTGATGCAAAATAAGCACCTTTTTTTCTGATCAGCCATCCTTCTGTCATTACGAGCAGTCCCGCAAGAATGCAAAGCGGTACCACACTTGTCTCATTCCACATAGCCCCGTCCACTTCAATTCCTACAAATGCAAAGGCTGTATCTGTCTGCTCTAAAATAACAAGCACAATAAAGCTAACAGTAATCAAGATTACCGGAGACAAAAAGTGAAGCGTATACAAGATCAATCCGACAACCGTTACTACACTTAATACGAGCAGGAACTGCGGTGTGACCGTTAAACCTGCAGCGACAATGACTACAGAAAGAAGCAGAGACACCAGCAGTCCGCCTGTCAAACCATTTTTCAGTTCAGACCAACCATTGACGACACGAATGTGAAAAAAGCGTCTTTCCCTTTTTACACGGTTATACCCTAAAAGGATAGCAAACATAATGGTTAAATAGAAAAGAGGGTTAATAAAAAAACGTCCGATTCCTTGGAGTAATTCTACTAAAATTGTTGCGTACATAATTCCACCTGCCGTCTCTTACTCAATCAATTACGCCTCAGCATTACTGAATTTGGCTTTGTGCCCAGGTTCACAAGCGTATGTCCTGTCAGCTGTTGCCGTTAGGACGGCTGACTTTTCTTGAAGAACCTTTCTAAAATCCGTAATATATGCCAAGGCTTCCACTTCTTTTGGCATACGTTCGGCTAACTGCAGTTATTTATCTTCACAGTTAACTTCCCACTATAAAACTTTGTCTTCTGCTAAAAGAAGTTACACTTATTGTATCAAATGCATCGTTTATTGCGTATACAAATTTAGTGGCCCGCTTTATGCATCAAATAGCTGACCGCCATTTGCAGCTGTAGATCATTTTCTTTTTTGCTTTTATATAATGTAATTTGCTCTTGTAGTTTTTCAAAGAATAATTCATCTAGCGCATCGCCCTCATCTAAATCATATCGCTCGCGGAAATCGATGACGGCTTCTTGTGTCGTTTCATCAAAATAGCCGTCCTGTCTTACAATTTGGAACCCAAATGCATGCAGCACCTTTTGTGCATAGGCTACTTCTTCACTGAAATCCCCTACTTCAAACCGTCCTCTTAATGGTACAAATTCAATTTCAAACAATGGATGCTGTTCTGCGTCTACATCAGGCTTTACACCCTTGCCGTGAACCCAGGCTTCTTTTGGTGTCAGCCATTTATTTGTCGATAGCTTGACCTGCCCTCCATTTGCTAAATTCCACGATTCCTGTACAGTTCCTTTCCCGAAGCTTGTAACACCAACTAATGTACCTGTTCCCCAGCTTTGCATAGCAGCACTGAACACTTCACTCGCAGATGCTGACCCTTCATTTTGCAAGACGACAAGCGGTAGCTTGCGTACTGCCTTATTTAATTTCTCTAAGCCTTCTACTTTCACGGTCTTTACCGGTTCCAGATGCCCCTTTGCATCCTGCATGTAAGCAAATGTCTTGTTTTGTTCTCCAAGCGTACTAATGATGCCCGCTACACTATGTAAGTAACCACCTGGATTGTCCCGAACATCGACAATAAGACCTTTGATATCCTGCTCCATCAGCTTTGTAAGGGATTCGAGCCATTGTTCAACCGTATTTTCCGCAAATAGCGTGATTGTGATATGGCCAATTTTTACTCCTTCTACCTCCACTATTTCGGATAGTACTGTTTCATTTTTCATTTCTGCTCGTTCAACGACAACTGTTATGTGACGCTCTAGGCTTGGACGATAAAGGACAAGAGATACTTTCTCTCCAGCCTTGCCTTGCATGAGCTTCATCACTTCACCCATCGTTTTCCCATCAAGGCGAACATCGTTAATCTGTACAATTTCATCATACGGACGGATGCCTGCCTTTTCAGCCGGCGAAGATTTTACGGGTGAGATGACAAGGAACTTGCCGTTTTTTTCCGACATTTCAATGCCTATCCCGACTTTTTCACCAGCGAGCGATGCCTTATGAATGGCAGCCTCTTCCTTCGAGTAATACGTACTGTAAGGGTCCTGAATTGCCGAGGCCATCCCCCGGAGTGCCCCTTCCACAAGTGTTCCACTTTCCAACTCGTAAACCGACTGTTCTTCAATCAATGAATATAGCTCTTCCACTACCTCAAGTTCGCTTGCGCCTTCAACCGACACAAACTGATGCCGGACGGCTGTATAGGTCGTCACGGCCAAGACAGTAAACGCTAAAAACAAAAAAAGTCGACTTTTTGGTATCCTTCTCACCTCTATTCTAAGAATATGAATAGAATAATAAGAACATACATAAAAAGTCGAACCTCGTCGGCTTAATCTAATTGTGTCACATAATCCCGAATGGCATCTTTATCAAGCGGTCCTACAATATGATGCTG
Source organism: Lysinibacillus odysseyi 34hs-1 = NBRC 100172 (assembly GCF_001591965.1). GTDB lineage: Bacteria > Bacillota > Bacilli > Bacillales_A > Planococcaceae > Lysinibacillus_B > Lysinibacillus_B odysseyi. The sequence continues at coordinate 328,219 of NZ_BCVX01000002.1, forward strand.
GATTCTTCCTTCCGTATCAATTACAAATGTAGAGGGAATTGTTAATACTTCATACGTTTTGATAATATTGCGATCCGGCATGAGCAGGATCGGGAAGGTAATATCAAGTCTATTAATAAATGTCTCGATCTTGTCCTTTCCTTGATCATTATATGTCGTATTGGCAGCGATGATCACGACATTATCCTTTTTGGCATAATCTTCATAATACGATTGTAGATGGGGCATTTCGATTTGGCATGGCCTGCACCATGTTGCCCAGAAATTTAAAATAACCTTCTTTCCCTTTAAATCGGAAAGCGTGACTTTCTCTCCTGTTATCGTTTCTAGGGTGAAGTCAGGTGCTATTGCGCCCTTCTGCAATCCCTCTTCTTTTGACAGATCCGCTTCATAACCGACTTTATCAATAGCCTCAGCCTTTTGAAGCTGTTGATGAATGTATGTTCCAAGCATGGTAGCTACCAGAGCAAGGACGAACAGCAATCCGATATTCTTCTTCATTGTTAGCCTCCGATTGTGCATGGTAAATGGACGACCATTTCTTTTCCATATTAGTCTAACAAAAAAAAGGGAATGCCGCAAAATGGGCATCCCTTTTCTTATATAAGCTCTTTTCTATAACGAAATATAACGTAATGGGTTTAATGCATTGTTGCGGGAACCGCTCCATGGTCCATTATGGATTTCAAAGTGAACGTGTGGACCTGTAGATCGGCCTGTGCTTCCCATTGGTGCAATAACTTGTCCTTTTGAAACGGATTGTCCTTTACTTACATTAAAGCCATTTAAATGGGCATAGACAGTTGTCCATATTTGGCCATCAATAGAGTGTGTCACCATAATGACATTTCCATAAGAGGATAATGGCGCTGCATATGATACAACTCCATCGGCAGCTGCTACAACAGGTGTGCCGGCTGCATTGGCAATATCGACACCATAATGGAATTCTGGACCGGCGCCGATGTTACGCCAGCCGAATGGTGAAGTCAAACGTCCATTGGCAGGCTTTGTCCATGTACCAGCTGAAACAGCCGGTCCCTCTCCTGACACACTGCTTCCTCCACCTGAATGTGAGCTTTGCTGCTGCTTTTTACGCTCTGCTTCCTGGCGTGCAATTTCAGCAAGGCGGGCTTGTTCTTTTTGGATTTGAGATTCTATATCTTTGTTCAGCTCCAGCGCCTCGGAATACTGCTCTTCCAGTAACGCTTTTTCAGTTTTTAATTTCGCCTGCTCTGCTTCAAGCTCATCTATTAATTTATCTTTCTCAGCTTTTTGGGAATCTAATGAAGCTTTTAGCGACTCAAGCTTTGCTTTATCATTTTCCAACTGCTTTTTCTTATTTTGAAGAATTGTTTTCTGTTCTTCCAACTTTTCCTGGTCATTTTGCTGATCGCGCATAATTTGACGATCCGCATCCATTAATGTGCTGACCGCAGAGAAACGGTCAATGAAATCTACGAAACTATTAGCACCAAGCAGCACATCCAGGTAACTTACAGATCCGTTCGATTGGATGGCGCGTGCACGTTCTTCTAATAATGCATTACGCTCATCAATTTTACGCTGCAATTCTTTAATCGCTTCTTCCAGCTCTTGAATTTCCTTATTTGTTGCTCCGATATTTTTCTTCACTTCTGCAATCGATGTATTTGTTTTCTCAATCTCAGCATTTAATGTCTGAATCTGCTGCATTAACTGCTCTTGCTTCGATTGGTTTGTTTTAATTTGAGAAGACTTTTGGTTAATGGAACTGTTTAATGAATTTTTCTGTTGATTAATCTTTTTCTGTTCCTGCTGTAAATCTGATAAAGATGTCGCATACGCTGCAGGCACTTGAACCATTAATAGCAGTGCCATGAAAACAGCGGCCGACTTCCAAGGCTTCTTATTTCCCTTTTTCAATTGGTGATGCTCCCTTCATTTCACATGGCTAAACTTTCAGGAATTTACGGACCGACATAAAGCTGCCCCAAATTCCGATTAACAGACCGATTAAAACAAGTAACGCATTTACTTGATATAAAAGAGGTGTAACATTCAGCAGCTCCAGCATATTCCCTTTCAAACGTGGAGCTAATGTATGGTAGAGATTATAATAAACGGTAGAAACGACAACAATTGGAATGACAGACCCTAACAAACCGATCCACATTCCTTCTAATACGAACGGAATCCGTACAAATGAATTAGTTGCCCCTACTAGTTTCATAATCTCAATTTCATCCTTACGGGCAATAATCGTAATACGAATCGTATTGGAGATTAAGAACATCGCTGTAAACAATAAACCAAGAATCAATACTAATCCGATATTGCGGCTAATATTTAAGAAGCTAAATAGTTTCTCTACTTTTCCTTCGCCGTACAATACTTCATATGTATAATCAAGCTTATCAATCTCCTTGGCTACTTTGGCTGTAGCCTGTGGATCTGCTGCTTTCACATACAACACATTGTGCAATGGATTGTTCTGTTCAAACAGACTTAGCTCATCCCCAAAGTCTTGAATCAGATCATTCAATTCATCTTCCTTCGCCGAATAAACAACTTCGGATACATCCGGCAAATTCTCTATTTGCGCTATCAGCTTTTCTTCAGCAGCTTTCATCTCTGCTTCATCATTAAAAATCTCAATCAGTACTCGAATTTCTACATCATTCTCCAAATCGTCTGCCACTTTGTTTAAGTTCATCATAATGATGGCAAATACGCCGACCAGTAATAATGTAACTGTGACGGCACTGATGGAAGCGAATGTCATCCATCCGTTACGACCGAGCGATTTGAAGCTCTCACGAAAATGCCTACGCACTGTTCTACCCTTCATAGCCGTAGTCACCTCCATATTCATCACGTACAATCATGCCGCCTTCTATAGCAATGACTCGTTTACGGACTGTGTTTACAATTTCACGGTTATGTGTTGCCATGACAATTGTTGTGCCTTGGCGGTTGATTTCTTCGAAAATCTCCATAATCTCCCATGAAGTCTCAGGGTCCAAGTTCCCTGTAGGCTCATCGGCAATCAATACTTTCGGTTTATTGACGATGGAGCGGGCAATGGATACACGCTGCTGCTCACCGCCTGATAATTCATTCGGCAGCATCCGTACTTTATGCTTTAAGCCGACCAGCTCGAGCACTTCCATCACACGTTTACGGATTTCCTTCGGCTGCTCTTCAATTACCTCCATCGCAAAAGCAACGTTTTCATAAACAGTTAAACGAGGTAATAGTTTAAAGTCTTGGAATACAACGCCTAACTGACGGCGCAGATGCGGGACACGTGCATTTTTCAATGTGGATAAGTTAATCCCACTCACAGTTACTTCCCCTGATGTCGGCTTTTCCTCTCTGTACATCAATTTGATGAACGTCGACTTTCCGGCACCACTGGGACCAACTACATAGACAAATTCACCTTGCTTTATGTTCACCGTGATGCCATTTGCTGCTAGGACACCGTTCGGGTACTTCTTTATGACATTCTTCATTTGAATCATGTAACGAAACCACCTAATAATTTTTAAATCTAATTTTTAATTCTAGTTTTCTTCTTCCGCCATATATTATAGCACTTTAAAACCTTTATTTTATTACAGTTTCATTTCATTCCTACAGAGAATGAGACAAAATGCTACATATTCCCTGCTAATCCTCCTTTCCTATTTACATTCTACAAGGAAGTTTTCACACCTCTTTATTTTTCCAATAAAAAACTTCATATCAAAAAATTGAAAAAAGGGAAATGATAAAAAGCAGCAAAACTCTGGTCCGCCCGCTCCATTTCTTTTCCCTAAAAAGAAAGCTATTTGTTTTACACAGCGATTTTATCATCTATCCATCACGGCGTAGTGATGCCATCTTTTAAGCCATTCACCACAACTTGTCCAAGCTATTTTCTGCATAGAAAAAGCACCGGAAAACGTAAATGTTTCCGATGCTTTTCTTATTATTCACCTTGTGTTGTATAGCGGACAAGGATAGAACCCGTTCGTGATTCACCGACTATCTTCAACAATGACGCATCCTCTACCATCTTGTTGAAATAGCATGTTTTTTGAAGGAACTGTCCTTCTCCCATGCGTACGGCGACATCTGCTAAGCCGACATCTGTACGGCCTAAATTAGAAGTTACCTGGCCGTCCAATGCTAGATTTTTCGGAATGTATAGCTCCACAGACCCTGCCATTGTGCGGGCCTTTACTTTATATGCTTTCTGAGATGTTGTCGTCACCACTACATGGCCGTTGACGGATTCCGCTTCGACTTCCTTCACATCACCATCGATGTAAATTCGGCCATTTGCCGTCTCCGCTTCGATATCATCCCCCTGGATGCCGCGTGCTTCAATAGCACCGTTTGCGGATTGAAGGTTCGCATGGTCGAATACGACATTCTCCACTTTCACTGCTCCATTATAAGTTTTCACCTTTATGAGCTTCGCCTCAGCATCATTTATTGTAATGCCGCCATTTAACAAGCGTATAATAAATACATCATATTGCTTTTCCGGCAGGATAATATTGAGGGCGACATGGGATAGTTTCGATTGTGTAGCCACCTCAATCTTGCCATCCTTCAGCTCGATAAATCCATCTGTAAATTCCTCGATTGTATCATGCTGTGTATCCTTTTTCTGCGTTTTGACAAGCGCCTCGATTATTACATGGGGCTCTGCAGTTCCCTTTTCGATTGTCACGCGACCATTCGGAATATCGATTTCAAAACCTTTTACCTCTTCTGCGTTAAAGGCATATGACTTATTAAATTCTACTTTTTCACCAAATGGGAATTCCACATCAAAATCCTTTACTTTTGATAGTGTTGTATTCATCATCGTCATCATGCGACCGCCGAATTCTGATAGGTCATGGCGAAGCTCCTGCATAAGCTCGTCCACTTTTCTATTTAAATCTTTATTGCCTAATTTACTGAATAAATCTTCAAATCCTGTCGTTTTACGCTTCTTCTCTTCTTCAAACGTAAACGGGGATTCCTGGTTCGTTGTTTGCTCCGGTGTCGTATACATAGTAGGAGCTGTAGACTGAGTAGGTTCTTTTTGCTGTGATAATGCTTCCAGTAACTCGATTGCTTCTTCGGCTGAAATCGTACCATTTTCCACTAGTTTTAAAATGCGTTTCCGTTCATCCATCAAAAAAGCCTCCCTTTCGTCATATAGGTTATTATACGACGTGGGAGGCGAAAAAGTTTCGTTTGCGCTCTACTATTTTGCCTTAGCCTTTTCAATAATTTCTTTCATACGTTTCTTGTCACGCTCTAATACCGGCTTCAAATAACGGCCAGTATAGCTTTCTTTCACTTCGCAGATTTCCTCAGGTGTCCCGGCAGCCACAATGGTACCGCCTTTATCTCCACCTTCCGGACCAAGATCAATAATATAGTCTGCTGTTTTAATAACATCCAGATTATGTTCAATGACAAGTACTGTTTCACCATTTTCAACAAGCCGCTGCAATACTTTCAGCAAGCGGGCGATATCATCAGCATGAAGACCTGTCGTTGGTTCATCTAAAATATAGAAGGATTTCCCTGTCGAACGCCGGTGCAGTTCCGAAGCAAGCTTGACACGCTGCGCTTCCCCACCGGATAGTGTAGTGGCAGGCTGTCCAAGCTTCATATAGCCAAGCCCTACATCTACAATTGTCTGGAGCTTCCGCTTGATTTTTGGAATGTTTTCGAAAAATACGACTGCATCCTCTATTGTCATATCAAGCACATCGGCGATATTCTTTTCTTTGTAGCGGACTTCCAGTGTTTCGCGGTTATAGCGTTTACCGTGGCACACCTCACATGGTACGTATACATCCGGCAGGAAATGCATTTCAATTTGGATAATGCCGTCCCCGCGGCATGCTTCACAGCGGCCGCCTTTCACATTAAAGCTGAAACGTCCTTTCTTATAGCCCCTTACCTTTGCTTCATTCGTTGAAGCAAATACATCCCGAATATCATCAAATACTCCCGTATATGTCGCTGGGTTTGAACGTGGTGTACGGCCGATCGGTGACTGATCCACATCGATCACTTTTTCAAGCTGCTCCAGTCCCTCCACCGACTTATGGGCACCCGGCTTATTTTTTGCGCGGTTTAATTTCTGGGCAAGCGTCTTATATAAAATCTCATTGATCAGTGTAGACTTTCCTGACCCTGATACACCTGTTACGGCAACGAACATACCGAGCGGCACATCAACCGATACGTTTTTCAGGTTGTTTTCTGAAGCACCTTTAATTGTCAGCTTGCGTCCATCAGACGTACGGCGCTCTGTCGGCAGCGGGATAAATTTCTTCCCGCTCAAATATTGTCCCGTTAGTGAAGCATCATTTTCCATTACTTCCCCCGGTGTTCCTTGGGCAACAATCGTACCGCCATGCACCCCGGCTCCTGGTCCCACATCGATTAAGTAATCAGCCGCCATCATTGTATCCTCGTCGTGTTCGACAACAATCAATGTATTACCGAGATCACGCATACTTTGAAGCGTTGAAATCAAGCGGTCATTATCACGCTGATGAAGACCGATTGACGGTTCATCTAAAATATAGAGGACACCTGTCAGCCGTGAGCCAATCTGTGTGGCCAGACGAATCCGCTGCGCTTCCCCGCCGGAGAGCGTTCCGGCAGCCCTTGACAATGTCAAATAGTCAAGACCGACATTTACAAGGAATCCGAGACGCTCATCAATTTCACGCAAAATTAAATGCGCAATCTGCCGGTCCTTTTCCGATAAATTCAGCGTCTCAAAAAAGCTGCTTGCTTCCTTGATAGCATATTGTGTAACTTCCGCAATATGTTTTCCTTCTATTTTAACGGCCAGCGATTCCGGTTTTAGGCGGTATCCTTTACAAGTCGGACATGGCTGCTCCGTCATATATTTTTGCATCTGTTCGCGTACGTAGTCTGAGCTCGTTTCTTTAAAACGGCGCTCAATATTTTTCAGTACGCCTTCAAATTCAATCATTTTGGAATGCGTGCGTCCGTACTCATTTGTATAAGTAAAATGGATTTTGTCTTTGCCGGATCCTTTTAGGATTTTATTCATCTGTTCCTTTGACAGGTCACGTACAGGCACATCCATTGGAATACCATAATGCTTGCAAACCGCTTTTAACAGTTCAGGGTAGTACTGCGAGCTTGTCGGCTCCCACGGCGCGATGGCATGTCCTTCTAAAGTTCGGTCCCAATCCGGAATGACCAAGTCAGGGTCCACTACCATTTTCATGCCAAGCCCGTCACATGATGGACAGGCCCCGAACGGACTATTGAATGAAAACATACGCGGCTCCAATTCGCCGATGGAAAATCCGCAAATCGGGCAAGCATGATGCTCGCTGAACAACAATTCTTCATGTTCCATGACATCGACGAGCACACGTCCATCCGCAAGGCGAAGGGCCGCTTCCAACGAATCGCTTAAACGGGCAGCAACCCCTTCTTTCATGACAATCCGATCTACCACGACTTCAATCGTATGCTTTTTGTTTTTATCAAGCTCAATGTTGTCGTCTAAATCACGCAGCTCACCGTCTACCCGGATCCGCACATACCCCTGCTTCTTTAAGTCCTCAAGCAGCTTCACATGCGTCCCCTTTTTTCCCTCTATAATCGGTGCGAGCAGCTGCATTTTTGTCCGTTCCGGATATTCGATCAAACGGTCCACCATCTGCTCAATCGTCTGGGAACTGATTTCAATACCGTGATTTGGACAAACGGGCTTTCCGACACGCGCAAATAACAGACGCAAATAGTCGTAGATTTCTGTTACTGTCCCTACTGTGGAACGTGGGTTTCGGCTCGTCGTTTTCTGATCGATCGAAATCGCAGGAGACAGCCCCTCAATCAAGTCCACATCGGGCTTGTCCATCTGCCCGAGGAATTGACGTGCATAGGCAGACAGGCTTTCCACATAGCGGCGCTGCCCTTCTGCATAAATCGTATCAAAAGCAAGCGACGACTTTCCTGAACCCGATAAGCCGGTTAGGACAACCAGCTGATCGCGTGGAATCGTTACATTAATATTTTTCAAGTTATGTGCTCTTGCACCTTTTACAACGATTTCTGTATTTTTCACATTACGTCACCTTTCTGCCTTCAGTTCAAAAATAGTATCGCGAAGTTCCGCGGCCCGCTCGAAATCAAGCGCTCTTGAAGCTTCTTTCATTTCCGCCTCTAGCGTTTCGATCAGCTTATCGATTTCCGCCTTCGTCAATTTTTTGCCTTTTGTGACCTTCGTTACGTATGTTGCTTCTTCTTCAGCTGCCTGTGTTGCACGAATCACTTCTGGAATCTTTTTGATGATTGTTTTTGGTTCAATGCCGTGCTCTTCATTGTAAGCTTCCTGGATTGCCCGGCGACGCTTCGTTTCATCAATGGCCTTTTTCATGGAGTCTGTCATATTGTCAGCGTACATAATGACATGGCCATTGGCATTACGCGCAGCACGGCCGATTGTTTGGATTAATGAACGCTCTGAGCGGAGGAAGCCTTCTTTATCAGCATCCAAAATGGCAACGAGTGATACTTCCGGAATATCCAGTCCTTCCCGCAGCAAGTTAATGCCGATGAGGACGTCATGTATGCCTTTCCGCAGCTCTCGGATAATTTCGATGCGCTCCAACGTTTTAATTTCCGAGTGCAAATATTCCACCTTTAAGCCCATCTGTTTCAAATAATCCGATAAATCTTCGGACATTTTCTTCGTAAGCGTCGTTACAAGCACGCGTTCATTCCGTCGAATGCGCTCCTGAATTTCATCGATTAAGTCATCAATCTGTCCTTCGATCGGGCGGACGTCAATCGTTGGATCAAGCAGCCCCGTAGGACGAATAATCTGCTCGACCATCTCGGGTGTATGCTCCAGCTCATACGGCCCTGGCGTTGCTGAAACATAGATCGCCTGTGACACTTTCGATTGGAATTCTTCAAATTTCAGCGGGCGGTTGTCAAGCGCTGATGGCAGCCGGAACCCGTGGTCAACAAGTACTTGCTTACGCGCCTGGTCTCCGTTGTACATACCCCGTACCTGCGGCAATGTGACATGGCTTTCATCAACGACGAGAAGGAAATCCTCCGGGAAATAATCGAGCAGTGTATACGGTGTTGAACCAGCTTCACGCAGCGTTAAATGGCGGGAATAGTTTTCAATACCCGAACAGAAGCCCATTTCACGCATCATTTCCAAATCATAATTTGTCCGCTGCTCAAGACGCTGTGCTTCTAACAGCTTTCCTTCTGCGCGGAATTTCTCAAGCTGCTCTTCCAGCTCCTTTTCAATTCTATCGATTGCTTTGACCATTTTATCTTCACGCGTTACGAAGTGGGAAGCAGGGAATATCGCTACATGATCTCGCTCCCCAAGCACTTCACCTGTCAAGGCGTCCACCTCGCGGATCCGGTCAATCTCATCGCCGAAAAACTCTACACGGATGCAACGCTCATCGCGGGAGGCAGGGAAAATTTCGACTACATCCCCGCGGACACGAAACGTTCCTCGCGTAAAATTGATATCATTGCGTTCATACTGAACATCGATTAAACGTCTCAGCAATTGATTGCGCTCTATCTCCATTCCTGTTCGAATAGATACGACCATCTCACGGTATTCTTCCGGGGAACCTAAGCCGTAAATGCAGGAAACAGAAGCAATAATAATGACGTCCTTCCGTTCAAACAGGGCAGATGTCGCTGAGTGCCGCAGCTTGTCAATTTCGTCATTGATGCTTGAATCCTTTTCAATATACGTATCTGTCTGCGGAACATAGGCTTCCGGCTGGAAGTAGTCATAATAGCTGACAAAATATTCAACCGCATTATCGGGAAAAAATTCTTTAAACTCACTATAAAGCTGGCCGGCCAATGTTTTATTATGTGCCATAACCAATGTCGGTTTATTTACTTCTTTAATGACGTTTGAAATCGTAAACGTCTTCCCTGTACCTGTTGCCCCAAGCAGTGTTTGATGCCGTTTTCCTTCCTTTACGCCCTTTACCAGTTCCGTAATGGCTGCCGGCTGATCTCCGCTTGGTTGATAGTGGGACTGTATTTCAAATTTTTCGCTCATCTGCAGTCGCCCTCTTTCTCCAATAATCATATGTTCATTTTACCATACCCGTTTTCAATAATCGAACAATAAACGAACATATATTCTGCAAAAAGGACACAATTATAATTCGGCTCCACTGATTAAGAACTATTGGAGGATGTTCGATTTTTACGCTTCTACGGACTCTTTCCCCAAGTGTGTTCCATATCCAGCCATTATAGTATTTTCCTCCATAAAAAAATCGCCACGGCTTTTCGTGACGATTTTTACTCTATTCATTCATCTCTTTCTGCAGTTCACAAATCTCTTGGGCATACTTATAAAAAGCCTGTTCATTTCGTTGGTCTAATGACATATCGATGAGTTTCTTTAGCTGGTCAATACGCTGTAATCGCTGCAATCTACCTAAAAATAAATCCAAATAAATATCGTTCAACAGTTTTTCGCTTTCCGTTGTTTGCGGGTACTGCCCTACTGCTCGCAGAAAATCCGTATATGAATAATATTTATCCATCGATATCACCCCAATACCCTTTTTGTTATTATACAAAAACGGGTGAGAGTTTGCAATATTTTCTGAATATTGAACATAATTATCCATTATTTTCTCTTTTTCTATTGATTTTGTCCTATCATTCAGTATGATTATACATAACAAGCCCTGTTATCGAAGATTGTTGAAATTTCTCCTCTATGAACGTAAAACGATATTCATAGAGAACTGCCCAGTAATGTATGTAAAAAGCCCCCTCTCAACAATAGTCCGGTACAGCGCTTGAATACGATAGGTAGGAGGAATTACAGTTGAACCTTCCAGAGGAATTCATTAATGACTATACGATTACGAGTGACACATATATGCTGCAATCTTTTCGCCACGGACAGAAAAGTCATACGATCGTCTATGAAAAAAAGGGTACTTTCCATGTACCGACGAGGTCGTTAAAGCTCGTGGATACAGCCTGTAAAGATATGGGCAGCAGTTATCGCACAGCAACAGAACGAACAAAACAGTTCCTTACCGGGAATAAGCACAAACTCCCCGTTGTGGTGGGGGTCGATGTCAACCGACAGCCTTACATCATGTTCCCTCTCTTTTCACCGAAATCTGAACACAATGCTTGGATTGCCTATAATTCCATCAGCAATATTGTGAACCACAAAACACATGTAACCATCACCTTTAGAGACAGCGTAGAAGTCGAACTGCCCGTATTAATCTCATCTTTCAATAACCAGTATGTCACATCTTCCATGCTGTTCAAGGCCGTTCACAAACACTGGAACCGCTTCACTCCACTGTTTTAATCGTTTGATAAAGATAGTGCTTCAATAGTTTTTCACTTTGGTTGCGAAGGCGTATATTAGAATATCGTCGTACAACAGTAGCCCTTACATAATGAAATTGATATTCCGTGAATAAATCATCACGACCGATGCGTACAACTGACAAATCATGCTTCTTCAAATACGCCTTTGCTTTTTTCAGGTCCATTGCAATTAATTCGCTTGTTTTTTGAACTAAATGAAGATAAGGACCCTTCAGTTTAAATTCTCCTTTTTCCAGCAGCATATAATCCTTTTCCAATACAATGAGCAGCATTGGCAAATAAATGGCTGCTTCAAAATAGCGGGCGGCAGCAGGTGGTAATTGTTCCATTTCCACTCCTCCAAAACGAACATTTGTTCTTATCCCTATTTTACATGCTCAGTTGAAAGTTGCAAGCCCCAATTGCTAAATCTGTCATACCCAACAAAAAAAACGCCCAGCCGCTATACTCCAGCGTCTGGGCGATTTATAATTATTGTGCGATACGGGAACGGAGGTAGGCATTGATAAATGCGTCTAAATCTCCGTCCATCACAGCGCCTGTATTTCCTGTCTCTTCATTTGTACGATGGTCTTTTACCATAGAGTACGGGTGGAAAACATACGAACGGATTTGTGAACCCCATCCGATTTCCTTTTGCTCACCACGAATTTCAGCAAGCTGCTGCTCTTGCTTTTCGATCTCCAATTGATACAGCTTTGCCTTCAGCATTTTCATTGCACTCTCACGGTTTTTAATTTGTGAGCGCTCTGATTGGCACTGGACGACAACTCCTGTCGGCATATGAGTGATACGGACAGCTGAGTCCGTCGTATTGATATGCTGACCACCGGCACCTGTTGCACGGTACGTATCGATTTTCAAATCCTCTGTACGTACGTCAATTTCAATTTCATCATTAAACTCCGGCATAATATCACATGATACAAACGATGTATGGCGTCGGCCTGATGAATCAAAAGGCGAAATACGAACAAGACGGTGTACACCTTTTTCCGCCTTTAAATAGCCGTACGCATTATGACCGGAAATTTTAAGCGTTACCGATTTAATACCCGCCTCATCACCTGGTAAGTAATCAAGCGTTTCTACTTTGAAGCCGCGCTTTTCCGCCCAGCGTGTATACATGCGCAGCAGCATCGAGCCCCAGTCCTGTGACTCTGTACCGCCTGCTCCTGGATGCAGCTCTAAGATGGCATTGTTTTTATCGTATGGCTCCGATAGCAGCATTTGCAGCTCAAAGTCCGCCATCTTCGCTTGAAACTGTTCCAGCTCCGAACCAAGCTCTTCCTGTAAGTCAGCATCCGGTTCTTCCTTCAGCAGCTCCAGCGTCATTTCTAAATTTTCCTGTGTCGATAACAAATCGTTGTATTCATTGACAATCGCTTTAATGCCATTCGCTTCATTGATGATCGTCTGGGCTCCCTGCTGGTCATTCCAGAAATCCGGCATAAGCATCATTTCGTCAAGCTCTTGAATCCGTGCTTCTTTGTTCTCTAAGTCAAAGAGACCCCCTGAAGTCCGCTAGTTTCGTAGCTGTAGTTTCCAGGATATTTCTTGCTTCTGCTAATTCAATCATTTATAAATCCTCCAACATGTAGTGTATATTGAATTATATTCTTCCAAAAGCATTTGTGCTGGCTGCACGTTCTGCTTGAGCCTCCACGCTCTTGCAGCGTGATAGGCGCAAATGCAACATTCTGTGACTACTGGATGGAATAAATTCTCATTATATAAGAAAATCCCTGTCTATTTTAACATTTAGAAAGCCGGCAGGAGATTTTCCTTAAATACGGTAAAATTAATCAGGCAAAAACCGGACTGCTAAAAGCAGTCCTGGCCATAAATTGCTATAGGAGTCCATTACTATACATTCTTACAGACATATATAGTGCTCTACTTACTCGGTTACCCCATGGCAGTTTTTATACTTCTTCCCGCTGCCGCATGGGCATGGGTCGTTACGTCCGATTGTTTCAGATTTGCGCATAGGCATTTTCTTCGGTTTGGCGCTTCCCTCTTCTTTCGGGTTCACTGCCTGTCCCTTCGCTACTTCCTCACGCTGCAGGTTACTGCGGATTTCTGCCTTCATCGCATATTTCGTTACGTCCTCGCGGATAGAGGCGACCATGTCCTCAAACATGGCGAACCCTTCCTGCTGGTACTCACGCAGCGGATCGTTTTGTCCGTATGCACGAAGGTGGATCCCTTGGCGAAGCTGATCCATCGCATCAATATGGTCAATCCATTTTGAATCGATTGCACGAAGTAAAATGACCTTTTCAAATTCGCGCATCCGCTCAGGCGTTAATGCTTCCTCTTTTTCATTATAGCGGGCCTTTACTGCCTCTTTAATGACATCGGTAATCTTTTCTGCAGTCAACCCTTCAAAGTCAGCAGCCTGCAGATCGCCTTCGTCCAGTAAATTAGCTGAAATGTAGTCAACCAGCGCCTGCAAGTTCCAGTCCGCCTGCTCACCCTGCGTATGGAGTGCCACCGCGTTGTCAATCGACTCATCAATCATATTCTCAACAAGAGCTCGCATATCCTCTGTTTCAAGTACTTGTTCGCGCTCTTTATAAATAACCTCACGCTGCTGACGAAGTACATCATCATATTGCAGCAGGCGTTTACGTGCATCAAAGTTATTTCCTTCTACACGTTTTTGCGCTGATTCTACCGCGCGGGATACCATCTTCGACTGAATTGGCTGTGAATCATCCATCCCGAGCTTCGTCATCATATTTTTCATATTATCTGAACCGAAGCGGCGCATTAACTCATCTTCCAATGACAAGTAGAACTGTGTCACACCGGCGTTCCCTTGACGGCCGGAACGACCGCGCAGCTGGTTATCGATACGGCGCGATTCATGTCGCTCTGTACCGATTACCGCAAGACCGCCAAGCTCTAGTACACCCTCACCCGGCTTAATATCCGTACCACGGCCCGCCATGTTTGTTGCAATCGTTACGGCACCTTTATTCCCGGCGTTTGCGATAATTTCCGCTTCACGTTCATGGTTTTTAGCATTCAGTACATTATGCGGGATTTTATGCTTTGTTAGTAAGTTCGAAATAATTTCCGATGTTTCAATCGCTACCGTACCAACAAGCACCGGCTGACCTTTACGGTGACGCTCAGCGATATCCTTAGCAACTGCCTCGAATTTCCCCTGCATTGAAGCATAGATCAAGTCCGCTTTATCCTCACGGGCAATCGGTTTGTTCGTTGGAATCGCAATTACCTGCATGTTATAAATATTGCGGAATTCCTCTTCCTCCGTCTTTGCTGTACCTGTCATACCAGCAAGCTTTTCATACATACGGAAGTAGTTTTGGAACGTAATCGTCGCCATTGTCATAGATTCGTTTTGGATATCAAGGCCTTCTTTCGCCTCGATCGCCTGGTGCAGACCGTCTGAATAGCGGCGGCCCTTCATTAAACGGCCTGTGAAGCTGTCGACAATCACCACTTCGCCATCCTGTACAACATAATCGACATCTTTATGCATCGATACATGTGCTTTTAATGATTGGTTAATCGCATGATTCAGGCGGACGTGGGTCAGGTCAAACAGGTTATCAATACCAAATGCACGCTCTGCTTTTTCAATCCCTGCTTCTGTCAACGTAACGCCCTTTGTAGACTCATCGTAGTTGTAATCTTCTTCTGCCTTTAACATACGGACAAAGGCATTTGACTGGACATACAGCTGGGCTGTCTTTCCTGCCTGCCCTGAAATGATCAATGGTGTACGCGCCTCATCGATTAAAATAGAGTCTACCTCATCAATAACTGCATAATGAAGCGGGCGCTGTACCTTATCTTCTTTATAAAGCACCATATTGTCACGCAGATAATCGAACCCTAGCTCGTTGTTCGTAGAATATGTGATATCCGCGGCATATGCTTCTCGCTTGCCGCCCTTATCAAGACTATTTAAGTTTAGACCGACCGTTAAGCCAAGCCAGTTATATAGCTCGCCCATCTCTGTCGCATCACGTGTCGCCAAGTATTCATTGACTGTCACAACATGGACACCTTTGCCAGCTAAAGCATTTAAGTAAACCGCCATCGTTGCCGTCAGCGTTTTCCCTTCCCCGGTCTTCATTTCTGCAATGTTCCCGTCATGCAGGGCAGCAGCACCCATGATCTGTACTTTGTATGGATACAGACCTAATACGCGTTTTGCTGCCTCACGCGCCACGGCAAATGCTTCCGGTAATAATTTATCTAAAGACTCACCGTTTTCATAGCGATTTTGGAATTCGGGTGTTTTCGCTTGCAGCTGTTCATCCGAATATCCTGCCATTTGACTTGCCAATGCCTCAACCTGTTCTGCCACTTTCTCAAGACGCTTTACTTCTTTTTTATTGAAATCAAACATTTTATTTAAGATGTTTAGCATGTATTGTCACTTCCCGTTTAGTATCAACTTTCATTTTATCATTTACTTGTATGACGGTGCAAATAGCCGGAAGGGTTCAGAGGGAAAATCTTAAAAAGATGACTGCTTGGAGTAGGCTATATATATATCTAAAATAATAGCTTATTTTACCTTTTGTTTCTATGTATTATAAAAAATAGGAATATCAGCTTCCCTATTTCTAAAAAATAAACTATTCCCCAGATAGTTTGTCATCTCGCACAACGGAAGCCTTTATGACGAAAAAGTAATGGCTAGCAAAGCATTGAGTATATAGAAAAAACGCCCGCCTCCCACATGATTGGGAAGGCGGGCGTCTATTTAGTTAGTTCGCTTCTGTTTCAATTAAGCCATATTTTCCGTCTTTACGTTTGTAGACGATATTTGTGCCGTCTGTTTCGGCATCCGTAAAGATGTAGAAATCATGCCCCAATAAGTTCATTTGAAGAATTGCTTCTTCCTGATCCATTGGTTTTAAGTTAAATTGTTTCGTGCGTACGATTTGGTATTCTTCGTCCGTCTCTGTTTCCGGTTCAGCCAGCGCGACATTTGCAAAGTAAGTACCTGCTCCCTCACGCTCCCGGAATTTACGGTTTACCTTTGTTTTGTGCTTGCGAATTTGACGCTCTAATTTGTCTACGATAAGATCAATAGCAGCATACATATCGTTATGACGCTCTTCTGCACGAAGCGTAACATTTTTCATCGGAATTGTTACTTCTACTTTCGTCTGCTTATCATTGTAGACCTTTAAATTGACGTTTGCTTTCGCATCCACGTCTTCATTAAAATAGCGTTCGACCTTCTCGACTTTCGTCTCGACATACTCACGAATCGCTGGAGTTACCTCAATGTTTTCGCCACGAATGTTAAACTTTAGCATGTAAACTCCTCCTTCAATACGGCTATATTACTTATTTCGATATCCAACCGCAAAATCCTGCCGAATCAAAAAAATCTTTGAAAAATTATCCCTGATTTTTTGATCCGAACGTCTCTTTCCGACGTCTTGCTTTCAGCTCACTGATGATCAATGATTCCACACCCGGCTGATTATAGAAGACGATACCATATTGATACCCGCTTCCAAATTTTTTACTCCACACAATTTCACCGATTCCACGAATTTCCGTATGATCGAGTGTGAAGGAAATCTCCAATTGCAATACTTTATTTATATAACTACTCAAGTCCGCTTCCGTCATCATTTTCATGCCGCGCGGACTGACATCCAGTACCTTGCACGCCAGGCGGCTTTCCCTGGTTCCAATCGGCTTTCCGTCAATCATCACGACAAACCCCGCATCAAGCGGCTCGCCGAACGAAAAACGGAACCCTTCTTTTCTTTTAAAAATCATCCTAGCACCCCCAGCTGATAAAAAAGCATGTTGTTCAACTACTTATATCGCCCAATATACGGCAAAATTTAGCAAATAGCTGGGTACTATTGAAGGATAATCTCATTGAAAAAACTATAGAGGTATAGGGGGAAAGCCCATCCTTTTAAGCAAAAGAATGAGCTTTCCAATGGAGCATTATAAAAATTATTTACGGTCTTTATCCTCTTTTGGCTTGTTTACCTCGTATGGTGCACGTTCACCCTCGCTCACCTTTCCATAATGCTTAGGTAGCTGGCTATACAAAAATGGGTCGAGATAGTCGCTTTGAAGAAGCTTTGATTGGAAATAATGGGCGCTTTTCTTGCGGTTAGCTAAAGAATTTTTAGGTACAGCAAGCATATCCGAACGTCCGCAATATAAAAAAATTTCCGTTCTCTTATCATCAATTTTCTTCAGCTCCTTCACATGATGCAGCCCATACCAGTGACAATGTTCATTTTTCATCGCCTCGCTCATAAACCATATCCATTCCATTCTTCTCCCTAAAGCTACCGGAAACATGCTAGAAGTATCGAGTAATTCTTTGGCGCTATCCTTTGCTCCGCGCAGACTCGATCCGACTCTTCTCAGATTATAATCAATAATTTCATACGGAGGCACCGACACGCGGATAACATCGTTTCCTTGAAGGATCATCGAATGGAGCTCGCCCGTTCCCTTTTCACGAAATGGGGCGATTCTCTTTGTCTCTCCTGTAATATGAAAGTCTGATTTCTTTTTCATAATTTTCACTCCTTTTCAATTTAATTAATTTAAAAAAAGGAGTATACTTGCAATATGGCAGGTATACTCCTGCTCCTTAAATCCTCAAGTACTGAGTCTTCCTGGACAACTTACTTGGGGATTTTATTTTTGCCTCTTTCACATCTTATTCACCTCCTTTAATTGGCTACTCCACAAACAGTTTCGACAAAAACTAAGTAAGCAGGCACACATCCCCCTCATATTTTTACTTCATATATATACAATTTTTCTGCTGATCTGGCTGTTTTCTACGTTGTGGAAATTACGAGTCTTGCTTTCTAGTAGACTACTGAAATAAATGTGCGAGGGTAGATCCGTATGCTCTAGGTGTAATTGGTGAAAAGCCGCTTTTCATGGGGTAAATTGGCTTTTCTGCTGATGCGGGCATAGTAATTGAAGTACCGTAATTGAGGTTGTCCTGCCATGATGTCGGGTAGAAATCTGAGATATAGGAGCATGAAAAATAGCACATAGGCCTATTTAACTCTACCTTCTCGTCCTTTCTCTCTACGACTACATTGTAACTGTATACATAATTTATGTCTATATTTTCAAAATAATTAAATTATTGAGGTCTCATTTTTGTACTTTATTCTTCTTAAATTATTGGTTCTTTTTCTCTTTTTCACGGAAAAAGGACGATTGATAAGTGCATTTTTCGACATTTACTAGCTTTCAACCCGTGTTTGCGGTTATATACATTCATTTTTTACTTAGCTGTGCATACTCTTTTTACTCAATAAAATATGCCATCTAACAGGCGTATTACCTGCTAAATGGCATGTACAAAAGTAGTTTTTAATTATACTTGCTGGGCGCTGCCGTATTGCTGCTGGCGCGTAATTTTGATAACTTCCTTCCATGTATCACGGAACTCTGTTACTAGGCCCTCCACCTCTTCAATAATAGCAATATCGTTTTGAATATTTGCTTCTATCAGGCGACGGTTCATATAATCGTATAATGGCAGCATTTGTTTAGAAATGTCGATATCCATATTTAACGTGGACATTAGTTCTGCGATGATTGCTTGTGCACGTTGGATGTTATGGTTTTTTTCTTGTATATTCTTATCTGTAATAGCTACTTTCGCTTTTCCTAAAAACTTGATACAACCGTTATATAACATTAAAGTCAATTCACCAGGCGAGGCAGTCGTTACACTATTTTGTTTGTATGCATTATATGCATTTGTTTGTGCTGTCACTATTGACACTCCTTTGAAGCTTTCATTATTTCTTGTTATCGAAGTAGCGGCCGTCCATCACTTGAACACTTGCATAAGGATTTCTATATTGTTGTTCATTTCTTTTTGCATTTTGTAGATCCTTCAAATCTTCTTGAATTAATTTCATTACCTTATTCAGCCGTTCACGTATTCCTTTATCTAATTCCACCAACATCTTATGTGATTTATTCTCTAAATCAACTTGGAATCCACCTTTTTGCATTTCTTCAATTAACAAACCTCGTTCATCCAAAAGAAGATGAATTTTCTCGATATACTCATCACGTTGCTCTTCTATTGGCAGATTCGTTAAATGTTGATATAGCTTAGCTGATGTTTGTAAAACCTGTTTTATCATTTCCATCATACTTACCACCTACAGGTTATTGACCTTGCATAAACATAGAGGACTGTTGGTTCGCTTTATTGATAGCTGTTTCCATTGCAGTGAACTGTTTCCAATAACGCGTCTCAATATCTTCAAGTTTGCGTTTCCATGTATCAATACGATTCTCTGTATCCATTAAATTCTTACCGATTGCATATTCGGCATCAGTCATTGAAGAACGTCCGGCTTTTTTCTCAATAGAAACTTCAAAGGATTTCATCGATTCACGTAGCTTCTCTAAATATCCACGTGTATCTACTTTTTCACCATTTATCGTATCTTCTTTTTTTCCTTCACTATTTTTAAATAGCTTTTCTACTGCATCTGGATCTGCTTCTAATGCGGCACGTAATTTGTTTTCATCGATTTGAAGTGTACCTCCCTCATTATAATTTTTCGAGGTTGTAATACCGATACTATATAGAGTATTATATTTCGAATCCGTTATGGCTGGATTTGACTGATAAACTAAAGAACGCATATCTGCCAGGCCACTCCGAATAAGCGCATCGTTACGCAGTAAACCACTCTTTGCTTTTTCTTCCCAAAGCTTTATTTCATTCTCAGACATATCTTCTTTTTGTTCATTCGTTAAAGGAGCATAGTCTCGGTATTTTGTTTGTTTTGTTTGATCGGATAAATCTTTAATCAGACCGTTATACGTATTAACAAATTCTTTAATCTTTGTCATCATATCGTCTACATTGTTACTTGATGTCATTGTTACAGATGCAATAGTAGTGGAAGTCGGCGGATTAGCCGCTGCTTCTTGTGCTGCTTTCAGCGTAGCTTCTGCATTTGCAAGACGTGTTTGTCCTGCTGCAAGGGCAGCATCCGCAGCCTCTTTAGCTGATTTCTTTTCATCATGTGGAATTTGTACCGCTGCAAGTTCTTTAAAAGACTTTAAATCTTGCTCGTTAAGATTGTCTAAGGCTGTTCTTTCAGCTCCAGATAACCCATTCAGCTTTGTTTTTAAATCATCACTTATAGTTAAACCTTCATATGGGTCTTCTTTTGTAAAATCAATAGCTTGAATTGCTGTAATTTCTTCAGAAGTTAATCCATTTAAAAAGCTTTTACTTATTGTATTATAATTATTTTGTTTAATTTCTCTATTTACTTCTGTACGTAAATCTGTTAACTGGGCTGAATCAAGATTTGATAGTGCTATTAATTCTTCTTTTGACAATGTGTGCAGTTTTTCTTTTAATTCAGGAGATAGCTCATCATCAAGGGACGATGAAATTGCCGCCAACATCTCTTCACGAGTTGCATCTGGATTAACAGTAAATGGTCCAAGCTGAGCGATATCTTGATCAGAAAGTTTACTTAAAAAATCTTTATTTTTAAATTTAGTATAGACTGCTTGCTCTGTTTCATCTAATTTAGAAGAGCCAAGTACTTCCGTTAATTTTGTCTGGTATGCATTAATAATATCTGGCGAATAAGCATTATTCGCATTTTGAACGGCGTTTTCTAAACTAAACTTAATAATATTACCATCTTTATCTTTTACGTCTTCATAAAGAGAGGCATAGGCATTGTCACGCTCTTTCTGAGCAGCTTCCAACTTATTTGCAATTGTAGTTAAAGCATTAAATGTTTCTTTAAGAGTTAAGGTATAACCATTAATTGTAAAAGTGTTAGTTGTGCGCTCGGTTGCAATACCATTCACTTCAAATACTGCATTTGTTCCACCAGAAGCTAAATCACCAGATTGGCCAGTTAATGACTTAAAACCTAGTTTATTAAAAACGTCTGCGCCAGAAGTTACTTGCACTTCTGCACCTACCTTATTATCCCCTGTATTTTTAGCAGTAATTGATACTTTACCACCTTCAAAAATAGCACTGACTCCTGCATTACTCGAGTTAATTTTGCTAATCAGTTGATCTACAGTTGTCGTATTTGGATCGAATTCTATTTTAGTTGCTGTAGTTGCCATATTTCCATCACTTTGAATAGCCTTTAATTCAATAGAAGTTTCTCCTATACCCAGCTCGCTCAGCTTTGTAGATCCAGTAGCATTAATTTGCTGTCCTACGCCGCGCGCTGCTGTTGCTAATTGTGATACACCATCAATTGAAAGCGTACCTGATGCTGTGCCTGTTGCTACAGCAGAGACATAAGCGGAATTTGAACTTGTTGCTGTTTTAGAAGTTAGGTTTTTTAGCATTAAATTATCCGCAATATACGTATCAAATGTTTTTAATTTTGTATTGATATTCCGATAAGCATCACGTTGCCATTCATATCTTTGCTTATTTTGGTAGAGCTTATTTAAAGGCGCTCTTTCCGCATTCATAAGCTTTTCCACTAAAGCGTCAATATCCATTCCAGATGCCAAACCACCGACTCTATTTACCATACTGTTTTCCTCCTTGTTTTAAACAGTTCTATATTTTCTCATCTACAATCATGCCAAGCATTTTCTGCATTTCATAAAATGCATCTAAAAGCTTTTTCGGCGGGATTTCTTTAACTATTTCATCTGTATCTTTATTAACTACCGTTACATAGTAGCGTTCCAGTCCCTCATGATACATAAACTTTGAAGCGCTATGGTTTACTTCAAGCATTTCATTCATTTTATCGACTGCCTCTTGAACCTTCGCTTTCGTTTCCTCGCTATGATCAAGGGGTTGCCCTTGTTCGGCATTTGGCATGGGCGCGTTGCTTATAGTAGTGTTTCCTTGTTTCGCTACTTTTTCTCCTGTTGAGCTGTTAGGAGAAAAAGATTTATTAAGCGTTGCTTCTATATCTGCATTTCCTGAAATACGCATGTTTTCCATCCTCCCTGAACCTAATACAAGCGTTGTTATGGATAATATCGGATAAACAAAAAAGAATTTCAGTTTTTCCATAAATCATCAATAAAAAACTGAAATTCTTATATGTAAAATGTGTGTGTTTTCGTAAAACATCCACAGCTAACTTTTCTATCCCCGATTTTTCTTTATCGATCCACCATTTTATAACAATTCAACTCATAATCATGATAAACATGTGCCCCATTGTAGTATAACCCAAAGACTCCATCCCTTCGTGTACACCTTGTAAATAGGAAGGATTATGCTCAACTATTTTTGCAAGTTGCTGTACGCACTCAATAGACATTTCCTACGTCCATATATTTTTGTAGTTTTTCTGCCATACCAGGGTGGTAAAATTTATAATAAGTTTGATATGTCTCTTTATCTACTGTGACATTCCAACCAGTACAGAGGGCATCTTCACAAGCGTTACCAATACAGCTAAAGTCATTGAAATAATCAGGGATTAATATAGGTCTCAATTTTCAATTTTCAAAGTCTTTTTCAAAATTTAAATTGTCAATTTATTAACTATTAAATTTGATAAATACTTACCAAGCATAATTTTATTAATAAATTCTTATAAAGTGATTTGTTTTTTTAAAGTATTCACAATATAATTAATTTCATTATCTTTTAGTTTTGGATGTATCGGCAATGTCAATGCTTTCTCATACCAAGCCTCTGCTATGGGACATAGTCCCTGCTCATAACCAAGATTCTTATAATATGGATGCCAATATACTGGAATATAATGAACATGCACCCCAATATTGGCCGCTCGCATTGCATCAAAAACTTGCTTACGATTTACATTTTCAAGCTGAATCATATATAGATGCCAGCCAGATTTTGTTTCCTCTAACTGTTTCGGCACTTTAATGCTGTCAATATCTTTTAATGCTTCTGTATACACTGCCGCAATTCCACGGCGATGCTCAATAAATTCATCTAATTTTTTCATTTGTGAAATACCAAGCGCCGCTTGCAAATCAGTCATACGGTAATTATATCCAAGTTCTGTCATTTCATAATACCAATCACCCTGCTCACTGGCATATGCTGTTGGTTCTATCCCATGACTTCTAAACTTTAGCAACTTTTTATAGTAGATCTCATTATTTGTGACAATAACCCCTCCCTCTGCCGTTGTAATAGGCTTAACAGGATGAAAGCTAAACATTGTCATATCTGCCTGTGTTCCAACTTTACGCCCTTTGTAACTAGCGCCAAGTGAATGGGCACCGTCTTCAATAACAATAAGATTATGTTCTCTTGCAATGTCCATAATTGCATCTATATCAACAGGTTGCCCAGTGAAATCTACTGGGATAATTGCCTTCGTTTTTGATGTAATCTTCGAACGGATTTGTTCAGGATCGATATTATAGGTGCGTTCGTCAATATCTGCAAACACAACTGTTCCACCAACATACCTCACACAGTTTGCACTTGCTGCAAATGTAATGGGAGAAGTTATAACTTCATCTCCCTCACTGATTCCAGCAGCATAACAAGCCCCATGAAGTGCAGCTGTACCATTACAAAAAGCAACAGCGTATTTCGTTCCAACATAATTTGCTATTGCCTGCTCAAACTGTGTAATTTTCGGTCCCTGTGTTAAATTTGGAGAAAGTAATGTTTCTATAACTGATTGAATATCATCTTCATCAATTGCTTGACTACCGTATGAAATGAATTTAGGATATTTCTCCATTATAATAGTAGCTCCCAACTTAGTGGTGTCCCTTTTTTTACATCTTGCTTAATTGCTTTTCCAATTATTAGATCATAAAATTTTGTTGGTAATCCTAATCCCGGCCTTACGTTTCGGATATTTTGCTCTGTTAAAATATCACCTGCTTTTAAATCCTCGCCAATATATAAAGAGCGACGGAATTTTGTAGAATTCTTTTCAGCCTCCGTTGGCCCATATTTTACATTTCCTAGGCTTTGCCATGCACGTTCCGTTTCCTCTACTAACATTTTTAATTCATGAGGTTCCATTGAAAATGCCGCATCTACTCCACCTTCGGCACGCGAAGTCGTGAAGTGCTTTTCTATTACTGTGGCACCATGTGCCACAGCAGCAACTGACACTCCAACACCCATTGTATGATCTGATAAACCTACTTCAGTTTCAAATAAATCTCTCATATGTGGAATTGTTGCTAAATTAGAGTTTTCAGGTGTTGCAGGGTATGTACTAGTACATTTCAGTAATATGATTTGGTTGTTGCCCTCTTCACGCGCAGTACGCACTGCCTCATCTATTTCAGCAGCAGTCGCCATACCTGTTGAAATAATTATTGGCTTTCCTGTACGTGCTACTTTTCTAATTAATGGAATATCGACATTTTCAAATGAAGCAATTTTATAGGCAGGAACATCTAAAGTTTCGAGAAAATCCACTGCCGTTTCATCGAACGGTGAACTAAAAGCAAGTAAACCAAGTTCTTTTGCTTTAT
The DNA here is from genome assembly GCF_001591965.1 of Lysinibacillus odysseyi 34hs-1 = NBRC 100172. Lineage (GTDB taxonomy): Bacteria > Bacillota > Bacilli > Bacillales_A > Planococcaceae > Lysinibacillus_B > Lysinibacillus_B odysseyi. The sequence continues at coordinate 353,089 of NZ_BCVX01000002.1, forward strand.
CAAAAATCTCCTTATGCCATTCCCAAGGTGTATAAGCCTCTTTATATAAATTATATAAAGAGTTGCCTTTCCAAATATTCGCATTATCTTGAATAAAAAATTCCCCTGTATGTACATCTAATGTGATTGTATCAGGCGTATAAGTTTGAAGTTTTAATGCATCGACACCTGCTTCCGCCGCAAGTTTCACTAAATACAATGCGCGCTCTAACGACTGATTGTGATTCCCTGACATTTCAGCAATAATAAAAGGTTTTGTATGATGCCCTATTTGACGGCCTCCAATTTTAATCATGCTATTTCCTCCATCCTAAAAGAAAGAAGTCAAACTATCAATTAACTTCTTTTTGTTCAATATGTGCATTAATTTTTGCTATTTTAGGTGTACTATTTAAGAACGCAACGATAGTTGCACTTGAAATAAATTTGTCATTAAAATGATGAGCCAATACACTGCATAGTGCGTAATCTTCAACTGTATCTAATGTAATACGAAGTTCTGGATATTGGCGATCAACCGGCGGCTCGTAGATTTCACGTTTAAATTGTGCTTTAAACTCATACGCATAATACGTAACGTGTTCACGGTGGCGTAGCTCTGTAGTAATGGTATGTATACGACAAAGCGCATCGTAACTAATTATTTCAACTGCTAAACCACGTGGTAACTTTTGGGCAATATCGATAACTTCAGCTTGTGTATTCTTCGCCAATGCGACCATTTCACTAGCCATCTCATAATCGACAAAAGGACAATCTGCCGTTACTCGTATCACATAATCTGGTTGATAAAGATTAGCGCATTGTACATATCGGTCTAGAACATCTTCTTCCGATCCCCGATAATACTCTACAAAATGGTCCTCACACCATTTTACGATTGCATCGTCCTGTGGTAGTGAAGATGTTGCCACAATTACTTCGGCCACCCCTTCAATTTTACGAGAACGTGCAACTACATAAGATAGCACATCCGTATTTCCTAAAGGTTTTAACACTTTTCCAGGCAAGCGTGTTGAACCCATTCGGGCTTGAATAATTGCGATTATTTTCATAACTCAGGCTTCCTCGCAAATAGAATAACATCTCGGCCTAATCCTGCATCTGCAAAAGATTTATATAAACCTTGTTTTATAAATTTATTTTCACCCACAAACAAATTCATCTCTAATGTTTTTCTTTTTTTATGGCATGCTCTCCCTAACTCAGGATTACCGACAAATTTATCTCCCATAAGTAAAAAGAGCTCCATTGGAAAACTAGTATATTGCTCTAAAACCTCGAAGTTATTACATTCTAGCAATTTAATTAGACTTTTAAAATCAAAGTAATTTACATGTTCTAATGGGCTAACCCACCAAGAATGATAGTCTTGGTCTGCCACTAAAATATTTTGAAATGGATTAAAGTCATTAGGAACAGCCACACAAAAAATCCCACCGGGCTTTAATTGATTCCAAATAAGTTTTAATATTTTATTTGGATAAGGAACATGCTCCAATACATGATTCATATGAATAACATCATATAAGGGAAGCCCTTGAATAATTTCCTCTGAAAAAAACTTATTGTATACATTCAATTCCTGATCTTTGCTATAGCTATATGCCTGTAATGAAGGTTCAACACCTGTTTCATTCCACCCTTCTAATTTCGCAGCCAGTAAAAAATATCCTGGACCGGAGCCGATATCTAAAACACTTACTTCATGTTTTTCTTCAACATATGTTGATATTTGTTTTATACGTTCTTTATAGACTTCTAGCCACCATTCTTTATCTTCTTCTACCTTTTTTATATATTCTGGTTGTGCCTTCTCATAATATTCTTCGGTATATAGTTTTGCTATAGATTGATCATCTGGATAGGGATAAACATGTTTAAAACCACAAATATTACAGTCAATAATATTGTAGTCACTTTGTTTCACAACAATTTCACCCTTACAATTCAATAAAAACTCCTCCTAGGTATGTAAATAAGAAATAACATGATGAGCTGCACGGTCAAATATATTAGGTTTCCTCAAATAGGTTATAAAACTACCAAATTCAGCATTATTCCAATGAGCTTTTCTTTCTAATATCATATTCAACAAACTATAATCTAAAGTTAGTTTTAAATATGGTTCTTTCATATTGGATCGGTCCACTGTACTAACTGATTCACCATTTAGAGGAATCTTATAAATATAATCCTGATGTGCATCAATATATAGTACGGTATCTATTTTCATACCATAGTAAACCTCATCCATTTTTTTCAACATTCTCATTTGAGCTACTTTGAATTTTTCTATTAAATTAATTTGATTTTCTACCTTAACTTTATATTCTGGTAACTCAAATAAATAGGGATTGATTCCTATTACGCTTTTTAAATACTCTTCTCTTTCCTCTGCTGTGGGCGGCATAAACTTGGAGGAACTCGTCTTTGTTTCTAAATCAAAGAAACTTTTGGAATTTAAAAGAATTACTTTAGAAAATTGATCATTTTTCTCCAATTTTATACTTAGTTCCTTTTCTAGAACTTCTAGAGGAGTAGTGGCAGTAAATTTATTCAATTTGTAATTTTTACCACCTATTACTCTTTGAGCAGCAAATGGTAATATATATTCCGGATGTAAATCTTTGCAGTAATTAACTGCCCGATCTAAGCACTTTTGTCGTATTTTTTCTTTTTCTGCACTTTTTTCATCATCTGTAAAATTTTCGAATGATTGTGGGTATGGGCTGGCTGCATTATAGCTTGTCATAAGGAAATCAACTTTTTTATATTGTTCTAAAATATACGGATTCATAGTATGGGATAACTCGTAAGGACAATCATTTGTGTTAACTACAACATAATCTCCCCCTTGAATAACTGCCATTGAATCAATTTGTAAAGAATGCTCATACAGTTGAGATACTTGACATCCAAAAAATTTGAAGCAAATGGCTGGATCACAATTATCTGCTGCTAATACTTCTATTGTAAATTTAGGAGCTATTTCAAATTTTGTTTTATGCTTTAGTTCATATATATTAGTAAATCCCATACCTTTTAAACGATTATATACATGTTTTTCTTCATAACTATGTATCACTATAGGAATTTCTTTAGAGAAATGTTGTAATGTTTCTGCATCTAAGTGGTCTTCATGAATATGAGAAATATAAATACAATCTACATCTAAATAATCGTTAATATTTATATCTATCGGAGGATAGTGATATAGCCCCCCGTAACAAATACTCTCACTCAGCCATGGATCACATAGTAACTTTTTCCCCTCATATTCAATTACAATACAAGCATCTGTTAAATATCTTACTTTCATTATAATACCTCCTCCTTCATCTTAAGGAATCCATGATTCGCAATATAATCTATAGAAGATAGGTAGGGAATTGTAGCTTTTCCGTTATACTGCTTATAGATAAAAGGTTCACTCTGTTCGTAAGTAACAATTATATCAGATTGCCTAAAAAGACCTTCTTCTTCAATATACTCTCTAGATCCAGCTGCACTAATATATTCAGTCGCACCCAGTTCTTTGCAAATATTAAGTAAATACGCTGACTTAGTTCCATGAACGTTTAATTCACTACTTAAAATGAATTCTGTAGTTATATTAGCCTGAGTAGCAATTCTCTTTATCAATGCTATTGTAAATTCTGAGAGTTTCTTCGGTGGCTCATTATAAAGCTCAAATATATATTGTAATTCTGTAAAATATGGGTAGTTATGATAAGCTTGCTCAATTGTCTTTTGATGCTGCAACTTCCAATTTGTACTAAAATCCATATTAACTTCATTAATTTTTTGGTGTCTTAATCCTTTAGTAATGCATGGTATTGTTAACATTTTCTCTGTTCCATCCAATGCGATTTTGTTACGCTGCTGCCAAGATCTTTTCGCGAATTGAATATCATCTAAAAATACAAATTTATCTACTCGATTCATCATTTTAAAATAGCCTATCCACGGCAAATATGTTGGCTGCATAATGGCACATTTCATACTAATGTATTCCCTTCCATTCTTTGCTTAACATTGAGTACAGTAGCTGATTACGAAAAACACCATCCATTTTATGAGAATCTCTTTCAATACCTTCCTTAATAAATCCTAATTTTTCATATAATTTAATTGCTGGAAAGTTATCTTCAAAGACCTTTAAGTGCACCCGATGCTTTTGTTTTTCCACAAAAATATAATCTAATGCTATATTCATAGCGTTTGCGCCAATCCCTTTACCCCGACAGCTAGTATCTCCAATATAAATCTGTAAAAATACAGAGTCATGACGTTCATTAAAATCTAATACAATATTGCCGACATGGTAATCATTGTGTAGTATACTTAAAAACTCAATATTAGGATGTTTACCAAGCCAATTAATATGCTCTACTAAATTAACCTCTCTTGTAAGACCGAAGCTTCGTTGAATTTTTTCATTGTTCAACCAGTTTATAGTGTTTTTATATTGACTAGGTTCTTGTTTTCTAATGCTCACTTCATTCATATTACTTTCTCCCTTGCAATGTATTAATAATGAAATCCGTAATACGTTTGCTACCTTTTCCATCAATAAGTTTTTTTCCATTTTCCGCTATTTCAATTTGTAAATCTTTATTTTTTATAAACTGCATGAAATTCTGAACCTGTTCTAAAGGCGTCTCTTTAGTAGCTTCGCCTAAATAGATGCCTAACTTATTATTTTGGATTTCTCGAAGGATAGGAATCTGATTACTATTTGTAGCTAAATACGCACATGGCAGGCCAATAGCCAGACGCTCCCAAGTTGTCGTTCCCGGAGCACCCAGCGCAATCCTACAGTTCTCCATCACTTTGGCCATATTTTTAGGTGAAATACTGTATTCAAACCTGCTCCCATATTGACTTTTAAGTTTTCTTAAGGTTTCTTCATAAGAAAAAGTGTTACTAACTACTGCATGAACCTTAATTTTTTTTATATATCGAAGAATCTTGTCACTGTACAGGTAGGTATAATTTTTGTAATCTGCTCCTCCAAAGAAAATATGAACTACCAAGTCCTGCTCAATATCCTTTTTTCTATAGTCTATAAACTCTGAGCGTACTAATACATAAGGGCTGCCTAATAGTTTCTTCGTCTCTAGCATGTACTCTTTATAAAAAGTAATCATTTCTGCTTTATAATTATTATCTATTAAAATATCTACATTGTGAAATCTTGGATTATCATCAATACTAATCAAAAGATCTGCATGCCTTTTAATTAATGTCTCCCATTCAACATCATGAATGTAACTATCAATTATTAAAACCTTATATTTACTAGTATAATTATTAAGCACATTTTTAGTTTGTTCATAGTCAACTTTTAAAGTATTGCTAACAACAGGGTGAACCTCTATTCCTCTATCATTTATTAATTGTATTATATTGCCTTCTAACGCAGCACTAATAAATATTACCTTTACCCCTCTTCTTTGTAACTCTTCTGATAAGGTGAGACATCTCATTACATGTCCCAACCCAATCTTTAGTGAGGCATCCACTCTAAAAAAAACTAATACTTCATTCACACTCTTTCTACCATTTCAATTAGTTGCTCTACTGTAAGCCACTCTGTATTATTTTCACTTGTATAAGCAAACCCCTCTGGCAAGGCTTTCCCCTCTTTTAATTGCTCTTGAGACCACCAAGCAAGCTCTGGTTGAATAACATAGTAATCGTCAAATTCTAATGTGTGGCGTGCATCATCTTCCATAATCATTGCCTCATGTAGTTTTTCGCCAGGCCGAATGCCTACAATTTCAAACTTACATTCAGGAGCAATTGCTTTGGCTAAATCCATAATATTCATACTTGGAATTTTAGGAACAAAAATTTCCCCACCCCGCATACGCTCTAAATTATCAAGTACAAACTGAACACCTTGCTCTAACGTAATCCAAAAACGTGTCATACGTTCATCTGTAATGGGCACGCGGCCTGTATACTTAATCTTTTTGAAGAATGGAACAACACTGCCACGGCTACCTACCACGTTTCCATACCTTACTACAGCAAAACGCGTTTTCTTTTCCCCGACATAAGCATTCGCAGCGACGAATAATTTATCAGATGCCAATTTTGTCGCGCCATATAAATTTACTGGACTACATGCCTTATCTGTCGAAAGTGCAATTACTTTTTCAACACCACGGTCAATAGCAGCCTCGATAATATTTTGAGCTCCATGTATATTAGTTTTTACTGCTTCGAAAGGGTTATATTCACATGAATCAACATGCTTCATTGCTGCAGCATGAATTACGATATCTACCCCATCAAATGCTCTATATAAACGCTCTTTGTCACGAACATCCCCAATAAAAAAGCGAATTCTTTCATCATTAAACTCTTGCTTCATTTCATACTGCTTCAGTTCATCACGACTGAAAACAATAATTTTTTTCACACCTAGTGTAAGTGCTTTTCCGATAAATTTTTTACCAAAAGAGCCTGTACCACCTGTTACTAATACCACTTTATCTTTTAAAATACTCATAATATCCCCTTATCTGTAACATCATATAAATATTATATCGGTTAATTTCAATGTATTTCTACATAGGAAAAACATAATATTTTAGATGATATTACTTCGTTTTCTTTTCCTCTTTTACTTTTACCGTATGTTCTCCACACTATTTTACCTGCATCAAAAATACTTTTAAATAGCAGAAATCGAAAAAACACTTTTTGAATTTTAACATAAATTCAAAAAGTGTTCTTATTGACTACTCTCTATAAAGAATATTAGTCTTGAGCTAAGAATTGTTCGAAATATGGTAATATCTCATATTCAAAAATATCAGCTACTAGGACAAAATCCTGTTTTTCTAAACCTTCATTAATTAGATTTAAAAAATTATCTAATTGTTGCTTGTTTAAATGCGTATTAACGCCTTGCTCGATTAATATATGTTCAACTTTGGTTATCCAAGATAGTCCCTCTGAAAAATTTAATATTTCGTCTAGAGCTAATGGGACATTGTCTGTTCTTAAATTATCAGAAATATATTGCAAGCCTGTTGGTATTTTAGATATATATTTATAATACTCATTTACAATCTCTAATTTATCCAATTTAATAACCCCCGAATTCTTCTAATGCCATTCTTGTATATTTTAAAGATTTTTCAGTTGCCTCTAAAATATTTTCATAAAGATACATATTTTGTTTGTGAATCTGTTTAAATTTTTCTTTTGCCTCTATTTTTTTATTATCTATGTTCATCCTCATTACATCCATAGTAATGGGATCAATGATTCTTTCCATAATAACTTGTGGGTAGTATTCTTTCAATTTAGAATCAATTTTATCTAGTTTTTTTAATGTATTAATCGAAAACATGGTATTATATCTTTCGCCTTTCAATAAATGAACTGCTTCAATTAATAATTTTTTTATTTTTAAATAGACTTCTATTTCTTGACTCATAAATTCTTTATACATCGCAACATCATTAACAGCATTACTAGATTTCAGCTTCGAGATATCATTTGTATGATAAATATAATCTTTACAAAATGCTGCGAAATCTAATTGTGGTATACCATTAATCTTTACGCCACCTTCAGTACAATTATAGATTATATGATCATTTTTTAAGATTTGATATAATTTCTCTAAACCTTTTCTCATACTACTAAATTGGTGATTCGTTTTTACAGGTTCTCCGTAGTATCCTTCTACTTCAAAGGCCATATCTTTCTTGAAAAATTCATCATTCAACTCACTATAATGATTATTATTCTCGGCATGGGATTTATTGTTTGTATAAGCTAAATCCTGTCCAATGATTGCAATAGGGCCTGTACTAATTTTACTTGCTATTTCTAACGCCGTTATAGCAACTGTACCACCAGTTGATAGCATTGGAATTTCTTTACCTAGACCTTCTTTAATTCGCTTCTGTATACTATCTTCTCCATAAAAACAAAAACTATAGCGATTTCCTTTAAAGTCTCTCTCGATTCTCCATGCATTTCCCAAGCCATAAATTAAATCGAAATCATAATTATTTATATTTTTAAAGTGTAAATAGTTACTTTCCCCACCATCCATGGTTACTACATAATCAGGAATTATATCAGCTGCCAATAAGGAGTTAATTGTTGATCCGGCACTTATTATCAAACATTTATCTTTTATTTTTTTTAATAAAGGCAACTGTTTAGTTAATGAAGGGCCTCCCGAAGCTAGGATTACTGGACAATCATATTTGTTGTAAAGCTCTTTTAAACTTTGATCTTTATGAACATAGTATAAATTCATAATGTAGTTCTCTTGCCATAAATCACCAAAAAATCTAATCGTATTTTCATTCACAATATCTTCAATTTGAATATGATGAATAAAATCAAGTAATTCCTTATACTCCCTTTCGAAAATCTTATCGTAATTAGGCGAAATTAAGATGTTAACTTTACGATCAAAGTCAGCAATATAATTTTCACAATGTTTGCTGAAGTCTTTAAAATTAGAAAAGACGCCAAGGATGTTATCTTTGTTTTCAATATTTAAATAATGATGCAAAGGGTCATAAACTAAAGTCTCAGTTTCTTCATACCTTTTTGTAATAGAATTAGCTATATATCCCAATCCATACCCAAAAAGGATATTTAGATAACCCTCTTTATAATTATTTTCTATGTATTTATCAGCCTCAGCTTCTGGATTATAATTACTATGCAAAAAATACCCATTCACTTTAGCATTAGGTTTTCCATTTTTTGTTTCTAAATAGATTACTTCCAAATCCTCCATAAAATTTTCTCCTTACTTCACTTAATAAAGACTTTCCTTTTAAGAAAGACTTATTAAATTATTTAGTTTTCCAATAATTTTATTCCTTTGTTTATATCGGTTTAAAACTGTTTTTTTAAATTTTAATTAGAAAACTCGAGTGAGATACCATTCAAACTTTAGTCTTTAAATAAATCCAGAGAAGTTTAAGACTATCTCCATTTTCTGTTTTACAATATATAGTAAGAGATGAAACACGATTGTATTAAGTGTATTTATTATTGTTGGGAATGTACACGATAATCTTCTACTTCGGTCATTAGTTTAAAATGTTATCAGACATATTAAGAAACCCTTTGCTATGACAGCAGATGCTGCTTATAGAACTCGTACGATTACACAAATTTCTTACTAGAAAATCAAATCACATGTTAGTTGCATTGCCGCCCTATACTCGTCCTAAAACAAAGGAGTGCTTCTTCTGCAAGCAAGGGGAATTTGTATGATGAGTATCCCAAAGCCTATAGCTGTTCGAATAACTAGCTATTAGGTTACACAACGACAGCAAAAGAAGGATATCAATAATCAAATCCCAATAAACGGTTTATATGAGCTATCCTTTCTTATTCATAATATACATAAAATAAAAAATCATGGGAAGCATAAAGAAAAAATTGAGGTATATTGCTGATGTAAAGGGGAATTGTGGTACTGTTGGGTACCATACGAGTTCTAAAAATTGTACATGCAGGCGAGTCTTATTTTTGTTACATGAAATTTGAAAAAACTTACCACTCGAATACGGCAAGCTACTTAATAGAGAATGGAAGTTTCTTGGAGAGATGATTTACACACAAACTTCAAGAAGAATTTAAATTCAATTACGTTTTAAATGACAAAGCCCCCGAAAGGTGGAACTCTCGGGGGAATCTGTCGACACTCTGAAGCTTGAACGAAATTTCGTTCAAGCTTTTTAGTTCGTACTAAATATTAAAGAATTATTGTAATAATTGAAGTACGCCTTGTGGTTGTTGGTTTGCTTGCGCTAACATAGATTGTGCTGCTTGCATTAAGATGTTGTTCTTAGTGAAGCCCATCATCTCTTTAGCCATATCAGTGTCACGAATACGTGATTCTGCAGCAGTTAAGTTTTCAGATGTTGCACCTAAGTTGTTGATAGTGTGCTCTAAACGGTTTTGAACTGCCCCTAAATCAGAACGTTGTGAAGAAACTGATTCTAAAGCATCGTTAAAGTTTTTAATTGCTTTGTCAGCCTTAGTTTGAGTATCAATTGATCCAGTAATTTTTAAACCTTTAGTATCCATTGTACTGATTTTCAATGTAATTGATTGACCATCATTTGCACCAATGTGGAATTTTTTGCCTGTGAAAGTACCATCTAATAATTTTTGAGTATTGAACTCTGTATTTTTAGCAATACGATCGATTTCTGATTTTAATGCAGTAACTTCTTTGTTAAGTGCTGTACGGTCTGCTGTAACGTTTGTATCATTTGCAGATTGTACTGCTAATTCACGCATACGTTGTAGGATAGCATGCGTTTCATTAAGTGCACCCTCAGCAGTTTGGATTAAAGAGATTGAGTCTTGAGCATTTTTAGTAGCCATGTCAAGACCACGGATTTGTCCGCGCATTTTTTCAGAGATTGCTAAACCAGCAGCGTCATCGCCAGCACGGTTTACTTTGTAACCTGAAGATAATTTCTCAAGGTTTTTAGAAGCTTGAGTGTTGTTGAAAGTAAGGTTACGGTGTGTGTTTAAAGCTGAAATGTTGTGTTGAATTCTCATTGGGAATTCCTCCTTGAATTGGTTATTTATGACCCACGTCCTTGTGGGAAAGCTTAGCAAAGTTTTCCTCTGCCTTACACTTTATATATCGTAACTTGTTTTTATTGTTTAATAGTTTTTTCTATATTTTTTTATATTTTTTCTTTCACTCCATATTTACTACATACCCGTATTAAAAAGCCGCCCCCTGTAAACTACTTCAAGGAACGACTGACTACACAACTCTATTTTTTTAAGGTCTTTAGAAACTCCGCTGAAACATTCAATGCTTCCTTATTCTGCTCCTGGATTGCTTCGAATACTTCTGAGCGATGGACCTTCACCGATTTTGGCGCAACGATGCCAAGTTTCACCTGGTCGCCCTCGATTGATAGGACCTTTACTTCAATATGGTCGCCAATCATAATGGATTCTGTCTTTTTCCGTGATAGTACTAACATTATTCTGCACTTCCTATTGCGGCTTGTATTGGGAAGCGAAGAGGATATGCCTTACTGTCTTGCAGCACAATCTGCTTCCCTACCTTTTTATTTATATTTATTAATACGGGTGCCATTAAATTGATAGTGGAATCTTTAAAGCTTTCTTTTAATGTCATGATGGAATATGTCAACACATCTTCCTCTTTTTCTATTTGCAGATCCTCTTTATCCTCTTCACTCAGCTCAAATACATAGTCCTGCTTGAATGCAAATGGGAATGCTACAACAAACCCTAGGGACGCTTCTTCTGTTGATTGCAGTAACACCAATGGCAACTCTGCATCAAGCGCCAGTAAAATAAATTTATGGTAATCAGGAAATCCAGGCAGTCCGTATTCAAATGTAAGGATTTCTGATTCCTTAATTTCTACTTCTCCTAAAAATTTTGTATTGATCAGCATGATTTCTCTCCTTTTAGCCGAGGACATCGATTTCTACATCAGGTCTTACCAGCATTGTACCCGTTACATCACCCGGTGTATAGTCATGAATCGGCTTGTTCACTTGAGCGTTTATTTTTGGTTTTTGTGGTGTAATCGAAATGTCTGTTTTACCGGGCATATAATCGATTTTTACGGAGCCGATTGATGGAACAAATTTAATATTATATGGACCCGGGCGCTTAGGTCCATGATTTTGGACAGCAATCTGTTGAATGACTGCTCTTCCCTGTCCTTTTCCCGACTCTTTCATCATTTGATTTCCTTCACTTACTCTGCGCGAAATTCCTTCGAGCATTTTTTGATGGCCAGCCTTTGCATAGTTTTCTACGGATTCAAGAGGGCCTATCATACCTAGATCCCTTCTTGCTTGTGATGAATCTATTTTAAGTTTACCTCTTGTTGTTTTAATATCCAAAATGGCAGCCGGCTGCTCTATTGTTTGAGTAGCCATTGGCTGTTTAATGATTTGGCGCGGCTTTGTAATATTCAAATCCATTTGAATATCCGTTGTTGTAATTTGTATTTGCGGGATTCGCATCCGTGTTCCCTCCCTTTATTTAAGAAAAGCGCTTGGAGCAAGTCCAAACGCTATTTCCTCTTATCTAATAAAATCAACTAATGTTTGCTGAATAATTTTTGCCCCTACTGAAAGTGCCGCCTGATGAATCGATTCCTGCGTCACCATATCAGTAATCGTTTTTGCATAGTCCGTATCTTCATTTTGGGACATTTGCTTTGTTACATTAACATTTTGAATATCTAAGCGGTTTTCCATCATATCCACACGATTTTGGCGTGCCCCAACTTCAGCACGTAATGTTAGGCCATTTTCATACAAACCGTCAAGCGCTGGGATATTCCCTCCCCCGCTTGTTACCTCAAGACCTAGCGCACTACTGATTTCTTCACTTGTTGCATCACTTTGAAGTACGGTTTCTACATGTTTCATAAACTCATCAACATCGTTAAAAAACTCATTACCTTGTGTATTCAATTTCATTGAAATACCGTCAAATACATTAATTTCAATCGGTCTTTTTCCCCCATCTTCCGTAACTAATGGATTTTGAGGACCTGTTTGATCCGTATACAGCGGCTGATTCGTATGAGTACCGGAGAAAATATAGTTTTCTCCAACCTTCGTATTGGCAATATCACGCAGCTGTTCTTTAATTTGTGAGATTTCTGCATTAATTTTTTGACGGTCTTCTGTTGTGTTTGTATCATTGGCCGCCTGAACAATCAATTCCTTTACACGTTTCATGGCTTCACCGACCTGCCCTAAGGCTTCGTCTGTTGTATCCAGCCATGTGTGTGCTTCCCGAATATTACGCGTATATTGCTCATTTTTATCTAAATCAACACGGTAGCCCATTCCTTTTACTGCAACAACAGGATCATCAGATGGGCGTGAAATAATACTTCCTGAATTAAGCATATCCTGATATTTCGACATTTTACCGTAGCTTGTATTTAAGTTTCGCAGCATGTTACTTGACAGCATAGATTGTGTAACGCGCATAGAGTTCCCCCCTTACCTAGTCTTTCATTCTTGCTGGTTATCCACTATAATCCTACTCGGCCCATACCGTTAATGATTTTTTCCAGCGTTTCGTCCACTACTGTAATCATCCGTGCGTTCGCATTATACGCCTGCTGGAATGTAATTAAATTTGTCATTTCCTCATCTAACGAAACCGAGCTCTGTGAGGCACGGCTATTCGCAATTTGCAAATGAAGGGTTCCAGAGTTATATGCATTGGTGATGGCCTCTTGTCCCTTCACACCTAATTGCCCTACAAGGGATTTATAGTATGTCTGGAATGTAGCATTTTGGAGATTTGGCCGAGTGCCAGATTGTAATGCTGCTAAAAGGCGAATATTATCATTGTTTCCTTCCTCGCCGGCTACGCCGGATGCAGCGACTTTTTTCGGGTCGGAAATGACCACTTTTATGTCCCGCGCTGTAGTGCCAGTGAAGAAGTCTACTCCTGCATTTTTTTCTGAGTCAAATCCTTTTGTATGTTGCTCATTAAAAGCTGTAACAAAGTCAGCAACTAATGCATCTAATTTTTTCAGCATCTCAGGATAAGTGCCCTGACCGCCGCTATGTCCATATGCATCAATAAGAGCTAGTAACTTTCCTTTTCCAGTTTCCAAACCGGCATACTCAATTGTCCCAGCTGCATTTCCTACAGCATCTGCCGGCGGGTCACCTGGTTCTGATACGTTAATGGCGCCAAACTCGGCATAGCCGTTTGTTGCTTGGTCATCCACATCACCATCAACCGGTGCCCCATTTGTATCAACCGTTGCTAATTTAGCAAAGTTTTTCCCCTCAACAAGGGTAATTTCATCTCCACCATTTGCCGGTTTGAACTTAATTGTCATAGTTCCTTCTGCTATATCATTCACATTGCCTCCCGACTTTACCATCGAAATGGAGACAGGAATATATTCGTTCAGCTCATCGACTAATACATCACGCGCATCGTATAAATCATTCGGTACATATCCATTTGGCTCTACAGCCTGAATTTGCTTATTGATCGCCGCGATTTGCTTCAGGATAGAATTTACTTTTTCAGTAGAAACATTAATTTCGTTTCCAATGTTCCCCTGGATCAGCTTCAATTGTGTATCCATATAGTTGAAAGACTCGGCAAGTCCCTCTCCTTTTGAAATTAACACCTGACGGCCGGCTGTGTCCTTCGGATTACTGACAACATCCTCCATCGATTTCCAAAAGTCTGTAAATGCCTGATTAATCCCAAACTCAGATGGCTCAGACATGATATCTTCCATTTGATTAATTGATTTTGCTGCTGATTCCCAGTAGCCTAATTTATTTGTCTCTTGACGATACTGACGATCAATAAATTGATCGCGGATACGCTGGATAGAGCCAGTTTCAACACCTGTGCCAAGATGTCCCGGATATGTCGGTGAATTCAGTCCCGCCATCGGATAGCCTGTTGTCGCCTGCATATTGACTCTTTGGCGTGAGTAGCCGAGCGTATTCGCATTTGAAATATTATGACCCGTTGTATAAAGTGCGGACTGCTGTGTGAAAAGGCCGCGCTTACTCGTTTCCAGCCCCATAAAAGTTGAACGCATATTTGTTCCTCCTATGTAACCCGCCTAGCGCGGGAAGTGTTTGATCATGAACGTTTGTACTGCTTTATTCCTAGAAAAATCAGGTCTAGAACACCTTTATGCCGAAATAAAACGGCGCATACAGCATGCACCGTTATGCTTGCGAATCGTAGTAGGATTTCTTTCCGACTTTTGACTCCCCGCGTATTTCTGCACCTGAGTAGTTAAAAGTGCTTCCTTGCTGTTGCTGTGGACGCATCATGTCCAATGTCAGGTTAACAAACTGCAGCGATTGGAAGACAAGTTTCTGGTTCAGGTCATTTTGTCTTTTTAAATCAGCCAGCAGTGTAACAAGGCGCCCCCGTACTTCCTGCAGTACTTCTCTTTCAGGTCCATCAGCTGTATCAATCACCTGTGCGACAGTCGGTATGTCAGTGAAGGCAATTCCTTTTGCCTGTAGGTAATCCGTTACCATCACCTGACGCTGTTGCTCAAGTTTGTCGATTGCAGCTACATGTGCCTGTTCCATTTTCAGCATGTCATCGATTTGCTCCATGTCATTTGCCTTGATGAGCTCTGTTTTCTTGTTCGCCAATTCCAGTAAACTTTTATGCATTTTTTCCAGTTTCTCTAAAATCGAGATGATGTTGCTCACTGACATGTTGGCAACTCCTTCTTTTGTAAATTAGCCTTTTATCGTGCGGGTAACGCGCTGCTCGTTAAAAGCGATAATACTTCAGCATGTCTGCTGCCACTTTTTTTGCATCGACCTTGTATTCGCCGGACTGGATTTGTGCCTTTAGCTTTTGAACACGCTCGGCACGGGCATCCGTATATTCCGTTGCGACCTTCATTTCCTTTGCGGCAGATGAAATTTCTAATTTATCGGCAAACGATTGGCCTGCCTTATTCGTCTGAGCCGTGCGTTTTGTTTGATTGTATGGATTTACATTATTTAAACCGATGCCATTGATTTTCATCATGCATCCCTCCCTCTTTCGCTTTTCAGTTATGTTTTATTTCGGTTCTGCATAACAAAAGTTAATAAATTAACGAAAAAACCTACAGAGCGACTAGTAAACGCCATGCCAAACCAGACCATTTTTCATGTATTCCATCATTTTCCGCCATATTTTTAGACCATAAAACCTATAATTTGTATCGTCCCTATTTTAAAAAGGTTTACTAAAATGGCGCCTGAATATTTTTAACTATCCGCTCTACTGTGTATTTTCCTTTTTTCCCGTTGTTGAATCCCCTTATATTTGCTCAGGGCATCTACCAACCTATATATGCTTTCTCTTCTATTGTAACTTTCCCCTTCCTCATTCTCACCTTTTCTGCCCAGCTGCATGGAAAATGCTCAGGGGAAAGTACTCTTTTCTTTAGAACGCATCTTAACAGGCGTACCGGACATCGGTTATCCTGCAGATAACCTCGCTTTTATCTCTCCATGTGGCGCAGGCCCGGAGTAAATTATCTGTTTCCCGTACTATGACTTATAAAAAATACCACCTGTACAAAACAGGGGGTATCTTTTTTACGGCTCCATTTATAATCCTACTAGAAACCGGTATTCTATTTTTTATTCCGTTCTGCATGATACGTGGCACGATCCTGCTGGATGATACTTTCGCGGAATTCCTTCGCCGCTTCAAATGTACGCAACCCAGATTTAATCTCTTCAGTACATTTTTCACAGAGCTTACCTTTGTTTGTCAGGCGTCCGCAGTTATCACATGGGTAACCTAAATTTGGGAACATGGCCGGATGCAGCCTTCCTTTTCTCACCCATTTATAGAGCAGTTCACGTTCCACCCCTGTCGCTTCTTCAATCCGATCAACCGTTGCTGCTCGGTTTTCACGTTTGCGTAAAAAACGATATACGATCTGATATAGATCCTCTTCTTTTTGCGCGCAATTGTGACATACTTCGCGCAGCCCTGTATAGTTGAAAAACGCCCCGCACATCGGGCAATTTCGTAATTCAGCCATGATAATCCCTCCATCTATTCCGTTCTACCAAATTAGCTTTAGTATACATGATTCCATATAGGAAACGAGCATCTTTTCCCAATTATTGTTTTTCAGACACACTTCTATCCTCTGATCAGCGTAACGGAAGCTACAGATTTCGCACCTGCCTCAAGAAGCGCTCTTTTTGCGTGCTCAATCGTTGTCCCGGTCGTATAAATATCATCAAACACAACGTAGTGGGCAGCCTTTACCTCACCTGCTGTACGAAAAAGCTGGGGTGTATTCAGCCGCTCTTCGCGTGTCTTCTTACTTTGTGTATCGGTCGTTGTTTTTTCAAGTAAAGGTGTGTAAGAAATTTTTGCAGCATTTAGTAATTCTTCTACCGGTGAAAATGTCCGCTCAAGCAGTTTTTCCGGATGCATCGGCACCGCCACGATAATCCTCTTTTCATTCTTCAGCAGATCATGCAGCTTCCGTTGAAATACTTTAGCAAGTACGACATCATACAAAAACTTATAGCGGTGCAAAAAATCTTTCATTGGTTCATTATATTGATAAAGAGAACGGTGATCAGGATCCGTATCGGCCGACAACTCAAATTTTCCCTCGCAGTCTGCACAAATAATCGGAGGAAAACGTTCAAAAAATGTGAGCCATGACACCTGTGTCTGGAGGGGTTTTTGGCATAGAAGACAATTATGTACCTCTTTAAGCACTAGGGAATCCCTCCTTGTTCAACCTTTTGATTTCCTCTTGGGCCATGTCCATCTCCACTGTCATGCCGTGATGAAAAAAGACAATATCCCCTGCCGGAAAATCCTTATTCCTGCCGACACGTCCGCTAATTTGAATAAGGGCACTTGCTGTAAAGATCTTGCTCTCTGCTCCGACTACAGCGACTTGGACATTTTTGATCGTAATTCCGCGCTCCAAAATTGTCGTAGTAAGCAGCCCCTTTATTTCTCTGTTCCGTAAATGCAGGACCTTTTCTTTCCGATCGGAATCCTCCGCATGGACAGCTTCAATTTTAGAATCTAGCTGCCGAAACAATGGAATCGCCTGCTGCATCAATTCAATAGTTGGAAAGAATATAAGAAACGGCTCGTTTTCTGCTATTCTTTTTTCCGTCCACTCTTTTAGCTTTTTCGGAATACGTTTTTTCTTTATTGACTTGTCATATCCCCACAGGCTGCTAAAGCGCGGGACAGGTAAAGGGTGGCCGTGATAGCGGCTCGGAATAAAGGAATAGCCGCCGGTCTTTTTCAGCTCCAGCAGCTCAGATGTTGGCGTTGCGGTCACAAAGGCAATCGGTGCCTGCTCTTTTTTCGCCTTTTGGACAGCTTGCTGCAAAGAGGCATCATACGTATATGGAAAGGCATCTGCTTCGTCTACAATCATGATGTCAAACGCCTGCTCAAATCGGTATAGTTGGTGGGTGGTAGCTATGATAAGTGGGGCATACATACAGCTTTGCGGGGCACCACCGTAAAGCGCCTGCACAGTCGT
Source organism: Lysinibacillus odysseyi 34hs-1 = NBRC 100172 (assembly GCF_001591965.1). GTDB lineage: Bacteria > Bacillota > Bacilli > Bacillales_A > Planococcaceae > Lysinibacillus_B > Lysinibacillus_B odysseyi. Next base: position 371,168 of record NZ_BCVX01000002.1, read on the forward strand.
CTGTGGGAATACTTCCGCAAAGCGTGGTGCAAGCTCAAGCACTACATCAGTTCTTGGGGTAGCTACACATACACGCTTTTTCTCGTTTAATGCATCGTGGATAGCTGTAAACAAGATCTCGGTTTTTCCTGCCCCGCATACCGCGCTAACGAGATGGCTGCGCCCCTGCTTGATGCTCTCTGTCAGCTCTATAGATACTTTCTCCTGAAGTGGAGTGAACCGGCTTTTCCACACAAGGCTGTGGTACGAATTCAACTTGGGGAGCGGTCCGTTCCAAGTGAGCAATTCAGTACAGCTGCTCATCCTGCCCATCTGTATACAGTAGCGGCAGTACGTACATACTTTTTGGCAGCGTGCACAATGATAAAAGATAAATTGTTTCTTTTCTTTATTTAAACACCTGTGACAGACAGGCCCCTCTCCGATCGCCGGCTTTATCTTAAGAAGCCCCCGCTTAATATAGATATCTATTTTTTCTTTCGGAAAAGGAGTTGTCTCCCTTGCCCATATTCGTCCTGTGAAGAAATTTTGGATGCTTGGCTCTAGTAAAAACCCTTTATACTTTTGGAAACTTGAAGATTTCTTTGTGCGCATTTTTCCTCCTCCATAAAAAAAGCGGCTTCTACTTAAATAGTAGAAACCGTCTTCTATTAACCCTCTTTTTTCATCCAGCCCATCGCAATAGCACCTTCGCCTAAATGCGTGGCAATAACCGGCCCGAAATAACTAAATTTGAAGTCAACCGTCGGGAAGTCCTGCTCTAATTGTGCAAGCCAGGCCCGTCCCTCTTCCTCACAGTTGGCATGGATTACAACCGCCTGTAATTTTTCGTACTGTTGTGTCGATTCCTTCAATAGCTCCTCTACACGGCGCATTGCTTTTTTGCGTGTACGGATTTTTTCGAATGGCACAATCTTTTTATCAACAAAGTGCAGAATCGGCTTCACCTGCAGCAATCCGCCGATCAGTGCTGCCGCTGCAGATAAACGTCCGCCGCGCTGCAAATGGGCTAAATCGTCCACAATGAAATAGGCACTCATTGTTGCTTTTAGCTCGTCCAGCTTTGCGATGATTTCTTTTGCTGAGGCACCACGTTCCGCCATTTTCGCTGCTTCGATAGCGAACATACCTTGTGGGCTGCAAGCTACTTCGCTGTCAAATGCGTAAACTTCTATGTTATTCACCATATCTCCGGCCTGAATGGCACCCTGATACGTCCCACTGATCCCGCTTGATAGATGGATTGTGACGATTTCATCATACTCTTTTGAAAGCTCTTCGAAAAGCTCTACAAATTTCCCGACAGGCGGCTGCGTCGTTTTCGGAAATACTTTTGCGCCACGCACCTTATCGTAAAATTCGGAAGCTGTAATCGTTACTTCTTCCTCATACGTACCATCTTCCAAATTGACACTTAGCGGTACCATGCGGATATTATAGCGTGTGCGCTCTTCTTGCGTTAAATACGCTGTACTATCGGTTACGACTGCAGTTTTCATTTTCCCACTCTCCTATGCTCATTAGTTTACCGTATCCATCAGAGAATGTGAATGCCAAAGTGGGAGAAAACGCCATTCATGAAAAAAAGCGCTCGGTGATTTTTCCACAGAACGCTTGATAATTTACTTATTGATTATCCATTGAGTGAACACTCGTTACCTTCCATGTCTCATCTTCTTTCACAAAGACAACTACCGTCCGAGCTTCACCTTTCATTTCAATATTTGTTTTTTCCTCCACCATATCGGCGGTCATATTAGAGAAAACCTGCGCTTCCTCTTCACTATATTTTACGATCGTAACATCTTCCGCTTTTCGATTAATCACACTATATTGAGAAAAAATCTGTTTTGCCGCCTCTATATCTTCCTCATATTTAAATCCTTTTGCATGCTTTGATGTTGTTTCCGCATAGCGGTCAATATCCTCCGCATTGAAGGCATCTATATACTCATGGAAAGCAGCGAGGATTTTCTCTTTTTCCTCTGCCGGTACATTTGCTGCTTCTTCAATAGAGTCACCCATTACTTCAAAGCCGACTGTTCCTTGTTCAATAACTTCTTCGGTACTTTTCTCTTTTGTATTATTATCTTTTTCTTGTTCTGTATCCCCACAAGCAGCAAGTACAAGTACTGTTATGACTGCTAACAACCATTTTTTCATTGTTCACAACCTCCCGCGCAATATTGTAGCATAATTCGCATATGTAAGGACGAAATAACGTATGGAATGTTGCATGAAATATGGCAGAGTATTGTCTTTTTACAGCGAAAATCAATAGATTTCCAGCCTATATTCCTAATTTCATGAACCTCTGGGCAGCTAGATGAAAGTTTCTTTTTATCTAGTCAATCTAACTTTTTAAAGGCCATCATTTGTTGAATCAGGACTGATTATCAGCTTTTTTCTCATCATTTATAGGCGATTTTCACCCGGTTATCAGCGGTTTCGCCCCATTTATCAGCGGTTTTCCTCTGCATAAAAATATAAGAACCCTACCAATCCGTAGATTGACAGGGTTCAATGGGTGTTAGCGTACTTCTACCCAGCCGTTTTTGATTGCTGTCACAACCGCCTGTGTACGGTCGTTTACATTCATCTTTTGCAGAATGCTTGATACGTGGTTTTTAACCGTTTTTTCAGAGATGTAGAGTGTCTCACCAATTGCCCGGTTTGACTGGCCATCCGTTAATAGCTGAAGGACTTCACATTCACGCTTCGTCAATAAGTGGAATGGACGGCGGATTTCTGTTTGGTGGAAGTTTCCTTTATTTTCATGCTCAGATAAGCGGCGGAATTCCGCTACTAGATTTTTCGTTACTTTTGGGTGCAAGTATGAGCCGCCGTTTGCTACTACTTTGATTGCTTCGACGATTTCATCCGCATCCATTTCTTTTAGCATATAGCCGAGTGCACCGGATTTTAATGCATGTGTCACATATGATTCATCATCATGGATCGACAGCATAATCACTTTTGCATCGCTGTACTCTTTAATCAGCTCGGCCGTTGCATCCACACCGTTTTTACCTGGCATGTTAATGTCCATTAATACAACATCCGGCATATGTGCAGCATATAAATTATTGATATCTGTACCGTCATCACCTTCTGCCACCACTTCAAAGGTGTCTTCAAAATCTAAAATACGCTTTACTCCTTCACGGAATAATTGGTGGTCATCTACAATAATAATCTTCGTCATCTCTGTTACCCCCTATAAACTCTCGGTCGTTTTCTACATTTTTATACTTCGTTTCCTGGGAACGGGATTTTGAAAATAACAAGCGTTCCTTCGCCTACATGACTGCGTATATGCATCTGACCTTCCAGCAAGTCAACGCGCTCGCGCATGCCAATAAGTCCAAACGACTGTTCTTTTACTGTCTCTTTCTCAAAGCCCGTACCATCATCTTTGACGACGATATTAATCCCGCTTTTCAACCATTCTAATTTAACATTTATTTCCTTAGGTTTGCCATGTTTTAATGCATTTGTAACACATTCTTGAACTAACCGAAAAATTGCTACCTCGTGTTCGGAGGGAATTCGCTTTTCCCGTCCAAATGATTGGAAATAAATTTGTACTCCTGGATTATACTCCATTACGGTCGATAAGTATTTCTTCAGCGTCGGGACAATTCCTAGATCATCCAACGCCATAGGTCTTAAATCATATATGATTCTCCGCACTTCGGAAAGGGCATTTCGTACTGTTATCTTCAAATCAGCCAGCTCTGTAATAGCGGCTTCCATGCCTTTTTCACGATATGTGCGCTCAATTAGACCGGAACGCATCAGCACATTCGCCATCATCTGTGCCGGACCATCATGGATTTCCCTAGACAGCCGCTTCCGCTCCTCCTCCTGAGCTGCAATAATGCGGATGCCAAAATCTTGTTTAATTTTCGCCTGCTCCAATGCAATCGTTACATTTCTTAGATCAGATGTTAAATAGTTGATGACAACATTCACTTGATTGACAATATGATCAGCACGCTCTATCGTTTCATAGAGGGCTTTTAGCCGCCGTTCCAGATCATCCCGTTTATCACGCAGTTGCTTTTCTTTTTCCCTAGCGAGCATAAGCTTGATTTGTAAATCATTCGCTACTTCGTAAGCCGCGCGGACCTGTTCTTCGCTATAATTATCAAAGGCTTTACTCACTTGGACGAGCCGTTGCTTGGAAAGTTGTGATTTGACCTCCAAATGGTCTGCTTCATCAATGACAAGAGCTATTTCCTGCCGGACAATTTCCAGTTCCTTCTGCATTTCCTCGAAGCTTCTTCGACTTTGTTCGCTTATAATAAAAATGTCATCTTTCGAACTCGTAATCGTTTCAAGCATTCTATTAAATATAACATCCAGGGAAGCAATATCTAATTTATCATTCGAAAACATAAAAAATCTCCATTCTTCTTAGATGTTGCTACTTATTTCGGAAAGTAAAGTACAGCAAGACACATCTTATTACACTTAAATACAATAATTCTCTACTATTATAACATTTAACGAACAAAATTTAAGTAAATTTATAAATACTATCCATTATAATTTCAAAAATGAGAGGAGTCATCATAATGCGAAAGGACTATAAAACAATAAAAGGATATGGAGAAAAGGAAATAATTATTTCGAAGTCAAGATTTATTTGCTATATAAACCGGGCAGAATCTGAGTCAGAAGCCCTGGAATTTATTGAAAAGATCAAGAAAACCCATCCGAATGCTACGCATAATTGCTCATGTTATATGGTAGGAGAAAATAATCAAATTCAAAAAGCGAACGATGATGGGGAACCAAGCGGCACTGCAGGCGTTCCAATGCTAGAGGTGCTAAAAAAACAGGACCTCAAAGATACCGTCGTTGTCGTTACACGTTATTTCGGCGGTATAAAGCTTGGCGGCGGCGGTCTAATCCGCGCATACGGCAAAGCAACAACTGAAGGGATTGCAGCTGCCCAGGTAGTTGAACGCAAGCTCCATCATATTATGAAGGTGGCAATCGACTATACTTGGCTCGGCAAAGTGGAAAATGAGGTACGCAGCTCCCAGTATACATTGCGTGATATCCAATATACTGAAGGAGTCGAGCTATATGTGTTTGTACAAAAAGATGACGAAGAGGCGTTTACCGGATGGATGACAGAATTAACGAATGGACAAGCGGATATTACATGTATCGACAAGCAATTTGTAGAATTTGTCGTTTTGTAAAGTAATTTTCATTTACGCTCCAGCAAAAAACGAGTATAATTAAACAGATTAAATAGAATTTGCAGCTACTATTCCTGATAGAGGAGAATTTAATATGAATCGATTAACGCAGAAAAAGCCAAGGCGTTCATCCAAGCTTGGTCTTTTTCTAAAAATAACACTTATTTTAGCAGCATCCATCCTCATTTGTGTGACAACGTACGGCATTTATTTGACGAAGAAGGCTGAACACGCTGTCAATAACGCGTATGAGGCCGTGGAAAACCGCGAAGTATCTGATAAACGCGAAACAAAAGTCGAACCTCTTCAAGACAATGTCTCCGTGCTGTTCATCGGTATCGATGATAGCGAAACACGCGGACAGGGTTCAGATGGTTCACGCTCTGACGCTCTTTTGCTGGCGACATTAAACAACAAAACTAAAACTGTCAAGCTCCTAAGTATTCCGCGTGATTCCTACGTAGAGATCCCTTACGTCGGCTACAAAGACAAAATTACACATGCCCATGCATTAGGCGGCACATTGGCTACAATTGAAACAGTCGAGGAACTGTTTGACATCCCAGTTGACTATTATGTACGCATGAATTTTGACGCTTTCATTGACGTCGTAGACGCATTAGGCGGTATTGAAGCAGAAGTTCCTTACAAGATGCTGGAAAAAGATGAATTTGATCGTTATACAATCGACCTGGAGCCCGGCTTACAGGAGTTGAACGGTAAAGAAGCGCTAGCCCTTGCCCGTACACGGAAGCAAGACAACGATATCGAGCGCGGAAAACGCCAGCAGGAAATTCTTACAGCCATTCTTTCAAAAGTTGCATCCGCTTCTTCAATCACAAAATACGATGATGTCATCGAAGCAGTCGGCAACAATATGAAAACTGATATGACATTTAAAGAAATGAAGTCCTTCATCAGCTATTTATCCGAAGGTATGCCACGAGTGGATACATTGACTTTACAAGGCTATGACGACATGTCAACAGGCATCTACTACTACTCATTGGATGAAGAAGCATTAGAAGAGACAAAGCATATTTTGAAAAGCCATTTAGGTCTTGTTCCAGAATCAACGAATGTTTCGGGTATTTCAAATGATGATTCAGAAGAACAAACACAGTCCGATTCAACTAACAGCAGTGCATCCCAGTAATAACCGTCCCCCGCAGCGATTGCGGGGGATTTTTTATTTTTCATAGTCTCAAAGAGTTTGCTATTGCATGAATTTGTGGTTGTATTACGCGAAGTCAGGGCTCAATTATGCGAATTCTCCTCTTTATTGCGCTAATCATCTCTTTCGGCTTACACACTCCCCTCACATCACAACAAAAAAAAGCCACCGTCCGAAGACAGTGACTTTTATATCCACTTAGGTTATTTATTTAAACATACGTACAAAATTAATGAGTGGACGATAGTTTTTACCGGCCAGCCCGATGACTTCTACAAATAGCTCGATTACAACTAAAATAACCGTAATCAGTAAAATAGCTCCCCAAATTTTCGCCATGGAGAAAATGATGGCAAACAATCCAAACAGCATCGCAATACCATAAATGATCAGTACCGTCTGACGGTGGGAAAATCCTAAATCAAGTAAGCGGTGATGCAGATGGGATTTATCGGGGTCAGACCATTTCTTTTTCATCCGTAGACGTCTGACAATCGCAAAGAATGTATCCGAAATCGGTACACCGAGCATGATAACAGGAACGATAAATGATACGACTGTGATGGACTTGAATCCTAGCAGTGATAATACCGCAATCATAAATCCTAAAAAGAGCGCTCCTGTATCTCCCATGAAAATCTTCGCGGGATGGAAATTATAAAATAAAAAGCCAAATGTACCTGCTGCAAGAATAGCTGCTACAGCTAATACAAATCCATTGCCCATAATAAATGCCATTGCTGCAAGTGTAATCAAGGCAATTGTCGAAACTCCTGCTGCCAGTCCATCAAGCCCATCAATCAAGTTAATGGCATTTGTAATCCCGACAATCCAAAGAATGGTAAGCGGAATACTCAAGGCCCCGAATGCTAACGTCCCTTCATCAGTAAAGGGAAGATTGATGTTTTCAATTTGGATACCGCCGTAAAAAACGATAATACCTGCCGCCACTAACTGGCCAAGCATTTTCGCTTTCGCTGATATTTCGTACATATCGTCAAGCACGCCGGTAATTACAATCACCGTCGCCCCTAAAATAATCGCCAGCATATATTGATTATCCGGTCGCAATACAGCGATTCCGATTAAAAAGGCTCCAAAAATAGCGAGCCCGCCAAGCCGTGGCATAATGCGTGCATGCACTTTCCGATAGTTTGGTGCATCGACCGCTCCAATCCGAAAGGCTAAACGCTTTACAAGTGGAGTTAATAAGATGGCAGCAACCATCGCCACGATTAAAGACACGTAAATCATGTCTATCCTCCTTAAGAAAAAATAGTATACACTTTTACTCAAGTGTATTATAGCACGTCCAATTCATAAAATATAGCCTTTCTCTGTAGTATGAGCATCTCCCGTTATATTTACCATCCTTTTCGAAAATGAAACCTTTTCCATTTCTATATATTGAATTTAATTCTCCCTATACCATTTGCGCTTGCTGCACGTTCTGCCTGAGCCTCAGACCAGCATGATACTAGTCATAAAGGCATTGCCACATGATGTGGCGCTCTTTAGCCTTTATTCTCCCTCTTGTGGGGTCTCATTCTCCACTCTCTTGCAACGCAACGTAACAGACACAAATGCACCATTTGTAAGCTAATGGGAGTTATAAATTCAACCTGTATATATAGTGACGCCGCTTCATACCTTCAGGATGCAATTTATCAATTTTTTGCGGATAACCCTTTGGATTATACAACATTACTTACCTGACAATAGAGGCACATGTTCTCTAGTAAAAGAAGTGGTATCCCTATCTGACATTTAGTAGAAAAACTTATTAAATTTTGATAAAATATTTTATGTCTACTAGTAAAGTAGACGAATTAAAAGGAGCGTAAATAAGATGTTCTCAATTTTTAAACGTAATAAAGAGCAGACAAGTGCTCGGGAATTAAAGAAATACTATAAAATTGTGGATGAAATTAATCGCCTGGAAGACAAGTTTGCCCCGATGACAGACGAGGAACTCCAGCATATGACTGTAGTATTTAAAGAACGTCTGGAGAAAGGTGAGACAATCCCGCAAATCGTACCTGAAGCGTTTGCGGTTGTTCGCGAAGCCTCCAAACGTGTATTAAACATGCGCCACTTTGATGTACAGCTGATCGGTGGTCTTGTATTAACAGAAGGCAATATTGCCGAAATGCCTACCGGTGAAGGGAAAACACTCGTTGCTTCCCTGCCTTCCTATGTACGCGCATTGGAAGGAAAAGGCGTACATGTCATTACGGTAAATGACTATTTGGCCAAGCGTGACTTTGAACTGATCGGCCAGATTCACCGATTCCTCGGCCTGACAGTCGGCCTAAACGTGCCGATGATGGAGCCGGATGCGAAAAAGGATGCCTATAATGCAGATATTACGTACGGTGTCGGAACTGAATTCGGCTTTGACTACTTGCGGGATAATATGGCCCACTCCATTGCAGACAAAGTACAGCGTCCGTATCATTTCGCTATTATCGATGAAGTTGATTCCGTATTAATTGATGAGGCGAAGACACCGCTCATTATCGCTGGGAAAATGATGGCCAATGCCGAATTGCACCAAATTGCCGCTATGCTGGCAAAACGCTTTGTCGTAGAAGAAGACTATGACTTCGACGAAGAGACAAAAGCTACTTCCCTCACTGAAAAAGGCATTGAAAAGGTGGAAGCTGCCTTCGGTGTAGATAATTTATACGATTTAGAGCATCAAACACTTTACCACTACGTCATTCAGGCCGTACGAGCACATGTGATGTTCAAACGGGACGTAGACTATATCGTTCGTGAGGATAAAATCGAGCTTGTTGATATGTTCACGGGACGTATTATGGAAGGCCGTTCATTATCTGATGGGCTGCACCAAGCAATCGAAGCAAAAGAAGGCGTTACGATCACTGAGGAAAACAAAGCCCAGGCACAAGTAACGATCCAAAACTACTTCCGTATGTACCCTGTCTTATCGGGAATGACAGGTACTGCGAAAACGCAAGAAAAGGAGATCATGGAAGTATACGGCATGAGCGTAGTACAAATTCCTACGAACCGGCCGCGTGCCCGGATTGATAAGGAAGATCTCGTATTCGAAACGTCCGAGCAGAAATACGAATATGTGGCACAGGAAGCCCTGCGCCGGCATGAGAACGGGCAGCCAGTACTTATCGGGACAACCTCTATTTTGCAATCAGAAGAAGTATCAAAATACTTGAAGAAATATAGTTTACCGCATCAAGTATTAAACGCCAAAACTGTGGAGCAGGAAGTACAGCTCATTTCCGAAGCCGGACAAAAAGGCCGTATTACAGTCGCTACAAACATGGCCGGCCGTGGTACTGACATTATGCTCGGTGAAGGTGTACACGATTTAGGCGGACTTTGTGTTCTTGGTACTGAAAAGCACGAAAGCCGTCGTGTAGATAATCAGCTTCGCGGTCGTTCCGGACGACAAGGTGACCCAGGTGAAACACAGTTTATCCTTTCGATTGAGGATGATATGTTACGCCGGTTTGCCAAAGAAGATGTAGAGAAGTTCAAAAAGAAACTGGAAGCAAACGAAATCGGCCGTATCCTCAATAAAGAGGTCAATGAGCTGGTTGAACGTACACAGCGTATTGTAGAAGGCGCACACTTTTCTATGCGTGAGTACAACCTGAAGCTTGATGATGTAATTAATGACCAGCGTCGTGTTGTTTACTCCCTCCGTGACAGCGTACTAAAAAACGAAGATCTTTTAGGTAAATTAAAAACGATGTTAGAGGAAACAGTCGACTTTGCTGTCCGTGACAATGCACCGGAAGAGCTGAGCATGGTTGAATGGGACTTCGATAAAATGGAGCAGACAGTCAATTCCCTATTCCTGACACCTGTAACAATCGATCGTCAGGAAGAAAAAATAAGCCGTATTTTAGCAAGTCTGCAACCGCAAATAGATGAAATCAAACAAATGATTGATACGTACAGCGAAAATGAGCGCATGATGCAGGTTATTCCAAATGTCATGCTCGCATACATCGACCGTATGTGGGTAAAGCACTTGGAGCAAATGTCCCACCTGAAAGAGGGTATCGGCCTTCGCCAATATCAGCAGGAAGATCCAATGCGTATCTATCAGCGGGAAGGCTTAGAGCTATTCGGTAAAAACTATCAAGAACTACGCCGACAAATCGTAGAAGAGCTCGTTATTTTCATGAAGGATTTAACGATGCAGGAGCAGGAGGAGCAACAATAATGGGTTTATTTTCATTTTTCAAGAAATCAGATACAGTCGGTAAAGATTCAGCAGTCGACTCAAAAGAAATTGTACAAGGCAAAACACCATTAAGTACAAAATCGCAAGTAAAAACAAAGCTGTCCTTCCATCCGGATTGGAATGTACCGCAGGAGCAGCAATATGTGTTCAACTTCCTGGCAAATGATCTGCAGCCGTTAAAGCCAAACCAATTATCACTCGCTGCAATCAATATTGAGGAAGATAAAAAAACAGGAGCCTGGAATGTGAAAGCATTCTTCCGCTCCTCCCTATCCCAGCCAATCGAGCTTGGCGAGATCGAGCTGCTGCTTCTGGATAAAGAAGGTAAGCGGATCGGGGCGAAAACATTTAATTTCAAGGATCTTGGCGTCATCCCGCCAAACAGTGCACGGCCATGGGTATTTGAGTTTGATAAAACATCTGTGGAAGCAGAAGAAATACCGGAAGATGGCTGGACAATTGCCTTTAACCTGATCTCCCTGCGAGGCCATCAGCTCGATCTGGATGAGACATGGAAAAAGCAGCTTCCGAAAGAGCAGCAGGAAAAACTGGCCGAAATTATTAAAGATCTGCCGAAGCTTGGCAAAACAGAAGTTAACTTTACCGGCTTACAGGTTCGTCTAAATGAAGACAAATCGCTGCATGCTTCTATTTTCATTCGGAACGGCAACGACAAATCCATCAACCTGGAGCAGTTACCGTTGGAAATTATCGATGCAAACGGCAAACGTGTAGCAAAAGGGTCATTCAAAATGGATCCTGTTTTAACAGTACAGCCAAACTCTACAAAACCGTGGACATTTATCTTCCCGGCTGAGCTTGTAGAGGGAGAAGATGCTGATCTATCCCGCTGGACAGCACGCGTACCCCAATAGTCTCTTTTATCCGCCTTTCGTTTAATCGAAGGCGGATTTTTATTTCTCTGCTTTTGCCCTTACCAATAAGATATTAAAAACCACCTGCCTCATACGAGGGAAATAATAACTGAAGAAAGAACTATACATCGAAAAACCCACCTTCCGCTCTTGCAGATGGTGGGTTTCTTATATTGGCTATTTGGCTTTATTATGGATAAATTATACGTTGATTAGTAGTATGTATGATCAGTCGTTATTACTATTGAACAGTTGCTACACGCTTTGCTCCTACGTAACGGCTACCCCAGTACCACTTGTCATTAATATCAGTAATTGTTACTCCTTTACCAGTCATCGAATGGATAAACTTGCTCCCTCCGATATAAATCCCTACGTGAGAGATTCCTTTTCCAGAAGTATTGAAGAAAACTAAATCTCCTGCTTTTAAATCGCCCTTCTTGATCGCTGTGCCTGTTCCATACATTGATTTAGATGTACGTGGCAGTGAGACACCAACTTGGTTGTATACGTGGCGTACATATCCGGAACAATCAAAACCAGAAGTAGTTGTGCCTCCGTAGCTGTATTTTACACCGATAAATTGTTTAGCTGTTGCTTGAAGCTGTTCGACTGTCAGTGTAGAGGCCTCAGCTTTGTCGTCTCCCATTACTGGAGAGAAAAAGATTGCTATTGCTGCTATTAATGCAAGCGCACCATACTTTAATACCCTAATTTTACTCATCGTAAACCTCCATCGCCAAAAAAAATAATTTTTTTCTGAAAATTTATCCTGTAATTAGAGTAACATGTATGAGCCTTTTGTAACATTACAGTTATGTAACAAGTTGGTTACGTTTTACTACCTAAGGAAATATATTACATAAAGTAAAAACGCTTATATATCAAAGCTTCAACCAGCTATTCAAAAATAGTACTACATATTATTTTACATTTCCGTATCTATTCACAACAACTTTGTAATATTTGTAATGAAACAGTGCTAGATTGTATTTTAACGCGGCAAGGCTCTTTTGCTGCTGAAAAGAGGCCTGTGCTGGGCCATTTACTGTTGCGATGTGTAGACGGTATGCCTCTCGCCCTTCCACTGACAAAAATAGAGCCAGACAGAAAGTTACATTTTCTGTCCGGCTGTTTCTTTTTTACTGTATTTGATTAAATCTTTTAAAGGCTACAAATCTTGTATCCCAGTAGCTATAGGAAAGACTGGATACTTCTACGCCATTTGAGCCCGCGTGGATAAACTGGTTATTTCCTATATAAATACCCATATGTGAAATGGTTGGAATATAGGTATTTTTAAAGAAAACGACGTCTCCCGGTACAGGGTTTGCCACCACTGTCGTATCATTCATAAAATAATCCAGACTGCTTTTGCGGCTGACATTTACCATTGCATTTGTATAAACATATTTCACAAATCCACTACAGTCGAATCCCGATGTCGTATTTCCTCCATATATATAGGGAGTGCCAATTAAAGAGTAGGCTGTTTCAATTGCCTTTTTATACTTCTCCTGAGAGGCGGCGCTAGGCTGCACGGTAATTTTCTTCTCTGCCGCCAATTGGGCTGCTATTTCCTTATCTGCATTGGACATAGCCGGCTGCTGTGAATCTGCTGGTGGATTAGTACTAGGCAATGTGACAACCGTCCCAGCAGAAGTTAATTCTTCCTTTTTAATGATCAATGTCTGGTTGACATAGATGACATCGGAAGACAATCCATTCCATTCCTTTAACTTGGCAATAGTCGTATTGTTTTTGGAAGCAACTTTTGTTAAATTATCGCCTTTTTCCACGATATATGTATAGATCTTTGATGACACAGCACTTGGCTTGATGGCCGGAACTGTAGTAGCTACAATTGGCAGCTTACTTGTCTGCCCGCCTGTCGACTGCTCTTTTGTGACGATCAGCTTTTGGCTTACAAAAATAGTATCCTGCTGCAAGTTGTTCCATTGCTTTAATGAGGCAACAGTTGTCCCGTTCGCTAAGGCAATTTTAGACAGTGTGTCCCCTTTTTGCACCGTATAGGTTGATGCGTGTGCTATCGGAGCCGCCAACATGCTTGTCATTACGACAGAGGCTAATATAATTTGCCATTTTCTCATAAAATCCGCCCGCCTTCTCTACTATTATTCTACCATTTTACTGAAATTTCCCTGCCTTAATCAATAGACTTATAACCTAGTATTAAAAAGGCCTTTTGTACTACATTTTTTTACCAACTTCTTTTTTTAAAAAATTGCTAAAATAGTTATAAGAAAAATATAGGCAACCTCATTTTTTTATGATAGAATCAGTTCTTGTGTGAAACATTAAAGTTTTTTGAAAGTTTACGCTTTTCTCAAATTAAAAGGAGTTTTAAAAAATATGTCTAGTAACAAAGGATTTTTCAAAGAGAATATTGCAGTAGGTTTTATGCTATTTGCCCTATTTTTGGGGGCGGGAAATATTATTTTTCCACCCTTACTCGGCCAGCAGGCAGGAGAACAATTCTTTATTTCTATTATCGGGTTCCTTATTACAGGCGTAGGGTTACCATTATTAGCAATTGTCGCCGTAGCGAAAAATGGCGGAGATTTGCAAATATTGTCTAATCAGGTGCATCCTATCTTCGGGGTTATCTTTACTTCGATCGTGTATTTATCGATTGGACCATTCTTTGCGATTCCACGTACAGGAGCAGTATCCTATAATATCGGAATTACACCTTTCTTAACAGAAAGTCAGTTGGAAAGTTGGGTGCCTTTATTTATTACAACATTGATTTTCTTCAGTGTGACGCTGTACTTGGCGTTCAACCCAACAAAGCTGGTTGACCGGATCGGTAAACTTCTGACACCTGCTTTATTAATCGTTATTTTAATTTTAGCTGTGAAAGCCTTCGTGACACCTATGGGTGAATTTGGTGCGTCACAGGGCAACTATAGCAGCCATGCTTTTTCTGAAAGCTTCATTCAGGGCTATTTAACAATGGATGTACTTGCCGCATTAGTATTCGGAATTGTCATTGTACAGGCTCTGCAGGCCCGTGGTGTAAAAGATGTATCAAAGCAAGTGAAAGTTTCCATATTCGCAGGAATTGTAGCAGCACTCGGCTTATCATTTGTTTACATTTCCTTGTGCTACATCGGTGCTACAAGCGTTCATGCAACTGGTTATTATGAAGACGGCGGGCAAATTATTGCTGCAGCAGCAAAAGTGCTGTACGGCAGTTTCGGGAATATCGTGTTATCTGCTACTATTATTCTGGCATGTTTAACAACATCTGTCGGGTTACTTTCAGCAAATGCCACATTCTTTAATCGTCTCTTCCCTAAATTGTCCTACAAGGCATATCTGATTATTTTTACGGTGTTTAGCTTTGCCATTTCCAATGTAGGATTGGCAAAATTGATTTCTATTTCGCTTCCAGTGTTAATGATGATTTACCCAATCGCCATTGTATTGATGATCGTGTCATTATTTGCCGGGCGCTTCAATCACGCAAGAATTATTTATGCACTTCCATTGTTTGTCGCGACTGTTGTCGGGCTAAACGACGGGCTAAAAACAGCAGGTATTAAAATTGCTGCGTATGATAACCTACTAAATCTGCTGCCGTTGCAGGAGCAAAGTCTCGGCTGGCTGATCCCTTCAGTTATCGCATGTGTAATCGGTATCATCATTAGCTTAGTAAGCAAAAAGTAACAAGTATCCGATGGGAGCCGCTCTCCCATCGGGCTTTTTTTATCCCTTTCCTTCCATATTACTTATCTATAACTTTTAGAGAAAAAGTATATATGGAAAATAGCCAACTTCTTACAATCGTTATATAATAAAGATACTACGCATAAAGGTGTGATGTTTTTGAAGAAAATCCAATGGCTGGCCTGTATATTCATTCTTTTATTACTGCCAGTGTCAGCTAGTGCTGCCCCATTAAATGAAATAAAAGACTATGTAGAATCGCTCTATGTAGGGGAAATAAAGGGAGATTTACAGAAGGCTTCCTCTGCGGAACAAATCATCGATATGCTGGATCCTTATTCAGCTTACTTTACAGCTGAGGAGTTTGAGGCATTTATCAATTCTATTGAAATGACGTCTGTAGGAATCGGGATCGTGATTGAGGAGCACAGCAAAGGCATTTATATTTCTGATGTTATAAAAGGGGGAACCGCTGAACAGGCGGGAATAGCTATTGGTGATATTATCACGCATATTGACGGTAAAGAGGCTGCCAATTTGACGACATCACAAGCTTCTTCTCTTATATTAGGAGAGGAAAATACGAGTGTGACCTTAACCGTTTTAACATCAAACGGGCAGTCCATTACAAAAACGATTGTCCGTAAGCCTTTTTCTTTGCCTAATGGTACTTCAAAGCTGCTTTACGGAAATGTTGGGTATATTGCCCTTTCCTCCTTTTCTTCTGACGCAGCAGGGCTTGTCAAAAAGGCAATCCGAGATCTGACAGCAAACGGGGCCACAAGCTTTATACTAGACCTTCAGGATAACGGCGGCGGCTATGTAACTGCAGCTGAAGAAGTAATCGGTCTGTTCCCGAATGCAAAAGATGCCTATACGTATGAGGATGCTTCAGGCAGCTATTTGATACGTGCCAAACGCCAATCGATTCAATTTCCAAAGGATACACGAGTCCTGATCAACCGGTACAGCGCGAGCGCTTCAGAAATGACAGCAGCTGCCCTGGTGGACCAAAAAGCAGCGATTCTGTACGGCGAAAGATCATACGGCAAAGGAACGATGCAATCCTTTTATGAATTATCGGATGGCAGCTATTTAAAGCTGACAATGGCGCAGTTTGCCGGTCCTACTACTACCGTTATAAACCATGTTGGTGTAAAGCCGCATATTGAAACTTCCGATAACGGCATATACCGCGCCCATTATGATGCCGTTGCAGCCAATCTTCCCGCCTATCGGGAGCTTGCAGCGCTAAAGAACGTACCAGCGACTAAAACATTTACCGTAAACTTCAACCATGATCTTACAACAGTACCTGCTGATACGATTGATCTTGTAAAACTCGGTGATGGGCGCATAGATGCTGAGGTGAAGGTAGAAGGCTCAAAGGTACTTATAAAGCCAAAGGTAGCATTAACTTCAGGCGGCCACTATATGCTGGTCGTCCACCCAAATATAAAGGGCCTCAACAGTACAATGAAAAAGGGCTCATATCTTTACATCACAGTAAAATAGCCTTTATAATCGGCTCCTCCCTCGCTATATAGTGAGGGAGGTTTTTATATGAGTTTGATAGACGATTGCACGAATACGGGCCTCTATTGTGCCATTCTATCCTTTTAGCCTATACGTTTCTTTTAAACAGGCAGCTTTGCAGATGGATTGGAATTTCATCAGCAATAAAAAAAAGCCGGCACCCCCTCGGCACCGGCTTTGTCAAATGCTTTAAATATTCAGAAATTAAAGCGCAAATACATTGGCATGTTAACGGACAAGCTCTTCCTGTTCAGCGAAATAGATATTAATAATATCCTCAGCCAACATTTCAGGCGTACGCTTTTCTGTTAATAGTTTAGTTAATGTTAAACGTTCCAACGAGCCTAACAGACTTTCTACGAATATACGAGTATCTACATGCTCCAGCATAGAACCTTGGATATTATGGACAGTCATTATCTCCACCAGGCGATCTGCAAGCTCTCTCTTCATCTCTTCCGCTTCTGCCGATTCAAAGAAGCCGATTTTCGTCAGATTCGGATTTTGTACAAAGTAAGATAAAATATCCTTTAACATCGCAAACATTTTTTTACGAACGTTTTCATTGCCTTCCAGCTGTGCTAAGCCACCGTTGAAAATATCATAAAAACTCTTTTGAAACTCGGAATTTAAGTCGTTGAACAGGGATTCTTTACTGTGGAAATACAAATAAAACGTAGGTTGAGTTAAATTAGCTGCCTTCACAATATCACTAATCTTTGTTTGATGATAGCCGTGAGCCGAAAAGAGCTCAATTGCTTTCTCCAATAACAGTTGTTTGCTTCTTTCTCCACTTGAATTCACTCGTCGTCCTCTTGCCATACTTCTCCACCTTTATCTCTCTTTAATAGATGTTTGGTACTTCACACGTTACCAAATATTGTACATTCATTATATATTAATTTTTTTTCAAAATAAAGGCTTTAGTCATAATTCAAACGATTAATATGACAGATTATAGTCCATTTAAATTATCCAAAAGTAGGCTCGTTGCAGGATTTAATAAACAAAAAGATACCTACAAACATATAGTATGTTTGTAGATACCTTTCCTTTCACCTAATTCGATTTTACTAATTTTGATTTTAATTTTTTATAGAACTGTTCAATTTCTTTGATTTGGAACATCACATATAAAATGACCGTGCTCACTCCAAAGACTGTTACCCCTACGATGAAGGTAATCCACTTGTAATCAAAAATGAAATATTTGCTGGAAATATACATAATGAATGTCAAAACGATAAACGGAATAATCGGCTTTAAAAGCTCACGTTTATTTAATCCCGCCCCAAGCTTTAAGTCATATTTAATTGCTGCATACACAACCAGCATGATTGTATTTGTAATAGAGCTGATCAACGTTCCCCATGCGATGGAGCTTACGCCTGTACTATCTGCCATCATATACATGACTGCAATATTGACAACAAATACGTTTAGCAGGCTGAGTACGACCGGTGTCATTGAATCTCCCTTTGCATAATAGAAGCGCGTAATGTACGTGTTGGCTGCTAAAAATAACATCGATAGTACAAAAATAGCGACTACTGGCGTTGTAATGGCCGTATCCTCAGCTGTAAAATTCTTATATTCTAAAATTACTTGGACGAGATTTTCTGCATAGAAATAAGAGAAAATCGTTACCGGGCCAAGGAGTAACAGCAAATAATGGAGTCCCTTACCGTACAGACCCTTAATCGATTCGTGATCATCTTCTGCTTCCTTGCGGCTTAAAATCGGGTAGATAACCGTTGTGACCGCTGTAATCAAAATCGACTGCGGGAACTGCGTAAGCCTAGATGCATAGTTAACAGCCGAAATGGCGCTATCCCCAAGGCCAAGCACCAATACAAAGAAGCGCTGCAGCATCGCATAAATCTGGATCGTACCGCCACCGATCATAATCGGGAATACCATAATCCATAAATCACGCGTCGATTGCGTACGAGCAAATGATAAGCCTACTTTTGGCCCTTCTAGTTTACGATAGCCGCGTACGAGGAAGTACAGCATGAGCACCGCACTGAAGAAGGCACTGACCCCGTAGGAAACGGGCCCAATGACATAAGACAATCCAACAGCGATAATCAGGAAGAAAATATTGTAAATCAATATCGCAAAGCTCGATAAGTGAAACTTCGAGTGTATATTCAATAGACCGCTGTACCAAGAAGCCAGCATGAGCAAGACGGACGATGGCATCATCCAATAGAAAAGATGCTTAGTCGTCTCAAAATCTCGAGCCGAGATATCAGTGGCGTTTTCATAAAGCATGTTTAATATTGGCGTCGTCAATGCCAGTCCAATCGCTGTCATGACAATACCTGTAATGGTAACAATCGTAAAGGACTGCTTTACAAACAACGACTGATTGGTTTCTTTCTTGTTATAAATCGATATTAAGGCTGTTGTAAAAGCCCCGCCCACTACTAAATACAGAAAATTCGGCAGTGTATAGGCTGTAAAAATTCCGTCCGCTATATGACTAGATCCATATTGATACCCGATAACCGCCTCTCTGAAGAATCCGAACACACGGGCCACAATATTAATGATCGCAACTGCCCCAATAATTTTCAAAAATTTATTCATCGCGCTGCGCCACCTTTAATTGCAGATTCATAGAGGGCCAGCACACGTTTTGTAATTTCCTGTTCATCATGCACATGTAAAATGGCATTTGCTGACTCTTTATTGCTATATTGTTCTTTCGGTGTATGGAGCGCACTCAGCATTTCTATTGCTAATTCCGGTGCATTTTCAGGCTCTACAAGATGCCCTGCTCCATCACCCAGCAATGATACAAGACCGCCTACACGAGAAGCAATGACAGGAGTACCACAAGCAACCGCCTCTAATGCGACAAGGCCAAATCCTTCTAAATGGGAAGGTAGTACAAATACATCGCTCGCCTGGAACCATTTGACAAGCTGCGGCTGCGGCTGCGGATCTACAAATCGTACATCCCCATCTACAAACGGCTGAATACTGTCAATGAATTTCGTATCACGGCGAGAACCGATAATGATGAGCTTTACATTGCGGTCCGTCTCAGTCTGTACCTTTTCAAAAGCCATTAACAGCTCTTCAATTCCCTTCTGTTTAATAACATTCCCGACAAACAGGTACGTAAAGGCGTCCTGCTCAAGTCCGAGTGCATTACGGGCTTCTTTCTTATCTCCTGGACGGAACACGTGACGATTGACACCCATACTGCAAATCGTAATTTTTTCTTTAGGAATATGAAATTCTGTTTCTATTTGCTCCGCAAGGACCGGTCCTACTGCAATCACATGGTCGCTTTCCTGCAGAATAAGCTCCGTCCAGTTGCGGATTCGGGCGCTTTTCTTCGCCATCCGTTCGATGTCACCGCCATGGGCCGTTACGATATACGGGATCTTAAATAGCTTTTTCAACAAAAGTGAAAATACACCAGATGGGAATACGTAGTGTGCATGGGTGATGGAGATAGATCTGCGGTGGCGGATTGCCGTTGAAATCGTCTTCATCGCCCATTTGCCATATTTGATAATTGTATTTTTTTTACCGGTCGCAGGATTATCATTCGCTGCAACAAGCACATCAACGCCTTGTTTTCTTAAAGCCTCTACCTGATTTTTGACGAAAATTCCGAATGATAAATGCTCGTTGGAAGGGTACATATTACTGATCATTAATAGCTTTTTCATTTGCCTTCACTGCCTTTATCATCAATTGTTTACCTCGCATTGCTTCATCATGAAGTTGTTTTGAAGTTATTTTTGTTTTTTCCACGACAGCAGGCCAGTCCGCTTCCATCGTGTTATAGATTTTCAATAAAATATCAGATTCATTCGTAATTTCCTCTATCGAACAACAACGCTTTTCCTGACCGATTAGTTTCATAAAATCGGTTACCTTCTGATGATATGAAATCGCTATAATCGGTGTTGCTGAGTCTGTGGCCAAAATAAGGGAATGCAGGCGGGTACCGATAATCAGGTCTTGTTTTGATGTAATATCAATCAATGCGTTTGGCTTTAAGTTTTGGTCGATGATGGTTGTCTTTTTTGCATACTGCATTTTTTTCTGGATATCCTTTGTTACTGTGACATCCTGCGGATATTTCGTAGCAAAAAAAGTAATTTCTATATTTTTGTTTTCTACTAGGCGGTCAAGATTTGCTGCCATACTTGTAACATACGAGTCATATTTTTCTAAATCTCCTGATGGCCAGTAGTTCGCATTGTACATCGGAACCGCTGAAATACCGATTTTCTTCGGTGCTTCTGCATGTGCCTGCTTCGGGCGGTGCAATGTAAACGCCGGATCTCCAATGACCTGAATTGGCTTTCTTACACCGAGGCGCTCTAGTAATTGTTTAGACTGCGGGTCGCGAACTGAAACATTTTCGGCAAAACGACACATCATACGAATCATAAGCTTTCCTGTTATCGTATCAAGAGGCCCCGCCCCGCATCCGTAAATAATGTAAGGAATATTGCAGTGCTTCGCCATTAACGCATATGTACTATACAGATGTGCCTCACGCCGGTAAAAATCCATCAAGAGTCCGCCTCCGCCGATAATGAGCAGGTCGAACTTGGTTACATACTTTTTATTCGTCTGATACGTTTTATAAAAGGTTTTATACAAATTGCTGTTTCGATAATACAGCGGGTAGCTTTGGACACCGTACTGCTCGGATGTCTGCTGCGTATTATTACTAAATACCGTAATATCCGCGCTATTTACGGAAAATGTTTGTTTTACCTGTTCGATCAGGCCATATAATATCGATTCATCACCGTTATTATCATTTCCGTAATTTCCTACGATTCCGATTTTCATGAAACTACATCCTTTAAATATTTTTTAATACAGAGATTATAGCATAGAAGCTGAATAGAAATAAGAAAAAGCGCATTTGCCCTCTCACTGTGGCATGCGCTAAAAGAGTCAGCAGCGCGTTTTATAGATATAGAGATGATAAACCGCCATCACACTGGATCGTTTCTTCATGCTGCACATGACTACTTTCTTCTTTTTAAAATAGGAACCCCATTCGTTCAGAATGAGATTCCTATTTATATCTTTATTTCTGCAGGCAGGCTGCTTTTTTCCCTGTTAGTTTAGCACACGGTATAAGAACAGACCGAAATGCATGCGTGTAATGGATTCATAAGGTTTGAAGAGATTATTTCCATACCCCGTCGTAATATTATTTGCTGCTAGTGCCTGAACAAACTCATATTCCCAGCTTGTTTTTGGTACATCGGTAAATTGGATGTTCGATACGCCTTTTAATTTAAATGCGTTAGCAACGATTTTTGCCATTTGTGCACGTGTTAAATAGCTGTTCGGGTTGTATGCACCGTTTACTCCGCTGATAATTCCTGCGTTTTGCACAGCAGCAATTTCTTTATAGTATTGGTGGCTTGGTGTTACGTCTTTGAAGCCCGGATCCTTCACCTTCGTTGTATCAAGGCCAAGCACGCGGCTGATAATAACTGCTGCATGGGCACGTGATAGTGTCTGGTTCGGCTTGAATGTCCCATCCCCATAGCCTGTTACATATTTTTTATCTACCAGGAATTTTACTTCCTTGGCATAGATGTAATCTGCCGGGATGTCTGTGAACAATGCTGCCCCTTTTACCGTTACAGGGAAGCTTGCCGTTTTCGATCCAAGTTTCGCAACGATGCTTCCTTGTCCTTCTTTTGTTGCTGTAAACTGGCCGCTGCTGGAAATAGAACCAATACCGCCTTCTACAGACCATTTCACCTGATCTGCGTTATAGATAATCGGCTTACCTGCATCATCTAATGCTGAAATGCTGTAAGCAGCGGACTGCTTCACTCCAAGTGTTTTTGTGCCGCTGATTGTCAGTGTAGATGGACCATCGACTACCTTCACCGGGAAGGACTGGATGACTTTGCCGTTATGCGCCATGTAAAGACGATCATCACCGGCTTTTGTCGTTGTAAAGCTATAGCCGCTCACCTGCAATGTACCATTTTGCGAGCTGAAGCTCATCGTACCGTTTGCAATCGGCAGCGGATTATAATACTGATCGAGTACATACTGCACATTAATAGTAGACGTCGTACCGACCAGCATTGTTCCTACATTATTTCGTGTATATTTGATTGTTGCTGCCTCACTTGTAGGTGCTGTACTTACTGCCTGTAAAATAGCATTTACTGCACGCTCCGAGCCGGCTGCTGGAACATTTGCCAAGACAACATTATTGCTGCCGTATTTACGGATACCCATCGTTGTCGAACCGCCGCCATCCAGATTGATCGCTGTGTCGACACCAAGGCGGATTAAATAATCGGCAAGCTGCGACATATTCATCCCTGGGCTTTTCGACTGTTTACCGTCTACTGTGACAAAATGGACGGTTTTCTTGTCTTTACTAATACCGACAACTGTCCGTGCTGTTACTTCCTTTGCACGGGGGCTTGATGTACTCATCATAATATAAGGCTGCCCGTTACGGACAAGCATTGGGCCTGATGCCACGATAAACTGTGCATTGTTCCATTGTGAATCAATCGAGAAATTTACCGACACATCTGTACCAGGAGTCAATTTTTGCAATTTTGCATTCAACGGAGATGCCCCTTGTACTGAGATGACAAAACCGTTTTCCGGAATTTTGCTCACGCTTTGCCCATATGGCAGTACCTGCACGACCTTCCCGGAAATTGTATCGCCAAAGTGGATATTACGCGTGCTTGTTCCGGCATCCACCACGATTTCATAGCCGTACTGGTTTGAATTTGTACCGGGTTTATAAAATTCCGGTGTGAAAAGGATTGTTTCCTGATTGTTACGCTCACGGTTCATACCATTTAACTGAAGCGTCTCACCATTTGCCGTCAGGTTCACATCAAAATCAAAGTAATCAATAACCGCTTCACCGTTCTCCTTCATACCAAAGGCAGTCGGTACGTTCATATATTCACTTGATCCGTTCGAAACGATTCCTCCATTAATGATCCGGTTATTTTGTGCAATTAAAAATAACGGATAGCCTTCTCCCATATTAAAGAAAGCTGCGTTTACCGCACCAACAACACGATTACCTTCTGTAGAGTTCTTCGTAGCAAGTGCTGTTGTACGAATCCGCGATGCGAATGGATCTGGCATTCCTAAGGTTACATTCGTATAAGCATCATTCAGATTAATCGATAAATGATTAATGGAATTGGTATTGCTGCTTTTATATGTATAGTTGTTATACATGACCCCGCTTGAGAGCGGATATTGCTCATTTATAGTTTGAAATGCAAAAGCGGGGCCCGCCTGTGCAAGGACAATGACAAGTGCAACCATGAAAGTTATTAATCTACTTGTTTTCTTCATTTTTCTTTCCTTTCTTTTTTAATACCTTTTTAGGATAACAAACTATGTAAAAAAATTCTATGTTTCCTCAGAATGTGTCGACTTTTGACCTATATAATATATCTCCCGTATAGCAGGATGACCGCTGCTCTAGCAAGCTTTTTCTTTGACAGGAAGTGATTCCATTTTCTGTAGTATTTAACCCTTTACTATAAGTGGGGATAACAAGCTATTCTTATAGGAAGGTGATTGGAATGGCGTCTGGCGGCTCCTTGAGGATGAGAATGTGCGGAAAATCCAATAGTCTCGGGGTCCACCCCGGAAACTATTTAGTTGGAGCCGTATCCCCGGGAAAGCGTCCAGCCAACGTGGAAATCAACCACCTATTAAGGCGATGAATCTTTTTTTATAGAAAATAGACTCTGTACAAGAATATTCTATATAGATGTATATCCTATTTCCTCTTTTACTAGAAAATAGTTTTTGGTACTATAAACTTATGAAAGAAGGAGGAAATAGAGAATGAAAAAGCTGTTACTGTTCCCCATTGTCCTATTGCTCATGGTTTCGTTCACTTTCTCGGCTCACGCTGCAGACGATGTAACCGGTACTTACCATGAAAAAAGTCTGCGTTATTTAATATTAAAAGGAGCCTTAACTCCTGATAGTAAAGGAAACTATTATCCTAATAATATGGTAACGCGTGCAGAATTTGCACACTATTTAGCAGTCACATTAAATCTACCAAATGCAGAGTCTGTGAAAGATTTTGAAGATGTTCCGAAAAACTCACCTTATTATGCATCTATCCAAAAGGCAGCCGCTGCTGATATCGTGACAGGCTATGGCGGAAAGACATTTAACCCAAATGCCACGATTAGCCGTGTTCATATGGCTGTTATGATTGAGCGTGCATTAAGTTATTTGAAAGTGTCTGTTGATACACCAAACCCGACGGCCTTCAAGGATCAATCGCAAATTTTGCCTGAGTACCGCCATGCTGTTGCGGTCGGCGCCCATTTGGATATCATTAAAGGTACACCAATGAAAGACGGCACATACTTCTACCCTGCGCAGAATACAAACCGTGCCCAAACTGCAACATTTATCTATCGCTTGAATGAATATTTAGGAGACCCTGATACGAAATTTGATGTGTATGAGATTAAAGCCATTCAAAATAAAGAACTTGTCTCTACAGGAAAAACATCAGTTTCCTATGATGCCCTTTATAATCAACTAACAGATCAGAATACACAGGTCATTACAAAAGGCGACAAAATCGTTTATATGAAATCAGGTCTTGGCTACGTGGTTTCAAACAAGTACATTGCCCTGCCATCAGAAACAGCTGGCGACAAAATTGCTGTTGCAGCAGCTACGGAAATGCAGTATTCCGGCAGTGACGGCAAAAATGTCCGCGTAAATCTAGCGGGCCAAATTGGTACTGTATCAGTAGATGATGTCACATTGATTCCGTTTGCTACTTCAAAAGGGCGTTCTTACTATAAGAATGAGGGCGGCGAATTACGTCATTATTTAGTGAATACAGAAGGAAAAGTGACAGGCAGCTATACATCCGGCAAGGCCCCTGCCCAAATGAACAGCGGTGCAGCCTACTATAGCTGGGACGGGATTTATTTCTCAGGAAATGGCGAATCTTTTACTTACTATAACTATTATCAGTTCTTGCCGATTTACTCTAAAACGCATTATACCGCTGAAGAGCTGGACCGTTATATCAACTACGCGCTGGCTGAACGGGAAAAAGTAAGCTCAAAGTATGCGAATGCGACAAAAATCAGCAAGCTTGTCGGTCTCGGCTCGACACTTAAGAAAATGGAAGAACAGTATAATGTCAATGCATTGATGGTACTGGCACTTGCCTTCCACGAAAGCGATTTCGGTATGAGTGACCATGCGCAAAAGCTGAATAATTTATTCGGCCTATATGTATACGATACAAATCCGTTAAATAAAAAGTTCGATTCTGTTGAGGCAAATATTCTTGAATATATTAACCAGTTCATCTGGAAAAATTACATTCCTGCCAACGCATCATTTGCTCACGGTGCGGTATTCGGCTCCAAAGCAATCGGCATTAATGTAAAATATGCTTCAGATCCATATTGGGGTGCAAAAGCAGCGGGTCATTTCTACCGTGCTGATCAATACCTTGGCTTCAAGGATGCAAACAACCCTTATACAATCGGCCTAACGACAACAGTCGGCCTGAATATCCGTACAGTTGCTACAACAGTTAATAACTCACCGCTGTATACGTATAACCGGAAAAATCTACCGATTATTATCACAAGTGACCATCTAGCAGACTGGTACGAAATTATCGGCGAACAAAAAGGCCTGCCAGTTGGGTATGTTAACAAGCAATACGTAAATATTTTGCAAACAACGAAATAAACTGCCACTCCCCTCTTTTATAGAGGGGAGTTTTTAGTAGATTGCGCGAATTGGGACGGGTATTGCGCGATTCACTTCTTTAGTCCTGAATTTTATAGCACTTTATTTAAATTTCTCTTCCTATTTAACCTAACCTATTAAAAAAGCCTTTAACTTTTCCTATTCCAATACGATAAACAAGTAATCTATCTTAAAGGAGGCGTATATTTTGAAAAAACTATGGATTCCTATCTTTGCCTTGCTCTTATGGGTCATGATCCTACCTTCGCCTAAGGAGGCAAGCTCAGGACAGAAGATCGGCATTCTCTTCTCAGATGTTATTAATGACTACTCACTTTCTACACATCCTGGAAAAACGAGTGCCATGACTCTTCCCTACGCCACAAAACCTGTCGACGTAGCAGCTAAAGTAAAATATAGTCCAATCAATGACAAAGCATTAAAAATGTATTACTTCTACCAGGAGGCAGGCTTTTCAGTTGCAAAAATAAGCCATGATGAGCTGAACAGCCTGGAGTCACTGGATAAATACGATGTGATTGTTTTCCCTTATTCCGTTTTGATGAACCGGCAGCAGCGGGAGAATGTAAAAGCCTATATCTACGGCGGAGGCAATGTACAGATTTTATATGCGACGGCCCGTAATGAATTGGCGAAACTCGCGAAAAGCCCTTCTGAGCTGGATGTCACCCCCCTTATTTTTGATACGTTAACATGGGTGTGGGAATGGGATAACTTAACGGAAATTTTCCAATCTCGTTTTATTGATGATGTGCAGCTGCGGGATGCTGTCATTACGAATACTCCGGGTGTTACCCATCCGATTTTAACAAAAGCGTTTGAAAAGCTGGGACGGAATTCCATCCGACTAACTGAGTCGGCCAATGAGTGGTATGAAATTGTTCAACCATGGAAGTCTACTGTTAAACCGCTGCTTGTTGTGTCCAATTACAGCTGGACAGATAAGCCTGCCAATATAAAAAAGGGTCAATCCGGTGCTTTATTTGCGTTGGAATACGGAGCTGGCCGTATCGTTCATGCACCATTTAAGATGTATGACTATGTAGGTGTCGGGAAGCATGAAGGTGGCTGGCAGGAAGATTCGGGCAAGCCTTATACGGAAACGTCAGGTGAGGAGGATGCAGAAGCTGTCCTTTCTGCTTCAATGGAATGGCTGCTTGAAGGCTCTGATTCCTTTAAGCCGCGTAATTATAATGTAAAGCTTACGGCATCGAATTACACGGCAAATATGACACCGCAGAAGTCTTTTGCAGTCCGGGGTACAGTAACAGCAGCGAATATCGGCGATGTACCGGTACGCGGTAAACTGCGCATTCATGTATTGGAAGCTGACAACAAAGTGCTCGGCAAATACGAAAAGGTTTTAGTTGGTCTCTCTCCTTCTCCAAACGACATATCAAGCTATGCAGAGAAGTTTGAAATTCTATTACCCGGCAGTATAAAGGATGGGAAATATACGGTAAAAGCATCGTTTGAAGAAACACGCCATGACCGTACCGGCTATGTTACAAGAGCGGAGACACATACGCTAACAAAGCAGGGCAACAAAGGCACATTTGCAAACTTCACCGGTTTTAAAGATATTGGTTCAGGCAATGGCCACTACCAGAACATACTTAATGCCGCGAAAATCGGGATCATTACGGGCTACAGGGACCAAACTTTTAAACCTACTGCCAATGTCTCACGCTTAAATGCGATGATGATGCTGTTGCGCGCGAAAGGAACCAGCCCGTCTGCTTCTGCTTCCTTGCCAAGCTCTGTTACAGATTTAAAGAAGGGGATGTATGGCTATGATGTGATGGCGACAGCTTACAAAATGGGGCTGCTTAATCTAGAGAACGGCCTGGCTGCAAAGGATGCACCGATGCGCCGCGGCGAAATGGCGCAGGCACTTGTAAAAGGCTTTGCACTACAGGGAACAAGTGACATGGTGTTTACTGATATCGGCACAGCGAGCTCTTATAGCCAGTATCGTCACATTGCCACCCTTTATCATTACCGGATCACAACAGGTATAACGGCGACCCTTTATAGCCCATACAGCCCTGTCACACGGCAGCAGTTTGCTACATTTATTATGCGGTCATTGGAAAATACATCAAAATAACAGCTGCCCCCCTCTTGCTAACAAGAGAGGGGTTTTTGAGAGATTGCGCGAATAGTAGAGTCTATTGCGCGAATTTAGCCTCCTATTGAGCGAATCATAACTTTCATCCTATGCATATGCAAGCTGCCAACAATAAAAAGCGATTGATAGAAGAACTTCCTTCTATCAATCGCTTTTATTAAGTAAGTTTGTTGCTGTTTTTCGTACTTTGAATGGACGATGCCAGAACAACGAAGGCAAACATCAACACAAAGATAAGATCGAGCAGGCCTGTATGCATCGATACAGTGAATAATGTAATAACAAATGCATAGGCCACTGAATGGAACGTCTTCACGCCCGCTTTTTTAATTTTATTGTAAACTAAAGAGATAATTGCTCCGTATAATAGGAAGCCGATCGACACTAACAGATAGCCTCCGTCAAGGAACAGCTGTCCAATGAAGGTTGGTGTCGTTGTACGGCCAGGACGCGTAATATACTTCCCTTCCTCCGTACTTAACGAGTTCACAACATCTGTTACAAGCATACGCGGTGATACTTGCTCACCAGGCAGAATCGTCGTGAAGATGCCCTTATGCATTTCTCCACCGGTATAGCCTTCCTCTTCTGTGTACTCAATAATTTTACTTAGTACAATATGGCCTGTTACCATCTCTTGGTTGATCGCGCGTACCCATTTTGGTGTCAGGTTTACACGGCGTTCCGCAGTAATGAGCTTTTCTACGTCTTCTTCTGCCATATGCTCACGGTCTGGCTGGCTGCGGTCGTTGAATTTTTGCGTTGGGTCCTCTGTTAATACACGGACGAATCCAAACATTGCAAAGAATATTCCAACTAACGCAATAAATGTGATGAACCATGTCAGCTTGATGCGTTTTACACAATAGTGGAAAATGATAAGCCCTGTAAATAGCATAATGACAAGTGGCGTACGGTAACCCATAAGCAGGAATGCAGTCATTACAACGGCAAACGCTAGGGCATACACAATTGCTTTCTTCCATGTCATATTACTTTCTTTAATCATGCGATACGATAACAGTAGTAATACCCCAAACCATAATAGCTGACTTAGGAAGTTCAGCTTTGGATCAAGCCCGCGTCGTACTGATTCATCTGAAATCCCGACACTTCCTTGGAAAATCATCGTTACATACGCTACAAGTCCAATCAGCGTCAGTAATACGACAAAATGCATCACGTATTTCCCTAAAGCTGAAAGCCCGAATGTTGGGAATGTCCACCCTAGCTTATCCACGATATACACGCCGATATAATAGCAAATGATCGCCAGGAAAACAGCCGGCCAAATCGACGCGCGTACATTAAATAACTCGAAGCGGCTGAAGTCGAATAAACTCAAGAAGAAATATAAAGCTAAAATGAACGGTAAAAAGAAATAAGGTGAGAAAGTATCAATCTTATTTATTTTATTAGTAATTTGTTTAAATTTTAGTAACATAATAATACATCAACATCCTCAGATGTCTACCTTTCCTCTCTATAATTTGCTCTTTGCATTATACCATAAAATCCAAGAAGCCTATCAAAAAAAACATAGGAAAATAAAAACGGCTATTCCGTAAAGTGTTTCTTACAGAATAGCCGCATGTTAAACCGTTATTTAAAGCGGTTTTCCTATGATTGTGAGTAATACTTTATAATCCCGTTGTAAATAGATTGTGCGAAGAGCTCAATAGAGGCATCATCTGTCAGCTTCGCGCGGTCTGCACTATTTGTCACAAAGCCTAGCTCTACAAGGACAGCCGGGATATATAAGTTACGGATGACATAGAAGTCCTCACGCTTTGTTCCCCGATCAACCATTTTTACATTTTTTACGATTTCATCATTGATGAATTTCGCTAATGCATAATCTTCTTTTTCGTTATCGTTGGCACTCTTACTATAGTATGTTTCCGTACCACTTGCAGCTGCACTTGCTGAATTGGCATGGATACTGATAAAAATTTCGCCGTTATTCTTTTTAGCGTAAGCGACACGATCCTCTAAGCTTGGATATGTGTCCCCTGTACGTGTCATTTTTACAATAGCACCTGCAGCCTCCAGCTTTTTCTGTACCTTGCTTGCTGTGTTGAAGACAATTGCTTTTTCAACAGCATTGCTGCTTACTGCTCCAGGATCTTTACCGCCATGGCCTGGATCGATAATGATAATACGACCCGCTACCGGTGAACCTGATGTATTGATTAAACGCAAGTATGTTTTGCTAATATAGCCTGTTTTTCCGTTATAGGAAACTTTTACCCAAGATCCTGAAATAGATAAAACATCTACTTTTGTTCCACGGCTGATGCTGCCAATCGCTGTTGAGCTGGCAGAAGCCTGTGAACGAATATTCAGGCCATTTACTGTTGCAACTCCAATTACTTTGGCAGAAGTTGTCGGTGGTGTCGGTTTTTCCACTACTGGTGGATCCACTTCTGTCGGTGGTGCCTCCGTTGAAGGGTTGTCCACATTAATTACTTTATCTGCATATATTTTGTAGATATAAGCGTACTTTCCATTGTAATCTACCTTATAGTAATCTGAACCTTCGTAGTAGACATTAAAGATATATCCTTTATCTACTTTTCCTACCACGTTATTTCCTGTAAATACTGCAGTAGAACGGATGTTTAAATCATTTGTATTAGCCTTTACCTGCATGATTGCGTCCGATTTATTCGGCACGCCCACTCCTTGAACAGGTAATGGCAGGCGGTATGTGCTTGAAGCGCTGCGAGCAACAAACAAAGCGAATTGGCCGCGTGTTACATTACTCTTCGGCAAGTAATTTCCGCTTGTTCCTTTCGTAATGCCCTCATAGTAAATAGCTGAAATGTACTTATAATAGGCATTTGACGGTTTGATATCAGAGAATGGAATCTCTAAACTATCATATTTTGCAACATCCAGCTTAAATGCTACTGCCAAAGCTTTCGCCATTTCATCACGCGTTACCGCTATGTATGGTGAAAAAGTTGTATTGGAAGTAGGAGCAATAATCCCCAGCTGAACGGCCTTTTCCACATACATGGATTCCTCAGATCCTGCTTTTACATCTTTAAATGATGATTTAGATGTTTTTGGGGCATCAATGCCTGCAGCGATCAATACCATTTTCGCTACCTGCCATCTTTTGACGCTATCCCCCGGCTTAAACATCTGTTTACCATTTACGTTGTAACCTTTAATAACCCCTTTATTTACTAAGTAGCTCACTTCCTTGTAAGCTTCGTGGGAAGTTGGAATATCAGCAAAATTCGGGCTGGCATACACACTCTGTATACTGAACATTGACATGATGACGACGGCAAAAGTTAAAGCAAATTTCTTAAAAGACAATGTCTTTCTTCCTCCTTCAGTTATTTGAAACATTACCATTTTATCAAAATTTTCTTATGAATAATATATTACTTTTTTACCGTATCCCTCCTTTAGTAGCGAAAATTACGTATATTGGTCCCTCTCTACCATACCGTGAACCGCCCTCGATGCTTTCGGCGACAAAAAGCCCGCTCTTCCCCTAAGCACACCCAACAAAAAGATCTTTTTTATAAGAAATGAAACCAATATTTCCTCATTCATTATCTGGGTCCTCTGCTTGTTACCTAACACACGGTATCAGGCTATGGAGCCGCTATACGACAAATACTGACGTTTCCCTCTCTTTTTTCCAGCAGGTTCAAATTGTCATGTTCTGACGAAAGCTTGCACTGGATGTTTCATTTTCTATTAAAATGGGAAACTGATTATTATGAAGTATCATATTTTTATTGTAACATATCCTATTTTAGAAAAAAATACCGGTTTTTGAGATAAAAAAAGAGAGAGGCGCCCATAGGAAACCTCTCAGCTTTTATTGTGAAACTTTTGCCAGATTATGGTTGGTAGCCTTATTCTTACAAAAGTAGACAATCTACTTTACATATTTTTAGCGCGTTCTATGAATGTATTTAATTGAGTTAATGTTACATAATCTGTTCCACCATATGTACCATTTGGCTTACCAATTGTAATACCATTAGAAGCTAAAATTTGAATGTAGTTATAGTCCCAGCTTCCAGGCTTTACATCCCCAAAGCTAACGACTTTATTTGCCATTTTCAGATCAAATGCTTCTACTAATACTTTTGCCATTTGTGACCGAGTCAGTGGTGAACCAGCATTGAATTTACCGTTTGTACCTGTGAAAATTCCTAGCTTGTACATTGCTGTTGCTACCCCTGCATATGTAGAAGAAGAGTTAATATCTGAGAAAGGTGAATTTGTATTTGATGTATCCACACCTAGAACTTTCGCCAATCGAGTTGCTACCTCTCCGCGAGATGCATAGATTTTAAAGTCGATTGCTGCGTTTTTTACTTCACCTGCTGCTACTTGTGTTGTACCGTTTGTAAAAGTAGCAATACGTTTTGCTCCGACATAGCGCTGTGCCCAATAAGATGTACCCAGACTTGCTGTTGTAACCCCTGTGCTTGTGCCTGCATGTGCAAATTTATTGTTTCCTACGTAAATTCCTACGTGTGATACGCCATTACCTGATGTGTTGAAGAATACAAGATCTCCAATTTGCAAGTTGCTTTTAGAAACGGCTGTACCCTGGTTATATTGTGCTGATGATGTACGGTTAATGGAAATACCTAATTGTTTAAATACTAATTGTGTATAGCCTGAACAATCTAATCCTTTAGTTGTTGTGCCTCCGTATACATACGGAATCCCGATATATTTATATGCTGTCGTTGTTAATTGTGTCTGTGTTGCTGCTTCTGCATTGTGTGTACCAGCCCCTGCAAAAATCATAAATGATGCAAAAACCGGCAATAACCATTTTTTCATGATAAGTATTTAATACTCCCTTCAAAACTCTTGGTTTTTTTGCCTACATACAGACTAACACAGAATACCCGTCCGTAATTTTTCACTTGTGTAACAGTTTCCTACCATAACAAAAAGCACTAAAAATCTAGCCAAAACTAGAAGTTTAGTGCTTTCTATAGCAAAATTATACACATCAAGAAATAGCTCCGTAATACTGCTGTAATATTACAGACCATTATTTTACATATTATTTACTGGAAAACAGTTGAATCCAGTAATATTTTCCATTGTCATCTTTTTTCACGGCAACACCGATATTAGTATACGAGGATTTTAAAATATTCTCCTTATGTGGGGCAGATGCCATCCATGCCCTCATCACATCATGTGGTGAAGAAAGATATCTTGCAATGTTTTCGCCAAAGCTTGAAAACTGATATTCGTAAATGGTTGCCATGTCCCATGGATGCCCGTAATACGGTGATTCATGGGCAAAATACTCATGTTCAAACATATCCTGTATTTTAATGACCGCCAGCTGGTCTAGGTAAGGATCATGTACTAATAAAGGCAAGCCTTTCTTTTTGCGCTCTGCATTTACCATTGTTATTGTCTCATTTACCCACGTCTCATTTTCTTTAAACGTCGAAATATATGTTTTTCCTAAAAAATCATAGGCCATTTCCAGCTTAGCCATTTGAGATTTGAATTGAAGGCCGCGTGAAACCATCGCTGCAAGCTGTGCACGGGTTACATTGCCGTTTGGATCGTATTTTTGGTACGGTTTCCCCTGAACAATGCCTGCATCAGCCAATGATTCGATATAATTTGTCGCCCAGTGGCGCTTTCCACAATCAGAAAATTTTGCTTCATTCTTATCATCTACAACCACATGAAAGGCAAGGGACAGCATTTTTGCCATTTGCGCCCGTGTCACCTGGCTGTCTGGATAAATGGATGTGCGGTTGTCCATCACTCCGAGTTCCACCAGCTTGCGAATGGCTTTATACTGCGGATGTGAGGCTGGCAGATCTGTTGCCTGCAAAGCTAGAGAAGCATTTAGCGGCAATTGCAATGCATTGACGATTGTTTCTGCCACCTCTGCTCTCGTGGCTGCCCTGTGAGGCCAAAACCGCCCCTTCTGATCGACATGCATATAGTTATTTTTCAACATATTGTTAATGGAAGGTGCGGCCCAGTCAGTAGTTTTTACATCGGTTACCTGCACGCTGCTGGCTCCTGCCATTGGAGGGAATACTAATAAACAGATAAGTAGAAAAGAAATGATGCTAATACCTTTTTTCTTCAAATTGCGTGCCTCCCTTCTCAATAAAAACTCGCCTTTCATTAGTTGAAAGGCGAAGTTCATTAACTTATAGTACCAAATTTTTTTCAAAAAACAATACGTTTAGAAAAATAACGAAGAGTCATTAATTTGTGCTTCATAGTCTTCCAATAGGAAGTAGTTTGTCACAAGGCGTTTTTGCTGTGTTGACAGCTTATCATAGGCAGAGCGGGCTGCCTTTACCTTAGAGGCAAAAGTGCCTACATTTGGATTGATCTCAGAAATGAGCGCACGAACCTTGTCCACTGCATCCGCTTCTTTTTGAGCGCCTTTTAGCACATCATAATTCGTCACAAGCTTTCGTACAGACGATGGCAATGAATTATAAAGAGCCAACGCCTCTTCCACCTGCTTGGAGTAATTACCAGAAGAGGAGGACAGACCTGCAATTTTCGAGATTACTTCCTGCACCATATCCACATTATTTTTTGCTTCCTGCAGTGCCGCAAAGTTTGTTACAAACTGCTTTTCAGCACTCGACAGCATATTATAGGCTGCATAAGCTGCCTGCACGCTACCCATATAGTTAGGGTTTGACGGCTTTAACGAAGCAATCAATTTATATACTTCGATTGCCGGACCGACACTTTGCAGTTTGTTCAGGTTATGCACCATTTGCCGCTGCTCAGCCGTCAGCTTATCGAGAGCCTTCGTTGCCTTATCATAAGCTGAGACAAGGTTGCTGGCAAACTGTAGGTTATCGATAGCGTCAATGGCTGCCTGTACATTCTTTACCCCTTTTTCATAATTTTGAAGCTCTTTATAAAGGGTAACCGCTTTTTTCTCTCCTGCCGTCAGCTGGTCATAGGCAGCACGTGCAACCTTGATCGCCTGCATGTACTGCGATGGGCCTGTCCGTGGAATTTGACGGATTAATTCATCCACCGCAAGGCCCCCCGATACCGTCTGCTCAAAGGCTACTAAATCCTGATAGTTGCTGACCAGTGCCTTATCTGCCGGAGACAGGCTATCATACCAAGCTCGAGCTTTCGCTACATCCTGGCCAAATGTGGCACTTGTCTGCTTAATATTTAAAATTGCCTCCATTGTTTTGGCTACTGGGTAGATTTTAGAAAGCAGTACTTCTCGGTTATAGACAAGCTCACGGCTTTCATACGGGATGGCCTCGTATGCCTTTACTGCTGTATTATATTTTCTCACAAAATCAGATGCTTCATTCACTGGACGGGCGAGCATTTCCTCCAGCTCTTTAATTTGATGGATCGATGTTGTTACTGGTTTTAAGGCCTTTTCCCGCTCCTGCAATGTCTTGTAGTTCAACACAAGCTTTTGGTACGAGGAATTGATACGTGCCAGCTTATCATACGCTTCCCGTGCCGCGACAAGCTTCTGAACATAATCTTCTACACCCGGGCGCGCCTCATCGATCATATCCATCACTTCATTGACCGTCACAAGCCCTGTTTCTGCTCCCTCAATTTTATCAAGCAGCGGTGCCAGGTAGCGCTTTTCCATATCTGTTAAGCGATTATACATTGCGCGGACTGCCGCTACATCCTCGATATATGTTTTTGCAGTCGGTTTTAAATTATCGACTGCCTCTACGACCTGATAAATTTTCAAGTACGGCTGTAGTCCGCTTGTATAGTTGTATACATATGATTTTTGGCGGGCAGTCAGCTTTTCATACGCCTTTAAAGCAGTATCCACTTTTTTAGCATAGCTGCGGTTTGCGACATCTACATTTTTAATAATTGGATCATTGATCAAGTCCACTACTTTTAATGCGGCTGTCCCATCCTTCTTCATTTCTTGGAACTGCTTATAATTTGTGACCTGTTTTTTTCCATCGGCAGAAAGCGCAGCATATGCAGCCTCAATGCGCTCAGCTTCATCTAAAAATGCCTTGCCTGTTAATAGCCCCAGCTTGTCGATTGCGTTAACGAGGCTATTGCCCGTTTCAATAGCTTTATCAAGCGCGTCCAATGTTGGCTTGTATGTTTTAATGACTTCAATAATGTCTTTTTTGTAATCTTCTTTTGACTTCCACGCATCATCTTTTATTAATTTTTCATATTGTTCCTTCGCAGCCTTGTAGGCATCTTGGAATGTCGGGTCACTTGACTTGAGGGCTTTCACCTGATCTACGAAGGCCAAGTATGTTTTGAAATCCTCCACCCGGTTTTTATTCTCTTCAGAGATAAATGCTTTTTGTGCCCCTGTCAGCTTCTCAAATGCAGTCACGGCCGATTTTGCCTTGCTCGCAAATGTTTTTGCTGTCGGGTCTACTTCCTCAATCGCCTTTGTCACAGCTGCCGGCTGTTTTACCTGTTTTTCAAGCTCCGTTAATGTTTTCAGGTTTGTGACGAGTTTTTGCTCCTCTTTTGGAAGGGCATTATATGCCTCACGGGCAGCTTGGATAGCGAGAAGCTGTTTTACAGCGTCTGTTTCATTTTTAGCGGTTTCGATTAATTCAATAACAGGATCCGCTTTGTCCAACTGAGCCTTTAAAGCTGTGACTGCCGTTTCTAATTCTTTCTTTAAATTAGTTAAAGCTGCTTTATCCTCTTCTTTCATTTGAGGGTCGGCCAAAACGTCAACAAGGTCTCCCGTTGTGGCAGTTAATGTCGTATACAATGCCAATACGTCCGCCTTATAGCTGTCTGCTGTTGTTTTTAAGTTATAAAACTTCCCAGTCACTGTAGCAAAAGGGGTTAAATATGCTAAACGAGGATAGCTGTTGACTAATGACTGCTCACCTGCACTTAAACCAGCATATGTTTTATTTAACGCTTCCACTTTTGTAGCAAATGTTTTCTTATTTTCTATAACAATTGAATCGATTTGGTCACTTAGCTTAATCGTTGTCTTACCGGACTTTTCCCATGTTTGCAGTTCTTTATAATTGTCGACAATTTTCTTTTGACTTGCTGTAAGAGCATCATAGGCTTTTCTTGCATCTATAATGTTCTGTGAAGTCACATCTTCATTAGTCGTTAAACCTTCAATTATTTTCTCAACCGCCTCTGCAGCTGTGACATCTTTACGGTATAAATCTAGACTCATGTTATAATCCGCTAATAAGGCTTGGAGATTATCGGCCAGCTTGCCATAAGCATCCTCCGCCTCTTTTAGCGCAGTTCTATATTCAGCTGTCGCGTTTGGTTTTAATGCCTCCACTAATGCAATAAAATCCAGTCCGTCTTTATAGCCTACATTTTTTTCGTCAATAACTTGGTTTGCTACTTTATTATCGTAGTCAAGCACAAGCATTTTCGAACGAACATTTAGTTTGCCATATTCTGAAACAATCTTGCCTACCTTGCTCTTATAGTCTTTTCCAGTTACAGACTGAATCCCTGCAATTAGTTCCGTCACTTTATCTGCTTTTGATAAATCATCATTGGCCTGTTTCATCACAGTTGCCACTAGCCGCTCATCAGGAAGCATATGAGAATCCGCAATTTTCTTTTCATTTGCAGTCATTTTCTCATCGTAAAACTGATTCGCTTTATTTAATATTTCTTTAAAATCAGTCGCCTCTTTCTCATCGGCTACTATATCTTTGTCTGCAATTGTTTTAACATACGCCGGCACTTCTACCGTTGCAGGCTTTCCTTCCGGATCCGTCGTCTGGATTGTTCCCCCTTCAACAAAGGCCTCTGCTTTAATAATATCCTGTTCAAATGTTTCCAATACTTTTACATTTTTGATGAAAAATGCTTCAAAATCTTGAACTGACATTAAATAGCTGTCTACCGCTTGCATCGCTTGTGAATCAAAATCAGTAATGAAAGGATATTTTACGTTATCCGCTTCTGTTGAATAAGTTGCATTACTTAAAACTACCGTATCTAATGCTTGGCGAATGTCTTTGAAAGATTGAGCAATTGCCGCACGCTCCTTTACCAGCTTCGGTACGGTTTCGAATAATTTAGGCTGCGTCGTTTTTAATAAGCCTATTTCATTTGATAGACTTGCTGCCCGTGTATTTAAATCCTGTAAGCCTTCTAAAAATGTCAGCTTCGCTTTTAATAATGTATTTTCAGCTGCGAAAGTGTTAGCCGGGAAAAATTCATCCACCATTTGTCGATATGTAGCAAAATTCGAAATTGACGTCTTTCCATTTAATTCAAACAGCTCTTCAATACGTTCCTTATTTACATCAATTGCTGCCACTACATTATACGGTACTGCTGTGGCGCTTACCTCTTCTGCTGCGACCGGTTCAAGCTGCTCTCCATCCATTGGTGTCTCAGTCTCATTCGCACTGGCAATAGCTGCCGGGGCTAGTAATAGGCTTGCCAGTACACTGACGCGTGCAGTAGTTTTCATTGATCGTCACCCTTTCTTTCTATATAAACCTTCACGTTTTTATACATTCTTCTAAACTTTCTATCGGCAAAAGGGTAGGGTTATTTACGTAAACGCCCAAATTTCTTCCAAATGTTAGATTTTTCTATAAAAAAACTACCTTTCTTCTCCAGAAGATAGGTAGCCTTACAATGTTATTCGATACTTATAATTTCAAGATCAGTTGTTGTAGCGTCGATGGCACGCTTTAAGAACGTGGCAAGCTGTGCACGTTTGACCGGAGCATTCGGGCTGAACACTGCAGTACTTGTTCCTTGTGTGATGCCATATTGCACGAGTGTTTGGATATAACGGCGTGTATCCAAGTCCTTGATGGCGTTAACATCTTTAAATTTTGTTGTGACAGAATCAGTAATCTCTAAGTCAAAGGCAAGCACGAGTATTTTTGCCACCTGTGCACGTTTTACAATTTCCTCCGGCTTA
The DNA here is from genome assembly GCF_001591965.1 of Lysinibacillus odysseyi 34hs-1 = NBRC 100172. Taxonomy (GTDB): domain Bacteria; phylum Bacillota; class Bacilli; order Bacillales_A; family Planococcaceae; genus Lysinibacillus_B; species Lysinibacillus_B odysseyi. Next base: position 410,722 of record NZ_BCVX01000002.1, read on the forward strand.
AATGTGTTATCATTATAGCCTTTAATGATGCCCTTCTCATTTAATGCTGCAATCGCACCATAATATTTACTGTCTTTAGGCACATCTTTAAAGCCCGGGTCCTTTACATTTTTCGTATCAAGCTTTAAGGCATTAGCGATGAAAAGAGCAAGCTCTTCACGTGTTGCCGGCTTATATGGGGCAAAAGATGTAGATGTACGCCCCTCTATAATACGAAGATTATAAAGCTCATCAATCGCTGTATAGTGGTCTCCTACGTTATGTAGGTCCTTAAATGGGACAGCCGCATTTGCCGGTGCTTCCGCTACATAGGCAATCGCTACTGCTGATAGAGCTGCTGCTGCCGCAAATTTATAATATGAAGCTTTCATTCTTTTATAGCCTCCTACTGTTCAGTATTCATTTTCTATTTTACACGAAACTAAAGACCCTTGATACAGTTTCAACCATATATTTAGTACTATTTTATAAGATGGCTAATTGAGGAAAGTAAAAAAGAGGTTATAATAAGAGTGGCATCCCTGTAAGGGCCGTTTTTTATTCTATTACTCTACTATATAAATCCGTTTAGGAATATGGAAATGTGGGAAACACAGGTAGAGATCTACTTTTTGAAAGGATGGTATATATGGTATTACAATACCGCTTTTGGCACTTTCTTTTCAATCCATCCTCGTTAACTTACGCACTTGAGCATGGAGATGAATACGAGAAGGTACACGGCTATAAAAGATCATTGTGGATTTTGTTTTTTACCACATTATTATTTTTCGCCGTACGAAACATTTGGGGAATGCATACGGAGGGCCTGACAGCACTCCTGGCAAATGGTCTTGATGACCGCTATCAATTTGCCCGTCTTATTTCTCTCGGAGGCGCTCTTTTATGGGCTGTCCTATTTTTTGTTTTTCATTATTTCATTCTTACATACATGCTGCACATGCTGACGGATTTACCTTTTAGATGGATTCAAACTGTACAGCTTTATGTCATTCTGTTCATTCTGCTGGAAAAGGTCATTACATTCATCGTATTTGTGATTGCGGGCTACTCTACTCCCCTCACATTTTTCTCATTAGCTCCGATGACTGCCTACCTATACCAGGATGAGTTTCTGCTATACTTCTTGAACCAATTGACGGTATCAACCGTTCTAGCCATTGTGATCCAGTACACATTCCTTTCGCAATGGGAGGAAGATAGCAAAGGTGCCCTGCTTCTGAAGCTGATTGGCTTACAAATTGTGCTGGCCCTTCTTGTCGCAGGTATCAGTATCCTGCCAATTGCTGAATGGATCCAAAGGGGGCTGGGCTGATGGTGATCAATAAAAAGTTTAAAATCTTTGCGCTCATTGCAGTAATACTAGTCGTTATTAATGCCTACCTTGCGCTGAAAAATAATGATGTTATTCAAAAAGCCTACTATATAGATAACATCCAGTATGCAGCCGGTGGTATACATACAAAAGAACTGGATAAAGAAGGAATCCTCGCAACGAGTGACGACCTGCGGCTGGCTGCTCCTGTACAGTCGATCGATGAAGTGCTCGTCCAGCGCGGGGAATCCGTAACGGCTCAGCAGGAGCTGGCAATCTATAAAACGGATGCAGTAGAAAAGGAGCAGCAAAAGCTGGAAATCGAGCGCAGTGCCTATGAATCTGAATTGGCAGAGCTGGAGGATATCCTCTCTGACCTTTCCATGGCGTCTGGCTCCTCCAACCCGTCTACATCTACCGACAGCACAACACTCGGCAGCTCGGGGCTATGGAATATTGATTTAACATTGGAATTTGGGATTGACCAAAATACACCAACTGCAGAAGGCGAGGCCATCATCCGCCGGCATATCGCGGAAACAGAACGCGAGATTGAGATTCTGGATGCAATGATGACAGAGCTGATTACAGACCAGGCACTGGCATCACCGGTGGACGGTGTAGTCGCAGACATTGTGCAGGACGGCGATACGATTACTTTCATTATCTATGCAGCCGACAAAAACATTATCACTTATATTGATGAGGAACAGTGGCAGCGCGTCGAACCACAGCAAAAGGCCGAAATCATCGTTCGTGCTGGCAAGGATGATGAAATGACGATCGAAGGGACAGTTGTTGAAAAGCAGGAAATCCCTGCGGTTGAATCGCTATGGTATGACGAGATGAATAAGCACGATAAGCTGGACCCTTCTAAAACGCTGTATGAAGTCCAAATTCAGCCGTTTGATCAGCTTGTCGACTACCCTTTCGGTGAAAAGGCTGATGTAACAATTACGACAGACGAAGTATTCAACAGCTTCATCGTCCCTAGTGATTGGATTGTCGAATACGAAGTACCTGATATCGGTAATACACATATTTACACAATCGGCTATGATGGAAAAACACGTCTTGTGCCGGTAGAAGTTGCCTTTAAAAAGAAAGGTACAGTTACTGAAACCGTGAAAGAAGAAATACCGGTCGAGGAAGAGCCCGTGGAGGAAGAAGAAGTCGTAGATGAGGCGACTGAAGAAGAGAAAACAATCTATACAGTAGACTTCGATCAGAAGAAGGAAGAAGATGAGGAGGACAAAGAAGAGCTTTACGATGTCACAGTATTTACAGGCGCCATCGAGGACCGTACGATTCTACTTGATGGAACAGCGCGCAACATCTATGCCCCTACATTCCGCCCTTATCCCCTTGAAAAATATAAGTGGGAAGACGTCGGCACAGTGACATGGCGTGATATTGTGAAGTTTATTCTCCAGCCTTAAAAATAGTTGAGGGTGAATAAACAGGGATTTGAACGAATACCCGCGGTTTCTGGAGGAATACCCGCGAATACGAGATGAATACCCGCGATTTCCGGGGAAATATCCGCGGTTTTAAGACGAATACCCGCGATATTTGGAAAATACCCGCGTTTAGATGAACCCTACCTCCTATATTACTAGACAGAATCATTTTTGATTCTGTCTTTTCTTTTTGCTGCATATGTTTAATAGAGGGAAATTCTCTTTCCTCATTTTAATATAGGAACCTCCCACTTCTCTATAAACATATATGGGAGATTTACTCAAGGAGGATATAACGTGATTCTTTACCTCACTATTTATTCGCATTTTTCCATCCTTATTGTAGTACTTATGGCGCTGAGTGGTCTGATCTCTTATTTTGTCCGCCGTGTACCGGTTATCTTCATACTTATAATACTAGGCATCATCGGCTACTTGTATGCTGTTTTTATCCATGGTGAAGCAGCAGCACTTTCTATCATCTCTATTATTATCATTACTTCCTCCGTGCCTATTTTCTTAGTTAAATATACACTTTACCTTCAGCAAAAAGCAGAGAAGCTATTACACCTGCAAAACACATAACAGTCCAATAAAAAAGTACATTCCTCTTCATGAGAAATGTACTTTTTAAACTGTCTAATAAGAATACCAAGGCAGCGTAGAAATATAGACTGACTTCGGCTCAAACGACCCTGGGTTTTTATATATATCCCGAATGACTTTGCCCTCTTTTAGTTTTACGGTAATCGTTGAATAGTTTGGTAGTGTTTTTGATAATGTTAAAATTACGTTCTTTGAATTCAGCGGATCGACGGCCGCTTTTGCCCCGTACGATGTGCTGTCCTTATCTGTGACGATAAAGTCGTTTTCATTCGAAATCGACACCGCCTGGCCAAACGATAACACAATCTCCCGTGCGTTTTTCACCGTGACAGACGGATTCCAGTAGCTTTCATACGGTGCTACAATGTCCGGTAGCGCAATCGGTTCGTAATAAGCATCCATTTCTTCATATGAACCGGCTGCATGTAGATCATTTATATACAAATACGGTGTTGTATACCACCAGTAGCTACGGCTCTCGATTTTCAGGATTACCTGTTTTGGGTTCTTCGGGTTTACCTGCACTTGCCCCAGCTTATAACCCCGTACCTCGTAATTGTCCAACTCTAAAGCTACCGTTTCCTCTACCGGCTGATTAAAATCAATCGTAATGTAGCGCGGGTCCGTAATTTTTCCCGGATCCGTCACTGATGTATTCACCGCTACTACTTGCAGCTTCTCTCCATTAAACGAATAGTCCTTAGAACGCTGGAAGGTAACAGTTCCGCCATCCATGCTTCCATAGGAAAGGTTCTCAAACGAGAGATCCATCTCATAGGCTGCCTGCTCTATATCGTGTGGATTCAGCAGCTCACGAAGCGGGATTTTCACCTTCGTCGGCTCATTATATACAGCCCGCACTTTCACCTGCTCCGCTTTTACCGGCTTTTTGCGCTGGCTCTTCGGCTCCGTATAAATGCCTGTATAGGAAACTGTCGTATTGCTGTTCACACTTATATTTTTATTGAACGTAACAAATAAATATTCCAGATTGTTTTCACGGATAATATCTGTTTTTACAATTTTCACTCCGGCTGCTTCTGCATCGAAATCATGTTTAATAGAAAAGCTTGTGTCCTCCCATGATTCCATATCCGTTACATAGCTGTCGGGTGCTGTACGAATGGTCACCTGACCTGCTAATGCTTCCTGTACAGTCACAATATAAGACTCATCATCTATCGGCTCTACATTTTGTACTGTAAAGTTTTTCTTCCCGGCAGAAACCGCCAGATCACCTGGATACAACGAATACAGCGGATGATTAAATGTTATTTTGAATTTCCTTACGCCGACCCGCTCCACCGATGTGACAAGTAAATTCGCACTAGTTGCCTCACCCTTTACAATCGTAGCTGTCAGCAGACTTGGTCTAGCCAGGTTATTCGCTAAATCCTTTACACCGTTATATGTGACGATAATCTTACTGCCATCTTCCACAAATTTTCCGCCCGCATAGGCATTCCCTAAATGGTATGTCAGGACATTGCCATCTACTGACGTCCTGATACCTGTCACAGCCTGTCCATTCTCCAGCTTGAATTTTGCTGTATAGTTTTTCACCGGCTCCGTAAACACCACTCTTGATTGATGTTTATTGATCCATTCTACCGACTGGATTGCAGGTGGTGTCTGGTCCTTCGTAAAACGGACGATTTCATTATATGTAGTAAGCTTTTCGCCCTGTTGCGAATAAATACCGAAAATGCGCAGACGATAGTCGCGGTTTGTTGAAACAGGCGTACTCGTCGTTATTTGATATGAGCGCCCGTCCTTGCTTAGTTCCCCTCTTTTCAGGGCAATCGTCTGCTTTCCATCTGCTGTCTCAAGTTTGAAATACTTCTGCAGCTCTGTACTTTTTGTCATTTTCTCCAGCTCTACCGGCTCATTAAAATAAACGGTAAATTGTGTAGTACTGCTATTTTGTATTTTGGAAACGGATAGCCCATCCTCTGCCGATACAGAAACGGCCCCTGTTGCTACAACTGGCAGCACACTTGCAGAAACCAGTAATTTAAAAAGCGTATGTTTTTGCGTCATCCAATCCCCCACTATCTACTTCAGCTATTACTCTCTATGTTACATATCGGGTCTGTTGCCGATTCATTTACCTTCTAAGTGGAAAAAAGGCTCCGTCTGAAAATACATTTCGAGACAGAACCTTTGCGACAAGGATAGCGGCATGTTGACATGACCACCGCCAGGTCAAAATTTCATAATGAATCACTAGGAAGGATTAAAAGGGGTGTCCTAAAAGTTTTCACTTTCTGGACACCCCCTTCCAAATTAATAAGACAAATACTGTCTAAACTGCTGTTCCGTTGTCTTTGGTTCAATTCCGATACGGTTAAGCGCAAACGGATCATCGCCGTATTTTACATAGCCGGTCTTCGTCGTAAAGGCCAGCTTATAACCCATATTTTTCAGTACCTGCTTGGTTGTTTCATTGTACTGGCCAAATGGATAAGCAAAATACTGCTGCGGTACTATTGCCTGGGACGCTGCTAAATCTTCCTTCAGTGTCTTGATCGTCTGCTGCACCACAAGTGACTTGCCATCAATGACTTGGTGAAGCGCATGGGTATGCCCCTCATATTGGAATACATCCTGCGACCATGCCATCTCTTCCTTTGATATAAACTGCAGATTATCTGGATAGAACTGCTGCGGTTTATCCAATACGCGGGAAGTAATCAGGAAATTAGTCGCCTGCATACCGTTTGATTGGAGCAGCGGGTATGCATAAATCAAGTTCGACAAAAGTCCGTCATCAAACGTCATCACTACCGCATTCTTCCCGAGATTGCGTTTCCCTTGCAGGAATTCATATAGCTCATCCATCGTGATTGTCCGGGCACCCATTTCTTTTAAGATGCTTATATTCTTGTGAAATTGCACATCCGTAATAGTAGTTGATGTCCGGTAATTTTTGTTTTCACTATCTTTTAAAATATGGTGATACATCAGTACCGGAACGCCCTTATCCACAGCCGCATATGTCTTTGGTACCAGCGCTACCCTGCCACCTGCTTCGACATAATAATATTTCTTATCTTCCTTATAGGCATAATGGCGTCTATTAGCGTATGACATATACAAAAGACGGCCTTTTTCATCGGTGAAATTCGCCCGCTTTGTCGTATAAATCATCTTTCCTTTACGATTAAGCTTCTCCGGCACCATCATCGTGCTGCCCCGCTTTGTTACATTCGCAGGAACACATCCAAGATGATTCTCGATTTCTATGTAATAGCAATCCGCTGTTTTCGACTCATAAAAATAATCCTGCTTACTATAAACTTTTCCTATTATCTCGCCCGACTCATCATACACCGGCGCAGATGCCTGTGTAATGAAAAACGTCGGCTCCCGATCTCCCTTCACCCGTGCTACATTCGCATCCGCCTGCTGCACACCGGCAAAAATCAGGAATAAGGCCAATATCACTACCCTTTTCAAAATATTACCTCCATGTAATTTGTTCGCCTTATCCATGATAGTATATTTTTGGGTAATTTGCTATAGCAAGATTGCAATAAAAAAATAGACTGTATCGGAAAAACCGATACAGTCTATCTAAAATATATAGATAATAATTAATCTATAAATTATTTTACTTTAATAACTCCGCCAGCAAGCTTATTACCTGCAGTATTGCCTGTTTGAGCGTTGTTTAGAGTAGAGTTATCTTTAGTAGCTGGTGTTGTTGGTAATACTACCTCAACTGTGTTAACTAAGTTTAGGTCCGCTACTGCTGTCCATTGAGCATTCGGAACACCAGTCACTTGGCTTAATACGATATCTTTTGTGAAGTCTAATGTATCGTCTCCATCAACATCGATGTATAAGTAAGAGAAACCAGTTGAAGCAGAATTATCTTGTGTTTTCGCTTGAACATCGATAATTACAGCCGATGTACCATCTACTAATGTAGTTGGTACAGCATTTACAGTTGTTGGTGCAGTGCCAGTTGTTGCTAGTACTTTACCATTGATAGTTAAAGAGCTGAAATCAGCTGCAGCTGCTGTTACTGCTTCAGAGAATGTAACTTGAATTTTACCATTAGCTAAAACAGAACCTTTAGCTGTTGGTGCCGTATTATCTAATGCGTTAATTGCAGATACATATGTTTTGAACGTAGCTGAAGAATCTTGAGCTTTAATACCAGTGATTGTTAACACTGCAGCGCCATCAGATTTTTCTACTGTGTTTGCAGGTAAAGTAAATGTCGCGTTAGTTCCTGCAGCATTAACAGAAATTACTGTATCAATCGGTAAAGCTTTTCCGTTGATTGAGTAGTTAGCTGGATTGATAGCAGAAGCTGCTGTTACAGGTTTAGAGAAAGTAACAGTTAATTTGTTATCTACATCTGTTGCAGCATTGATAGTAGTTCCTGTTACAGTTACTTCATTTGCAACAGCACCGAAATCTACAGACTTAGTAGCCTCTTTGTTATCATTTTTAGCAAAAGCAGTATCTTTAACTAAAGCTGGTTTAACTGTGAAAGCATATTTACCTGATTTAAGTTTGTTAGTAACTGATGCAACTGCTTCTGGTGCAACTACTAAAGTTTTACCATCTGTTGCTACAGATACAGTGTTGTTTGCGCCAAATACATCTGCAAATGCAACTTTTGTATTTGTAGCAAGATCAGTAACTACGATGTCGCCATCAACTAATGCTGTAGCAGCAGTTGTCAACTCTTCATTGAAGTGGAAGTATAATTTTGTTGCTTCGCCTTTAGAGTTTTTATCGTAAGTAATAGAGTCTAGGGCTGGACCAGTTACATCTTGATTTGCAACAACTGTTTGTTCGAAAGTTGTTACTTGGTTACCTGCTGTATCTAGTACACCTGATTTAACTTTTACAATTAAATTTTCAGTTGAATCATTTAAACCAAAGAAGTTAGTTTTTTCGCTGTCTGCTACATAGAACGTCGCTACTTTACCTGTTTTATCTAAAGCATAAGGAGTTGTGCTGTCAAACGAAACTGGTGTGTATGATTTTGTAGCACTATCATAACGTAAGATATCAACGTTTGCTAAAGATGCTTGATTAACTGCTTTATCAAAAGTAACTTGTACTTTATTGTCAGAAACAACAGCTGCTTTACCAGTAGCTGAAGATGCATCCTTAGTAACAGTGAAGTTTTGAGTTGTATAAACTACATTATTATCAGCGTAGTCAGTAAGGTTTAATACTTCTAAAGTATGAGCCTTATCAGCAGATAAGTTTAAACCAGTAATAGTTACTGTAGTATTGTTGTTAGAAAGAGTGCCTGTTGCTACTGCACCGTTTACTTTTAAAGTTGGTAATGCAGTTAATGGCTCGCTAAAAGTAACAGTTACTACTTGAGCAGCATTTGTATTTGTTGTTGAGACAATGCTCTTAATAGTAGGAGCAGTTGTATCGTTAACTGTCACTACACCTGAGAAACGTTTGATTTGCTCTTTGATTGAATCTTTTTTGTAGATTCCGTCAACAGTTACAACTAAATCTGTTTCAACTTTATATGCGTCTGTTAAAGTTAATAATACTGATTTGCCGTCAGCTTGCACTTCAGCATCAGCAACTACGTTATTTACAGAGCTAGCAGCTGTTGATACTCCGTAGTTAGCTTCTGTTGCCGCACCTGTACCTACTACATGGCTGAATTTAACTAAAACTTGCTTTGCGTTTACAGCTTCTACACCGCTAACAGCAAAAGTTTTAGCATCTTCAATTACTTGATCAGCTTTTGATACTAAGCCATTCATTGTTGTTTCAACCGCAGTGATCGCTTTGTTTAATGTAGCAACTTCTTCTTCAGTTAAGTCAGCTTTTTCGATTGCAGCTTTGATTTTTTCTAATTCTGCTTTAGCAGTAGTTACAGCAGTTTTTGCAGCTTCAGCATTTTCAACAGTAGTAATTGACTCTACAGTTGGTAAAGCTTTCGCTACAGCATCAATATCAGCTTGTAATGTATCTACAGTTACTTCTGGAGTAGCTAATATTTCTTCGATCACTTCAAAAGTAGTGTATAGGAATTTAGCGAATTGAGCACGAGATACTTGCTCTTTTGGACGGAAGTTAGAAACTGTTGTGATTTCAAGATCAGCTAGTGCTTGGATTTCATCTTGGTATGCAGCTTGAGCTTTATCTAAATCAGCTACTGTAACATCTTCGATTTCTTCAGCTACTTCTACTAAAGAGAAGCCTGTCACTGCAGTAGCAACACGGTCTAATACCACTGCCATGTTTTCGCGAGTGATGTTTTGTCCTGGGTTTAAGCTGCCAAGAACACCTGTGAATACGCCTGTTTCTTTAACTAAAGCAGCATATTTAGCTAGCTCTTTACCAGAAGCAGTTGTAGCGTTTACAGGAACGTCGTTGAAACGTTGTACTGTATTCCAGTCAGCAGGTACGATTTCACCGTTGTTTTCTAACCAGCGGCCTAACATGATTGCTACTTGGCCACGAGTTAATTTATTGCTTGGGCGGAAAGTATTGTCAGAAGCATAACCGTTGATGATGCCTTCATCTACTAATGCGTTGATAAATGGTGCAAACTCGTTGTCTGCTGGTACGTCTTTGAAGCCTGCTGCTGATGCAACTGGTACGATTGCTGATGCTACTAATGTAGCTGTTGCTGCAGTAGCAACAAATTTCTTATATGATTTCTGTTGGTAACCCATAGAAAATTTCCTCCTAATATCATTTCTTAGTAAGTACTAAAAAGTCTACCAGTTATTCCACTGATAATAATAAAATTATGTACTAATTCTAGGAAAATATCAAACAAATTTTCCAACTGTAACACGTCTGTAATATTATTGGATTATATTTCTACAAATTACTCTTTTAACTAATTTGACATATAATAGTTTGTATTTTTAATATATTTACCATACAATTCCTATTATATATAATAGTTGTAATAAAGTATATAGTTACATTTTTGATGTAATATCACTTTATTTAGGTCTTAAGTTTTATAAATTACATTTTATCCGCCTTATAATGAAGAGCAAATTTATACAACTTAATTTTTATATTGATATATCTATTTTATTCCATATTTTTTCTTGTATATTCCTCTAAAAAGCAACCAATTCCTTATTTAAAAACTTTTATCAGTATAATAAAATAAGTACCAGAAATGTATTGTAAAAGCTTTTGAATCCAGTTTGATCGCACTTACGGATTCAACTTTTACAGGAATGAATCTATTTTATTCCCCATTTCTATAAAAGAGCTGCAGATTCTGGCCAATCTGTTGCCCTTTACAACTTAATGTATTTCTTGGTTAGCCAAAACTTCTCGGATGCGTCGATCTGGGGAGTTTTTGCTGTTTATAAGGATTTTTAATATTCGTTGTAAAATCACGTTAAAAAACCCCAGATTCCTTACACTCTGCGGCAGTATTCTTCTAGCTATGAAATTTTAGGTAATATTCCTGTAATTCCCCAATGATAACAATTCTCTTACCTCATTCTCCCCTACTCAAGCTCTCCAAACTTTAGAGAAGATACTTCAATTCCTAAAATAAACTTCGCCCTGTATGTAACAATTGAAAAACTTTAACTTCCTTTTGAAATAATATCCGCGGTTTTGAGAGAAATACCCGCGATTTTTTGGAAAATACCCGCGAATTCATATGAAATACCCGTGCTTTTAACTAACACCCTGTCAAAAAGGCTCCCCCAATAAAATCGGAGGAGCCTGCACATTGTAATTTACTTCATATAATAAGAAAGCATTACGAATGAAAGCTTACTTAAATACATCTTTAATCTGCTCAATCGCCCAGTCTAGATCTTCTTTCGAAATCACAAGAGGCGGTGCAAAGCGGATAATATTATAGTGCGTTTCCTTACAGAGTATTCGTTTTTCTGCTAGTTTTTCGCAGTATGGGCGGGCAGCCTCTGTCAATTCCAGACCGATAAATAAACCACGTCCCCGTACTTCCTTGATAGCAGGGTGTTCAATTGTACGAAGCTGTTCCATAAAGTATTCGCCAAGCTCCTGTGAACGCTCTACCAGTTTCTCTTCTTCAATAACATCAAGTGATGCAATTGATACAGCACATGCAAGCGGGTTACCGCCGAATGTTGATCCGTGGGAGCCTGGATTGAAGACGCCCAGAATATCCTCGTTTGCGACAACAGCGGAAATAGGGAATACCCCGCCACCTAGTGCCTTCCCAAGAATAAGTACATCCGGAGTAATTCCTTCCCATTCATAAGCAAATAGTTTTCCTGTGCGGGCAAGACCAGTTTGGATTTCATCTGCGATAAATAACACATTGTTTTCTTTACATAGTTCGAATGCTGCCTTTAAATAACCGGCCGGTGGTACAATGATGCCTGCTTCCCCTTGGATCGGCTCGACAATAAATGCTGCCGTGTTCGGTGTAATCGCTTCTTTTAAAGCTTCGATATCACCATATGGTACAAGGGAGAAGCCCGGAACAAGCGGCCCGAACGCACGTTGGTACTCCGCCTCTGATGAAAGAGAAACCGCCGCTAATGTACGGCCATGGAAATTGCCTTGGCAGCCGACGATTTGTGCCTGGTTATCTGGTACACCTTTCACATCATATGCCCAGCGGCGTGCTGCTTTAATAGCTGTTTCTACAGCTTCCGCTCCCGTATTCATTGGTAATACCATGTTTTTACCTGTAAGGGCACATAGCTTTTCATACCATTCACCGAGCGTCACACTATAAAATGCCCGGGAAGTCAATGTCACGGCCTGTGCCTGATTCATCAAAGCATCGATAATTTTCGGATGACGGTGCCCTTGATTCAGCGCTGAATAGGCAGACAGCATATCCATGTAGCGGTTGCCTTCCGGATCTGTCACCCATACACCTTCTGCCTTTTCAATAACGATCGGCAGCGGGTGATAGTTGTTTGCCCCAAATTGATTCGTCTTTTCAATAACTGTGTTTGTTGAATTTGATTGTTTTAACATTATCATGTTCCTCCTTAAAATGATTGTGCAATGGTTTTAGCCTGCATATGCAGTAATAAATAATCCGGCGAACCGGCTTTTGAATCTGTTCCGGACATATTGAATCCGCCAAACGGCTGATAACCGACGATGGCCCCTGTACAGCCGCGGTTAATATATAGGTTACCGACATGGAATTCACGCTTTGCCTGTTCAATATGCGACGCATTATTTGAAATAACTGCACCTGTTAATCCGTAATCGGTATTATTGGCGACTTCCAATAAGTGACCGAAATCTCTTGCTTTCGAGATGGCAAGAACAGGACCGAAAATTTCTTCCTTCATTAAACGGGCATCCTCATGTACATCCGCAAAAACAGTCGGTTCGACAAAATAGCCTGTTTCTTCTTCAGTTGCCCCGCCTGTCATGAGACGGCCCTCCTGCTTGCCTATTTCGATATAGCTCTTAATTTTTTCAATTGATTTCTCTGAGATGACCGGACCAACAAATGAATCACGGTCGACTGGATTACCCATTTGTAGTGTTTTTGTCTGCTCGACAACTTTTTCAAGCACCGTATCGTATACATCCTCATGAATGACCGCACGCGAGCAGGCAGAGCACTTCTGTCCTGCATAGCCAAACGCAGACTTAACAATGGCAGTTGCAGCAAGGTTCAAGTCAGCATCTGCATCCACAATGATTGTATCCTTTCCGCCCATTTCGGCAATGACCCGTTTCAGCCATTTCTGCCCTTCATGTACGACTGCCGCTCGTTCATAGATTCGGCAGCCAACCTCTCTTGATCCTGTAAATGAAACAAAGCGTGTTTGAATATGATCAACGAGATAATCGCCGATTTCTGATCCAAGGCCCGGCAGATAGTTCACTACTCCAGCGGGCAGTCCGGCTTCTTTTAGTACATCCATAAATTTCGCTGCCACAACCGGCGCCGTTTCAGCGGGCTTTAAAATAACAGTATTTCCTGTAACAATTGCTGCTGCTGTCGTGCCTGCCATAATAGCCAGTGAGAAATTAAATGGCGGGATGATAATTCCCACGCCTAATGGAATATAGTGAAACTCATTATGCTCTCCGGGATTGCTTAAGACAGGCTTCCCTGCGCTTAATTCCACCATTTGACGCGCATAGTACTCAAGGAAATCGATACATTCCGCCGTTTCGGCATCTGCTTCATGCCATGGTTTTCCTACTTCTTTTACGAGCCATGCAGAAAACTCATGTTTGCGGCGGCGGATGATTGCTGCAGCACGGTGTAAAATATCAGCCCGCATGACCGGTGATGTATACTGCCATGTTTTATAAACGGCAGCAGCTGTCTGGATCGCCTGCTCAGCCATTTCTTTCGTCGCTAAGTGGACCGTTCCGATACATTCCTTTATATCGGCAGGGTTGATAGATAGCGCTGTATGATCAGACGTTACTTCCTTACCGTTGATAATCGCCGGGTACACAGCTCCAAGCTGGCTTTCTACTAATTGTATGGCATCGCTCATAGCTGTATAGGCTGCTTCATCGGTTTTATAATCGGTGAATGGTTCATGTTTGTATGGGATCGGCATTCTCATCTCTCCTTATTTTCTTTAACGGCGGGTATATAGTTTCCCTCTTATCAGCAATGACCTTCTGCTGCATTTTTATTTTCATGCTCATTAAATAGTTAGGTAATCTATACACCTGCTTTTATACAAACTATGTAGCAATTTTTGTGCCAACATAAAAATCTGAAAATATGCTATTCTTTAGATAGATAAATTAGAATTTTGCGCAAAATATTTTTGCTATTACCGAAAAAGGCAATTTTTTTTTGCGATAGGGGGCATTCGAGTGAGCTGGATGGAAAAAGTATATGAAACAATCATTGAAGCTGTTGACGTTGGCATACATGCTGTAGACAAAGACGGAAAGACAATCATCTATAATAAAAAAATGCGGGAGATTGAATCAATGCCTGCGGCGGATGTGATGAACAGGAATGTGCGGGAGGTATTTCAGTTCAATGACAATCAAACGAGCACTCTACTGCAGTCATTAGCCGAAGCTGAACGGATCATCAATGTAAAACAGACCTATTTCAACAACAAGGGTACTGAAATTACGACTGTCAATCAGACGATTCCGATTGAACAAAACGGGGAAATCTGTGCAGCTGTCGAGATTGCGACTGACATTTCAAAAATGAGCCGGCTCATGCAGCAAAAGGTACAGTATGAGCATGAACCATACACATTCGATAAAATTATCGGCAACAGTCCCTCACTCCTGGAAATTATAGATATTGCAAAACGGGCAACCAGAACGACATCAAATGTACTGATTATTGGGGAGACAGGCACAGGCAAGGAGCTGTTTGCACAAAGCATTCATACAGGCAGCAGCCGGGTAAACGGTCCCTTTATCGCCCAGAACTGTGCCGCTATACCGGATACATTAATGGAAAGTATGTTATTTGGGACGGCAAAGGGCGCCTTTACAGGTGCAGTGGACAGCCCGGGGTTATTCGAGCAGGCAAATGGCGGTACATTGCTGCTCGATGAATTGAACTCGTTGAACCTCAGCTTGCAAGCAAAATTGCTGCGTGTGCTCCAGGAAAAAAAGGTTAGAAGAATCGGTGGAAAAACAGACCAGCCCGTAGATGTACGGATTATTGCGACAATGAATGAGGACCCGGTCGATCTCATCACCCATAACCGTTTGCGGAAGGATTTGTATTATCGTCTGGCCGTTATTACGATAGCCATTCCGCCGCTTCGCGAACGGAAGGAAGATATCCCTGTACTTGTTCATCATTTCATCCAAAAATACAATCGTTTGTTTCAGATGAACGTGCTGGATTATACAACGGAAGTTGAGCAGCTTTTATATGCACATGACTGGCCGGGCAATGCACGTGAATTGGAGCATGTCATAGAAGCCGCAATGAACCTGATTCAATATGAAAAAACATTAACCTACGAGCACCTTCCCTATCATTACCGGAAGCGGATGCCATTTTCCCCTAGAGAGCAGACGCTGCATGTTGAGATGGAAGGAACGCTTGCAGAACAGTTAGCCATGTATGAAAAGCTGATTATTCAGCAGGCCCTGGAGGCACATCAAGGCCATATTACAAATGCAGCTGCCCATCTCGGTCTTAGCAGACAAAGCCTGCAATACCGGATGAAAAAATGCAATCTGCGAGAAAGGTGAGAAAAATGGAACAGCATCTTGAGCAAAGGCTTCAGACAAAGCTTTTTATGTCAAAGCATCTACAGCAGTCTCTTTCTCTTTTAACCTATAGCTATGAAGAACTGCTTGACTGCCTGCAGGAAAAGGCAGAGTCCAATCCTTTACTGGAGATCGACTTCCCTCTTCCTCATCCCGGAAATACGAATATGACCGAATATATAGCCCATGAACAGGTTCCTTCTTTAGAAACAGTTTTATTAGAGCAGCTTGCTTCTCTTCGTCTACCCGCAGCTGCTCATGCGGAGCTTCTCTACCTTGTCGAGCATGTAACAGAGGATGGCTATTTACAATGCGACCTGGAGGAGATGGCAGACATTTTCTCTATACCTTTGGAACACTGCGAAAAACAGGTGAAAGCATTGCAGCATTTTGAACCAGCCGGTGTCGGAGCTAGAGATCTGCAGGAATGTCTTATACTGCAGCTGCGTGATTGTCAGGAGGTACCGGATTATATAGCACCGATTATCAAAAATGACCTTGAGCTGCTTGCCGACCAGCAGTTTTGGAAGCTTGCTCAAAAATACAATATAACCGAAGAAGATGCCGACAGCTGTCTGTCCCTTATCCGCCGTTTAAAGCCGTCACTCCGGGCTGACCATGAAAGGTACGAAAATACCTATATGTTTCCTGAAATTCTTGTAGAAACAATAGGCCAAGAAGTAGTAGTACAGCTTCAGGAGAAATATTTTCCGGCTATCTCAATAAACGAGGTGTATCAGGAACTGTTAAAAGACCATGGGGAGAATCATTATTTAAAAATTCACCTCTCCGAAGCTCTCCGCCTAAAAAGCGGCGTCACAAACCGGTATGAAACATTATTCCGTGTTGCTAAAACAGCAGTTGAATACCAGTCCGCTTTTTTCCTTGGCGGAAAACCGCTTCGCGCGCTGCGTATGCGGGACATGGCAAGCATGCTGGGATTACATGTCTCAACAATCAGCCGGGCGGTGCATGAAAAATATATTCAAACACCAAAAGGAGTATTGCCGCTGAAGTCTCTATTTGAAAGAGGGGTTCATAACGAATCCCAGGAACATGTTTCAAGGTCATTTATTCAATTAAAAATAAAGGAAATCATTGATGGGGAAAATAAACAAAAGCCATTTTCCGATCAGCAGATTGCGGCTTTGCTGATGCTGCAATCCATCCAGGTAACAAGAAGAACGGTGGCGAAATACAGGGAACAGCTCCGCCTCCCCTCCTCCATCGATCGAAAGGAAAGGAAAAACCGTTTATGATAAAGGATCGCCATGCGATGAGCCATTATGATAATGTGCTCATAACAGATGAACAAGGTACTGTTTTGTTTTATGACTTAGCTGATATAAATGTATTGCAGCAAATGGGTGTTACACCGGATGATTTTTTTCATAGATGTTTTTTAGACAATTACGAGGCACTTGATGAAGAGACAAGCTCTATTTACCAAGTATTAAAACATAAAAAGCCCGTACATCTGCAAAATCAGCTTCTGCAGACGAAGGCCGGCTTCACGTTTTACTCAACGAACTCTACTTATCCTATTTTTGATGGTGAACAGTGCATCGGTACAATTGAATTTTCACGACATACGTACGAGCCTCCTGATATTGCCATGCTTCATCAGCATGCTGCTCATAAGCTGTACCGTGACAATCACACCGTCTATTGCTTTGAAGATATCATTGGGTACAGCGAGCTGCTGCTTCGGCAGATCGCCCGCGCTAAAAACAGTGCCAAAACCAATTCAGCCATCATGATTTATGGTGCATCTGGAACAGGCAAGGAAATGTTTGCACAAAGCATTCACAATGAAAGTGATCGCTTTACAAAGCCTTATCGTGTATTAAATTGCGGCATGCTGACAGCTGAAAATATAGATATACTCTTATACGGCGATGCCAAACAGCATGGAATGTTAGCCATGGTGAACGGAGGGACACTGCTTCTTGACCATATCCATCTGCTGCCAAAATCTTTACAGCCAAAGCTTCTACATGCTTTGGATTTGCAGCAGATAGTAATCGATGGTCAAGCTGTACCACTGAATATTCGATATATCAGCACAACGAGCCACCAGCCTGATGAATTATTGGTAAACGGTACGCTCGATGCCTCGCTATATTACAGGTTGAATGTTGTGCAAGTAGACTTGCCACCCCTCTCCAATCGAAAAGAGGATATCCTGCCTATCGTCGAAACGTACATTATGTTTTTTAATGACAAAATGACAAAAAAGGTGAAGTGCATAGAAGACGAGGTAAAACAGCTCTTTCTTATGTATAACTGGCCGGGTAATGTCCGCGAATTAAAAAATGCCGTTGAAAATGCCTATAATGAGCCACATGAAGGAGTTATTACACGGGAACATATCCCTTCCCGCATTCGGCATATGAAAGAGGAAAAGCAGCCGGCCGGTGAATATCATGGAACACTAAAGGATCTAACAGAGCAATATGAAAAAACACTTATAGCAGACAAGCTGAAACAAACGAACGGCAGACTGGCCGAAACGGCGCGCCAACTAGGTATTTCCCGACAACTATTAAAATATAAATGCACGAAATATGAAATCCGCTGAAACGGATGCTGATTTGAACGAATTTCCGGCTAAAGGCGAATAATCCTTTCAATCATACTGCCTGCCAAAAGACTTCAATAATTTTATGTTTACGGAAGCACACGCTATTATTTCCTGTTTCCCATAAATAAGATGTAAAAATTTTTTTACGCAAGGAGGCAATTTTTTACCTCCTTTTTTTACAGTTTAATATTTCTTAATATTGAAATATTAAAACTTTTTTAACAAGGGGTGGATGTATGGGGAAGGGATCACAGCATGTATTAGTCGTTGGTTTTGCTTTATTTGCATTATATTTTGGAGCGGGGAATCTGATTTACCCCCCTGCTGTAGGGAATGGAGCCGGTGAACAGTGGTTCCCGGCATTACTCGGCTTCTGTCTGACAGGCGTCATTCTACCGTTACTAGCTGTTGTCGCTATTTATAATACCGGGGGAACGATGAAAGCGTTAACAAGTCCTATGGGAGACTGGTTTTACAAGGCTTTTAATACGGTACTTATGGTCTGTATCGGGATGTGTTTGACAATCCCTCGTATGGCGGCAACAACACATGAAATCGGTGTTACATCATTTGCACCGAATATACCGCAATTTGTTTCAGTCGCTTTTTTCTTTGTGATTTGTTTTTACTTTGCCATTGACCCGCTTAATGTAATAGATAAAATCGGCAAATGGCTAACGCCGGTCCTTGTCCTCATTTTGCTGGTTATCATCGGGAAAGGTATCTTCACACCGATTGGCGAGATTACAGATACAGATGCCACAGGCCAATTCTCTTCAGCCGTCATCACGGCATATCAAACAGGTGATGTTGGTACAGGCATATTGGTAGCACCTATATTTTTAGCAGCAGTACTAAACTACGGTTATCGTGGAAAAGCCTTCAAAAAAATAGCTTGGGGCGGCATTTTAGTAGCAATGATTGCACTAATTGTTGTTTACGGCGGCCTACTTTATATCGGGGCAACAAGCAGTGCCATGCTGTCTGGTACTACAAGCAGTACAGAGCTGCTCTCCAGCATCGTAGGAATAGCACTCGGAAGTTTTGGCAAATACGCACTGGCAATTGCCATCATTTTGGCATGTCTCACATCTGCTATCGGTGTCATGGCTATCGCAGCGGAGTTTTTAAATGAATTGACGAAGAACATGCTTGGTTATAAAAGCTGGGTAGGAATTATCGCTATTATAGGAACCGTTATCGGCTCCCTAGGTGTGGATAAAATTGGTGAATTTACAACACCGATTTTATTAATCATCTACCCGCCGGTCATCGTCCTTGTGCTATTAGGAGTAATGGACCGTTTTGTGCCAAATGCCGGGGCTTACCGGGGAGCGATGCTGCTTACCTTCTTTATCAGCATTATCGAAACGGTTGCCAGCTACGGCTACTCTATACCTGTGCTGACATCATTCGTTTATCATCTGCCTTTCCAGTCGAGCGGATTCGCTTGGGTAGTGCCCGCCATTATTGGCTTTATTGTAGGTGCAGTTTTCCATAAACTCTTTAAATGGAAGTCACCGGTGAAACATACATTTGAGCAACTAGAGCTGAAAGAGGGAGAATCGATATGAAAACAATTTATAAAAACGCCGTTATCTATACAGCAGCAGATGTACAATCGCAAGTAGAGGCCATGATTGTCGAGGATGGGCAGATTATTTGGGTTGGTCAGGAAGCGGATATTCCGCCGGTTGATGGGAAGGTAATCAACCTCGAAGGCAAAACTGTTATACCAGGCTTGATCGAAGCACATATTCATCCCATCATGCTCGCCCAGTTATTAGAGCAGGTCGTTTGCCTTCCACCTGTTATTCATTCAATTGAAGAACTGATCGAAGTAATGAAGCAGTATGATCCGTCTGCAAAGGGTTGCTATGAAGGCTGGGGATATGATGAAGGAAAACTTGCCGAAAAGCGCAGCATCATCCGCAGTGATCTTGACCGGGTATCGACAGAGTTACCGGTTGTTGTCATGCGAACATGCGCCCATATCATCTCGGTTAACAGCAAGGCATTGGAAATCGCCGGGATTACGAAGGACACACCAAATCCTCCAGGTGGTGAAATCGACAGGGATGAAACAGGCGAGCCAACAGGCATTTTACGGGAAAATGCCAGAAATCTTGTCCTCAAGCATATTAAGCCTGATACAGAGCAGGAAATCATCGAAAAGCTAGTAAAGCTATCAAACACTCTATCATCATACGGCATTACAACGATTACCGAGATGATGGCAACAGAGGAGCCGTTCGATTATTTTACAATTTACCAGCACGCACAGCAAAAAGGGGTTAAGCAGCGCGTTGCCAACTATTATCATTTTGAATCCATTCAGCGGAAAAATCCGCTTAATCTGGTTTCAACCAATACCGCAAATGATACGTATATTGCCGGTATCAAGCTTTTCGCCGACGGCAGCATTTCCGGGAAAACAGCGCTTGTTCATGAGCCCTTCCTGAAGTCAAATCAGACGGGCATTGATATGACTTCCCCTGAGGAAATCCTTGCAGCTGCTAGGAAAGCAGAGGAACACGGTGTCCAGCTCGCCATCCATGCAATGGGTGATAAAGCGATTGAGCAGATTGTTAATACATGCAGCCAACTGACACCTTGGCTCACAGACGGCCCATCTGTACGTATCGAGCACGCGACCATGATCAGTGACGAAGTGCTGAAAAAAGCAGTCGATTGGGGAATCGGTCTTGTCCCCCAACCAATCTTTTTGTTTTGTGAAATTGAAAGCTATTTATCAAACCTTGGCCTGAAGAAATCCCAGACATTATACGGTCTTCGTTCATTTCTTGATGCCGGGGCAGCAACCGCCATCACTTCCGATGCCCCTGCTACAAGCTGGGCAGAGGCGGTTAACCCATTCATTTCCATGCAGGTCGCTGTCACACGGAAGGCTTACGATGGAACAGACCTTGGCCAGTCTGAACGCATTACGACGGCCGAGGCTCTCCAGCTCTATACAAAACATGCTCAAACACTGACAAGAACCGATTGTATCGGCCAATTAAGAGAAGGCTACGCTGCTGATTTCGTTATATTAGAAGAAGATTTGATGAATATACCTGCAGATCAGCTTATGCATATCAAGCCGCTTGCTACCTATATTAAGGGCGAAAAGGTATTTGAAAGAATACAGGCGGCAACGGGTGTTGGAAATGAAATATAGCCTTCCTGTTCATTAAATTCAATAAACAAGCCGCAGCGGGAAATCCTGCTGCGGCTTTGTTTTTTATGGGCGGACAGCTATTTCCGTGTGTGCCTTGGTCTGAACTTCAGCCTTTCTCCACTGTCCCACTATTACTCGTATGTAATGCCCAACTGTTCCTCAATTTCTTCAGACGGGAAATATGCCCCGAAATCACTTGTCTCTGCCTCGCTAATACTAAAGCTCACCGTGCCATACGGGGCAAAGTTAACCGTTAGTGATTGCATACCCTCATAAAATAGCAGCTCATCACTCACCTGCATATACCAATTTGCCGCCTCATCTGCTGAACCCTGTCCTGTCACATCTATCGAAATATGGCCGTCCCGGAAGGAAAACGTCTGCAGGTCTCCTTCATTATATAAAAAGTCACTAATAACTGATCTTGCCGTCTCCTCTGTTAATGGCCCGTAAGACGATGATTCATCCTCCGCTTCCTGTTCCACCGCCTGTGTTTCTTCTAGCTGCGGCTCTGGCTCTTCAACTGTTTCCTCTACAGCCGGCTCTTCCTGAATTTCTTCAGGCACGGATTCCTCCAGTTCCTCGATTTCCGATTCCTCTGCCTCTTCTCCGCTGCAAGCACCGAGCAAAATAGCACCACCTAAAACAATCCCCGCCAATAAATACCTTTTCAACCTCTATATCCTCCTATAATTAAAGACTGCCCTTTATCATAAACTACGGAAAATAATATCGTCTAGTAGCATTATTGGGTTCTCTTCCTTATTAATGCAGCATTCCAACTAAGTGACGAGCAGTATGATGGAAGCCAATACTCTTTTAATAACTTCAGTTCTAAATCAAACGTTAGGGAGATGTAACTTTATACATCCCCCACCGAAGCATGATTTGTTTTTTTAGATACTATTTATTTTTTCCTCAGCACTAAACCAGCTACATGGTCAAAGTAAAAATTCCGTTTTCCTCCTTTAAAGAGGATGAACATAGTATGGATAAATAAGACAGCCCACATAATGATGAGCAGTGCAAATATAGTCATAGTAGTCCATACATGATAAGGATACAGAGTTGAGTTCATGTCTAACTCAGTACCATTCAATATAGTTAGGGACCATGATGCTGCCAAAGGTAAATAGAGCGCAAAGGCTCTTTTTAACAACGACCGCCGCGATGGTACTCCTCCATCCTCATTAATAAGTTTAAAACGCAGTATATTTGTTCCAATTGTTTTTCCTCCCCAAATAGAAGGCACTACAAAGAAAAGAATAAAAAAGCAAATCGTTGTATAAACAAATTCTATGAATCCGCTGTTTGTAAAGAATCCAACCGTAAGATTCCAGCTTATCTTGATCAATAAATAATCGATAAACACTGCAAGTAATTGTGCTAACGGAAATACAATAAGGCTTTCTTGTATTCTTTCGCCCTTTGCCATAAGGCTTCTCCGGGACGGAAATAGGGCAAGTATGACAGGTGCAATAATAAAGCCAGCTAAAGCGCCCGTACTATTTAATAGAAGATCATCGACATCAAAAATACGGTACGGACAATTATAAATACCATAAATCCCTGTTCCCTGGGTTATTTCATAAAAAAGAGATAACGCAAATCCACAACCAAGCGCTTTCTTCCAATATCGTCTGTGCTGAAAAAAATACCTCAAATAAACACCAAGAGGGAGCAATAATAGAAAATTGAATGCCGCCTGCAAAAATGCATTTTGTGTCAGTAACCTGCTGTAGGTGGATGGTTGTGACCAAATAACTGAGCTGCCGTCAACTATATCTCGAACGAAAGTAAACGGGACAAGCATATAATGCACTGTACCAGGTGATTGCAAGGCACAAGTATTTCGAGTATTGGGAAGAGGGAGAAGAACTAGAAACAAAGCAGCTAACATATAAAAAATGAAGGAGAAAGCCACAAGTGAAGCCCAAAGACTTACATAACCATACTTTCTATAACTATATATCAGCCACGGAATCATGAGGAGAAAGCCCGCTAAACAAAAAACAATAAATGCCGTATTGATTGGAACAAAATATACAGACATATTGGCACCTCCCTAGAAGAATAATAAATAAAAGTTCAGTTTTTCAACAGTATACCCTTTTTCATGTTGTTTATGGTCAGTCGTATTGATTTACCTTTTTCTATTAATAGGATCATATGAAAAATTGATTGTGCTGCAAAGGCCCGTTTTAAAAAACCTGTAAACTTTAAGGTTAATGTAAGGTTTACATTAATTTAGTGTAAGGATGCCTCGCTATACTAACTTTATATTAGAAACTACTTATTAAAAGGAGTAATAACAGCATGAATCCATCCATTTCACAGAAGGAAAGGATCATTTCCTTGGATATTATCCGCGGCATTGCCCTGCTCGGAATCTTATTTATTAATGTTAGAGCATTTCTAGTTCTTACTGATGGCGTTCAGTTGCCTGACTATACCGGCTTGAATAGCACGATAGAATTGCTAATTCAAATCCTTATCGAAAAGAAGTTCTTTTCCATTTTTTCTTTTTTATTTGGTGCGGGGTTTTATATTTTTGCCTCACGTGCCGAAAGCCGTGGTGATAAGCCGCGCCGGCGTTTTGCCAGACGTTTATTAGCTCTGTTA
This sequence comes from Lysinibacillus odysseyi 34hs-1 = NBRC 100172, assembly GCF_001591965.1. GTDB lineage: Bacteria > Bacillota > Bacilli > Bacillales_A > Planococcaceae > Lysinibacillus_B > Lysinibacillus_B odysseyi. The sequence goes on from NZ_BCVX01000002.1 coordinate 434,655, forward strand.
TTGATTGGAATTATTCATTTCATATTTTTTTGGGGTTCCATTCTAGCGATATACGCTGTTATCGGCTTCCTTCTGATTCCTTTTTACCGGGCAAAAGTGTCAACGATTGGCAAGTGGCTTTGCGGAATCATCACTGTATATGTCATATCGCAGCTATTAGGAATCTTCACTTCGGATTTGGGGGTCTTTTCAAACGTTATTGCCTTTCTTGGGAATGATACGGTAACGATTTTCATCATGTTTTTATCAGGATTTCTCGCAGCTAAAGCAAATTGGTTTAGAAACATAGGTAATTTCGCTCCTCAAATAAAATGGATTCAAATTGTTACACTGCCATTGTTTATCGGCTTTTCTGTTTGGATCTGGTTCACACCGCAAGACAATTATGAACGTGTTCAAGGAATCATTGCTTTAGGTACAATACCGACAACCTATTTGTACTTATCGACTCTATTTGCGATCCTGGAAAACAAACGTATTGCAAAACTTCTCCAACCGATTGCACGTGTTGGACAAATGGCGTTTACAAATTACCTGGCCCAGAGCTTCATTGGCCTTGCCATTATCTCGCTGATGGGCCTTGAAATTGTCTCGCCGATTAACAGTGTTATCATTTCGGTCATTATTTTCATCATTCAAATCGTTTTTAGCGTCATCTGGTTCAAATTCTTTAAGATGGGGCCAATGGAAAAAGTGTGGCGGTTTATGACATACGGCAGGAACGGTGTATCTGTTAAGAAATAATTAGGCTATAAATATATCGATTCTTCCGTTAGTGTTAAAAATAAGGCAGACGAAATGCGTAAATCAGCGCATTCCGTCTGCCTTTTCAATTGATTCATATAATAAGATACATGCATTTCTTATATCTTAATGCTGAAGATAGCCTTTATTATGTGCGAAGTATTAAAGTTTCCTCTTGCCACTCATTGATCGGGCTTGGAAAACCGCTCACAAAAGATGAGCGGCTTTCTATACTAATTTCATAAATAAAACATTCATTAAAGTTAAAAGGATAGAACCCCCTAGAATAGTCACCACAACAGCGATATGACGTTTACGCTGCATAACAACAATGGCAATATATTCACGGATCATCGCATTCGGCCAGTAGTAGAATGCTGTTTTTGAACCAATTCCCTGGCTCTTTAAGCCTGCCATTTTTGCATATAGGCTGGCCCTGAATAGATGGAAATTGTTCGTAGTAAAGATGCTGTTATATTTGTCCCCTTTTATTGAATCCATTACTCGTTTTGAGTAAAGCATATTTTGGAGGGTGTTAACCGACTCGGTTTCCGTCAATGTATGTTCAGGAGGAATTCCTTTCTCAACTGCATACTTCTGCATCGCTTCCGCTTCCGGGAGATTTTCATCTACCCCTTGTCCACCTGAGAAAAGGAGAATAGGTGGGAAATTGGCAGCCGCCTGTTTCCGATAAAACTCAATTGCCTTGTTGATCCGGCTGGCCAAGAGCGGCGGGACCTTATCATTAATCAACCCACTGCCAAGTACAATGATAAAGTCTTGGTTGTATTTCGGCTTATTAAATTGGTACAAAATATAAGCAGTTAAAAAATTAGTTATGTGCAGGAAGAAATATACCATTATTAAAGAAATACCTGCATATAAAGGCCGTAATTCAGGAGATAAAAAGCGCTCAGGACTTATGATTTGAAATAGGAATAATAATAAAAGAAAAACACCTAAAATAAGAGCTAAACTGTTGGAGAATCTTCTGCTTTCTTTTTTCAGCAGAGTTCGGCCATTTAAAAATAACCCGATGCCTAGAGCGAATAATCCAAATGTCGAAATAAAGAAAAGAAATACCATTGGAATAAGGGCAATTATTATTAAAATCCGATTACCTGAGCTGAAGCCCACATAACCACAAAAAAGAAGTAATGAACAAAAAAACAGGTTAAATAGAAAACCATTTATCATCCTTCTCGGATCTGTTAAATAAAATCCCAGGAAAACCAAAAATAAAGTAAGGGTAATAATTCCGGTAATGAGCATTTTGCACCTCGTTTTTTATAAGATTGTCCTGTTCATTATAGATAGAGTAGTACCCGCTTTTAAAGTCTTTTTTACTTTTGCCTGTTTATATTTACGATCAACAACTCATTGAGTGGGCGTCTTTCATTTCCGTACAGCATGTTCCGGTGTTTTATAGAAAAGAAAAGAACCGGCTCATGGCCGGTTCCTAGTATATACGTCAAGCAGCTGCCTAACCCTTTGCATTTGCAGCATTTCCGTTGTAGAAACTGCTGTTGACAGAATAAGGGAGACAGAAACCTGTCCCCCTGTCCTTTATTTCGTTGTATCCAATGAAGAAAGATGCTCTCTTGCGGCTTCTTCAATTTCACTGAATGCCCAGTGTGTTGCCGAAACGTCTTTAAACGTTGGCGTTGTTATTCCTGTTAACGGACCTCTTTTGAATAGGCGGTTAAGAACTTTCACAGCTTGAGCACGCGTTAAGTTTTCCTCTGGTCGGAATTGTCCCTTACTATCTCCAACCATGATACCTGTTGCTTTTGTGAAATTCATAGCTTCTTTTGCCCAATGGTTGTCCTTTACATCCTTGAAGTCTGCGACTGGGATATCTTTTAATATTGCACAGCCTGCATAGGATGCGGCATCTTGTTTACATTGGTTTTGAACCCAACGATACACAATAGCAGCCATTTGGGCACGAGTGACTGTTCCATTCGGGTCAAATGTAGAAACGTTTTTACCCATCATAATGCCTGCACCCTTCACTTCCATAATCGCTTCATATGCCCCATGCTTCGTTGGAACATCAGTATATGCCTGCTTAGAAGGTGCGGCATTTATATTTCTCGCTAACATTGTCGCCATTTGGGCACGAGTGACCGATGCTTCAGGTCGGAATTCGTTGTTTCCATAGCCCTTGATGTATGGTGTGTGCAATGTTTCGTCAGCTGCTTCATCTTCCCAGCCTTCTAAATACACCATAGTAAATGTACTGAATTTATTCACTGTGAATTGAAGACCTTCCGAACCATCAGGCATTTTTACGATAGTACCTTTTATTAACTCTTTTGAACCGTCACTATGTTCAATATAAACACCTAAGTTAGTTAAAAGCTTTTCACGCTCAGCTGTATTTGTCGGTAAGCTTGCTGTTAATGGAAGCATAATTGTTACTTCACGACTTTGCATATTCGTTTCAATTTCCATTGGACGGCCAATAACTTGCACAGTATTATTTCCAATGGCTTCTTGGATTAATGATTCATTTTTCGCACGATCTTCTACTTGCTGCTTTTCACTTTCAGATTTGATAGGGACGACACGGAAGTATAAATTTCCTTCGAAATTATTAAGAGATTTCGTTGGAATCGAAACTACCGCATTTCGTGTGACAATTTCAAGTTTCAGCTTCCCATTATTTAATTCGTCTAATGCAGATTGGGGAACTTCAACGAGCACTTCTGCCACTTTATCCTCCTTATCTGGAATAATGATGCTTGCAGTATCGACACCTTGCTCTTTTGCTTTTTGAACTGTTTCCTTTGCAATAGAATCTGTCATTGCTACTTTATCCTTCACTGTACCGTTTGGTTCTGTCGTACGAGTGATCGGTGTTTTTGTTAAATGCGAACCGTTGTTGCCATCTACATCTACAACGATTTGTTCCGTCGTCGGTTGTGGAGTTGGCGTTGGGTCTGGCTGTGGTGCTGGTGTAGAGCCGTTGCCACCACTGGATGATGGCTGTGCCCGATTGACCGTAATTGTATACGTGTTTTTCGTGACCCCATCTTCGGCATTCACCACTACCTTGATTACGTTCACTCCTACCGTTAACGGTACAGCTGTCGTTGAAGATTGCCCATTAACCGTGACTGTTGCTTTACCGATATCTTCTACTACCGGCGTGAATGTGATGTTATTCACTGAATTCGGGACATTCACTGTGTAAGTCTCTCTATCTTTAGTAAATACCGGACTTAACACACCGCTAGATAAAGTTAAATCATCTAAATAAGCATTCGTACTTTTCGCCTTTACCGTCACAGCTGCCACTTCACTTGTTGCCTCAGCTGTGTTGTTACCTGTAGCACTGCTATCTGTATTTGTTACTTTTACATAATAATATGTTGTGCCGGCGTCTCCAGTTGGCACTGCATATATTGCGTTTGTTGCGCTAGGAATTAATGTTCCGTCAATATTGCTGTTTGTTGTGTTGGAATACCATTGGTAGCTTAATTCGCCTTTGACAGCCGTAGCATCTACAGATAAATCCGCTGCATCACCCACGCTTACCGTTTTGTTTTCTGGCTGCACTGTGATAGCTGGTACTGCTGCATGTGTTAAAGCATTTACCGTCACGGCTGCCACTTCACTTGTTGCCTCAGCTGTGTTGTTACCTGTAGCACTGCTATCTGTATTTGTTACTTTTACATAATAATACGTCGTGCCAATTACTGAAGTTGGAGCTGAATATGTTGCATTTGTTGCACCGGGAATAAGTACTCCGTCTACAGAGCTGTTTGTTGTATTGAAATACCATTGGTAGCTTAGCCCGCCATTCGTTGATGTGGCATTCACAGATAAATCTGCCTCTCCGCCTATGCTTACTGTTTGGTCAGCCGGCTGATGTAAGATTACTGGTACTTCCGCGTGAGTAAGCTGTCTTATGATTTCCAATGTATAAGATTTTGTCATTCCACCTTGAGTCGTTATAACTATCGACACAATGTTAACCCCAGGGCGCAGTGTGATTAAACGGCTTTCGCTATTACCGATTGTTTCGCCGTTTAGCGTAGCACTTGCCGTTTCATCTAATGTACCAGCCGAAATATCAATACTCGTCGCATTGGATGGTACAGTCAAATGATAATTTGTTTGCGCCGGGTCAAATGAAGGTATTAAATTCCCTGACGACACGGATAGTGTTTCTAAATTCGCTGAAACAACATGGACAACTCTAGTTATCTCTGCAGCAAAGACATCTTTGCTGTTTTTCACATTATATTTCAGCGTATACGTACCAAGTTGGTTACGGTCAACCGTTCCAGTAACAGTTACCTTATCTGTTAAATCACCGTCTATTTCATCACGTGCACTATATCCAGGCTCTACATAGTGACTACCTAATTCGATATAAATCGTATGGTCACCTTCAAGATAAATGAGAGGTTTTGAAATTACGTTAAATTGAACTGTTGCGCTAGCTGTTTTCGGATCGCCAGTTCCATCTGTTGTACCGTTATCTTGAATTGTATAGTTAAAACTTGCCGTTCCTGTACCGCTTGGGTTAAAGATAACTTTTTTACCTTCAAGATGAACTGTGCCTCCAGCTATATCTGAAACGGAGACAATTGCTAGCGTCTGGGCATTTTCATTTTCCGGTCCTGCTTGATCGTTTTGTAAAAGTTCTCCAAATGGAATCTCGATACCCTCTGAAGTCATTACTTTTTCTGAAAGCTGGTCATCAGCAGCTATCGGAGCATCATTTACTTCTGTCACAGTGATAGAAGCGGTCGCAGCCTCGCTTAACCCACTGCCTGTCCCATCCAAAGATGCCTGTACTTTAACGGAGAAACTATCGCCTGCTAACGTATTTGCATCAGAGTCTGGGTGAAACTTCAATCCTAATTCCCCTTCTTCTTTTGTGATAAAGTCACCATTTCCAATTGGGAAGGTCCCATCATTTTTATAAAGAGTACCGCCCGTAATTTCACTTATCTTATAGTGAGTTACACCATTGTTGTCCTGTGCGTCCGGTGTAATCACCAACCCACTTGTGCTCATTGTATCCTCCTCAGTAGTTGCCTCTGTTACATGTGGAGGTGCGCTTTCTGTCTTCGGGTTTTCCGTAAAAAGTAAAGTTGCTTCTTCACTGGCAGGTTGACCAGTTGAAATATTCGCAGGATAACGGACTTTCACTGTCTTATCTCCGCTTAAATCAGGGGGATTTGCTAAATCAAATGTCGTCCACGTACCTCCGTTAATTTGGTATTCTATTGGAGCGTCCGTATCTGGGATAAGGACATTGTTCTCATCATCTCCTCTAACAATGGGAGGAGGGAATAATCTATAAACCTTAATAGTATATATCTTTGTTATTGACTGATTTTCTGCTGTGACAAAAATATTAATAATATTTTCACCCATATTAAGCAGCATTGGTTCATGTTCAAATCCCAGTCGATTATTAATCATTAACATCATAGTTGCTTTACTATCATCCAAAGTCGGTGTAACGATTATGGTAGATGATATAAAAGGTACAATCGCTGTATAACTTATCTTATCTTTACTGAAAACAGGGTTTAGCGGGCCAGTGGAAATCGTTAAATTACTTAAATCAGCATTACTAGAAGGTGGTGCTTCTGTTACGACAATCGTATATGTCTTAACAGTACCATCCTCAGCTGTTACCTCCACCTGGATATTGGTTGAGCCATCTGTATCCAATAGTACTTTCCCATTGGAAGCCCCTATAATATGTACCTCTGCATTCGAATCAGCTGCAATGGCAGTTACAGGTACTTCTGTCGTTGTGTATGGTACTGTTGCAGTATAGTTTACTGTATTAGAACTAAAAGTTTCATTGATAAGAAAAGGACTTAACGATAATGAACTCAAATCTGCATTACTGCTTTTTATATTTTGTGTTGTAACCTGCCGCATTGAATAAACGCTCTTATTTCCCGCCGCATCTCTAACCAGGATGTTGAAATAGTAAGTTGTATTTGGTGATAAACCTATGATATCCAGTGTATTCAGGTCTTTTATAAATCTATCACTCACCGGAATACCGCTTTCTACTTCACCCACTGTATTAAAATTGCTACTAGTAGATTGATAGATTTGGTATTCCAGGTCACCTAGGACTGTGATATTATCTATTGCTTTATACCAGCTTAGCGATACTCCCGATGTAGTAATATTTGATGAAGAGATGACACCAGTTGCAGGTGCAGTCTTATCAACCGTTATTACTAATGGTTCAGATTCATTACTTGTCCCACCAGCATTTGTAGCGGTAGCAGTGATTGTATTTGTTCCTTCAATTATTGGTGTTGTCGGTGTAAATGACCAATCACCACTTCCATTTGCAGGCGCTGTACCAATAGAAGTTCCATTACTTAAGAGAGTGACTGTACTATTTGCTTCAGCTTTCCCTACAAAAGTTGGCGTATCGTCACTTGTAAGATAGTCCGTATTACTGGACCCTGAGTCAGAACCTGCTTCTAGGTCTAGTGCAGAAGGCGGGTTAGGTTTTGGCGATACGACTCCCCCGTAATAATACTCAGAATTATACTCCCAGCACTTGTAAGAAAACAAGTCATTTGTAACTACCCAATTTACATTAGCCGGTACATCTTCTATATTATCAGCAATACCACCCGGGTAATAAAACTTAACAGTTAACCCCTCACAAACCCACTCTAAATTTGAATCTGGACGTTGAATTGCCCAAACTGCATCCTTGTCTATTTCGCTTGGAGAACTTACAATATGTTGACTTGTTCCATCCGAATAAATATATTCACTTCCAATATCTGGAGCATCGTAAACAACCCAATTTACATTAGAAGGAATGGTAGCGAAAGCCTGGGGCTGTTTTACTTCAATTAAAGTTCCATTCTCATCTTTATAGTAGTAAGTAAAGTAGTCTCCCCATTCAAGAGAAAGATAATCGATAACAGCCCATTTTGCATCTGCTGGAATATTTGGTGGTTCACCATTAGGTCCTGATGACCCAGCAGAAGTACCACTGGCCTCATAAGCTTTGGGCAAATTGACCAACAGAAGTATAACTATTATAAATATTTTAAAAACTCTTTTCATTTTATTTTCTATTTTCCTTTCGTACATGGCCCTGAAGAGCCTTTTAGGGTTTTATTGGATAATAATCACCGTAGAGAGCAATAATAAAATTCAACCCTAGAAATGGCTGCATATTGTTATGTGGTACGCTCCCCCCTACCTGGCTAATGGCTGTTGGGCCCATAGGCGCTTCGGGTGATTCAATATTTTTATATACATTTGGCAAAAAGGGTTTATTATCGATATTCGCCCAAATATTATTTGCCGGGTTCATTTGATCTGCCATCGTATCAGTCCGATATTGTGGAGTATGAGTATGTACCGGCATTTGATTTTCCAACAAGGTTACAGTTTTACTTCCACCAGCACTGGCAAATTTTCTGGAGGTTAACCCCTGTCCTGTTCCTTGATGAATAGCGGCTTTACCACATAAATTTGGAAGGGCAAACGTAGTCTTACCATCTCCTCCAAACTGTGTCCCTAATATTGAATATAAAACTCCGTACTCACTAATATTTAATAATTGGCCATTACAAAATGCCCAATCCAACGGTGCAAAATTCCCCGCGAACAGTCTGATTTCTCCCACAAAAGCATCCATATTTATTTTGTCCCTCCTCATTTATCCTCTCGATGGGAAATTCCCGATAATAGCAATACAATAATTTGCTACACTAAAAGGCTGCAGGTTTGTATGTGGTGCCGAGCTTCCAGCTATAGTTAATGCTTGAGAATTCATTGGTGAGTCTATTACATTCGAGTAGACTTTTTGTTTATTACCTCCCCATACGTTGCCGGAAGCGTTTTTTAAAGTTGCAGGTTGAGAAGATCCAGAAATTTGATGGGTATGTGCCGGCATTTCATTTATTGAGAGTGTATGTGTTTCCTCTCCTCCTTTTAAACCCAACGTAACATCATTTCCCCCTATATGTACGGGAGCTCTTCCTCTTAAATCTGGTAAAGCGAATGTTGTTTTTCCGTCACCGCCGTATGTTGTTCCAATAATCGAATATAGTGCTACATTTTGTTGAATTTGAAGAAGCTGCCCCTCACATTTCATCCAACCTTTCGGAGCATAATTAAATGCAAAGCATCTTATTTCACCAACATATGGTTCTGCCATGTTTGTTTCTCCTTTTCACTATTTAAGGTTGTGCTGGGTAAAGCCCAACTAATGCAATAATGTAACTGATTGTAAGGTAAGGCATCATATTTTCATGAACCTGAACTCCGCCGACCTGAGACACACTTTTTGAATTCATCTTCCCAAACTTTTCGGGATTAATTGTTGGAACTTCAGCGTACTGTGCCTGGTTTGTTTTTGCCCATACTGCATTAGCGGGAAGCTCACTGTTACCGGCTAATGAATATGCATTTAAAGTATGGGTATGTGCCGGTAATTGATCTAGTGTCAGAGAGACAGACTCCACTCCGCCTGTACTCCCCATATTAAAAGATGTCTCTGTTAAAGGATTGACTCCTTGATGAAGAACGGCTCTTCCGCAAAAATCCGGAAGTGCAAATGTTGTTTGTCCATCTCCTCCATAAGTAACTCCTATAAGAGCATATAACAGCTCATTTTGCTCTATTTTCAGAACTTGGCCATCACAAAATGCCCACCCTTCCGGAGCATAATTCCCAGCAAACATACGAATCTCCCCTACATATGGCTCCATACTATTTCACTCCTCTCTTTTTCGCCTTACAATGAATTGCTCCTAACCTGTCCATTCCATAAAAATATACATATCGCTGCATTCTATTTGCTTAAAACCTAGTTGTTCATATAAGCTTTTTGCTCTTTCATTTGAACGAAAAACACTTAACTGAACAGTTTTGTCATGCTGCTGTGCTCTTTTCTGGCATTCCAGCAGTATTTTCGTTCCCATTCCTCTTCCTTGAAAATGCGGCAGGATTGTCAGGTCGACAATTACTAACGTATCTCTCAGATCCGCTAGTAACAATCGTCCAATTTTTTCTTTATGAGAAACTAATATGCTAGTTTCTAAATGCGGGTATTTCTGTTTATACGAGATTTGCTGACAATGATATTGCATTTGCATAAATTGTTTTTTCTGTTCTTCATTCCACGGCCATTCATTCAGTTCATTCATTCTTGAACTGGCATATACTTCGAACAGAAATTCATTATCTTCAAGTGCTGCTTTTAGTAACCTCAATTCGCGATAAACCCTTCCCTATTCATGCAACACTAAGTTAGGATCACTTTCATCCTGCAGGTCATAATCGATATGGGCAAATTGGAACTGAATGGCTTCAATACCTGATGTATATTTCCAATAGGACCCCACTTGAGCGTTTACTAACATATAGTTGTCATTATGAATTGTTGCGATATTTTTATATTGTGTCTTACTTGTATTGCCGATAATATCGCTGCTTTCACCGTTTAAATAATGGAATTGAATACTCGTCAATACACCGTCACAGATGTCTGTTGTTACCCCAATGATGTAAGAGTCTTCAGGAATATTTATTAAATGAGGTCTGCAGTCATTTTTCGTTCCGAGTAGACTTCCCTCTCTTTTTACTCCGTTATCATCAAAGATAAATTTCAAGCCACATACCGTTTCTTTGACGTACACATATACCTGTTTAATATGTCCCGGTAAATCTCCATTATTCTCTGTTTCTACTAAGCCAAGACGGCCGCTAGATGTATGATATCCCTTCTTTTGTTTGTCATAGATAAACATCGATTGCGGGCCGAGCCACAGCTTGCCAAAGTGGAAATCCACATGAGGCGGTTCCATTTCTCTGCCAGGTATTAATTTCCCAAGGTAGAAAATCGGTTCTACTACTTTTAGTAAATCTGCATACGCCTGATTTACAATATTATCGCGAATAGCTCGTAATCCTTTGTTATAGTATGTATCTCCATCAACATAATCAGCCTGAAACTTAACATGTGCTGCGCTATTTAGTTGATCAGACAATTCACCGAAAGTGCTTGCTGTTACGAAAGCCGTGTACCAATCTCTTTCTACCCAAGATTTATAGCTGATTTGGTCTTCACGCCACTTTCTCCAATCGTAAAAAAGGGTACTCGACTGAAAATACTTATTATAGTTGTTATAGGTACTTATCAAATCCTTTTCCCATTCACCGCGATTATCTTCCTTGAAAATTTCTTGTCCAAATAGTAATCTTTCACGTAATAAGATGAGGTGTAAGTGTGCATGAATAACAATCAACGGAAGCAAATGAATTCTGTTTGAAGAGCTCGTTAGCTTTTTAAAAATGGTATTGGCATTTGTCAGCATGGCACCTAACCAAACCCCTTGTTCTGATGGTTTTGCATTCAAATAGCTCTCCATTGAAGATTTCAATCCATCTAACTCACTTTTTCGTTCCTCTAATTCTTTTTGCAGAATTTTTTCGTCTACCAAACGAGAAACTTGGTCTTTCAAAGATTCCCAAATGCTTACTTTCTTTGTAGGCCAAATTGTCTCTAACAATACTTTAATCGCTCCGCCTACTACCGGAATTTTTGAACTTGCCGCTGATACAATTCCTTTTAATTTATTGTTCAATGAATTTGAATCAGCTATCTCCAACATTCCCATTCTTTCAGTCCCCCTACATACTATAGTTGAGTAAATTTTCACTATAGACTTAATACCTAGACAAATTTATAATTCTTATTATGAAATAGAAGATTTAATGTTTCAAATAGAACTTTCTTACAAGAATCTTACAAGGTTCGACAGAAAATAAGAGCTTAGTTCCTATAGCCGGATGGAGGAATGGGATTGAAAAAACAGAAAGTGCTATTTTTTTTAGTCGGTTTTGCTTTTCTATTAACACTCACATTATTTTTACTACAAAATGATCAACCTTCTTTTACCTCACACGGTACGCTTGATCTTGATCAGACGCCATTTCATGATGACAAAATGATTACACTTGATGGAAAATGGGAATTTTACGAAGGAAAGTTATATGAACCGAGCGCATTTACGAATGGGACTAAGGAAAATGCAGTATTTATTCATGTTCCGGGTGCCTGGACGACTGAGGAAGAAAATAAGAGGGTCGGTACGTATAGACTTGTCATTAACAACGTGCCAACGGGGAAGGTTCTTGGCATTAAGAAACAGAACATCCGCAGTGCGAGTAAAATTTTTATTAATGGAAAATTGATGAGTGAAGAGGGAACTGTCACAAAGAACGAGGCAAATTATACAGAAGGGAATGTCCCTAAGCTGCTTTTCTTCCAATCGGATACTGACCGGATTGAGGTGATTATCCAAGTTTCCGACTTTTCCTTTAATAGCGCGGGAATTGCAAACTCCATCCATTTCGGTGAACAGGAAACGATCGTTACCCAAAGCCTGAAAAACGTACTTTATGAGCTAGCGATTATTACTGTTTTACTGACGATAGGATTGTTATATATTCTTTTATATCTATTTGTGGAAAAGTATCGCAGAAAAGAATTCTTCATCCTTGCTTTTGCTTTATCGTGTATATTTTTTGCATTGATTAATTTATGTTTAAGCGAGCGGACGATTCTTTATCTCTTGCCGGGTCTATCCTTCGAGACAATGTTTAAAATTAAAGACATCTCAATTTTTCTTGCGACCATTTCTTTAATACTGATTGTGACTCAAATCGATAAAAGATTACTATCCCATCGATTAAGAAACTCATTAATTACGGCTTACTCTCTTTATATTCTAATGATTTTATTGACACCGTTGAAGTTTTATCACTCCTTTTTACTTATCTTTATTTCATTAAATTGTTTCACTTATTTGTATATCATGATAAAAGTTGTCTACTTTTATCTGAAAAAGAATACGGTTTCGAATGACTACCAGCAAACTATTATTTTGTTTAGTATTTTGAATATTAATATATATAATATCAACTTACTTCTATATAGTTTTGGATTAACAACAAAATTGCAGCTTGGCTTTTTAAACATCCTGCTTTATGCTATCGCCCTTGCAATTTATTTAACGATCAGAGTCAACCAATCCTACAAAAGAAATGAGTATCTAACACATGAATTGGATGTGACAGAACAGGCGTATTTAGTAGCCCAGATCAAGCCGCACTTTTTCTTCAATACATTAACGAGTGTGATGTCTTTATGCTATACGGATGGAAAAAAGGCTGCCCAATTACTGGCACATTTCAGCAGTTTTCTGAGACAGTCCTTTGAATTTAATTCCCGTGATATGTTTGTAACAGTCGAAAAAGAAATGAAGCTCCTCCATTCTTATATTGCCATCGAGAAGGAAAGATTCGGAGAGAAACTGCATATTGAATACGACATTGATCCTAATGCATCAGAAGAATATATTATCCCCCTTTCCATCCAGCCTTTAGTGGAAAATGCGATTAATCATGGTATTTATCCAAAGGAAGATGGCGGTGTTATCAACATTTCTATCCATAAGGAACAGTCAAATTTAGTGATTAGTGTGTTTGATACGGGGGTAGGGATACCGGCCGAAAAGATTCTAGATTTATTGAATGCAACAAAGCAGGCAGAACGTGGAATCGGCATAGCCAACATTAATAAAAGATTAACAAAATACTACCGTACGCAGTTAATAATAGAAAGTGAGCAAGGATTATGGACGAAGGTAAAATTTGAAATACCTCTTCATTAAATAAGTGAAGGCGTCCTGCTTAGGCCCCGTTAATAAAATGATTTTCGTCTACGGAGGAAAAATCGCGGGGCTAAAACTATACATATATTTTCAAATAAGAAAGGAGCGTTTTATGCTTAAAGCAGTGATTGTTGACGATGAAATGCTAGTCTCCAATTTTTTAAAAATACAATTAGAAAGTACCGGCTTAGCCACTGTGATTGACCAATTTCAAAAACCGTCTACTGCACTTAGCGAAATTCCGAATCTAAAACCAGACGTTGTTTTCCTTGATATCGAGATGCCTGGAATGAACGGAATTGAACTTGGTACAAAGCTCCTCAATACATGCATAGGCTTAGAAATTATTTTTGTCACCGCATACAATCAATATGCTGTAGATGCTTTCAAGCTAAACGCCATCCATTACCTATTGAAACCAGCTGATGAAGAAGATCTTCGCATAGCACTGGAAAGAGTTATCGAAAAAAGGAAAGCTTATTCGGATATTGTACTCAATAACAACTTGAGAATTGAGCTCCTGGGCCACATTAAAATCTTTCAAAATAGTCAAGAAGTGCGATTAAAATGGCCGACCGTAAAAGTGGAAGAATTATTTGCCCTCATGCTTATGTGCCGTAACCACGGGATTGAAAAGTGGCAGCTTACAGAAAAGCTATGGCCCAGTATCGAACTGAAAAAGGCTGAGCAAAACCTTTATACAACCATCTACCGGCTGAAGAAAATTTTATTGGAAAGCGGTCTGGATGTCCGGATTAAAAATGCGAAAGGTAAATATTTTCTCGAATTATCTAACTGTACAATAGACATAGACGAGCAGCGCCAATTTAACAAAGCAGTACTATTTGGGGATAAGCAATATTCCTGGGTAGAGGGGTTAAATATTTAATATTATTTGAGGGGGTTAATGCTCTCCTTAATTTGGAGGAGCTGGGATAGAACATAAGCTGAAGTCATGTTTAAGGTATTTAAAATATCATTCACTAACGGAGCTCATTTCTCTTGAACAGCTCGTTCTTGAGCTTAGCAGATTTTGTTCATTGATTCAGCAACATACGAATTTATGGAAACACGAGCTATTTAACATCTTCAGGATTGAAGTAACAGGCCTTATAATTTTGGTCCGGCTTGGTGTTAACATACCAAACTTTTAGAGGCAACTTCAAAAGCCGAAAATCATCCAAGGTTTTAGGTAACTATATTCTATTTTAGATATATCCACCACTTCACCTGGAGATTTACTAATAAGAATTTCAGGAAGATTCGGGTTATCTTTCTTCAACCTATATTTTTGAACTTTTGTTAAACCAGGGTCAAAGGAAATATTCTGTGATTTAAATACTAATTTTATAAGGTTGTTATAAACTTTCCTTAAAAAATCTTTCCATTGATCTAATGATGACCTTGAAACTTCATCGGTATTTCCCAATAGACGGTAGCTATCTGCCGAATGGAATATGAGTAAACCCGTCCCTAAATCACAAACCTTATTTTCTAAAATAACTATTGGAATATCAAATCCACTATTCCAATATAATTTGCTGCAAAAACATGGAGCATTAATGGGTTATCTACCTCGCCTAACTGACTAATTATATTATTTTTATCCGTATTATAAAGCAACTCTTCAAGGAATTTAATCTCTTGCTCGTCCATCTCCGCTTACCTCCCGCTATGTTTTGAAAAGTTTAGTCGTCTAATTAGTCGACCATCTTTTAAAGCATTCGGATTAAATTTGAAAAAGGCAATTTTCTAACCAGAAGAATATTTTTAGTAAACTCACTTAATGCCGTCTTCTCTTATAATCTTGACTGTTGAGTAAATTCCCTAGGGATAATTTCTTCAACTAGAACATAAGAATTAACAATATAGTGTGACTTATCTATTGTATATAAAATAAACATTACAAGTTTTATCTCTTTTTCTCTAAATAAATTATAGTGAACAGGCTACATTATAAGTTGTCATTCTGGAGTTGCATTGTTTTAATCATGGAAAAACCTTGAAAGGCATTTGGCCAATCAAGGTAATAATATTCCCCCATTCATTCTCTTGACTCATCTATAATTCTTTCTTCCCATATTAGCATCAACTCTAAAAATTCCTTAGTTTCAATTGTATTTTCACAAGGTTCATCAATCCGGTAATGGTGTTCAGCTATTGTCACGTCTTTCCTAATACTTACACTCGTAGTATTCAGTGTGATTTCAAAATCATTATATACTCCTTCTAATACATTCTTAATGTATCTTATATACTCATCCATCTCTTCTTGCGTTGAAATATCTTCAACAAAATCTGATAAAATACTTATTTCATCCGGCAGTACAATTCTTGTAATGCCAAACGGGTCTTTCTTCAATTCATAGGAATATTTCATATTATCGGCTACCTTCTTTATTATTTATTATATAATGGATAGGCTGTAGCTATTGAACCATCCTTATTCAAGTACATTTCTACTTTTATTTCTGATGAAGTCTCACCTATATACTTATAAGAACCTATCTGTTTTTTATTTTGGTAAGCTTCATCAATTGCTTTTAATACATCAACACGATTCCATTCCTTTGGAAAGAAACTAGATTTAGCCACTTTTTTACCCCCATCAATTTCAATCTAGCCCTATACATCCCATTTTTATCAGGAATACTCTCAGTGCCGGGGATAACTTTTCCACCCCTCATACTCTCGTGATGATACCCAACTGCTTTTCCATTTTTATTAATTTCCCCATGATATATATGCTTCATTGTACCAGTATTATATTTATCTGCACCCTTACCACCAATCTTCTCATCCAGCTTCTTGGCCATCTGAACAGTGGCTTTCTTTAAGTCCTGTGTGACCTCACTTACTGTCTTCGGCACTTTTGTGCTGCCTAGCGGTGTCACTGCTTCATGCGTAAGAGGTGTTTTTACATCTCCTAATTTCTTCGTATAATTTTTAAAGTACGTATACCCCTTCTGCAGTGGAGACTTGATATAATCGTCGTACACTTTCTTGGCAGCTTCTTTCACCTTGTCTGGATGAAGCAAATTTTTCATCTTTCCCAGCACTTCTTTGCCCGTGTTGATCCATGATGGTACTACCTTCATGATTTATATATTTCATACAGTTATTTTGCTGTTGTTCAAAGCAGTGACTCCTTACAAAAAAGCACTCGCTGCCTTTAGTAGACAATCAAGTGCTTTAAGTTTATAGACTTTCTAATTTTATTAACATTTGCAAGTTTTATAAGTTATTTTTGTTGTGAACAACGTGCTATCTTTTTTATCATATGGCAAGTGTAATGTTTAAACTCTTTAGCCTGCTTAATTTTGTTTATTTGTTACCTATGCCATCCATAAAGCGATTCTTGTAAGTAAAAAGCCATCTCTTCTATTCTCACTATTATTACATTAGTATTAAAATAATATCTCTTGATGGCATGCCTTCCTGAGTTAGTAATTCAAACTCGAGGAATCTTTAACCGTAAACAAATTTTAAATGAGTCTGTCATATTATACCTCGTATTTATCTCCCCGAGTTTAGTCATTCTCATTCGTATTATACTTCACTTAAAAGTTTCATTTCGCTCAGTTCTCACATTTTTCTTACTAGCTGGGATGTAAAATAAAACTTCATGATAGTACTACCTATGTAAACTCTCATTATAATAGAATTACATCTAGTAAAATAGTGATCTTATTATTAAGTAGTGATCCCTTTTTACATTTCTACTAATGACAACACTTCAAAGCTTGCACAGAAAAACTTAAGAATGTTATTCTCATAATCTTCTACCAAATATTTTTTTGGTAATTCAAAACCTTGACCTTTCAAATTATTAATTCTAAAGCCCGTTATTTGATTATAACTATTTCCAAATCCTAATAAATCTAAAGTAGTAACATCATTAAACTTCATTTTCAAAACGAACTTTTTACTATCGGCTTCTACTAAAAAGCTCATTTCTAAAAATGAGACTTGATCATAATAAGAATTGTATCCAATAAAATAATGGAAATCAGTAATAAATTTAACATCAGTTGATTTGAAATTAGGAATTTTACTTTCTAACTCTGTTCCTTCATACCACTCATTTATCATTTCTTTTCCTCCTCAAAAAAGTTATACCTGAAGTCCTTACCTTTTTCAGAGTATCCAGGGTCGTCAAATTTATATTCATGTAAATGTGGAACGGAATGGTCTAGTGGCATACTATGGTCCGAATGATCTATCCGATATCGTTGCCTACCGAAGTCATCATAAATTACAGTGGATTTCTCTTTTTTTCCATTATAATCTCTGTAATGCTCTATTTTTAAACCTGGCGTTGCATTACTAGGTGCCTTACTTTTCCAATATTCATCAGGTACAAATAGTTCCTTTGCAAAGCCATCCTCTTTATCCGTACCTTTATCAACAGCCTTTCCTGTGCTCTTCACATCATCAACTGCATCTACAGCCTTACCTGCATCCCTCGCAGCCCCTGCAACGTCCCCTGCCTTATCCAATAACTTTACAGGTTTAATGAGAAAGGAACTCAAAGCCTGGAAATATTCAATATTAGTTGCATTCGGATCTGCTATCGTCTGCAAATCCTCCGTAAAGAAATCGAATACATACTTGGCAGATGGTCCCAGGAATTTGGCATATGGCGCAAGCCCGTCCGGTGTGCCAGGCCCATTGCCGCCCAGTACCTTCCGCATCCCTTCATAGGTAATCTCTTCCTTCGCCGAATAGGTACCAGGTGAGGAGGGACTGCCTACATCTATGCCTTCTGTCTGCTTGGCCAGTGCGGCATAGATTTCCTCCAGGTCCGGATCGCTCTGCTGCACCGATCCACTTGTTTGATTGCCTGGTGATAGGTTCCCTAGGCCCAGCATCACAGGGCCATACGCTGGGTAGGACTTTTGCGCAAATCCGCCAAAACCAAACCGAATTGGCGCCATATTGGATAAGGAAGCCTGCAGCATCAGAGTAAGCTGATTCTGTTCATGCAGCGCATAGGCCACACTGCCGACTGGTGCCTGCTGGGCAGCTATCGCCATGCCCAGGCTGGACCGTGAAGCCATCGCAGACCAGGTATCAGCTGGGAAATCGACATCCGTCAACCCCGCTTTACCCTCGAACTTTGCTATTCTCGTCATCCGTATAATGAAACAAAATATTATTGCAATCTACTTGAGCTTTCCACTCGCAGATAAATCGGTTTTAAATTGTCTCGAATGTATCAGCTAATTTTATCATCAGAGAAAAAACCTTGAAAGGCATTTAGCCAATCAAGGTTTTTGCTTGGAAACCAGGATTAATCTCTCTTGATACAAAATATCATTATTTGTTTCTTCTAAAGAAGTAATTAGTCTAAATAAAGTAATTTTTCGCATAAACTTTTGGATTCAAAACTTTGATATCTCAAATTTAATCCATATACTCCTCAGCAATTCGTATACTTCTCTTTAAGTTTAAATCTAGGTATCTTTGATCTAGGCAATATATTAATTCAATATACTTTTTACTTTGTAAATTATAAGCCACTTCTTCAACAACCTCACTTAAAAATGAAAGTTCTGTTTTTTTTGTACAAACCTTTAAAAAACTCAAAGTCAAGTTTTCATCTTTACTTAGTAAAACAATTAACTCTTCCTATTCCTGCTCAATTCTTAGGTCATTATCATCTAGTAATGCTCGTGCACCTAAGACTGCTCTAACTTTTAGGTAGATGTTAATTTCTTCTATAATTATAATGGTTTTATTCGTTTATAATAACCAAATGCCTAGTTTGGCAATTTTTCTTTAATGTAAGAATGTTCAAGAAAACTAAGCAAACTCTTGGTTAAATATTTTACCTGGTATTGATCTAAATCACTATTGACAATTAACTGACCATTCTCTTTTCTAAGTAATTGATCCGAACCGTTTTCTAAAAACAATAGATTTCCGCCAACTTGTCTCATAAGATTCCCAATAACTTTAAACAAAACTTCTATTCCTTGATAGAAAGTGTTACCAAATAATTGAACTCTAATGCATACATTTACATCTAAATCGTAATGCCTTCTAATAAAAGCTATGTCAGATATATCCTCAATTTCTAGAGCTAATGAAAAATACTTAATCCCAATAACTATTTCTTCTTCACTAATGTGAACAGTTATCTCTTCGTTCACAGATTCAACTATTATACTTCGAATAATTTCCGCCAGGGATTTACAACTTAAATTAGAGCTTAAAAACAATTCGTAATCCATTTATTTCTCCTCTCCAAATACTCGTGTAATTTTTCCGTCGTTCACAATAAGTAATTCTTTTAAGTTTTTCAAATCTCCATTTGGATTAGCTTTTCTTTGAATACCTTCAGTAATTTCAAGAATTTTCTCAGGTGGAAAATTATCCACATTAAGAACAATTCTTTCTGCCTGTGTTTTTGTTTTACTTGTTATGGGTCCTAAGGACATTATCTGTCTTCGTATTTGGTGTTGGAGCATAACAATCAAATACTTTGCCTTCAATGAGAAAATCTGGATTAGATGTTGCTTTTATACCGTGACCATTACCGCCATTTACTTCATTTAACATTTTTATTTCATAGCCCTTATTTGCCAAGAACTCTGCTGTTTCATTCTCTTTCTTAACACCAGGTGAATCACCCTTTGTGTATTCTCCTTTTGGCTTACTCCCATTAGGTAATGAAGATTCAGTCAGATTAGTATTACCCGTAGCCTTATGCCCTGGCAATAGGATTTTATAGACCATTTATAAAAAACACAAACCACAATACAAGCGCCTAGCTCACATTATGGTTTATTGATTGTATTGTAAGTTCTGCTGATAGGATTGAAAATAAAATATCTGGATAAATTATTATGTGTCTAGCTTTCTTAGAAGATATAGACAATGAGTTTGCGTCTATTGCTGACTCTAATCTATAAGCATTAATCAACATCAATTATCTAAAAGGAAGATTATTTTTACTACAAACTAAGCTCTAGCTCATAGATTAAATTTTGTACCATTTTTATATTTTCACTTTTTAATAATTGAGGGTTTAATACTGATACAAAGCTTAAAAACTTTTGTGCATTTATGAGTGTCTTTTTTACAAAGATATCTATATCAATTAAACTTTCTTTCACGATGGCTTATTAGTCCATCGTTCTCTTTAAACTCTCTAGTTATTATAATATTAATTGCTTCTCCGCATCCAAAAACTCCTCAACAAGTTCTTTAATTGTATGTTTTGAATCAGATGGATAATAAAATGCATCCGATACTTTTCTAAAAAAGTCATACATATTTTGGGGCGTATTAAACATTGAAAAAATATTTTCAATTTCTTCAAAGATATTTTCATCAGAATAATTATTATATGCCTCTTTTATAATACTATATAACCACTTATGATACTCTTTAGCCATGTCTTCCGAAGAACTGTCAGAGATTATTCTTTCAAGTATATCATCTACTTTATCTTCTACTTGTTCCCACGCCAATTCAAGGATGAACTCATTATTAACATTAGGATTATTCTTTAGATATTCGGTAGCGTAATTTGTTACTTCTAAGGAAGATATTAACTTAAACTGTCTACCAATAAATAACGTAGCCCAGTTACAATTAAATCCATTTTTCTCAACTATTTCGATTTTATACAATTTCCTATTTCCCCCATTGATTTATTTTTCCTGTAACTTTGCCACCAGGTATAAATGTTCTATGGGTTACTGTGTTAGTCTTAGGATCTACCACCCATTCAAACACTCCATCTTTTGTTTCTTTCGTCTGTATCATTTCAGAGGCGTTATTCTTAACCTTTACATATTTCGTTTCATACTTAACCACTGAACCTTCTATCTGATACAACGAATCCATATGTCCTTTTTTATTTGGCAAATCAAATCTTTGAGCATCATCTGCATAATTATCAATTATATCATTAAAGTTATGATAAAAATCATCTTTTAATGCACTACCTACTCGTGGATTATCTAAAACTGGATGCTTAAGTTCACCCGTACCCCTACCCCTATCAACAGCCTTACCTACATCCCTCGCAGCCCCTGCAACGTCTCCTGCCTTATCCAATAGCTTCGCAGGCTTAAAGAAGGTAAACCCGATCGCCATTGCTTTTTCAACTGCTGTTGCTTCTGGGTCCAGTATGGTCCGAATATCCTCCGTAAAGAAATCGAATACATACTTGGCAGATGGCCCCATAGATTTGGCATATAGCGCAAGCCCGTCCGGTGTACCTGAGCCATTTCCCCCAAGCACCTTCCGCATGCCTTCATAGGTAAGCTCTTCCTTCGCCGAATAGGTACCAGGTGAGGACGGGCTGCTAACATCCATGCCTTCTGCCTGCTTGGCCAGTGCAGCATAGATTTCCTCCAGATCTGGATCGCTGCTTTTGCTTACCTGCTGCACCGTTTCACTTGTTTGATTGCCTGGTGATAGGTTCCCTAAGCCGAGCATCACAGGGCCATACGTTGGGTAGGACTTTTGCGCAAATCCGCCAAAGCCGAATCGGATCGGTGCCATATTGGATAAGGAAGCCTGCAGCATCAGAGTAAGCTGATTCTGTTCATGCAGCGCATGTGCCACACTGCCGACTGGTGCCTGCTGGGCAGCTATCGCCATGCCCAGGCTGGAGCGGGAAGCCATCGCAGACCAGGTATCAGCTGGGAAATTGACATCTGTCAATCCCGCCTGGAACAGCCCTTCGATGTTTTTCACCCATTCCTTCATCGACTGAATACTTGTTTCAATGGGGAGCAGCTGTGCCGTCTGCGTGCTATCAAATGTATGTAGCGCCTCTACCGTATCATCCCGCTTTGTTTTGGCATCCGCGATACTTTCATGGACAAGCGTATCATCGAGTTTCGGCAGGCCGACAATATCGGCTACCTCGTCCATAATGGCATTCGCTTCGTCTGTCAGCGCTGTCGTGATATCAGCGCTTGCTGTGAGTCCTTCCTCCACCGTTGTTTCGAGAAATTCTTCTACGATATGCCCATCATCCATCGGCTCTAATGACGAGAGTGCCTGCTGGGCCTGCTGGAGGATTGTATTGAACTCCTCTTTAAACGATAGGAAATACTGAAGAAAAGGAAGATGGCAGGACGTGTAGAAGTCGCGGATTGCCTGGCCGCCCTCCCCTTTCAGCGCCTCCTCCATGTTCGTCAGTTCCTCTACTGCCTTCTGGATGGCGGTTATTTCCTTTTCCAGCCGGTTCATTCGGTTTATGTTACGGGTCAATCCATCTTGGAGATGATCGACATCCAATACTTTCGCTTCTTACAGCTGTCCGCTGAAAGAAGCGAAAGTATTGGATGTCATGGATTCGAAAAGGTGTTCTTTGTGCAAGCACAAAGCCGAATCCCGACGCAATTACGCCAAGGCGTAAATTGATTAGGATCACCCACTCCAATTTATCTAGAAGTATGTCCTCAGCCTTCTAACATAGTTTTCTACATACTACTTTCTCTTTAACACAGGAAAACCTTGAACGGCGCTGTACCATCCAAGGCAAATAATAACCATATTATTACATAACAAAGAACTTCTCTAACATCGCTTTTCATCCTGTTTTCTCTAGTCTATTTTTGTCTGTTTAGCCCTATAGAAAAAGAGATGAATATAAATCTATCCTCTTACTTTTGTATATCTGAATATAGCCAAGAATCCCAGTTTAGTTGATACAAAGATAAATTGAAGTAAGGCAGATGGTTGGCGCGAAAAACTTGGATAAGCCTAGAAAGCGCCTGTAGTTGTTTTTGCCTCTTTTATCCACTATCTTGATTTGCTGAAGGAAGAAACCTTTCCTACCTACCAGTTATTTATCGGTTTACGAGGCAGATTCAGTCGTTCAATAAAACGGGAATCCAATAACGTATGTATACCTTCCAAGCATCTCTCTATAAATAACCGAAATGTTGCCTCATCAAATAAATTACTGTAACAATCTGATAAACCGGCCATATGAAAATTAGGTCTCTCCTCTTCATGTAAAGGCAGGTACTCCCAATGCAAATACAAACCGTCCCGATTAAACTTCTTTATATGGGGCAGTAATGTTTGGATATCCTCAGGAGCTAAATACTCCCTCGACTCATCTTCAACTGATAGATAAAAACCAGCATATAAATAATGGTCTATCTCAATGGAGAACCAAAGATCATTCCCCTCTATTACATCCTGTTTATATAAATAATGAAGACCCGGCAATCCATTGCTGCGTTTAGCATAATACCCTTTTGTTCTTTCGTAATCATTGTAGGCATAGTCATCCTGTATATGTAATTTCTCCATCTCTATTCCCGCTTCCAGTGCTTGGAATAACCGTTTCATCAGTAAAATGCGGGCCTCGTTTATATTACTCTCTATTTGAAGGGCACTTTTCATATTCTGGCTGCTCGATGCAAGTAACTGCTGAATCTCCATTTCCTGTTCATCTCCTGACTGGTTCGTAAATAACTTGATTGTATCTAGAAACTGCCATAGCACCTCTCTAATAGAAGAAAGCCGGATAGTCTCCTTTAAGGTAATGCATTTTTCTATCCACGAAACAATCGACTCCTTAAAGGAAATGCATTGGATTTCTTTCTCCGTCAAGCTTCCTATGCTTTCCTCTCCAGGCATGGAACCTAGTGGTGTCAAATAATAGAGCGGCGAATTTACCGCAACCCGGTAATAATCTTCACACTGTTTGGCCTGATCCTTTGCATAAATTTTCACTTCAATCGGAACAGCATAATTTCTTGTCTTAATATATAAATCAATCCGGCGGTTCTCATCGATAACATACTCGCGGTATACCTGCGCTGTTTGGAAATCTTTTTCGGTGAACGTTAATTGCAGAACAGATTGAACAAATAACCGCAAATAGATATCTCCCTGTCCATGACTTCCGTGGGGGTCCAATAATTCGTGAATCACCCTGCATATCGCTGTTTCTGCTGTGCCATTCCCTAAAATCCGAAAAATATTAAAGTTCTTGCCCGTTTTTTCATTGATTAATTGATACTTCTTGGAGATACTCGTTACTTCGTTTAAAAGTAATTGTGTTTTCATTATCAATCCCTTTCTTCCCCTTTCCCTTTTTATTTCAGTCAGTCTTTTCCTAACTTTCTACAGAAGCTGACACTCTGTAAGTCTATTCACATTCTTATAAAAGAAAAAGCCCATCGAAGTTCTTCCTTCGGCAAGCTTTCTCCTATTTCATATTCTGTTATTCCCCTTGCAGTCAAATGAAGGAGCCTTGGATCATTGCTGCTTGCGAAAGTGAATCAACACACTTAACATTCAATCAATGTTTCGATGAAATCCTGGTGGCCTACAAGTTCGATACGCTGAATCTGTCCCCATTTCTCAATCTCGACAGGCTCATCATATACCTTCAGGACTTCAATCTTTCTGATATGGCGATATGACTGACGTGAAGCATCAAAGTGGTAATCTCCTGTAATAACGCCGACAAGCTTTGCGTTAAACTTCGTTGTTTGGCCAGTCCCTACCAATACATAGTCGCCGACAGATGCCCATTTACAGAACTGATCAAATCTGCGGAGAATCCGGGTATTATCAAGCGGCAGACTGCTTTTATCGTAGCCCAAATAGTCCGCATCAACTCCTTCCTCATCCAGTCCGATTTCCTTTCTTGTAATAAACTCTTCTGCCCAATCTTTAAACGTTTTCATCGCCCAATAATTTGTCACATTAATCCCCCATTATTTTAATTTATACTTTTGTTGATTTTGCGGTGTTTTATCGGTCGACTCTATAAACGAAGCCCCTTCATGTTGAACATACGATAAGAACATACTGCCAAGTTTAGTCCGGTCTCCTCTTCCAATGCGGTTCCACTCGAATCCCCGGAAAAGGTCCTTTACAACGAACTCCCCATCCTCACGTCTTACATCCTTCAAAGATTGCTTTGCATGTTCAAGCAATTCACTTAGCGAAGTAGTCGAATTAATGCTCACTTTAATCACCCTCTCTGATTTTTTGTGATTGCAATTACAAGCTATTAGCTAATAGCTATAACCTATTAGCTATATGTTATCACAAAAAATCGAAAAAGCAAACATAAAATAACCCCTAAAAACCATCCATTGAAAAGGCAATTTACAGCATGCTTTCCCACATAAGCGCCCAGCTGATAAGGTAGTTCTGGAATTGCAAATATGGCTACCTCCACTTTACATTCACTGTCGTACAACAAAATACTCCATTAGACATTATTAAATGGTCTAAATTGTAATTTAGTGGTATTATTTTAGTATAAATTGAAATTCAGGGAGCGATTTAATGAGAATTCAATATAATCAAGGACTATTCACTCAAAATCGATACAACCACACAAATACTGAATTAAATAGCACTTTAAATAAACTTTCTTCAGGCTTGCAAATTAACCAAGCTGCAGATGATGCTGCTGGATTAAGTATTTCTGAGAAGATGAGGGCACAAATTCGCGGACTAGCTCAAGCTGGAGAAAATATTCAAAATGGGATTTCTCTTATTCAAACAGCTGATGGTGGATTAGCTTCTATCGTAGACCCTAATTTACAAAGACTTAGAGAACTCGCGGTACAAGCTTCAAATGATACTTTAACGGATGAAGATAGACTGTTAATACAAAAAGAAGTAGATCAAATAATAAGGGGTATAAGCGATATTGCTACCAATACAGAATTCAATGGTATGGCTTTACTCGCAGGAACGTCTAATAAAGATGGACAACAAATACCTTCTGGTTCTTTAGCACAATATGTTAAACAAATTACATCAAGTGGTGGAATAACAGATACGTATACATTTGGAGGAAAAGATTACGCTAGTGCCATTATTGATTTTAGTAATATTACATCACCAAGTGACGTAGCTAAATTAACAGAAAAAGGGGTTAATTACACTTGTTGTACTTGTACGAAAACCTATAGTATAAAATTTGTAAATGGCAATCCGGATACATCCAGATTAAATGACTTTAATCCTGTGATGGAAGTGGATATCAGTACTATCACAAACGGGACAGATTTAGTTAATAAAATCATGGAATCTGCCTATGGCCAAGCAGGGTTTGTTTATGATCCAGATAATCCATCTACTCCAAGCAATGCAACAAGTTTTGTAGATCACTTTTCACAGTTAGCAGCCGATGGTGGGAAAATATATATTTATGATAATAGACCTGAAAATGCTAATGAGAATTGGCCGGAAAATGGGTCTGGTGTATTTGATCTTAATGTTTATGGTGAAGGACAGGAAGAAGAAGACTTTTTCTTACATTTGGAGATGCAGGTTGGAAGTAATACTGGACAATCGGTTAGAGTATCAATTCCCAATGTAACCGTACAGAAACTAAAAATCGATCCTCTACCTGTTGATACTCAAGTGAATGCAAATGCAGCCATTACTAAAATTGATGAGGCAATAAAAAAAGTTTCAAATGCAAGGTCAACTGTCGGTACATACCAAAATCAATTTGAACATGCATACAACAATGTTAAAAATGCAGAAGAAAATTTAACAAAGGCTGAATCACAATTACGTGATGCCGACATGGCAAAAGAAATGTCTACATTAAAGAAAGATCAAATTCTCCTACAGTCCTCACAATCTATGATGGCTCAAATCAATCAAATGAGCCAAGGAATTCTAGAAATATTAAAATAATCCTATTTCAAACAGCACCGATCCACTACAGGATCGGTGCTGTACTATTTTCTTTAACAAGCCATCCTTATTATGATACGGTTCACCCTGTCTTACTAAATAGTAAAGTGTCATTATAATCGAACCAAAAGGTTATATCCTTTCGATTCGGGGGACTGTCAATATTTTTATGTAAATGATTATTCAACTCTTCAAGGTAGATCGTCACTTCTGTATGTGAATAACTTTGTGTGGAGCTTTGTTTTGGATGGATAGGAAAAGGCTAGCTCTTCTACACCAAAGGCCCTGGCTAAATGTGGTTTTACCAACACCAGTTGTACCTAAAATGATCCGGTTTTCTCCATTGGCAATGAAGCGACATGTACACATCTCTTTTATACGTTGCTCACTAATACTAGGCTGAAAGGCGAAATCAAACTCATGAATCGTTTTGCTCTAAGGCAGTAAATTCGATATATCGTTTTCTTGAATAACTTAGAATCACGAAGAATGCATGTAACGGTCTCTTCAAACCATCCACTAAAAACTCCGCAACATTCTCTGCCCAGTCTACTTGTGCCTGTCGACCAGGTTTTGTTTCAAATCGAACTTTTGCCTGCTCCTTAGGCGCCGTTCGATAAGAACTTACAAAATCCCGAAAGATTGTACTTCCCCCTTCATAACCAAGCTTTTGAATTTCTTCTAGTAAAACAACACAATTCGTTGTCCCTTCTTTAATGTGCTCCAAAATATAGGGTTTGTAAGGATCTAAATTGCTTCCTTTTGTAACACGCTTTTTTGACTGTGGTACTGCATCAGAATGTAAATACTTTCGAATGGTTTTGCGGTCGAATCCAGTTTCTTTTGCGATGGTAGTGATTGTCCAACCTTTCTGCTTCAATTCTCGAATCATAAAAAAACCCTCCACTAATAACGTTATACCTACACTTCTAATCTATCTCTACTTGAAATAGATTATCCGTGATAAATGGGGGATTTAAAACTGTTATTAATGTAGGTTTTAACAGCGTTACTCACAAAGGACACATTACAATGAACCTCTCTCGATTATTAAGGCCAACAAAGTCACAAATGTTGTTTGCAGCATCTTTGGTTGAGTGGATTTTTCTTTCTCTAAATAATCTGGACTTCTTTACAGTACTATATCAACGCTTATGATACCTTTGACCGATACCTTATTCTGCTTCTCCGCCAACTCCCTCCTTCAAATAAAAAAAGCCTTTCACTCCACGTCGGAATAAAATGCCAATTATTATAATATTTAATATTTATTCTAAATCAAATATGAGATGATGTGAATTTACACATCACTCCTCAGCCTAAATGAACCTCGATATTTTTATATACAGGATTTAATAAAATCTTCCCTTTAAAATATTCAAACTTACGGAAGCCATAGACATTTCGCTTGAACACTTTCTATTTATTATTAATTCCTTATAATAAACCATTTAAATAATCAAAACTAAAACTATTGAGAATCTCAACCTGCTAGTTTTTAAAAGTTTAGCTTATTTTTTCTCTGTTTATCCTCCCTTGCGGTACAAAGCTTTCAGTCCTGCTTTAATCAATTTCATTTCTTTTGTTATCTTCGCTTATACAAACTAGGCTTTACATAACTCCTTCAAACCATATACTTCTTTTAGATCTTTAGACATCGACAGATACCATCTTAAATACCATGGAACTGTTTCCGTTAATTGATCGTTTAGTTTATGGAGAACATGGCGCATTCTTTTACCTCCTCATAATCCTGGAAAATCCATGTTAAAATCCATAAAGCACAGCTCACCTTTCTATTACTTATTTCTCAATAATCAAGTATATGAAAATTAGTTATTATGTTTATTCTTTACATCAAAATTGAATGAAAAATCTTACAATTATTATAGCATCCTAATTTTATATTGGAAAAATAATATTTCAGGCATAAAAAAACTCCCCATTCGATAAACAGATTTTTAATCTATCTACCTACTAGGGAGCATACCAACCGGCGTATCACTAGCTATTTGTCGTTCATGCCCAAAGATGTACTTATTTTTGAACTCAGGCTTACCGATCAAACTGTGTAAAAATCCACCAAATACTATAAAACCTACAGTAGATGATCATACACATGCTGGACGTATACAAAAAGCTCTATGAGGGAAATCCGCCTCATAGAGCTTTCACTATTATTAGTTAATAGCTTATTTAACAGTAATCACTGGAGTAGCAATTGAAGTACCTACTGGTGTTACAGTAGATGTCAATGTAATTGTACCAGCGTTGTCATCTGCTGCATTAAACTTATCAGCAGTGTTTAATTGGATAGCAGCAGCAAGATTTGTTGCTTGAACAGCAGGAGTTGCTAGTGTACCAGCAGACGCTTCTACTACAAATGTTGTTGGTGTTGTTGTTGTACCAAATGCTACAGCAGTATATTCAACACCATCAATAACTACTTTTTCACCAACAGATAATTGGTTAGTAATTGTGAAGGCTTGTGTTGCAGCTGTACCTGTTGTTACAGCAGCCGTACCATTTACTACTGCATTTAATACTTGAGGGGCTGCAGATGTTGAAAC
Organism: Lysinibacillus odysseyi 34hs-1 = NBRC 100172; assembly: GCF_001591965.1. Taxonomy (GTDB): domain Bacteria; phylum Bacillota; class Bacilli; order Bacillales_A; family Planococcaceae; genus Lysinibacillus_B; species Lysinibacillus_B odysseyi. The sequence continues at coordinate 464,332 of NZ_BCVX01000002.1, forward strand.
TTCAACTTCAGAAGCTGCACCTGTTGTAGTAGATTTAATTACTACTTTGTCTCCTGAAACAGTCGCAGTGCCTGCAAATTTAGCATTAATAGCATCAGCAACGCCTTGTGCTCCTGTTTTACCTGCTAAGTTAATTACTTGAGGACCAGCATTGTCAATATCTAAAGTAAATTGCTCCCCTGTTGCAAATGTATAATCTGCAGCAATCGATTTAGAAGTATATTCAGCAGCTGTAGCTACTGATGGTAATACACCTTGTGTAAATGTGCCTGAAGTAATTACCCCTGTAGTTTTCTTTAATGTTACATTGGCAGTGATATTTTGTGCTACACCAGCAGCATTTTTAGCATCTGCGTAAGTAACTGTTAATGTACCAGCAGCTAAAGTAGATAGTGTACCAGCTTGAACAGTTGTAGTGAATACCCCTGTATTAGCGCCAGTTTCTAGTAAAGTAAGTGATAATGTAGCATTTGCACTATCTTTTAAAGATACTGTTGCAGTGTCTACAGCCGTTGCACTTAAGTTAAGATCTGCATCTGCTAAAGAAATTGTTAAATTACTAGCAGGAGTAGAAGTCAAATCTACTGTAGTATTTGGACTTAATGTTAATGCTCCAGTAACTGGCGGCGCTGGCGTAGTTGGTACAAGTTTTTTAATGCCACTTCCAGCTGGGTTAGCAGCAACTAAATTAATCACTTTAAACGTAATTGTATCACCATCAACATTATATGATACTGTTACAGTTTGATCATCAGCCGCATATTGATTTAATAATGTTTCCCAACCAGTCTCACCAAATACTTCGTTACCATTTGCTCCATAGTACTTAAATGTTTTGCCTGATACACCTGCATATTTCACAGGTTTTTTACCAGCAAACCATAAAGAATTGCTGTCTGAACCTGAGTCAGCTGGATTGTATTGATTCACATAACCAGTGTATGAAGCTGGTACTTCTTGTGAATTTGTGAATGTAGCAGTTGCTTCTTTAGAAGTAAATGCATAGTCTTTACCATCTGTATTAACTGCAATACCTGTAGCAATTACACGTACAGAAGTAGTTTTACCGTCAACTGATTTAACTTCTAAGTTTCGAGCTGGTGTAACAACAGTTCCTGTCGAAGAAAGCGTTGCTTCATATGTTTTTGTTAAGCTACGGTTTGGTGAAATAACTTCACCATCTACAGTGATATCGTTATCGCCAGTATTGAAGATTGTATATGTTGCTTTCTTCACTGGAATACCAGACATTTTTTTGCCGCTTTGGTTTACTAATTCTGCAGCAAATACTGCTGTTTCACTACCATCAAATTTAGTTACAACTTTAGTTAAATCAGTTGATTTGTATGATTTAATTGCTGAACCATCTAAATATGCAGCTTGGAAGTGAGAAATTGGAGCAACTTTTGTTGGCTCACCTTGGTCTAATTGACCTTGTTTCGCATCTGAAGTATTAATATCAATCCATGCGATTGGTGTTGCATAATCATTCACAAGATCACTTGCAACGATAAATGTTGCTTCACCTTTGCTATCTGTTTTAACAGAAATTTGAGATTTTGTATTTCCATTACCACTAGTTGGATAGAATTTATCAGTGTCTGGGTTTACAAAACCAGCTTTTGTATTTGTTGCAATTACACGGTCTAGATCTTCGTTAAATGCGATGTTTACAGTTTCATTTTTCGCTACTGCACCATTCTTATCTTTAACAACTACTTTATATTCGCGACCGTTACCTTCACCAGTTGCAGCAACTTCGCCACCATCACGAGTTAACTCAATAGCGTACTCTGCTTGTACTGCTGCAAAATTAACTTTAGCAGCCGTTGCTTGTAAATCTGAAGCATCATATTTTTTACTATCTGTAGTTACACCATTTGTAGTTGTGCTGTGTGTTTCAAATACTACTGGAGTTGCTTCTGCATTTGTACCAGAAACTGTGAATGTTGCTTCACCTTTTGAGTCAGTAGTAATTTGTGCTACTTCTGTATTCGTATTGTTGCTTAATTGAGCAACTTTAACACCATTTACAGAAACGTTTTGTAACTTGTCAGCTGTTACATTGATGTTTTCTAAGACAGAAACATTGAATTTTTTGTTAGCTACCGGTTTGCCAGTTTTTGGATCTTTATAAGTGATTTTATAAGTTTTGTTCGCACCATTATTAATTGTTGCGCCTGCAGTTACTTCTTCAACTGTTAAGATTGTATCAACGCCCCAGAATACATAACCCACTGCAAACTTAGAACGATCACCAGTAGCATAAGCAGTTACTGCATCTGTTTTATCTGTATAGCGAGTATAAGTATATGTTGCGATACCATTCTCATCAGTATATGCTTCACCAGTAATTGTTGGATTAACAGCATCGTTATTGTTACCTGGTATGTTGAATGTTACTGGAATACCAGCTTTAGACTGACCTTCAGCAACAGTTACTTTAGCTTGAACTTTCACTTCTTGGCCTAATTTACCTTGTACAGAAGAAGATACTAATTCTACTTTTGAAGGTACTACTGCAGCGATACCTACGAATGTACCAGCTTTTTCGCCGTCAACCTTAACAGTATACTCTGTACCACCTTTTTGTGATTCAGTAGTTAATACCGCGGTGCGTTTGCTAGTTTGTTTTACAACTGCATTTGTAACTTTTAAACCATCAATCTCAAATTTAACTTTATCGATGCTTTCGATATCTTCTTGGAAGATTACTTCAACAGTTGTATTGTTGATTGCTTTAATTTCGAATGGAGCTACATCAGAAGCTTCGAAATTAATTGTGTTATATAAGAACTTGGCGAATTGTGCACGAGTTACGTTTTCTAATGGGCGGAAGTTGCCACTTGAAGTTGAAGAGATTTCAAGATCCATTAACGCTTGGATTGCATCTTCGAACTCTGCACGAGCGTTTGATAAGTCCGGAATACGAACGTTGTCAACGCCTTCAGCGATTTCTACTAAAGATTGTCCGTTAACAGCAGCGTAAGCACCGTTTAGTACTTTAGCCATTTGTTGACGAGTGATGTTGTTACCTGCCATTAATTTACCAGCAGCACCACCGAATACGCCTTCGTCTGCTACTAATGCAGCATACTTAACTAATTCTTGGTCTTTTGAGTTTACTGGTACGTCTGTGAAACGAGCTTTTGTGTTCCAGTCAGATGGAATTGCAACACCGTTAGACTCAACCCAGCGTCCTAGCATTTTAACAACTTGGCCACGTGTTAATGCTGCTCCTGGTTGGAAAGTGTTAGTTGAAGCGTAACCGTTAATGATACCAGCTTCAGTTAATGCGTCGATGTATGGAGCGAATTCGTTGTTTTCAGATACATCTTTAAATGATGCAGCTGAAGCTACAGGAACGATCGCTGATGCTACTAAAGTAGCTGTTGCAGCAGTTGCTACAAACTTTTTGTATTTCTTTGGTTGGTTAGCCATTGAAAATTTCCTCCTCGAATATCGATAATAATCTAGTTACCCACACTAAAAAACTATCAGTGTGAAAAACTAAGTACACACTAAAGTTTATAAGTATATATTTGGTATGTCAATTGTTTTTTGGTAATAGTTACATAAGTAACTATATTTTATCCAATTAACATATTAATCTTCCATATAAACGGGTAACTTGGAATCTTTTACATTATGCCATAAATGAAAATGAAAAGACAGCGATTTCTGTAAAATTCATATTTTTTGTCAAATAGTTGCAATAAATATCATATAATCGCAATACTTTTTGACTTTTCAAACACTTTTTCATAATAAAAATAGGCACCCTTTACATATATGCACCTCTTACCCTCTTTATTAATGAAATTTCAAAAAGATTGATAGGACGCGATTTATCGACATCTTTCGTCAAAAAAATCACTCCTAAAACAACAAAAGGCGGATCTGTTTTTCACAGATCCGCCTTTTGCGTGCCATTCACAACCACTTATGAATGGCAAGTGGGCTACCAACCGTTTCCTTGCAGGGAAAAATTAAATCTATACCTAATAAGAGGAAATCTTACTATCATTTACAGTGTAGCACTTCCTTTGAAAAAGAACAATGTATTATTACAAATATTACATAAATAATTTTTAATGTCATAATTAAACAGATTTTTATTTTCCGGACTTTATTTTGATGACTTATTCTTTGCCACTTCCAGTAGAAATAATGGCAGCTTAATCTGACGTTTGATACGATGCGGTTCTTTAATTAAGCGGTAGAACCATTCCATACCAACCTTTTGGAACGCCTCCGGAGCCCGCTTTACATTGCCTGCCAATACATCAAACGAACCGCCGACGCCTTGGTAAATAGTCGGATGCAATTGACCTCGGTTTGCATTGATCCAGTTTTCCTGCTTCGGTGAGCCCATGGCGACAAATAACAGGTCGGGCTTTGCCGTATTGATTTTATCAATGACCTTTTGATTGTCCTGTTCATACCCGTCCTGTGTGCCGGCAATCTGGATACCTGGGTAAAGCTCCTGCAGCTTTTCTGCTGCCTTATCTGCAATACCCGGCTTACCGCCGTACAGGAAGATCGGCTTCTGTCTTTTAGCAGCTTCTTCGCATAGTCGAAGCATCATATCTACGCCTGTTACGCGTGATGTAATTTGGCCCTTTTGGATTTTGGAAGCGAGAATGACACCGATCCCGTCTGGAATTTGAAATTCTGCATTGTTTAATAGTGCTTTTAATGCCGGGTCCTCTTTTGCTTTTATGATCTTCTCCGGGTTGATCGCAACGATCAGCGACTTTTGCTTTGTTTCGATGCGTTCGAATACTTTTGGAATCAGTTCATCATAGTTCTCCGTATTTACCTGGATACCCAGGACTGTTTCTTTCATCTTGGTACCTTCTTTCCTATATATAATTTCTCTTCATTATTGGTATACAGATATCTTCTTATAAGAAGTCTACCCATCATAAAGAAAAGCAGCGCGCTTATGCACCCTGCTTTCCTGTCGTTTTTAGTTTTTGGCGTCGCCCAGTAAGTGGAACTCAAAGCCTGCTGCTTCCCAAGCACCGCGGTCCAGACAGTTTTTCGTATCGAAAACAATTTTGTTTTTCGCTTGAATCGAAGTGACATCAATTGTCTTGAATTCATTGTGATCTGTCAAGAATAGGAGGATATCTGCGTTTTTCGTTGCTTCCTCCAGGTTTTGCGTTTGTGTTGGGTGCTTGTTTTCCTTAATGTGCGGATCGAATGATACGACATTCAGGCCAAGCTTTTGCAGTTCGTCAATGACAATTGTTGACGGGCTTTCACGCATGTCGTCAATATTGCCTTTGAATGCTAGTCCAAGTACTGCCACTGTTGCACCTGCAATGCCGGCCTTGTTCAGGATGCTTTGCGTTTTTTGCGCTGTGTAGCTAGGCATGGAATCATTTGTGTTACGTGATAAGTGAATGATCTGCGCTGTTTCGCCACCAAGCTCCACTAAGAACCATGGGTCAACTGCGATACAGTGACCGCCTACCCCTGGACCTGGGAAGTGGACGTTTACGCGTGGGTGGTAGTTCGCGAATTTGATTGCTTCCCAAATATTCACGTCTAACTTTTCCGCAAGCTTCGCCAGTTCATTCGCAAATGCGATGTTCACATCACGGTATGTGTTTTCCATAACTTTTACTAGTTCTGCTGTTGTTGCATCTGTTAAATGAATCGTACCTTGTACGAATGTTTCGTAAAGTTCTTTTGTCAACTCGGCAGATTTTTTATTAATACCACCGACGATCCGGTCGTTGTTCACAAGCTCTTCGAATACACGACCTGGGATAACGCGCTCTGGTGAATGGGCTACAAATAGCTCTTCGCCAATCTCAAGGCCCGTTTTCACAAGCTCTGGCAGCATAATATGTTCAACTGTTTTTGGTGGTACTGTCGACTCTAAAATAACAAGATTGCCCGGCTTTACGTAAGGGACGATTGATGCTGTCGCCTGGCGTACGTACTCAAGGTTTGCTGTATTGTCCGGATTGATCGGAGACGGTACAGCGATGATGAAGATATCCGCTTCCTGCGGAGTCGTCGATGCAGTCAAGAACCCTTCATCGACTGCTTTATTTAAACGCTCTTGCAAGCCCGTTTCCTCGATATGCAATTGCTTTTCTTGAATACTTTTCACAGCTGCAGGATTCACGTCAACGCCGTGTACCTTCACACCGTGATTTGCAAACATGACTGCCGTTGGAAGACCGATATACCCAAGCCCAACGACACAAATTGATTTTGACATTGCTTTGACTTCCTTTCAAATTCGAAAAAGAATAGATACTTATTTTATAAACGTCTAGGAATGTAGTTTAGTTCCTGAAACTTTTGTATAGGTTCCACTAGCTTTTTCACTAGCCCGCTCTAAAAGAACTACCTTATAGTATACAACTTTGCGCCGATTGTGGGAAATAAATTTTATCCAGCTTAGGAAGTGGACAAATGAATTGGTTTTAAACGTTGGTGAATCCTGGGAGGAAAGCTTTTTTCGGAGTAAAGAGAGCGCTCAAGTATTCTTTGCGATCTGTTTTTTCTATCCATATTCTTAAAGGGTCTTCTCCACCCTTTACTAAAAACAAACTGCCCTTCTACCCCATCATGAATCTATCTCTCCCAAATAAAAAAGCCCTCTTTCCGCCGTAGCAAAAAGAGGCAAATATGGGTTGAGGAAAGATTCATCCAAATTACATGAATCTAACCAAAGTATAGGTTGAATAGTATTGTTTTTCAAATATTTTCTACTATAATAATTCGGAAAACCACATGCTTTCTATTACGGACGCCATTCGCTCTGTTATTTTAGAGCGAAAAAGTACTCCTCTATTCTTTTGTAGTATAAGAAAACACCGAGGAAATGTTTTTCATCGGTGTTTTCAGGCAGAGGAGCCGCTCACATTGCATAGCCTCCGTTTAATTTTTCCTTTTGTGTCATTAAGTCATAAAATAGTTCTTCATTGCGGTCAGCAAGTGCTACATCGATCAGACGGGACAGGTTCGATTCTTCCAGTGTGTGGATCAGCTCGGCAATTTCTGTATCCAGCTCATCCGCTTCTGCTTTCACCGGCTGGATATCTCCTGCAGAGTTTTCTAAAATCGGCATGAGGTGCTCATGGACATTGGATACAAGCAGCAGCTGATATAGCGGTAATCGGATAAATCGGTTGCCACGCTGGAACACGAATACCTCCGACATGTTTTCCACCTGCATTGTGTTCAGGTTGACGATCATTTCCTTGCCTTCAATCGGAATAAAATGGTACACTTCATCGTCCTTTGTAATCGAGAAATACTGGTAAGCAAACACAAGACGTAGTTTCGTTCCCGATACTTTTGTATAAAACGGCTTCATGAACTGCACAGTAATCATATCGATACCCTCCTAGTAGTTAACGTATTCTTTAGCCCTCTAAAATAATACTGGCCCTGCGTATTTGTTTGGCCTGATTTTCAGGCGTATATGGCTAGTCATTTAATACACTATCAATCGGAATATAGAATTTGATGGGTCATAGTAGTGTGACAATTGCTTTTGCAAAAACTGCTGTGTTATTTACTACTTATTATGCCCATACTCATACTGTTTCAAACTTCAATGAAAAGAAAGTTCCTCCTCATCTGTTTTTCCATTTCCAATCTCCCGCGTTTACGTGCGGATTGAATTCACGTTATAATAAAAGGAACGACTTTTTTAGGAGAGATAGATTATGGGGCTTTCCATTCCTGCTATTGCACGGAACAATGCCGATTTTATTAATAGAGAGTTAGAGAAATATACGCAGGAGCTCCATCCTTCATCAGCGGAAGATGAGGAGCTTGTGCGTCGTGCGGTCTTTTCAGTACGCAATAAATCCGTTCTATTTGAGCGCTATAATACAGCTGTCGAGAAATTGTTTACTGTTGTGCAGGATGTGCGTCCGGCCGAGGTGACGATAGACTTTCGGTTCCAGCAGGCCAGCTGCACATGCCCGCAGCCGCTTTGCCGGCATCAGCTCGGCACATTGCTTGGTCTTTACCAGTATTACGGTTCTGTGCAGGACTGGGCGTCAAAATGGCGGGCGGAAAAGTCAGTTCAGCTGAATCAGCTGGCTGCAGAGCGTACACCTGAAAGCTGGGACCGGATGGTGGATGAGGTAATGGCACATCTTCTTCCTGCCGGCCGCCGGACTGAGAGCTATTTGGTGCCGTCCATTCTCGACAATGCCTTTACAAAGCTCCGCCGCTATACACCGCTTGAACGTGAGTGGCAGCCGATTTTCAAGCTGTATACCGAGCTTGCCGTGCTGAACAAATTATGGGCGCATTTTCTTGCAACTGATTCGCCCATTCAGTCGGATTACTTCCAATATGCGATTGATAAGCGCTATGAATACGCGGAGGATTTGATTCATGAGCTGAGCAGCAAATCCCGTCTGTTTGCAACAGACCCGTTTTATGATGCGATGCAGAAAAGCGTACGTGAGCTTCTGATGCAGGAGGGGGGCATGCCGCACTTACGGATCAACTTTTTCCTTCTGTGCTGGGAGCATATTTTCAATGATAAAAAGCGTGCTGCGCAGGAGTTGGACACACTGGCAAAGATCGACAGCCCGCCGGATATCCCGCTTGATATTATACAGCTTGTTTTTTATATACTTTTAAAAGATGAAAGAGCAACTGAGAGACATCTTACACAATTTGATGCCGCCCATATTTCACTTTATGAAGCAATTGTCCATTTTGCTTTTAATATAGGAGAAAAAAATACAGCCGCACTTATTTTAAAGGCGATGCTGCCCCATTTACACCAGTATATTCATCAAATGCTTCCGCCACACAGGCGACAGCAATTTACCAACAGCCTAAATCTTTTATATGCTGAAATCGAGCTGACGGAAACAGAGGAGCTGCTGCTTTACGGAGCATTCGGCCGCTACGGCATCCAGCCGTACTCAGACTATTTGCTGCAAAAAGAAAAGTATGAGGAATGGACGGCGCTTCACCAGCTGTATTCCTCTTCTATTCCTTATTTGGAATCGATCGGCCTGAAGCAGGTGCTATCTGAAAAACCTGCCGCCGCCCTGCCGCTTTACCACCATTATGCGATGGAGGAGATCCGGCAGAAATCCCGGATGAACTATAAGCAGGCAGTGCGCATCTGGAAGCAGATGAAATCGGCCGCAAAAAAAGCAGGCAAGACAACTTATTTTACTGATTATATCGAGACAGTAAGGACACAGTTTAAACGGCGGCGCGCCCTGCAGGAAGAACTCGATAAGGCACAATTACATTAAAGGAGTAACAAAACAAAATGATTGAAACAGCACCATTTGTAAAGACGCTCCGTTTAAAGATTGAACAGTTTCGACCCGGCTACTATTCGCTGATTGCCTTAAATGAGGACGGGCTGATCCATGCTGCAGAAAACTGGGCACAATTGCTTTACTACAGATACGAGCCGAACTTTTACGGACTGGCTGCCAAGACAGACGAACGCGACTTAATCGTTCCGGCCGCTGATTTGCTTGATGTGCTGTCTCCACGGTACCGGCATCCGCTTCTCCGGTTCCAGCCGGCAGATGCCCTATCAGCGGAGATACTTGGGCAAATCGAAGAAGTGCTCAGCGCATGGCAGACCGGCGACTTTTGGCACGATGCCCATCTAACAGAAGACGGGCTTACCTTTAACAATCACCAGTCTAACCTGCTTGAACAGGCTGCCTCACAGCGATTATCTAAAGCAGGCTTAACACTTGATGACGTGCCGGCTCTCCTGCCATATTTCCAAAACGGCGGCTGGCCGCTGCAAACAGAACGATTGGCCGGGAATGTCCAGGTTGCACTTCGCTTAAGTGAGCCGCTTGAGGATGAGGAGGACTGGCTGCTTGAAACAGTACTGCTTGCCCCGGGTTCTATGAAGCACTGGACGCCTGCAATCCGCAAACGGACACTACCGATTGAAATGGCTGTTCCTGAAAAATGGGCTGATCTCGCCCCGGATATTGAACAGCTGCAACATCAAATCACTGCCCTATTGACGCTTGAAAACCATGCACCGTCACCTAACTACTTCCTTCATCTGCGCTTGGCGGATGCAGATGTCCGACACTTCCTCCAGCATGATCTGGCAAAGCTGCAGGCACTCGGCTTTGAAATCATTCTGCCGGCCTGGCTGAAGGAGCTGAAGCAGTCGAAAATGAAGGTACGGGTAAGTGCCGGGAATACTTCGGCAAGAAAAACAGCCGGGCTCGATGATATTTTAACGTTCCGCTGGCAGTTTTCCATGAACGGCGAGGAGCTGTCTGCCGAGCAGTTCCGGAAGCTTGTCGAGGAAAAGCGTGAATTTGTCCGGATTGGCACAGAATGGTTCCGCATTGATGCGAATTGGCTGAATGAAATGCGCGAGCTGATGAACCAGGCAGAAGAAGAAAACTGGACGGTACGGGATCTGTTATTCCAGGAGCTGCCCGAAACATTAATGGAGCCGCTTGAAGACCCGGATGATGCCGAGCGTGATGACCCATTATTTGCTTTTGAAATGCAAAAGTCGCTGCAAAGCTATATCGAGCAGCTGCAGCATAAGCAGGGACTGCCATATATCGCGCCTTCACCGAATCTTCACGCAGAGCTGCGCCCGTACCAACAGCAGGGCTATGAATGGCTCGTCTTTATGCGTGAGCAAAAGTTCGGTGCATGCCTTGCAGATGATATGGGACTCGGGAAAACGGTACAGCTTATTTCCTATATTTTATACATGGTCGACACACTAAAAACAGAGGAACCGACAATTGTCATCTGTCCGACTTCTGTTCTTGGCAACTGGCAGAAGGAGCTTGCCCGCTTTGCCCCAACGCTGACAGTGCATACCCATTACGGTGCAAACCGGTTGAAGGATGAAGAGTTCGCTCAATTTATAAATAAAGAACGTCCACACATCATTCTTTCAACATACGGAACGATTTCGCAGGATGCCGAATTCCTGCAGTATACGGATTGGTCAGCAGTTGTGCTGGATGAAGCCCAGAACATCAAAAATATGCAGACGCTGCAGTCGCGGTCGATCCGGAAGCTAAAGGGTGCCCATCATATCGCTCTTACAGGTACACCGGTAGAAAATAGATTATCCGAGCTATGGGCCATTTTTGACTTTATGCATAAAGGCTATCTCGGCAGCTTCGGTAAGTTCCAGGAGCAGTTCATCCTGCCGATTGAAAAGGACGACTCCGAAAAGCATAAACATGTGCTCCGTATGAAAATTAAGCCATTTTTATTGCGGCGTACAAAGCGGGACCCTGATTTAATGCTGAATCTGCCGGATAAGCAGGAAACACAGGAATTCTGTCCACTTACAGCTGAACAGGCGGCACTATATGAAGGGTTCATTGAAGATACACTTGCCCAGCTCGAAAAGTTAACAGGCTTTGAGAAAAAGGGCCGGATTTTAAAAATGCTGAGCAAGCTGAAGCAGTTATGTAATCACCCTGCCCTTTATTTAAAAGAGCCGTTTGAGGAAGCACGCATTGAGCTGGAACGGTCGGTAAAGGTAAAGCGGATCGTCCAGCTTGCCGCAGAAATAGTGGAAAACGGTGAGCAGTGCCTTATTTTCACGCAGTATATCGGTATGGGACAACTGCTGCAGCACTGCTTCTCAGAGCTGTATGATATTGATGTACCGTTCTTGACAGGCAGTATGCCGAAGCAGCAGCGGGACCGCCTTGTGGAAAGCTTCCAAAGTGGAGAATTTCCGATCTTCCTGCTGTCATTGAAAGCTGGAGGAACAGGATTGAACCTTACTGCCGCCAACCATGTACTTCATGCTGACCGCTGGTGGAACCCGGCTGTTGAAAACCAGGCAACAGACCGCGCCTACCGCATCGGCCAGACCCAGTTTGTGCAGGTGCATAAATTTATTACGATTGGGACAATCGAAGAAAAAATCGATAAAATGATTGCGGTTAAATCGGCTCTATCCGAAGAACTCATCCAATCCAGTCAGTGGTTAACCGAGCTTGATGATGCCGAGCTGATGGATTTAATGACACTCGATACCGCCGTTCTGAAATAGTTTTTGTATACTTGGCCTTCCCTCTCTTTTTTGAGGGAGGCTTTTTTATTGCGTGGATTTCGAGGTGTATTGCGCGAATTCAGGGAGCTATTGCGCGAATTGGGCCGCCCATTGCGCGAATCAATACTTTTTCCCTAGAAATTCTTGAACTTAAAAGCGCCTTTTACCGATTATCCAAGCAATACAAACACATAAGTAAGTTTTCTCAAAAAGAGGGAGAGCCTTTTATGCCGCACGCATGAAAGGCTCTTTATCGGTTTCTTTTCTTTATTCAATTGTCAATTAGGAGAATAACGGCATAGATAGCGAATATGCCGGTATTAATTTGTGTGGGGGTCAATCATTGTACAGTCGTTTTTACAGATTTGATTTGAACATTGACTTGCTGTAACGAAAAGCAACTCGTTTTGCTGTTTACCTTCTTGCAATTGCGTGTTAAATTGTCACTGGTTTTGCATTTGCTTCCTCATCCTCAGAAGGAAGCACAAAATGCGCTGCTACATCTACCTCATCTTGTCCTGCCTGGTTTGAAGCTTTTATCGCAGGCTGCCCTTCCCGCTGCTTCAAGGCATAAAATCGGACATCCTCGACAACGACCTCTGTATTGTAAACTCTGATATTATCCTTATTCACATAAGAACTGGATTGCAGCCGGCCGTTGATGCCGACAAGCGACCCTTTGCCACAATAGGTTGCAATGCGTTCCGCCAGCTTCCCCCATGCGATGCATAACAAATAGTCTGCATCGACTGTGCCCTGGCTGTTGCGGAAATTGCGGTTAATGGCAAGTACAAAGCTTACCGTTACTTTTTGATCAGATAGCTGCCGCAGAGTCGGATCTTTAGTCAATCGTCCGACGAGCCCGACTTGATTCATATCTTCACCTCCCTTCACTACAGCCATCATAAGGGAGAAGGGGGCACCGTGGCAAAGCGCGGAAATGAAGATTTGGACATTCTTTCGCTATCTAAATCTATATTTTGTAGCCTGTCCAAATTAATGAATTAGGCATATTGTACCAACAATACCCAATATGCCTATGTTTGATAAATTGCCCGATTTTTCGAATTTCCTACCATTCGGTATGGTATAATAACCTAAAAGGAAAATGGGGGTGAAGAAGGATGAAAACCTTTAAAATGCTAGCGTTTGATTTGCTTAAAGCAGATGGCAGCACGCAAAGCATCCCATTAACGGATGGTATTATTATCAATCAGGAAAACAGCCATAACTCCTGGATTCTGGAGCTGTATATTGCTGATGAGCACCGGGGGGTATTTAATCCGTTGCTTGCTTCCCATGAGGTGTTTGAAGCAAGGGCCGTTATTTCGTTTCCGGATAATGAGCCGGCACCGTTTTCCCTTGTGGTGAACCAAATCGTAGAAATCGGCGACTATGTATCGGTATTATGCAAAGGGACATTAAAAGCGCAGCGAAAACGTTATGCAGAGCTATTACTGCAGGAGCTGATTGCAGAAGGTCTTCCGAATGACGAGCTGCTTACACGTTTTGAGCGCGGGATGAAGGAACGCCCGAAACTGAAAAATACGTAACAAAAGCGTGACTGCCATTTCGCAGCCGCGCTTTTGTTGTTTTTTTATCGAGTTGTATCTCGGTCGACACGGTTCTTCGCATCTTCTACGATGTCTTTCCCATCGTCAACGATTCGATCAGCTGCATCATCTACATCGGTAGCCGCTTCATCAAGAACGTTGTTATCGTTATTATCGTTATTTCCTCTAATACCGGCATCAGGGCCTCCATTGTTATTCGTGCCGTTATTGCCAGTCTGGCCATTGTTGCCTCCAGCACCGTTCATATCATTTCCTCCGTTAGAGGTAGCCCCATTGTTGCCGTTATAGTCTTTGTTGGATGTCGGTGTATCGACATTGGCATTGTCATCATTCATATAAAGACCTTCAGAGCCATTATAATCATTATTGATGCCATTGATGCCATTATCATCATGTGGTGTCACAATGTCGCTTGCACCTTGATCCTCCGCCGGTGTTTCGTCGTCATTATTGTTATTGTTACATGCTGCTAATGCACCTGTCATCAACACAACAGCTAAACCGAATTTCCACTTTGCCATAAAAAATCCCCTCCTTTCTCGCCTCATGATTAACTACAAGGTAGTCAACAGTAGAGTGCCCGGGAAAAGAGGGAACTATCCTAAACTTAAGAATCTATTTTAATTGTTGTTTTAAAAGTTGCTCCACATAAGCGGCTTCCGCCTTGCAATGGAACGTATAGCTCGTACCCAATTGCTTTTGCATTTTTTCGATTGACTCGATTTGTTTTTTTGTTGGCTTTTCGTTCAAAATCTTTGCGATTACCTCGTCGATTTTTTTCGCCATTTCCTCATGGAATTCATGACTCATTAATACTTCCTGCGGCACTTTATCGAACCAAGCCGCATTTTCCATAAAATATTTTTGCCAACTAGCGACAAAATCTTCCATCGAGAATTTATCTTCATCCCAGCCAATACTCGCCAAATACGACTCAAAAGACGTTGAGATAGAACGGGTAATGCTTATTTTGACGCCTGAAGACAGTTCTTTATACATCTATTTAAAACCTCCTACGTTGTAAAGCCAAACCTACGTGTCCTAAAAATCGTGAACTTCAACCTTCTTATTTTATATTTTTTATTCTATAAAAGCAAATTACTCCTGAATTGGCCCTAGTGCAAATAAAATTTCAGCTTCACAAACAAGCTCTCCGTTCACGGTAGCAGTTCCTTTGCCTTTTCCCATTTGACCGCGCAGCTTAATGAATTCTACCTCCAGGCGCAGCTGATCACCGGGTACAACTTGGCGTTTAAAGCGGCAGTTGTCGATGCCTGTTAAAAATGCTAGACGTCCTTTATTGCCTTCAGCATTCAGCAAAGCCACTCCGCCTATCTGTGCCAGCGCTTCTACAATCAGCACGCCCGGCATTACCGGGTAGCCTGGAAAGTGACCGTTGAAAAAGTCTTCGTTGATCGAAACATTTTTAATACCGACAGCTCGTTTTCCCTCTTCTAGTTCTGTAATACGATCTACAAAAAGAAAAGGATAGCGGTGCGGTAAAATGGCTTGAATCTGTTCTGCACTTAACATTTGAATCCCCCTATCATGAACTATGTATGATCCGATTTCTCCCACGTATGTGACCTCATTTGGCGATTAAAGCCGGAGCCCGGCCGATTACAGCGCGAACTCCTTATTCTTTACCGTTTTTAATATCGAGGATATGCTGCCATGTTTCCCATTTGAGGGCATCACCGGCACTTCCTTCCCCAATAACCGAATAGCCGAAAATCACACCAATAATCGCCACTGCCAAAAATAGGACAGACACGATGATAATCCGCAGCCAAATCGGCAGAAGTCGAAGCCGCACCCAGCGTTTTTGTTTGTCACCGTTGTCTTTGGCCGGTTCTACCGGTTCCGGTTTTGTCTGTCTTCTCTTTTTCGGTTGTTCCTCTGGTAGAGGATGGTTTAAATCGTTCGTCATTGTTCGTCTCCTACTTTTTATCGGATGCCGTTAATAAGACCGAGCATTTGGTCGGCGATCGTAATTGCCCGCGAATTGTATTGATAAGACCGCTGTGCTGCAATCAAATTAGTCATTTCCTTCGATAAATCAACATTCGACATTTCCAATGCGCCTATTTGCATACTAACCTCATTACGAGTTTGTCCTTGTAACTGTGTTAATACATCACCTTCTGCATAGCCAAGCTCTGCTAGATTGGACGGCAGGCTAAGATACGTACCGCCATTTAGCTGTTCCATTACTTGCGGCTTTGTAATTTGTGATACAGCAAGGTCAAATTGAATTACTTGTCCGTCTTCATACGCAACATTCAATGTACCTGCTTCTGCCATTGTAAATTCTGTAGCGCCTTGTGGAAATGAAATTGTGTTGCCATTCGCGGAAAGGACTGGATATCCGTCACCTGTGACTAGAAGGTTTGTGCCATCCTGCTGGGGAGACATGTAGAAATTCCCTTGACGTGTAAAACCTGTGCTGCCGTCTTGCATTACGACATTGAAATATTGGTTTTCTGCTGTCATCGCGAAATCCAGATTACGCCCAGTCAGTTGGATGCTTCCTTGTGCTTCATTTGATTGAATCTGGCTAATATGCGCCCCGACACCTTGGCGGATGCCGACTGGTGATTGGCGGAGCGTCTTGTCTAATTTATCATTATTATGCTGCTGGTAGAGCAGCTCCTGGAAAGTCGCCTGCTTTGCCTTATAGCCCTGCGTATTGCTGTTGGCAATATTATTACTGATTGTATCCAGCTGCAGCTGGATTTGCCCTAGTGTACTGGCTGCTGTATTCATTGTACGAATCATTCGTTAAACCTCCTTACACCTTACCGATTTCGTTTACTGCCTTGTCCATACTCTTATCATATGCCTGTAATACTTTTTGATTTGCCTCAAATGCGCGGTAGGCTGACAGTAAACTTGTCATAGACTGGGCTGCATCCACATTGGAGCCTTCCACATACTTCTGTTGAAGACTAAATGAAACACCCTGAGACTCATAAGCAGATGGAAGTGCCTCTCCTTCCAGCATACGGAATAGTCCGTTATCCTGCTTCATTAAAACGTCTGTATTTGCTGCAAAGGATACACCCAGCTGTGCTACTTGTACCCCATTTTCATCAGAAATGATCCCATCTGGTGAAATCGTAAAATTATCATTTTGCAGTTGGATTCTTTCTCCGTTCCGGTCTAATACATATAAGCCCATCCCTGTTACAAGATTGCCTTGTCCATCCAGCGTAAAGTTACCATTCCGCGTGTACGCCTCATTGCCGTCCGGATGTTGCAGGCGGAAGAAAATTGATCCTGGCTTTCCTGAAGTCTCATCAACTGGAAGTGTGCCATCAACTAAGGCAACATCTGTCGAAAGACCTGTTTCAAGCAGTGAACCCTGGGTATAGTTAGATAGGGATTCCTGCAAGTACACACCTGCATTCAATGCGCCCACTGGTGTCGCCTTTACTGTATTTAGCCCCTTTTTTGTCGGGATATCATTTGTTGTAATAGCCGACATCAGCATATCCGGGAATGAACGAATTGTAGATTGGTCCGCCTTAAACCCCGGCGTATTGGCATTTGCCATATTGCTCGTCAAAATTTCCGTCTTGCGCTGCTGGGTCGTCATGCCTGATGTAACTGTATAGAATCCTTTAAACATAGGGGTTCACCTCAATTTTTTTCATTACTTTGATGCAACACGGTCAATATTATCCAGCATAATGCCTGTCCCAACCGCAACACAGTCCATTGGATTTTCTGCTATAAACACCGGTACCTTCAGTTCTTCCATCAATAGCTGGTCGATTCCATGAAGAAGTGCACCGCCGCCTGTCAAAATGACACCGCGGTCAATAATATCCGCCGATAATTCAGGCGGTGTTTTTTCCAATACGTTTTTTGCCGACTGTATAATAAGCGCTACAGATTCACGCAGCGCCTGCTCAATTTCTTTGGAATTGATTGTGATCGTGCGCGGCAGCCCTGTTACCATATCACGTCCGCGAATATCCATTTCCTCATCGCGGCCCGCCGCTGAAAAAACAGTACCGACTGTCATTTTGATTGTTTCCGATGTCCGCTCACCAATCAGCAGTTTATACTGCTTCTTTATGTATTGTAAGATGTCGTTATCAAATACATCACCCGCAACTTTGATCGACTCACTCGTTACAATATCACCCATTGAAAGAACTGCGACATCGGTCGTTCCGCCACCGATATCTACTACCATATTTCCGCTCGGCTGGAAAATGTCCATCCCTGCTCCAATTGCTGCCACTTTTGGTTCCTCTTCTAAATACACCTTTTTGCCGCCTGATTTTTCCGCTGCTTCCCGGATTGCTTTTTGCTCAACACTCGTAATATTTGTCGGACAGCAGATTAAAATGCGCGGTTTTGATAAAAAGCCTTTCACATTCAGCTTGTTCAGGAAGTATTTCAGCATCGCTTCCGTTGACTCGAAATCTGCGATTACGCCGTCCTTTAGCGGCCGGATCGCAACAATATTGCCCGGTGTACGACCGACCATCTGGCGCGCCTCCTCACCGACTGCCAGCACCTTATTAGTTTTTTTATCAATGGCCACCACGGATGGCTCGTTCAATACGATGCCCTTTCCCTTCACGTGGATCAGTACGTTCGCCGTACCTAAATCGATGCCAATATCTTTTGAAAACATGTTTTGTTAATCTCCTTCCCAGCTTTTCCAACATCTACACGTACATCTCTATTTATCTTGAATATTTTATCATATTAAGTGACGAATTACACCACTATTTATCATCGGTCATTTCCTTTATCAGTTAATAAAGGACCTAAATTTGTCAATAAAAAAAGCATTTTGACGACTGATGTAGTCTTGTCAAAACGCTTCTTTGTCCATTTGGATCTGCTGATCGGATTGTAATTTGTGCTGCCATTTCTTCCGTGTCGCCTCTCCTCCACGAAGATGCCTGACCGATTTATGGTATGCCAGTACTTCCTTGACCTCTGCCGATAATGCCTCGTTAACCTTCTCAAGGCGTTCTGTCAGATCTTTATGGACGGTACTCTTTGAATACCCTGTCATTTTAGCGATGGCGCGAACAGTCTCTCCTGTCTCTAATAGCAGCTGCCCTAATTTCACACAGCGATGCCGAATATGCTCGTGCACGCTCTCTTCCTTTCAATCGCGTGTTTGTTCAGCTTATGCCGCATGAATGGACGTTAGAACTAAATTCCAGTTCCACTAAGCCGCCATTGCCCCTGCCTTCTGCCAGTCAGTTAAAAGAGTCCCGAAAATTAGCCGCATATGCATCTATCTCCCTGCCTAGTAGAGGCGGGAGATTATGCAAAAAAGGAATTAAAATGCCAATAGCGTTCTTGGATTGATATGCTGGCCGTCTTTTAATACTTCAAAATACAGGTGGATACCGGCTGTCGGATTCCATTCATTCTCGATTGTTGTCGCAATCGGCTCTCCCTGTGTGACAGCATCCCCTTCTTTAACAAGGATGTCGCCAACCGATGAGTAGCTTGTCGTATAGCCGTTTTCATGCTCAAGCGTTACTGTATTACCAGTAAATGCATCCAGCTTTACTTCCTTTACCTTACCGCTTAATGCCGCCATTACTTGGAATGGTTCACTGTTGATGGCGAGTGAAATGCCGCTTGATGTCGAATATGTTTGATTGAATACAAGAAGTGAATTTTCACGTGTTTCTGCATCAGCAGTCACGTCATAGTAGTCCTGTATAATCTTCACATTGTTTAGTTGTGCTTCATCAAACGGGTACTTCATTGTTTCCTCACGGGCATTTGTTTCAATGACCGTTTCGTCTTCCTGTGAAACAGGCTGCAGCGTATCAGTGTCCTCCGGCGTAGCCATTACATTATAGAGTACAATAAACGCAATCATGATAAGCGCAATAACTGCATAAACAGCTGGCCAAAACCAAGGTTTATCGACCCACGTTTTTGGAGATGTAGTTTGTTTGTTCTCTCCCATTGTTTATCACCTCAAGTGGTAGTGTGACCACTATTTGGAGATTCTAAACAGGAAAATTTGGAAAATTTACTTTGAACATGCAAGTTGCTCAAGTTTTGTATTTGGATAATAATACTGCACAATTTCTTCGGCAGTTTTCCCGCCTGCAGCGAGCGCCTCGGCACCATACTGACTCATACCGACACCGTGCCCATAGCCCTTTGTTTCAATATGCACCTGCTGGTCAACGGTAATCGAGAAATCTGCTGATTTTAACTGAAGCAGCTCACGAAATTCACGTCCCTGCCATGACCGATTGCCAATCGTAATCGTCTCGACACGGTTTGTGCTGTTTCGTGTCATTTTAGCCTGCTTGATCTGTCCGAAAGTGAAATTCCCTTGAAGTGCCTGATTAAACTGTGCCAGTGTAATGCTTTTTGAATCCGTATAGTCCTCCGGAGACGAAACCGTTGTCAAATAGGCAATTTGTGTGCCGCTGAAATTTTCCGATGTCTCTGTCTGTCCGTTAGAGGCCGCATGAAACATGGCTGTAATCGGTTCGCCATTATAAGTAAGGATTTGGTTTTTCGTCTCCTTCACCGCACGCTTGAGCTTTTTCTCATATTTCGAATTTAGCTCCTCTTTGTACACCTGGTGAGCTGTCGTTTGCATGATAGGGCTTGTCCCGTAATTCGTCTGATGAATAGCATACGTCCTCGCCGCAATTGCCTGTGCCTTCAACGCCTCTAGTTCGAAGCTTGCCGGCATCTCCCCTGCCAGTACTCCCACTAAATATTGCTCTAGCGGAAGCGCTTCATTTGATTCGGCAAAGGTGATGGAAACTTCGCATTCCTCCTCTGTTACTTCTTCTTTTGGGGAAGTCTTTTTCTTAAACTGCAATGGAATCATAAACAGCAGGACAACAATGATTAGAGGTAGAATATATTTTTTCATATCGCAGTCTATGAGGGATGGATAATAAATCATTCCTGCTTCTTTAAAAGTTTTTATGTCATATTGCCACTAGAGATTCGCCTGCTTGAATATATGTAAATTAGAGAATCCAACAAAAAAGGGATAGACAAGGAACCTTTGTCCAAGCAGCTGACGTCCTGTTTTATGGCTTCTCGGCCCTGCTGCCTGCAGCTTATTACCTCCTCTTAAGTAAATAGCGAAAAAAGAGAGGCATACTGCTTTTAATATAAAATCCGCAAGCATTTCATGCCTGCGGATGATATGAATTCATATAATTGCTGTAAAGTTCATATTGTAAGATTAAGCAGTTGCTTGTTCTTTTTCCTTTGTCACTTCTTCAGATACGCGTTCAATATCTGCGCCTAGTGCAGCAAGTTTTTCATGGAAGTTTACATAACCACGGTCCAAGTGATGAAGTTTTGTCACACGTGTCATACCTTCTGCCACAAGACCGGCAAGGATTAATGAGGCAGCAGCACGTAAATCAGTCGCAGCTACTTCCGCTCCCTGTAGTTCTGTCGTTCCTTCAATAAATACAGAACGGCCTTCAATTTTTGCAGTAGCGTTCATGCGGCGGAATTCTTCCACATGCATGAAGCGGTTCTCAAATACTGTTTCTGTAATGATGCTTGTGCCGTCTGCTGTAAGCATCAAAGCCATGAGCTGGGATTGCATATCTGTAGGGAATCCTGGATGAGGCATTGTTTTAATATCAACCGCCTTCAGAGGGCCGTTTGCACATACACGAAGACCTTCCGCTTCCTCTGTAACTGAGACACCCATTTCACGCATTTTGGCGATTAAAGCCGCCATATGTTCAGGTACCGCATTTTCTATTACAACGTCACCACGTGTAATAGCGGCCGCAACCATAAATGTACCTGCTTCAATACGGTCAGGGATAATATAGTGTGTCGTCCCTGTCATTTCTTTTACGCCTTCAATACGGATTGTATCAGTACCGGCACCGATTACACGGCCGCCCATTCCATTAATAAAGTTTGCAAGATCGACAATTTCCGGCTCCTTAGCCGCATTTTCGATAATTGTCGTACCTTCAGCGAGCGCCGCTGCCGACATAATATTTTCCGTAGCACCAACACTTGGGAAGTCTAAATAAATTTTTGCCCCGCGCAGACGATCCTTCACAATCGCTTCTACATAGCCGTGGCCAAATGAAATTTCTGCTCCCATTGCCTCAAAGCCTTTTAAATGTAATTCAATTGGACGAGAGCCAATGGCACATCCCCCCGGAAGTGCTACACGGGCAAAGCCGTTGCGTGCAAGTAACGATCCCATCACCAATATAGAAGCGCGCATTTTGCTGACAAATTCGAACTGTGCTTCACTTGAAAGCGTTCCTGAAGCATCGATCATCATTTCGTTATTTGCCGCGTCATACTCCACTTTAGCATTTAAGCTTCTAAGTACTTCACCGATTGTTTTTACGTCAGCCAGATTTGGCACATCTCTTATGATATTTGTTTTATTTGAAGCTAAGAGTGAGGCTGCCAAGATGGGTAAAACGGCATTTTTTGCGCCCTCTACTTTCACTCTGCCTTTTAATGTACGGCCACCCGTTACAATAATTTTATCCACAATTCGTCCCTCCGAATACAATTGTACGAAACTGTAAAACACAATTTATTAAAAAAGTTTAATAGTCCTTATTTATACAAACAATTTACATGTTAACTTGCAGGACTCCCTAATACAAGCGCCCAAATCACTATTTTACGGTATTTTGATGAAATACGCTACATTTTTATAATACTCAACACATGGTAATATCGTGAATTATATACAAATCCAAAAAATTGCGCGATTCTTTACTTTCCTACCCGCTATCTACTAATTTAGAAACATTTTTTGCACATTATTTGGGGAATTATAGGCATTGGAGCGGTAAACAAGACCTTGTTTCCCCCTCCAACATACACAATCGCCCAATCATTGGAACAAATACGGCAGTTGCTGCGACCATGTGGAGAAGGCAATAAAAAAATTAGAAACGGTTGAACCGATGGCGATGCTTAGCAAAATATAAAGAATTTGAATCTGAAAAGTTTTTCCCTTTTTAAATACTTGCTCCAGCCGTAACGCCTGTAGCGCGTAAAATGTGACAGCAATGAAAAATAGATGAGAAATGATCCCGATAATCGCCTGCTGACCTAGTTGGGAATATATATCCATTTCGATTCCTCCTTCAGAAATGTGTACCTGTTCAGCTGCGAAAAGCTATGATCTTATGTAGCATTACATTGGCAAACCGCAAGATTATGGCACGATCAGCTTTTGCTTCCCTTGCAGGAATACTTTTACTTACCTGTAGTCAATTTACTACCTAATCACCTTTTGAAGATTTCAATAGGACATCTTTTAGCCAAAGCAAAGCCTTTTTATCCTATAGAGCTATTTCTTACCTCTTGAAAAAAAGCGGACAGAAAATACATCTGCCCGCTTCCTCTGCAATTAGATATTACCCTCTTGAACATTGATACGATTTAGTGCGCGTTGTAAAGCTAATTCTGCACGTTTGAAATCAATGTTATCTTGTTTTTGTTGAAGGCGCTGCTCGGCACGCGCAAGCGCAGCTTTTGCACGGGCAAGGTCGATTGTTTCAGCAACTTCTGCTGAAGGAGCTAAAATCGAAATCTTGTCGGGACGCACTTCAATAAAACCACCATTTACAGCCGCAAGCTCAGTTTGGCCGCCTTCTTTTTTCAGCTTCACTGCACCGATTGCAAGTGGAGCGACCATTGGAATATGGCCTGGAAGGACACCAATTTCACCTGAAGTTGTTTTAG
This sequence comes from Lysinibacillus odysseyi 34hs-1 = NBRC 100172, assembly GCF_001591965.1. Taxonomy (GTDB): domain Bacteria; phylum Bacillota; class Bacilli; order Bacillales_A; family Planococcaceae; genus Lysinibacillus_B; species Lysinibacillus_B odysseyi. Next base: position 487,663 of record NZ_BCVX01000002.1, read on the forward strand.
CGATAACCATTGTTACTTCAGCATCGTATACTGGGCCGTCGGGAGTGACAATATTGACTGTTACTGTCTTCATGTGTTTTCCTCCTAGCCGTTAGTATTAAACCTCTACGCCCATGCTTTTCGCTTTTTCAACTACTTCATTAATGCTACCAACTAAACGGAAAGCATCTTCTGGCAGGTGGTCGTATTTACCTTCAAGGATTTCCTTGAATGAACGTACAGTTTCTTTAACTGGAACGTATGAACCTTTTTGGCCAGTGAATTGTTCCGCTACGTGGAAGTTTTGAGATAAGAAGAATTGAATACGACGAGCACGTTCTACTGTTTGCTTATCTTCATCAGATAACTCGTCCATACCAAGGATGGCGATGATATCTTGCAGTTCACGGTAACGTTGGATTGTACGTTGAACACCAGTTGCTACTGCATAGTGCTCTTCCCCAACGATTTCAGGTGATAATGCACGAGAAGTCGAAGCTAATGGGTCAACCGCAGGGTAGATACCCATTTCAGATAGTTTACGCTCAAGGTTTGTTGTTGCGTCCAAGTGGGCGAACGTTGTAGCCGGAGCCGGGTCAGTATAGTCATCGGCTGGTACGTAGATCGCTTGGATGGAAGTTACAGAACCTTTTGTTGTAGATGTGATACGTTCTTGTAATTTACCCATCTCCGTAGCAAGCGTTGGTTGGTAACCTACCGCAGAAGGCATACGGCCTAATAGGGCAGAAACCTCAGAACCTGCTTGTGTAAAGCGGAAGATGTTATCGATGAATAATAGTACGTCTTGACCTTCTTCATCACGGAAGTATTCCGCCATTGTTAAACCAGTTAAAGCAACACGCATACGTGCACCAGGTGGTTCGTTCATTTGACCGAATACCATCGCTGTTTGTTTAATAACGCCTGAGTCAGTCATCTCGTGGAATAAGTCATTACCTTCACGAGTACGCTCACCTACACCTGCGAATACAGAAATACCGCTGTGCTCTTGGGCGATGTTGTTGATTAATTCTTGGATTAATACAGTTTTACCTACACCGGCACCACCGAATAGACCGATCTTACCACCTTTAATATAAGGAGCTAGTAAGTCTACTACTTTGATACCTGTTTCAAGGATTTCAACTGTTGTTGATAATTCATCAAATGTTGGAGCTTCGCGGTGGATTGAATCACGGCGAACTGTTGTTGGAACCTCTTCCCCTAAGTCGATTACTTCACCAAGTACGTTGAATACACGACCTAATGTAGCTTGACCAACCGGTACTGAGATTGGCGCTCCTGTATTTGTAACTTCTGCTCCACGTTGTAAGCCATCAGTAGATGACATGGCAATCGTACGAACAGAGTCGTCACCTAAGTGAATCGCAACTTCTAGAGCTAGAGAAGTAGGCGCTTCATTTGGACGTTCAATCATAACTGTTAAAGCGTTATAGATTGCTGGTAATTGGCCGTTTTCGAATTTTACGTCTACTACCGGACCCATTACTTGAATAACTTGTCCTTTATTCATTACTGTGTACCCTCCTATCGTATTCTTATACGACGCCAGTAGAGTGCCGCCTATTCTAAGGCTGCAGCTCCACCAACGATTTCTGTAATTTCTTGCGTAATCGCTGCTTGACGCGCACGGTTGTATTGAAGAGATAAGTCCGCAATTAAATCGGATGCATTATCTGTTGCATTACGCATTGCCGTCATACGAGAAGCATGTTCACTCGCTTTTCCGTCTAGTAACGCACCGTAGATTAAGCTTTCTGCATATTGTGGAAGTAATACTTCCAGAATTGCTTCACCAGATGGCTCGAATTCATATGCAGCATTGCTAGTTGAAGGTGCGATATCAGTCAATGGAAGAACCTTTTTCTCCGTCACTACTTGAGAAATAGCACTTTCGAAGTGGTTATAGTACATATAAAGTTCATCATATGCACCATCGATGAACATACCAACAGCATTACGAGCGATTTCTTTAATATCAGCGAATGTCGGTTGGTCAGGAAGAGCCACTACACTGCCGATTACATTATGATCACGTTTTACAAAATAGTCACGTACGACACGACCTACTGCAAAAATAACGTACTCATCTTTCGATTTGTGACGCTCGTTAATCGTGCGTTGAAGCTGACGGAGGATACTTGAGTTGTATGCACCTGCCAAACCACGGTCAGAACCAATTACTAAGTAAGCAGTTTTCTTAACAGGACGTGTTGTTAACATCGGATGCCCGCTGTCTTTCGTACCCGCTGCGATTGCGCCTACTACGTCCTGGATTTTTTCCATGTAAGGAACATAAGCCTTGGCGTTTGATTCTGCACGGCGTAATTTCGAAGATGAAACCATTTGCATGGCTTTCGTCGTTTTTTGTGTACTCTTTGTAGAATTAATACGACCTTTAATTTCGCGTAAGTTTACCACTGGTATTTCACCACCTTTTGTTTTTTCATATCCTTACTTGATCTTTTATCTTGGGATATTTAGATATCCAGATATTAACGCCACATCCTCGAGTCGCTTCGGCCCCTTCCTGCGTGTGCAAGCACACTTGTCAAGACCCACCAGCGCTTTTCGGATGTAAGCAGGCGTTGCTATCATTTAATGATATCCAGATATTCGCGCTACACCCTCGACGTCACTTCGGTTCCTTCCTGCGTGTGCAAGCACACTTGTCAGGAGCCACCAGTGGTTGAGGCCAACACGATGTTGGTCATTGGGACGACTCCGCACGGATGCGGGGTTCGTCGTCCATCGGGTGTGTGCGAGCGCGAATATCTTTAAAGATTATTCAGATTTAGCGAAAGTCTTTTTGAACGCGTTGATTGCTTCTGCAAGGTCAGCGTCTGCTGGAAGGTCTTTCGTTGTACGGATGTGATCTAAAACGCCAGCGTGGTTTGAATCTAACCAGCTTAGTAATTCGCCTTCAAAGCGAGTGATATCCGCTACTGGAATATCATCTAAGAAGCCGCGAGTTAAAGCGTAAAGAATAACAACTTGTTTTTCTACTTTAAGTGGTTTGTTCAGATCTTGTTTAAGAACCTCAACTGTACGTTTACCACGCTCTAATTTAGCTAAAGTTGCTTTATCTAAATCAGAACCGAATTGAGCGAATGACTCTAATTCACGGAACGCAGCTAAGTCTAGACGTAATGTACCAGCTACTTTTTTCATCGCTTTGATTTGTGCAGAACCACCTACACGTGATACTGATAAACCGGCGTTGATTGCTGGACGTACACCTGAGTTGAATAAGTCAGATTGTAAGAAGATCTGACCATCTGTGATCGAGATTACGTTTGTAGGAATGTAAGCTGAGATATCCCCTGCTTGTGTTTCTACGAATGGTAATGCTGTGATCGAACCGTTTTGGTAAGTTTCATTTAACTTCGCAGCACGCTCAAGTAAACGGCTGTGTAAGTAGAATACGTCACCAGGGTAAGCTTCACGACCTGGAGGACGACGTAATAATAATGAAAGCTCACGGTAAGCAGATGCTTGTTTTGATAAATCATCATATACGATTAATACGTGTTTACCTTGCAGCATGAACTCTTCTGCCATAGATACACCGGCAAATGGAGCTAAGAATAGAAGTGGAGCTGGTTGAGAAGCAGATGCTGTCACAACGATTGTATATTCTAATGCACCATTTTTACGTAGAGTTTCTACTACAGAACGTACTGTAGATTCTTTTTGTCCGATAGCTACGTAGATACAAATCATGTTTTCACCTTGTTGGTTCAAGATTGTATCGATTGCTACAGATGTTTTACCTACTTGACGGTCACCGATGATTAACTCACGTTGACCACGGCCGATTGGTACTAAAGCGTCGATCGCTTTGATACCTGTTTGTAATGGTTCATGTACTGATTTACGTGCCATTACACCGAAAGCCGGGCTTTCGATCGGACGAGATTTTGTTGTGTTGATTGGTCCAAGACCGTCCACTGGCTGACCAAGTGGGTTTACAACACGGCCAATTAGTTCTTCACCAACTGGTACTTCCATAATACGACCTGTACGACGAACTTCATCGCCTTCTTTGATGCCTAGGTAGTCACCTAGAATAACGATACCAATGTTACCTTCTTCTAAGTTTTGTGCCATACCCATAACACCGTTTGAGAACTCTAAAAGCTCTCCAGCCATGGCGTTGTCGAGGCCATGAGCACGAGCGATACCGTCACCAACTGTGATAACTGTACCAACTTCGCTTACTTGTAATTCAGATTGGTAATTCTCAATCTGCTGTTTAATCAGACTGCTGATTTCTTCAGCTTTGATGCCCATGTATGTTCACCTCTCACATTTCTTAAGATTTAACCAACTAACGTACGCTTAAGACCCTCTAGCTTAGATGCTACCGTGCTGTCATAAATGTAGTTGCCGATTTGTACACGAATGCCACCAAGAAGTGATGGCTCGATTACGTTTGTAATTTCTAGTTTTTCCATTCCTACTAACTTTGCGAATGCTGCTGAAATTTCTGCACGCTCTTCATCAGTTAAAGTACGAGTTGAAAATACAGTTGCTTCCGCAGCACCTTGAGCAGCTGCTGCTAAAGCTTGGAATTCTTTCGCTACCAGGGAAACTTCGTTCATACGCTTTTTATCGATCAATAAATGAAGCATATTCACGACTGCTGGATGAGCGCCAGATAAAACATTTGATACCATTGCTTTTTTCATGTCAGACGAGATTTTTGGAGCCTGCAGTAATGCCACCAACTCCGGCGTTGTTTCAAAAGCCTTTGTCAGCTCCTTCAAGTCTGAACTTACGTCAGCAAGAGCATGTTGGTTTCGCGCTAACTGGAACAATGCTTCAGCATATCGCTTAGCTACTTGACTCATTTCGCTTCGCCTGCCTTCGCAATCGTTTCTTTAATTAATGCGCTGTTATCTGCTTCGGAAATCTCTTTACCAAGAACTTTCGATGCAGCAAGAACTGATAGTGAAACCACTTCTTCACGTACAGCAGCGATTGCTTTCTCTTTCTCAGCTTCAATATCACGTACAGCAGACTCTTTTAAGCGAGCCGCCTCATTGCGAGCTGCAGATACGATTTCTTCACGTGTTGCATCAGCTTGTTTCTTCGCACCTTCAACGATTGTTTGTGCTTCCGTACGAGCTTCTTTTAAAAGAGCTTTTTGCTCCTCTAATAATGCATGTGTTTCTTTGCGTGCTTTTTCAGCTGCATCGATTTCACTTGCCACTAACTCTTCACGTTGTTGCATAACGCCCATTAATGGACCCCAAGCGAACTTTTTAAGAAGAAGCATCAACACACCGAAGATGATGACTGTCGCTAGAATATCACCTGTGTTCAGGCCTGTTCCAGAACCAAGTACTAGGTTATCTACAAATACCACGATTGTTTCACTCCCTTCAAGAGCTTGTAAATAGTCAAAAAATATATAATGTTTAAAACGTTGCTTTCAGTGTTAAATACTACATAAGTAAATGAGCAGAGTTTCTCTCTACATCATACAAAAGGAATGGCGAAGGTTTGCTTCGCCATTTTTTTCGCTAGACCAAAATTATTTGTTCATTACGATGAATGCTACTACTACCGCGATGATAGGAAGGGCCTCAACTAATGCAACCCCGATGAACATTGTAGTTTGAAGAACGCCGCGAGCTTCTGGTTGGCGAGCGATCCCTTCTACTGTACGTGAAACGATAAGACCGTTACCGATACCTGCACCAAGTGCACCTAAACCGATTGCGATTGCTGCTGCTAATAAACCAATTGAACCTGTCATTTTAAAATATCCTCCTTGGAAATTATGTTTTTATAGTTGGTTCAAATTACCACGGGGTTAACGTGGGAATTTATAATTAATGGTCGTGACTCACTTTGTGCGCCATATAAACCATCGTTAACATAGTGAAAATGAAAGCTTGGATAAACCCGATGAAAATCGAGAACCCTTGCCATGCCATCATCGGAATAATTGCACCGACGAAGCCTACTGCACCAGATGTCGCTAAACCTGCGATTAACGCAAGTAAAATCTCACCTGCATAGATGTTACCGTAAAGACGTAGACCAAGAGTCAGCGTGTTTGCGAACTCCTCAATGATCTTTAATGGGAACATGAATGACATTGGGCGGAAGAAACCTTTTGTATATTCGCTAGTACCTTGTAACTTTATACCGTAGTAGTGCGTCAATACAAGTACCATGGCAGCTAATGTCATAGTAACTGTTGGGTCAGCTGTTGGAGATTTCCACCATAGATAATCATTATAAATGATTGAGAACGGTAGACCTAACAAGTTGGATACTGCCACAAACATGATAAGCGTAATTCCTAACACGTGGAATCGGCCACCTGTCTTCCAGTCCATATTACTGCTGATAATGCCTTTCACGAAGTCCATTACCCACTCCATGAAGTTTTGCATACCTGTTGGCTTAAGCGCTAAACGACGTGTCGAAATAAAAGCGATTAAGAATACGATGGCAGCAGCAACTAATAACATCAGAACTGTAGACTTGTTAAAAATAAGTGTTACAAAGCCAAGGTCCAGTATCCACTCAGGACTTTTATGATCCATTTCTGCATTCACCTCTCTTTCTTTTGCACATTAATGGTTTTTTACATGATGGACAATCCGCTCTATTAAGAGGAAGATGTACGGCATCATTAGTCCAATGACCGTGCTAATTAAGTGAAAATATTGTGGCAACGAAATTGCAATTGCGACTGCCGCAACACCAGAGCCAAACCTCAGGGCCGTCCCTAATGATGGGGCTTTTGTCCCTTCACTAATGGAACGGTCAAACTTTTCCATCCGTCGAAGTAAAATCCAAAAGTTATACGTGCCAAAGAATGCCCCTATAGCGAGCCCGGCGAAGATTGTCTGAAAGGACGTAAATCCCCAGCCTAAAACACATAGAGCGAGCAAAAAAAATAACGCTTTCTTCTGCATAGCGAAAATGAGATGCAAATCTAGCATTGGCAATTAATCTCCTGAACCTTTTTTTCGAGTAAGGAATTGTGTGTGGCCATCAAGTGAAATAAAATCGTAGTAAATGCACTACAAGCTTCATAGCTTTCAGCAGCGGCTGCCGCCTGGCATGTTATGACCTTTGTCGTAACTTGTCCCATCATTGGGTAGCTAATCCGCTTACATGGACATTCATCCAGACGCAGTATAACGTTGCAAATTGACAATTATTGGTTTCAACTGTCAATCTAGTAGAAACTTGATATAACAAGTGTTTCAACACCTTTTGACTGTATGAAACCCTTATCATTCTTACCCTTTGTAAGCATACAATAGGGGTTATTTGATGTCAATTAGTTATAGGGAAAAACTTCGACTCGTCATAGTCCTTGTCAAATTGTTGACAAATTTGTGTATGAAAATTCACAATTGATTTTAAAGCTTTTTTCACCTAGACGCTTTTTAGCTATTTCATACTAATTTTTTCTTTACTACACTATAATGAATATATTTTGAATTTTTTTACTTCTATTATTTACTTCTATTTAAAAAATTAATCAATGCTTCCACAATTCTTTTAGAAGCATGACCATCACCGTAAGGATTGGAAGCATGTGCCATCGCTGCATATGCTTGGTCATCCGTAAGCAATTCCTTCGCCAGGCTATAAATTGTTTCCTCATCCGTTCCAGCTAGCTTCAGCGTACCCGCTGCAATTCCTTCTGGACGCTCCGTTGTATCACGCAGTACAAGCACCGGTTTTCCTAAAGATGGCGCTTCCTCTTGCACACCGCCCGAATCTGTCAGGATCATAAATGAACGGGCTGCAAAGTTATGAAAATCAAATACCTCTAACGGTTCGATTAAATGCACACGCGGATTATCACCTAGAATATCATTTGCTATTTCGCGCACAGCCGGATTCATATGAACAGGATAGATGACTTGCACATCCTCATGTTCGGCCAATAAGCGGTTGATAGCACGGAACATATTGCGCATTGGATCACCAAGGTTTTCACGACGGTGTGCTGTTAATAAAATAAGACGGTCTTGGCCGATCTTTTCAAGAACCGGATGGCTGTATTCTTCGCTCACTGTCGTCTGTAATGCATCAATCGCTGTATTACCTGTTACAAAAATTGCTTCTGCAGGCTTGTTTTCTTTTAGTAAATTTTCCTTTGAGACTTCTGTAGGTGCAAAATGCAGATCTGCCATTACACCTGTCAGCTGCCGATTCATCTCCTCTGGGTACGGAGAATACTTCTGTCCTGTCCGCAGCCCTGCCTCTACATGGCCGATTGCAATCTGGTTATAAAAAGCAGCTAGACTGCCGATGAAAGTTGTTGCTGTATCCCCATGCACAAGGACGATATCCGGCTTCGCTTCCTTCATTACCCCATCAAGCCCCTGCAGTGCGCTTGTTGCCACATCGACGAGCGTTTGACGGTCCTTCATAATATTTAAATCATAGTCCGGTGTAATTTTAAAAGTTTCCAGCACTTGGTCAAGCATTTGGCGGTGCTGTGCTGTTACTGTCACAATCGATTCGATCTTTTCCGGATACTTTTGGAGCTCTAAAACAAGCGGTGCCATTTTAATAGCCTCTGGTCGCGTACCGAAAATTGTCATTACCTTTAACTTGTTCGTCATTTCGTCTCTACCTTTCTTATGAGAAACGGGATGTCGCTTTTGCAACATCCCTCTTTTCAAATTATGATTCTTAACGATTATAATAGCGGACAGCAGTTTCCCGCAATCAGCCGATTGACCTCTCGCTCTGCTGTCCCTTTCGTCCAGATAGCATACGTCCAGACTGCTTATTTTGTTCCGAATAAACGGTCGCCGGCATCTCCTAGACCCGGTACAATATATCCATGGTCGTTTAGCTTTTCATCTAGCGCAGCGATATAAATATCTACATCTTCATGCGCATCCTGAATTGCTTTTACGCCTTCTGGAGCAGCGATCAGACACATAAATTTAATATTTTTGGCTCCGCGCTTTTTCAAAGAATTGATTGCTTCAACAGCTGAGCCGCCTGTTGCCAACATAGGGTCCACAATAATGAAATCACGTTCTTCTACATCCGCTGGAAGCTTTGCATAATACTCTACAGGCTGTAATGTTTCCGGATCACGGTATAAACCGATATGTCCTACCTTCGCTGCTGGTATTAGTTTTAACACACCATCTACCATACCGATACCTGCACGTAAAATCGGTACAATCGCAATCTTTTTCCCAGATAACACTTTTGTTTTAGAAGTTGTTACCGGTGTATCAATCTCGATTTCTTCCAGTGGCAGGTCACGTGTAATTTCAAATGCCATAAGTGTTGCTACTTCGTCTACAAGCTCGCGAAACTCTTTTGTCCCTGTATTTTTATCACGGATATAAGTTAACTTGTGCTGAATTAATGGATGATCAAAAACGTATACTTTACTCATAAGGTGGATCTCTCCTAACTGTTGTTTATCTGAATTAGTATAGCACAAAAAAATAAACTGTAACATTCGATATATCACAGTTTATTGTTGAAATTCGTATTGCTTCTATAGTATATTGCTCTCTTCTAATTCTCTAAACGACATCGGCCGATAGAATAGGTAGCCCTGGGCACATTTACAGCCAAGCTGGTACAATACATCCGCCTGCTCCTTTGTCTCTACCCCTTCTGCTACGACATCAATTTCCAAGTTGTAGGCAATCTGAATGATAGACCGTACAATAGCCAAAGTTCCTGCCTCGTGAATACGGGACGTAAAGCTGCGATCGATCTTCAGCTCTGAAAAAGGCAGCTTTTGCAGATAGCTGAGAGAAGAGTAGCCCATCCCGAAATCATCCACACTCGTTTTTAATCCGCGTATATACAGCTTCTTTATAATTTCCTGTGCACGCTTCACATCCACAAGCCCGAGACTTTCCGTAATTTCGATAATTAAGTAATTCGGATCTGCATGATACTTTTTGATCAGCTGCTCTAATTCCTCCACAAAGCGAGGGTAATAAAAATGCTCGGGTGAAATATTAACGGCAATCGGTACAATGTGCTTTCCTTCATATTGACGTCGCTGGAACCATCTGAGTACCTGTTCAATAATCTGCAGGTCAATCTCCCGTATGAGCCCTGCCCGCTCCGCTACAGGAATAAAATCTGCAGGCGATACATGACCTAGTACTGGGGAAGTCCAGCGGGCCAATGCCTCCATACTTGTAATTCGCCCTCTTCGAAGCTCGACTTTCGGCTGGAAAAAGGCCGTAATCTCCTTGTGCTTAATCGCTTCTGTTAAATGATTTAAAATAAGCAACTCTTTTTCAAGCTGTGCATCCTTTTCTTCACAGTAAAATCTAGCCATTGTACCAAAAGATTCTTTCGCCTCCGACAGTGCACTTTCCGCATGGCGAATTCCTTCTTTTATAGATTGCCCTGTTCGAATAGGGGCACCCCCGCTTTTTAGCGTTATGTAAATACTTCTTCCTTCGACGATAAATGGCTGCTCCACCAGCGTTTTTAAAAATTCCGTCATATGCCTTGTCTCTGCCTCGTCCTTCTCCATATATAAAATAATGGAGGAACTGACAAAACGCCCGACTAATATATGTTTCTCTTCACATTTTTCCAGAATGCGTTCATACATCTGCTTGAGCAGCGCCTCGCCGCTGTCTCTTCCATATAGTTCGACAATACGCGAAAACTCCGTCGGCTCCACTAAATGAATGACCCCATCCCATTCCTTTAATTCCTTTAACCTTCCTATAAACCCGTTCAGGTTTACCATGCCGGTAGACAAATTCATATAGGCCAATGAATAAATTTGCTGCTGCTTCTTTTCATAGGAGTAGGCAAGTATGATTAAATCTACAATTCTCTCAAAGAAATGACTGTAAACAGCATTTTTATAATCCTGTTCATTAAAGTAAATCGTCATTACACCGAGTTTCTCTCCCTCACTCTTACCAACAGGAAGAAAAATGCAACGCGTAAATTCCTTTTCTAATGCAAGATCTTTGTGCGGGCGGTGCAGATGCAAATGGCTGAAGTCATCATAGACTACCACTTGTCTAAGCTGGATCAATTTTTCGTAGCATGTGCGCTCTACAGACTGTTCAAGCGTATATTGGATTGTTTTTCCCGGGTGCCATACATTCGATTGAATCATCTGACATTTCCCCTCATGCTCCCAAACAAAGGCAGTAAAGCATTCCCGATGGAATAAATGGTCAATCCCATTACAGATAAGCTGAATTTTTTCATTAAAGGAAATCTCATTTTGAATAGCCTGGAACATCTCTTTTTCTAATCGATCAACAAAGCTCTGCAATTGTATATAGGTAACGTCCTTTACGAAAACAAGCACAAGCTTTGTCTTATTTTGTTCATCCTGAAATGGGAGGCATTCCAGTCCTGCATAAAATGGTATGCCGGTTTTCCTAGTATGCATCAATTCAGCTTTCGTGACTTTCCCCTTATACAGCCTTTCCTCTATTTCTTCTATCTCATGGTAAAGTATTTTTTGCTGCAGGAGACTACGGAATGGAAAACGGTAAATATCCTCCAGCTCAAAACCAGCCAGCTCTGTATAGAGATCATTCATATAGAGGACAGCTAACGCATCATCTAAGATCAAGTACTTACGACCCGACTTATCTCCTAAATCCTTCAGCATATAAAATAGGGTATCCGTTTCATAACAAAGAGAGTTAGCCATCAATCTTTGACCCTCCTTTCTTCCAGTAACATTCCTAACTATCTATTCTTTTCCATTATTACTGAAACTAGTAGACGGACGCAATAAAAAAAATGACAATTGACTATTTTATATTTTTAAAAAAGATACTTTCAACCTAAGTTGAAAGTATCTTTAGTAAGAATTTATTCATATAACGGGAATTTGTCTGTTAATGTTTGGACACGTTCACGTGCCTGCACCTTTACTGCTTCGTCTTCCGGATTCTTCAAGACAGCAGCAATGATTTTCCCTACCTCTGTTGCATCTTCTTCTTTGAAGCCGCGTGTTGTAATAGCTGCTGTTCCCACACGAACACCAGATGTGACAAATGGAGATTCTGTATCGTATGGAATCGTATTTTTATTTGTAGTAATTGCTACTTCATCCAACAGATGCTCTGCCACTTTTCCTGTTAAACCTAAAGACTTCACGTTTAATAGTAATAAGTGGTTGTCCGTACCGCCCGAAACAATTTCGACACCTTCATCCATCAAGCTTTGTGCCAATGCCTTAGCGTTCTTCTTAATTTGTTTCGCATAATCCTTGAAGTCCGGCTGAAGCGCTTCACCGAATGCTACCGCTTTTGCAGCGATGACATGCATTAATGGGCCGCCCTGGATGCCCGGGAATACCGCTTTATTTAATTTTTGCTCCCATTCTTTAGAAGCAAGAATTAAACCGCCGCGAGGTCCTCGTAATGTTTTATGTGTAGTAGATGTAACGAAATCAGCATAAGGTACCGGTGATTGGTGCTCACCTGCAGCTACCAGACCTGCGATATGAGCCATATCCACCATTAGGTAAGCACCCACTTCATCAGCAATCTCACGGAATTTTGCAAAATCAATTTCACGCGGGTAAGCAGAAGCACCGGCAACGATTAGCTTCGGTTTGTTCGCGACTGCCTTTTCACGCACATCATTGTAGTCGATTACATGTGTATCTTCTGTTACACCGTACTCTACAAAGTTATACAATTCCCCTGAGAAGTTAACCGGAGAGCCGTGCGTCAAGTGGCCACCATGGGAAAGATTCATACCAAGCACCGTATCGCCAGGCTTTAGTACTGTATGATAGACTGCCATATTCGCTTGTGCTCCTGAATGAGGCTGCACGTTTGCATACTCTGCGCCGAACAATTCCTTAACGCGGTCGCGTGCGATATCTTCTACTACGTCCACAAATTCACAGCCGCCGTAGTAGCGCTTGCCTGGATAACCCTCTGCATACTTGTTTGTAAGATATGAGCCCTGCGCTTCCATTACAGCTTCCGATACGAAGTTTTCGGATGCAATCAGCTCAATGTTCGAGTTTTGACGTTTTTTCTCTGCTAAAATCCCATCTAGTACTGCCTTATCCTGTGCAGCTAATTTTTCAAATGCCATAATCAGTGAATCCCCCTAAAATTTAAATTTCAGCTTTCTTTGCTACAGCTCGTACTGCGCACGCGTCCCGCCGATGAGCCTTGGCCGTGTCTTCGCTACTGTAACAACCGCTTCTCCAATTTTCTTTACCGACGTACGGATTGGAACTGCTACCACTTTTAAATGCATGCCAATTAATGTTTGGCCGATATCAATGCCCGCGTGCGCTTGGACAGTTTCTACAACTACCGGCTCGTCCATTTTTGTATAGGCATATGCGGACATGGAGCCGCCAGCCGTTCTGACTGGAACTACAGCAACAGGCTCCAAATGATATTTTTCTGCGGCAGCCCGCTCAAGCGTCAGCGCCCGATTGATATGCTCGCAGCCTTGAAAAACTAAATAAAGATCATGTCTTTTGGCAAAGCGTTCTAGCTCGTCATATAAAGCCTGTGCAACTTCTATTGCACCCGCTGTCCCGATCCTCTCTCCTGCTACTTCCGAGGTAGAGCAACCGACGACGAATAGCTGCTTCGGCTGAAAGGTTACCTGCTGTTCAACTTCACGCAACAATGCGGCAATATCTTGCTTCACCTGCTGTAAAGTCATACGCAATTACCCCTCCAATTCGGAAATCTTTTCGATACGTCGCGTATGGCGTCCGCCTTCGAATTCTGCATTCAGCCAAGTCATGACAATCTCTCTTGCAAGACCCGGACCGATGACACGTTCACCCATCGCCAGAACATTTGAGTCATTATGGTTACGTGTTGCTTTTGCAGAAAAGACGTCGTGTACAAGTGCACAACGAATTCCCTTCACTTTATTCGCCGCAATCGAAACCCCAATTCCCGTCCCGCAGATCAGGATGCCGCGGTCAAATTCCCCAGCCGCTACCTTCTCGGCAACAGGCTTCGCATAATCCGGGTAATCAACTGAATCGTTTGACGTTGGACCAAAATCTTCATAGCTGATGTGTAACTCATCGAGTAAGGCCATAATCTCTTTGCGGAGGTTGTTACCGCCATGGTCTGAAGAAATAGCGATTTTCACTAAGATTCCCTCTTTTCAAATATATTCATGTACAGTGTACCATTTCTAACAGCAGATTGACACGTATTTTACTAGAAACAAATGACCATTTTTCATCTAAATACGAATGTTTTAGCTAAGATTATATATATCGTTCACTTTTAAGGTATATTACAGGTATTTTCAATAATATTTATTCACCTATTTTCGCAAAAAACTAATAATCCTTAATTACAGCGCCTCCCTCCCCTACAATACCATGGACCATACCACGAACTCCTTTTTTTACTGCTGGTATAGCAGAAAAACCCTGCTTTCAATTAGTATACTAAAAGAAAAAGCTCCTAAACCCCTACTAAAGGATGTTTAGAAGCTTTCTCGTTAAGTTGTTCGATCAAACTGCAAAATGACTTTATACAGCTCATCGGATTGCTGCTGAAGATTTTGCGATAGCTCTTCAATTTGTTCAATCGAATACGCCTGCTCTTCTGTCGCTGAGCTAACTTCCTCCGTACTTGCTGATGTTTGCTCGGCAATTGCCGCGACTTCATGCGACTGGCGGGCTGTCATTTCAATATTATGCATTTGTTTTTCGATCAGGGTAGAAATATAAATAACGGCATCCGCCATTTCATGGACGCTTTCTTCCATCCCTTGTACAGCAGAAGTCGTCTCGGACACTCTGTTTGATTCCTTCACGGCAAAGTCTACCTGCTCATGCATTTGCTTGACGACTATATGAACATTTTGCTGAATTGTTTGAATCAGGTCTGTAATCCCTTTTACAGCACTCGCACTTTCATCGGCCAGCTTCCGTACCTCTTCGGCAACGACCGCGAAGCCTTTCCCATGCTCACCTGCACGGGCTGCTTCAATAGAAGCATTTAAAGCAAGCAAATTCGTCTGGGCGGCAATATCACCGACTAGGCCGATAATATGCTCTACCTGTTCGGCATTTCTTTCAAGCTCCCGGATGTTCACAAGCGCTTGTTCATTCCCCTGTGCGATAAGCTGGATACCATCGACCAGGCTTTGGATAGATGTTGTCGTATGCGATAAATCTTTAATTATAATGTGAGATTTCGAGGCAGAATTAACCGCAAGATCATTTACTTCATTCGCTAAAATGCGAACATCTTCAATCGCTTCCGCCGTATCCTGGACGGCTTGCGCGGATGCATCAGCACCTCTTGATATTTGCCCAACTGTGCTTGCAATATTTGATGCTTCTGTGCGGGCGGCTGCTGTCTGCTGCGATAGATGATGGATCGTTTCGTTCGTCGTTTGGAAATTCCGATCTATTCCTTCTACCATTCCTCTTAAATTAACGAGCATCAACTGGAAAGCTTCAGCTACAGATCGGATCTCATCATTTGACTTTGGCATTTCCACATCCTGGCCAATTTTTCCTTCAGCTACACGGACCGCCGTTTTCTCCAATAACTGCAGTGGTTTAATAATGACGATACTAAAGATTGCTGCCAGTATACATGACCATGTAATCCCTAAACTATATGTAATAATTTCAAAAAGCTTCTGATCTACCGACGAAAAAAAAGTCGGCTGGATGAATTCGTTGAAAACAAAGCTTGTTGAATACGTTACAAGCGCTAATACACCAACAAATAACACCAATTTTCTCCGGAGATTAAACATCCTCCCCTTTGCTTCCATAAACCTTACCCCTCTCTATATTTCGATTCGAACTGCTCAATTAGTCGCTTCAACTCTTGATATGTCTGTTTATAAGTCGAAATATCACCGCCAAACGGGTCAAATACATCCTGACTGCTGTAAGGAGCGACGTATTCCTTTAATGTATAGATTTTATTCTTCGCCTGGTCATACGTACGAATGAGCATTTCCTTATGAGCACTTGTCATGGTAAGAATTAAATCTGCCCACTCAATATCCTGCTCGTTGATTTGTTTTGAGACATGGTCATGATGAATATTTTCTTCCATCAGAACCGCTCGGGCATTTTCCGACATTCCGCCCCCTTCCAATGCATAGATGCCTGCTGATTTCACATGAATGTTTGGTATTTTTTTACTTTTTAATATAGCCTCAGCCATAGGACTTCTGCATGTATTTCCTGTGCACACAAAATAAATATTCATGCCAATCTCTCCATTTTTAGTTGTTTTTTCGACACTTATATACTAATTGACCTATTTGCTCTATTTCATTTCTTAGCATATCAAATTTAGGAATAGAAGAAAAGTGACCAAATGGTAAGATATAGGTCCTCATTTTTACCTATTCAGCAAAAATTCCCCTGCAGATACTATCTTCAAATAATTGAAATAACATTTTTATTATCGGCCACAAATAATTTCATTATATGAATTTCTTGTTTTTTTCTTACTTTTATTTATGATGTATTTTTATCCACAATAGATGTATACAGCAAAGGAAAATGATTTATACACAAAAAAACTCCACATTTTCATGTGAAGTTCCTTTTTATAATGTAAACCATTTTTCACCGGCTGCTTTTTCAAGCCGGTTCATAATAGCAGAGCCCATGCCTTTTTTAGAAGTAGCTGTCGCAAGAATAATAGTGGCATCCGTCTTATCACAGCTGCGAAGGGCATCGTATAAATGAGCGCCCATCTGTTCCAGATTGTTCTCTTCCCCGAATGTAAAGAAGTAATCCGCTGCTGTCTCTTTATAGGTTTTCGGTGCCAGCAGGGCTACTTTATGGCCTTGCTGCTGCAGATTTTCTATAGCTGCCCGGATATTGGCCGTTTCTTCAATAAGAAAAACCGGTGCCTCAGGTGAGTAGTGGGTATATTTCATGCCCGGAGCCTTTGGGGTAGATTCGATACGCTGCTCTTCATGTGACGGTTCCAATACAGGCCCTATTACATTTTCCAGCATTTCCTTTGTGACTCCGCCAGGCCGAAGAATAACAGGTGGATGTAGCGTTACATCCAATACAGTAGATTCTAAACCGATCCCTGTTATACCTCCGTCCAGTATACACGGAATGATCCCATTCAAATCTTCTGCTACATGTTCAGCCTTTGTCGGGCTTGGTTTACCACTGCGATTTGCGCTTGGTGCAGCAACCGGTTTTTGCAATGTGCGGAGCAGTTCAAGGGCTACCGGATGATCGGGCATCCGCATTCCTACTGTGGATAACCCCGCAGTTACGCTCGGTGCAAGAACACCCGGCTTCGCTTTCATTACAAGAGTAAGCGGTCCCGGCCAAAATGCTTCCATACATTTCTTTGCCACAGGCGGAATGTCTTCTATATAATCATGTAACTCTTCAATTGTCCCAATATGTACAATTAACGGATTGTCCGAGGGGCGTCCCTTCGCTTCAAAAATCCGTTTTACTGCCGTATCATCCGTGGCCACTGCTCCGAGTCCGTATACCGTTTCAGTTGGGAAAGCAACCACTTGTCCCGCATTTAACATATCCACAGCCTGTGCATAAGTTTTCTTACTATTCACACTCTTATCCACAACTAATATTTCTGTTTTCATACTTTCTCCCCTTTATTTAGAAGAAATATTGTAAATAATCCACAATCTGTTAATAAGTAATCAGAATGTGTGTATAAGTCGATAATCTCTCTACTTTAGAAGAACTTTTCCTTCAGCCACTCTATAAATTTAAAACGTACTTTTTGTTTTTCTTCGTCTTCTTCTGTTTTTTCCGGTTTGTCACAGATGCTTGGGAATGCTGAGCAGAACCAATTCTCCCCACGGCCCTCTCCGATAACAACAACCAATGAATTCGTTGACACCTGTGGATAAAATGTCCGCATGATTAGTTTCGGCGGAATTAAGTTATCCCCAGATTTTAGTTGAATCGGGGCATGTGGATATTGCTGCTGAATAAACGTCTGAATGGATGGTACTAATTCTTCCTCCTTAACAGAAGATTCCTTTAAAAAATCCTGCATATCCGCGACAACCTGTTTTTTCATCTGCTGGTCTTTTTCTGTATTGCTGTTGGCAATGACACGCACAACTACATCCTCCGCATAGCTCGGGCGGCTTTCGTCCAGCAGCTCTACAAAACTAGGTGATAGATTAATAATAATATATAGGCCAAGTGCGCTAATCAATAATTTCAGAACCGCTAGTATTTTATCATTTCTCTTAATCTCGTAATCATTTAACATGAAAATCCCTCCTTGTCTAGCATTGTGGACAAGGAGGATCTTTTTTATTCTACTATTTCACAAAAAACAATACGATTTTTTCCATTAATGTCTTTCACGACTTCCACAACCGCTGCCGGAAACGCCTCTTCAAACATTTTTTTCACTGCCGGTCCTTGCCTATAGCCGATTTCTACAGCGATAAAACCTGGTTTATTCATACACTTCGGCAAGTCCTCCGCCAGCTTACGATATAGCATCAGCCCCTCTTCCTCTGCAAAAAGGGCAGAGTGCGGTTCATGATCAAGTACTACTTCCGACATTTCCGCCTTTTCTTCAAATGCAATATAGGGAGGATTTGATAAGACAACGTCCCATTTCTCATCCTGAATAGGCTCTGTAAGATCACCTAACCGAAAATCAATTTCCGCCTGAAGTCTTTCCGCATTTTTCACAGCAGTTTGTAAAGCAGCCTGCGAAATATCCGTCGCTGTCACCTGTGCTTGCGGAAGTTCCTTTTTCATTGTGACAGCGATTGCCCCGCTGCCTGTCCCAATATCTACAAGCTTGAACTGCCTATCTCCAAAAAGCTTCCGGCAATGATTCACCGCACAGACAATCAGCTCCTCAGTTTCCGGACGCGGAATAAGGACCGACTCATCCACAAGAAACTCGCGTCCATAGAATTCCTCCATACCTGTAATGTACTGCACAGGGCGGCCTTTTGCATGCTCTTCTACATACGATTGAAACAGTTCAAGCTGCTCTTCGGCCAATACATCATGGGCACGCATCATCAAGCCTGAATAATTTGTTTGTAAAATATGCTGCAGGAGCAGACGTGCAGCATTTTCATCGCGACCTTTATCCGTCAAAAAAGAAGAAGCCCCGTTCAGGGCCTCCCATACTGTTTTATGCATCTTGATTTAACTTCTCCAATTTAGAAGCCTGTTCTTCTAAAATAAGAGTATCAATGATTTCGTCAAGCTTTCCTTCGACGATTTGGTCAAGCTTTTGTAAAGTTAAACCGATGCGGTGGTCCGTTACACGGTTTTGTGGATAATTGTATGTGCGGATACGTTCAGAACGGTCGCCTGTTCCAACAGCTGATTTACGTGTAGAATCGATTTCAGCCTGCGCCTCCGAACGGTGTAATTCTGCTACACGCGCTACTAAAATTTTCATCGCCTTTTCGCGGTTTTTGATTTGAGAACGCTCATCCTGCATCGATACAACAACACCTGTAGGTAAGTGGGTCATACGCACAGCTGACATCGTTGTATTTACCGATTGACCACCTGCACCAGAAGAAGCAAATGTATCTACACGGATATCTTTTTCATGAATTTCTACTTCTTCTACATGTACCTCTGGCAGACAGGCTACCGTAGCTGTTGATGTATGAATACGACCTTGCGATTCTGTCGCCGGTACACGTTGCACACGGTGTGCGCCATTTTCAAACTTCAGTTTAGAATAAGCACCTTGACCGTTAATCATAAAGATTACCTCTTTATAGCCGCCTGCCGCGTTCGGTGTTGCTTCCATAATATCGATTTTCCAGCCTTGTGATTCAGCATAGCGTGTATACATGCGGAATAGGTCCCCTGCGAAGATATTCGCTTCATCACCGCCTGCCGCACCCCGGATTTCCATAATTACGTTTTTATTGTCGTTCGGGTCTTTCGGAAGTAATAAAATGCGAAGGCGTTCTTCCAATTCCTCGATCTGCCCCTTCAATTCATTGAATTCTTCCTTTACCATTTCCAGCATATCGGGATCTTTTTCAATCTCCAGCATTTCCCGTGCATCAGCAAATTGCTGTTTTGCCTCTTTATATTCACGGTAAGCCTCGACTGTTTCCTGGATGTCTGATTGCTCTTTTGAATATTCACGTAACTTTTTACTATCATTCACGATATCGGGATCACTTAATAATTCATTTAAACGTTCGTAACGATCTTCAACCGCTTGTAACCGATCAAACATAGTTTCACCTCTTCTTATTTTTGCTCTCATTCTTTACCGGACAGGTGGGAACTCCCTTCTCTTACTATACCGGGTCCTTTCCCCACTCAAACAAATACGATAAATAACCAACTTTATCTCTTCTCAATCTACCTACATTAGTATAATGAATTCACAGCCTTCGTGCTAGCATTATTCATAAGAAAGAAGCAGGCATACTTAAGCAAAAAGATAATCTGCTGCTGCAACTCCTTACATTCAGCTTCATCACGTATTCAGTTTACAACGGCGGGTTGTTATGGCATTTACGGCAAACAGGGTAATATGTATCATTGCCCCCGATTTGAATTTGGTCACCCGTGTATACCGGCTTTTTATGTTCATCGACACGCAGGTTCATCGTCGCCTTTTTATGGCAGAACCAGCAAATCGTCTTCATTTCCTCAATTTTATCGGCATAGATGAGCATGTAACGGCTTCCTTCGAACAACTCATTTTGGAAATCATTTTTCAGACCGAAGCCCATAACCGGGATATTTAATTCATCTACAATACGTGTCAGCTGGATCACATGCTCTTTCTTCAAAAACTGAACTTCATCGACAAGCACGCAATATAGCTTTTCAGGATATGCCTTTACTGTCTCAAACAGATCCGTATCGTCAAAGACTGGAATTGCATCCCGGCGCAATCCAATACGGCTTGACACCATCCCTACCTCATCCCTTGTATCGATACCGGAAGTGAAGATAAGAACCGGTTTATCCTGTTCCTCGTAGTTATGTGCAACTTTTAAGATTTCAATAGACTTTCCACTGTTCATTGCACCGTGCTTGAAAAATAATTGCGCCATATAAATATACCTCTTTCCTAAGATGCTCTTCCTTCCTTCATTTTATCCATAATCTGAAGGTGCCCCATCAATTGAATAAAGCCGTTTTATGCATAAAATGAAAAAACCCTGAGTTGGTCTCAAGGCCATCATTGTTGATTTATAATCTATTATCCGTCGGAGTATACCCCCTACAGATAGTATACTTTTTGAAGCCTTCCTCTGCAATCCATCTTTCTTACTTTCCCCGGCGAAATTGAAACAAAAACACCTGCCGGGCACGG